>DITS01000046.1 GCA_002422205.1 Alphaproteobacteria bacterium UBA6178
GCAATGCGCCATTATTGATGCTGTAGAGCGTCAGCACCGGCCAGTCTTTGATGATAATTTCTTTGACCTTCGCTACTGTATCATAAGCGCTTTTGACCACATCGCCCTCAGCCAGCTGATTAATCGCCTTACTCGAGCCATCCCCAAGCAAAATCGGCGTGTCAGGTGATAAGCAGGTCGCGCAACTCCCATTATTGACCAGCGCAGCATAACAAATATCCGCAGTGCTGCTATCTATGCAGCTTAGGTGATCACTCAATCCATCATTATTCAATATTGATACAGCTGGATTGGATTGTAAATACTGTTGAAGCCTTTGCTTGCGTGCATTGACAGACTCTGCCCAGTTCTGTTGAAGATTTATATATTGCGGGAAAATAGCTTTTGCTATTTCGCGCTGCCGAAGCAAAGAATAGCCCAGAATATTATCCTGATCGACTTTCAAATAGCTGAGCAGCTTATCAACATTGGCGCTCCGATATAAAGTAGGGTCAATTTCCTTGGCAGCCTCACTACGGCATTGTGACTGGCAACTCACCGCCTCCTTCAATAGAACAGATGATATTTCATGATAAGAGCCATAGGCATTGGTAGGGTTCGCCACTATAAAATGGCCTTCAATTTTGGCATTATCGAGAAAAATTTTATTATTAGTGCTTAAGATGGGCGTATAAATAAGGTTTAATACATCAGTAAAACTGACCATATAATCCCGCAGAAAATTGCTTTTCGTTGTTTTTTCTTCCAAAACCATATTAGCGGGCAATTCAATCTCTGAAATATCCGTGCCTTCAGGATAATAAGGATAGTTTGGATAAATAGGCGTGGTCTGAAGCTTTTGTACTGCGGCAATTTTGGCCTTGCATTGAGTAGCCATACAGTCATTCAAATGTTGCTCCGCCTTTTCTCGTTTAACCGCGTCACCACCCGAACGAGCTTGGCTCTGCATACAAAATGTAATCGGCTCAGATTCTGTTTGGATACGGTCTGGACACCATGAAACAGTAGAAGCCTGAAACATCACCTGACAACTTCCTAGCTGGCTTTCTTTACAACAACTATTCGCTAAGAACCCCGGCATGCGCGGATGGTCTTTCCATTCCTGCACCGTTTGCGGACACATCTCTTTCGGCGGACAATGACACGATGGCATATCCGCATCCGATAAAGCAGAACCCGTCGACCAGTTATAACTGGGCTGTGCCCGCTCTGGCAAACAGGCCTTGCCCACATTCGGCAACGTAAAGCCCGCCTCTGCCGAGCCGGCAGGCATTATTAAAGGCATCGCGCCCAAACAAAGGAAAAATACCAACCCTGAAACCCAATACCGCATATGCCCCCCATAAGTGTAGATATTAATAAAATTAAAGCAGAATTTTATTAATATTTAGTTAAATATCATTAACCATTGTGATTATTATTGCTGTGTGTTTGGCTGAATGATTGAGCGCACCAATAGCTCAACACGATAAGCCACCCTTAGAATGTAAGGCCAGATAGGTTAAATTTATCTTAATATTATGCAGCCAGGCTCGTCATTCGTTAAAGATAATTGGAATTAAAATAAAAAGAACAATAGGTTAATTCCCAAATCACCCATTCTTAAAAAGAAAAATCAAAATCAGTCATCAATCCGTAACACAGCCCTGTTATGACACAGCCTCGATAGCGCTGGAGAGAATACATGTTTACACCGCCTGAATTAACCAAAGTCCATACATTCTTTGGCTCGCCCAGCGAATTAGCGCATTTACATGTGGGGGAAAGCTTCGCTGCGCGTATGGAAGATGAAATCAGTAGCCATCAAGGGCAAATCGAAGCCGAGAATTACCTGATCAACACCATCGCAAGTTATCAGCAGGTCGCCGCCACGCATGACCTGCCCGCCGACGCCTTCGCAGCATTATTGCGCCAGCACAAATACAGCCTCGATGCCGTAAAGACGGCAATGATAGAGCAGCATCACATCCCCGAAGCGGCCTTCACCCAGCCGGTAGATTTTACCCCCGTCGATACCGCCGATTATATGCGCCAGCGCGCCATGATGATCGGTGCGGTTCTCTCCTCCACACCGGTGCTACTGCGCGACCCGTGGCACGGTAAGCCCGTCACCAGCCGTTATGGTTTCACCAATTTCGAGGCAGAAGTCGGTGGCGTCGGCTTTAGTGCCATCGCCACCCCCCGGCATAAAGATATTCCCTTCCGCTTCGCCCTGATGAAACACACGCATGATGGCTATACCGATCATAATCCCGCCATGATCCTGTCAAATGAATTTTGCGACGCGTTCGAGGCCTATAATAAAAGCTGCTACGGCAATCTGCCAGCAGCGCAACACCCGTTAATTGTAGCACTTGCCACCAACTTTAAACCCGCCATTCATGACCGTTTCCATAATTGGTTTCTCTATGACATGGAAGCCACTAGCGAAATATTTAAACAATGGGGTAATGATATTAATTTAGCCAACAACAAAGATAAAAACCCGCTGCTAAATAACTATGAACAAATTGCCCTATGCTTCCACCTCTACGCATATCAAACATTATTCGATAAAAATCCTGATCTGAAAGATCAGATGTATCAGCGCCTCGAATATGCGGTGCAGGAAATCGCCAAATTCGGCGACTGGATGCAACAACAGCACCACCCGCAAGCGGAAGCCATCAAAGAATCTACCATCTACGCCTTGTTGTCCAACATCTGTTTTGTGCTCAACCCTTTCGAGGATCGTTTCCAAAAACTAATGGCGCCCTATCCTGATGTGAAAGAAAAGCTCCTTACCATACGCGACGATGGCAAAGGCCTCGGCAGCACCCTTGAGCGCCTGCATGGTTACGAAGACGGGGTGCCCTCCCTCAAATATGGCGGCGCCAAAGAAGCTGTATTCGAATATATCCTGCGCTACCCGCTGGCCGATGAAATCCGCGCCCAGCGCGAGCAGGATCGCACCAGCCCCAGCGATTGGGAGAGCGGCAAACCGCTGCTGGGTATCGAGGAATACACTCACCTGCCGCCTCAGCTGCAGCACAATGCAAAGAAGGTCCCTGATCCGCAAGTGTTTGCCAAAATCAATCAGGCATTAGCAGCGCTACCCGACGCCATGCGCGAACAAGTAACTGACCGCATCGAAATAAGCGATGAAGGTTATTTCTTTTTCCGCCTGCAACGCGATGAAATCGACTACACCCGCTTCGAAGCGCAGTCTCAGCAGAAAAAATTATTGCTGGTAGATATACCGGTGGGCCAAACCCTCGATTTCACTAACGAAAAAAGCCTGTCGCTCAATGATAAGGTCCGTAAGCAGCATTTTCATCTGGTTGGCGGACAAGATATGCTGGCCATCAATGTGCGCGATCACGCCGCCGCGAATGTTATTCTCGATTACGCACGCACCGACAGCGGGTATGATCCGCAGCGCGCGCTGGAAAAAGCCAAAGAATTGGCCGCGCATATGGGCATGAAAGATGTAGGTGATCTGTATAAAATCGAAAAATCCGTTGCCCAATCGCCCTCGCTCTATAACTTTACCGGCACCGGCTATTACTCCACAGCACTCACCAAATACCTTGCCAAATCCCCCGGCCCACTGGTCACGCAACTGCATTCAGGCGGCGAGCAACGGCTGGTGCACGGCGCTTGCGTTTATTTGCCTTTTGGCAAAAACCCCCAAACGGACAGCGACCCCGATTGCCATTTTATCGAAAACAGTGATTTCAAACGTGACTACAATAAAAGCGATGGCACCAAAGATTTAGCCATACTAAGCTTGCGTAGCGATACGCCCTTGATGCAGCATGACCATGCGCAGGAAGCCTTAAATGGGTTATTACAAACGCTGCATCACTGCAATCTGCAAGTTACACACGGCGCATCAAGGGCCGCAAGCATGGCAAAAAGTGAAAGTATATTTGTATAAAATGCTCCTCATCGGCGCCACCGGTTATGTCGGCAATGCCTTGCTCGAAGTGTTGAGAAAAGATAATCAAGTCATTACCACTTCACGCACGCCACACCAAATTAAGTAACAAGACGTCAAAAAAGTGCAACTCGATATCTGTGACAAACAGCCAGTGGATGAGGTCATCCGTTTAACGCAGCCGGATATCGTGATCCATGCCGCATCCCCAAATGCGCAAAAAAGACGGAAGAAATATAATATCCCTACTGAAATGGTAACAGAGACCGATCCCACGCTGGAATTAATGGCAGCGGCAGATGAATCCGCACTTCGCCAACTCAAGCCGGATTATTCATGGGGCAGCCCCTAAGGCAGCATAAGGCCACATTATATGGCATGGGACGCTAAGCACTAACCATTTCGACTGGTGGGCTTGAGCGATGCTTTCGCATCCTTTTCACTTCGCTTATCCGCCAGCGTCATCATCGGCAGTTCCTGCGGAAAACGGCTATTCATAAAATCAATAATATCAAGCTGAGTAGGCACAGACATCGTAGACATAGCAGGCTCCTTGCATAAACTATTAAAGGGTTGTCGGCTCGGTATGATCAGTTAGCAATTGTTGAATAATATCGCTCACCTCACGGCTTGCCTCGGCAAAGCGCGGGGCTTTTGCTTCCACTTTTGCGGGTGCAATGGCAGGGCTTTCGCTCTCAATACGCATATATTCACGCGCCGATTGCTCCAGCGCATCATGCAACGCAATTAGCAGCGCCTGCCCTTCTTTATTAATATGCGGCTCCACAGAATGCTGCCCATCTTCCCACTGCTGCATCCAGGCAATCAGGCGTTCCACACCCTGTGTCAGCCCATCTTCACGCAATAAATCACGGTATTTAGACAATAACTGCTGCAGCCGATCGAGTGTTGCCTGCAAGCGATGCTCACGTGAAGACTGCGGGGCGGGATGATGCATGATGCGATTCCTTCTCTTGGTTTCATATAGCGTTAAGCTTAAGTAAAGCCGCATAAAGAAGCGCTAGGAGCGCCGCGCCTCCCTATAAGAAAATCATAAAGCATCAATAATATTTACAGCATATTTACGCAGCAGCCCACACAGCCTAATCGCAAAGCAATACGTCTGGCGCTCTAATGGGGATGTAGCCGCGAGGTTGCACGTTTGATTAACCAAGAAGACAACGAACGGAGAATGAAATGAACAAGGATCAAATAGAAGGCAATTGGAATCAATTCAAAGGGAAATTGAAAGAAACCTGGGGCGAGCTGACCGATGATGAAGTGGCCCTGTACAACGGTAAGCGCGATCAATTCCTTGGCAAGCTGCAAGAAAAATACGGCATTGCGAAGGAAGAAGCGTCCAAACGCGTAGAAGAGTTAGAAGCATCGAATAACTACCGCAGCAAGAATAAGGCTGCATAAACTCGTGCTATGACGCTGTCGCGCAGTCTTAGTTGCCCGGTGTAGGCTCCCCTTGCACCGGGCAATCCCCTACATCGAAGGAGTTTGCGTTATGATCACTTCATCACTGGCAATAGATCAGTCAGCCAACGACAGCGTAGCCTGTCATTGGCCCACCCTGCGCTCGCGCTTGCTGGCACAGTGGCATAAATTATCCATTCAGGAGCTCAATGATATAGGCCCTCAGCGGCACCGGCTGGCATTGCTCGTGCAGGCCAAATACGGCATTGCCTGGCAGCTGGTCGAAAATTATATCCGCAATATGGAGCGCAGTCTGCCTGCCGCAGCGTAAATGAAAGCATAGTTGTGTAAGCAGTATGTATCCCTACCCAAGAGCCATGACCCGCATGGGATTATTCCCTGCGGGTCTTTTTTTATTCACCCCGTTTTGACTTATTCCATTTTTATACATTTGCCCCTTTCTGCTCATCGCTTCCTTAGATGGGCTCTGCCACAGTGTGCCAATCCCGCAGATCATTGTGGTCTGCAAGCTAACCACTGATAAGGAGAAATCTCATGTCAACTGCAACAACCGAAGTTAAAAACAGCCTGCGCGATGTTAAAACCGATGCAGAAAACGCAGCACACCGTGCAGGCACCAGCGTGCGCAACATGCTCGATTCCGCATCCGACGAGCTGGCCCACGTAAAAGAAGTCGTGAACGACCAGATTCATAACAAACCCGTGCAATCAAGCCTGATCGCATTGGGCGCTGGCGTGATTCTTGGCCTGCTCATTCGTCGCTAATAAGAAAATATAGGGGAGAATGCACGTGATGCGCTTTATCGCACTAACATTGATTGGCAAAGTGGCTGGCATGGTGATGCTACGCCGCAACTTGGCCCAAATCACGCCGGTATGGCACCAATTGGTATCCGCCATGGCCGTCTTACTGGCATTGGCAATGTTAGCGGTAATCACCGTCGCATTACTCATGAGCAGTCTTCTCTATCTGGGCTACAGCCTCTTAATAGCCACCGGCTTTTCACCGTTGATTGCTCTCGCAGCAGTCATCGGTGGGCTGCTGGTGATGCTGGTAGTCCTTTTCCGCCTGATGGGCCATTGTGTTGAAAAACTCGACACCATCCCCGTCCAGCTGGCCGAAGCACGCAGCAGCCCCTTCACTTCCCATATTGGTGAAGTCGGAAGTTCCTTCCTTGACGGCTTGCTTAATCGTCCGCTTTACACTAAAAACCGCTAATGCGTACATATCCCCTGATTCCCTGTCTGGTGATGCTGGCTGGTCTGGCTCCCTCTCTTGCCCATGCCAACAGCATGGAAGAAGACGACAAAGGCATTGTGAATATCATCTTTGAAAATGATATCTTCGCCGGTACCGACGAAGGCTACACCAATGGTTTTCGGGCTGCATGGTTATCCTCTGAGAAAAACATGCCCGAATGGGTCAATGACGCCGCCTCATGGCTGCCGATGTTCTCGCCAGAGGGCAGCAAGCGCGTCAGCGTTGCCATCGGCCAAAGCATGTTCGCCCCCGAAGATTTATCAAGCTACAATGTCATTGCCGATGACCGCCCCTATGCCGGCTGGCTCTATGGCTCGTTGGGGTTAGTATCTGATACCGGTAGCACACTCGATAATGTCGTACTGACCATCGGCATGGTAGGCCCTTCCTCAATGGCCGAGCAAACGCAGAAATTTGTGCATGAAGTCATCGACAGCCCCTATCCCTATGGCTGGCATAATCAGCTCGAAAATGAAGTCGGCATCAACCTCGCTTATGAGCGCAAATGGCGCGCCATTCTGCAGGCCACACCTTTCGGTGTCGGTGTCGATGCGGTGCCGCATGTCGGCGTCAATTTCGGCAATGTCGATACCAACGCGTCCGTGGGCGCTACCTTCCGTTTAGGTTACGATTTACCAGCGGATTACGGCCCGCCACGTATCCGTCCCAGCCTACCCGGTTCGGATTTCTTCATTCCCACCAAAGAAATGGGCGGCTACCTCTTCACCACCATTGAAGGCCGCGCCGTCGCCCGCAACATTTTTCTCGATGGTAATACCTTCCGCGACAGCCACAGCGTCAACAAAGAAAATTTCGTCGGCAGCCTGCAATTGGGCGGCACCCTCACCTGGGGCGATGCCCGCCTGAGCTACACTCATGTCTTCATGACCAAAGAATATGAAGAGCAGGACAAAGCCCCGCAATTTGGCGCTATTACCTTGTCCTACCGTTTCTAAAACTTTCATCTTTATGGTTTTTTTATAGCCCGTCCCCTAGCGCCCTATCGCTGGCTTACATAGCACGCGCTAGAGTGACAAGGCACACGATATCAATATCAACACAAACAACGGAGACGAAAGATGAAAGCATTATTGGGATTGATGGTTGGACTGTTATTTTTGCCGGTTCTGGCAGGCTGCAACACCATGGAAGGCTTGGGCCAAGACGTTCAGCATGGCGGTGAAGCAGTGGAAGATTCTGCCGAACGCAATAAAAACTACTGATTTTTTAATTGAGTTAGTTAAAACAGTCGGGCGGCATGCACAAAGCAGCCGCCCGCTTTGCGTCAGGCAAAGTAGCAGCAAGTAGGGATTAAACGAGTATGTTGCAAAGCGTGGCCCCCACCCGCAAATATTTTTTCCTCATGTTTGCTTTGTCATGCGTGCTGCTGGTGGTGTTCACATATATCACCTATGAACAATTTAAAATGACAGAAAAGCGCAATCAGGATGTAACCCATACCTACGAAGTGCTGGGAATAGTGAGAGACGTGTTAATCAGCAACCTCAATGTAGAAACCGGACAGCGCGGCTATTTGCTCAGTGGCCGCCGCGAATTTCTTGATCCCTACCATGCCTCGGTGAACGATGTGAAAAACAAAATCGCCATGCTCGATGCCGCCACCATTAACAGCCCCCACCAACAAGAACGTGTGATTGAGCTTAAAAAAGCGGTCGAGCATCATCAGAATGTCATCAAAGAGCATCTCGAACGATATCGCTTCTCCGGCACCCGCTTTCTCACCGTCGAGGATTTGGCAGAAACCAAAGCCTCGATGGGCCGCATCCGTGAGATCGTCAATAATATTCAGGACGTCGAAACCAAGTCGCTTACCAAACGCCAGCGCGCAGCATATAAGCAGGAAAAAACCTACCGGCTGACGCTGTTCGTCGGCGCAGGTCTTGGTATCTGCGCGCTGGTTATCGCTAATCTGGTCATTTACCTGATGCTGCAACGCTCCAAACAATCCGAAGAGAAATTCCGCGCCACCGAAGCCCGCTTTAAAGCAGTGATGGACGGGGTCAATGATGGCATTTTCGAATATGATCTCACCACGCAAACCTTTCTCATGTCGCCTTCGCATAATGGCATGCTTGGCTATGAAAGCGAAGAAACCGTCAAAAACTGGGATGAATTCATCGATTTCGTCCATCCCGACGATGTCGAAGACATGCGCAATACCATTTATAATTATGTCAATGGCGCTACCGAAAAATATGTCAATCAGTTCCGCATGAAACACAGCGACGGCTCATGGCGCTGGATGCTCTCGCGTGGTATCGGCACCCGCGATCGTAGCGGCGCTATCACCCGCCTCATTGGCGCGCATGCCGATATCACCGAGCAAAAACGCCACGAGGAAGAATTGGAGCAACTTAACACCGACCTCGAAGGCTTCACCTACATCGCCTCGCATGATCTGCGGGCCCCGCTGGTCAATTTAAAAGGCTTCGCCTCCGAAGTCGAACATGCGCTCAACACGGTGGAACCCATCGTCAATGAAGCCCTGCGCCAGCTCTCCACCACCGATGCGCAGTTACTCGAAACCGCCTTGCGCCGCGATATCCCCGAATCGCTAAGCTTTATCAATGCATCGGTAGAACGCATGGATAAGCTCACCAGCGCCATTGTCGATATGTCGCGCATTGGCCGCCGTGATTACCGGCGGGAGTCCGTCGATTGCACCGAAGTCGTCGAGCGCTGCCTCGGGTCCCTCGCGCATGAAATCGGCAATCACGACATCACCGTCACCTATGATGAGTTGCCCACCCTCATCACCGACCCGCTGGCCATCGAGCAGATATTCGGCAATCTGCTCGACAATGCGGTCAAATACCTATCGCCCGATCGCAAAGGCGAAATCCATATCGGTGTGCGCATGTATAGCTACGAAGCGCGTTTCTCCATCTCAGATAATGGCCGTGGCATTGCCGAAAACGACCTGCGTAAAGTATTCGAAATTTTCCGCCGTGCCGGTAACAGCGGCGGCGTGCGCGGCAGCGGCATGGGCATGGCCTATGTCAATGCTACCTTGCGCAAGTTAGGTGGTCGTATCTGGCTGAAATCCGTCCTCGATGAGGGCACCACTTTCTATTTCACCATCCCGATTAAAAACAATCAAAAGGAGACCTTAAATGGCTGATATCAACGAACATGTCACAATCCTCATGGTAGAGGATGACGAAGGACACGCAAAATTAATCGAAAAAAATCTACGCCGCGCCGGCATCAGCAACAAGCTGAAACATTTTGTCACCGGCAAGCAGGCGGTGGATTATCTTTTCAGCGGCGACAAAACCAATCCCGCGCCTGAGCAATTGCTCATGCTGCTCGATCTCAACCTGCCCGAAATGGATGGTTTCGAAGTGCTCAAACGCGTGAAGTCCAACGAGAAAACGCGGGTCATCCCCGTTATCATTCTCACCACCACCGACAACCCGCGCGAAATTGACCGTTGCTACGAGCTGGGCTGCAATGTCTATGTCACCAAACCGGTCGAATATACCAGCTTCTCCGAAGCGATCAAACGGCTGGGCTTAATGTTATCGGTCGTCAAATTGCCAACCAAGAGTTAAAATTATATGCCGCTCTCATCCCGCAAACTGAATCATATCCTCTATATCGAAGACGACGCCGGACTGGCGCGCCTGCTGCAAAAACGCATGGAGCGTGTAAATTTGCAAGTCGATCTTGCCAGCAGCGGCGAAGAGGGCCTCGAGCGCCTGCGCGCCCATACCTATGATCTGGTATTGCTCGATTACCACCTGCCGGGCATATCGGGGCTGGAGCTGATCGACACGCTCGATCCCCTCTCCGATTATCCGCCGATTATTATTCTTACTGCCAGCGGCAATGAAAAAATCGCGCTCGCCGCACTCGAGAAAGGCGCAGCCGATTACGCAGTCAAAGACACCGGCCAGTTCTATCTCGATCTGTTACCCGCCATCATGCAAGCGGCTTTCACCAAAGACCGCCTCGCTCGTGAAAACCAAATGCAAAAGCAAGCCCTCATCGATGCCATGGACAAAGCCGAACTGGCTAGTCAGGCCAAAAGCGAATTCCTCGCCATGATGAGCCACGAAATCCGCACCCCCATGAATGCGGTCATCGGCCTGTCGCACCTGCTCGGGCAAACGCAGTTGAATGCTAAACAGCAAGAAATGGTGAATACCCTCTCCTCCAGCGCCGATTTACTGCTCAAAATCATCAATGATCTGCTCGATATCAGCCGCATCGAAGCGGGCCATATCGAGTTAGAGGCTCAGCCCTTTGCCATGGAATCATTGATCGAAACCATCTGTCAGATGTTTGCCGAGCAGGCCAAAGCCAAAGGGCTTGAGATGGAATGCCACGACCATACCGGCTCGCACCGTTTCATCGGCGACCGCACCCGCATCCAGCAAATCCTCACCAATCTGGTTGGCAACGCACTCAAATTCACTGATCAGGGCTATATCCATGTCGACGCCTACGCCACCGATGAGGGCATCAAAATAACCGTCAAAGACAGTGGCATCGGCATTCCCGCCGACAAGCTCGATGATGTATTCGAAAAATTTGTGCAAGCCGACCAAACCATCACGCGCCGTTTTGGCGGCTCAGGCTTGGGCTTATCCATCTGCCGCTCACTCGCCGATATGATGGGCGGCTGCCTCACCGTCGAAAGCAAAGAAGGCAATGGCTCCTGCTTCACCCTCACCCTCACCCTCCCACGTGACACATCAGCAAATGAAACCACCGACAACGAAACCACCCGCGAAGACGTTAAAAACGAAGGGGTAATCCTGTTAGTCGAAGATGACGCCCCCAATGTCATGGTTGCCACCATGATGCTCGAGCATATCGGCTATCATGTCGATGTCGTGCGCAACGGCTCCGACGCCGTATCCGCCGTCAACAAGCGCGAAAAGCCCTACCTCGCCATTTTAATGGATGTGCAAATGCAGGGAATGGACGGGCTGGAAACCACCCGCCAGATCCGCCAGCTCGAGCAGGGCAAAAACATTCACCAGCATATCATTGGCGTGACCGCCCATGCATTGGCAGGCGATAAAGAGCGCTGTCTGCAATCCGGCATGGACGATTATATGAGCAAGCCTCTGCATCCCGAGCTGCTGGCACAAAAACTAAAAGCGATCAGCGCCACCTGATCAGTTTATTGTTTTTTTATACCGCGGCCATTTATCTATACTGCTTTCTGATCACCCTCATGTTGAGATGTGCCTATCACAAACATGGGAGATTAAATCATGTACTCGCAGCAACAATTTTCAATCACAGACTTACCCTTAGAACAAGCCATACTCGATGATGAGTTTGACATGGTGGAAGACGAGCCGGAATGGATTGCCGAGGCACATCACGAACCGGAACTCGAATCCGAAGAGTGGGATGAAGAAACCCTCATTTTCGCCCCACGCCGCAGCCTTCTTATTACGCATTAAGGATGTCAGTCCCCCGGCATCACATAGTTTATAATCAAGCACTCTCGGCCAGTTGGCGCGCAAGGTAAAAAATACCTGCGCGCCATTGTTTTTTGTGCCAACCCCTACTAGAGTAGCAGTAGCAAAGGAATGGCCTGAAATGTCCAAATCAAAAAATTCGTCTTTCAATCATGACCGCGAACACATGCACCGCCAGTTATTTTCCGCCGTATCCCATGATCTGAAAACACCACTCGCATCCATTATCGGCTCGCTCGAAATTCATCAGCGCATGCACAACAAGCTGGGCGAAGATAAAAAACAATTGCTGATATCCACCGCCCTGCAGGAAGCCTACCGGCTCGATAATTTTATCACCAACATGCTCGATATGGGCAAACTCGAAAATGGCATGGTGGTCATCCGTACTACCGATTTCAGCATTAAAAGCATGATCGAGGATTGCCTCACCGTCCTCGACAACCGTCTCATCGGCTGCCAGTTGCTGATCGAAGCGAGCACCGAAAATATCATCATCCATAACGATGCAGCACTTCTGTGCCGTGCGCTCACCCTGCTGGTCGATAACGCCGTGAAGTATGGCGGCGAGCCCCCCAGCCTGATCGTCCGCTACGATCAGCTCGACAACGGCCAGGTCACCATCGAAGTCCAGGATAACGGCCAGGGCATCGCCGACAGCTACCGTGATTCGATCTTCGAAAAATACACCCGCTTCGCCCGCAGCGATCATCAAAATGCGGGCACCGGTCTGGGCCTGCCCATTTGCCGCGCTATCATGCAATTGCTCGGCGGCACCGTCACACTTGAGCCCTCCAACGGGGGCGCACGCTTTATGCTCACGATCCCCTCGCTCTCCATCTGAACCAAACCCCATAAAAAATGGGGAGCCGGAAAACCGGCTCCCCGTATGACCATGTAGGGAGTTTGATTAATAAGGGAATTCGCTTAAATCGGCGGGTTTGCTCTACGTCCGGTTACCGCGCTATAAATCAGGCTGGCAACAAACAGTATGACAAACAATACAGCAATAAACTGTGCGATTTGAGCAAAGGTTCCGGCCAGTCCACCAAAGCCTAAAATAGCGGCGATCACGGCAAGAACAAAAAAGGTAATGACATAATTTAACATGATAATATCTCCTATAATAAGTTAGCGCCTCTAATGGGCAGGCATATCAATGAACGGTTTAACGACGCCAGACCGGACGGCCCAGATTCACATCGTCCTCGTCAGTCAGAGCACCGCTGGCAGCACCCACCGCCCCGCCAACCACAGCGCCGGTCAATGGATTAGCGCCAATAACTGCGCCACCCAATGCGCCCGCACCGGCACCAATGGCACCACCGCTCAGCGCGCGATCACTTTGGCTATGCCCACATGCACTCAGCACACTGGCTATAACAACGGTTGTAAATAAATAATGCGTTACTTTCATCACGGTTACTCCTTAATTGGTGATTGATCTCATTTTAGGTGCTCCGGTATAATCTCTCTGTATGGCATGCAGGCCCAACCCATAAAGATCACCTAAATATCATAGGTGATATGCACCCGCTCCGGCGCCTGCTGCGAAACAGCGCGGTATACAGCTTTCATCATAACTATATCATCGGATTGTAGGCTCACAGGGGTGGGTGCCTGTTGCAGCATCGACGCGGCAATCGCTATCAAGGGGTATGACATAAAAAATCTCCTAAGCTATGAAAGCTTAAAATGCCAGAAGCGATATAAAATAGCGCGCCGTAACGGCGCTAATTATATTAAAATAAGATAAAAATGAGCCTGTTACGCTGCTTTATTTTCAGCAGACCCAACCATCTCCATGCGATAGCCCACGCCCGGCTCCGTCATAATCAGCTTGGTCTCGCTGCGATCAATCTTTTCGCGCAGCTGACCCACATACACACGCAGATATTGCGTGTCTTCCGCATGTGCAGGGCCCCATACTTCTTTGAGGATTTGTTTATGCGTCAGCATTTTGCCCCGATGCACAATAAAATAGCGCAGCAAATCATATTCTTTGGGGGTGAGTGCTAGCTTCTCGTCATCATAATACACCTCATGGCGCACTAAATCCATGCGCAGCGGCCCATTCACCAGCTCCGGCTCGCCCGCATCCTTCACCGCGGCCTTACGCAAATTCGCATGAATCCGCGCCAGCAACACATCGACATTAAAGGGCTTCACTACATAATCATCCGCCCCTTGCGATAAAGCGGCCACCACCTCTTCATCATCGGCACGTACGGTCAGCACCACAATCGGCACTTGCGACCAGTTACGAATCGCCGCAATCACTTCCTTACCATCCATATCCGGCAATCCCAGATCAAGTAAAATCAAATCCGGCTTAATCGACGCGCTCATGCGCACCGCTTGCTTGCCATTTTCCGACTCCTCGACCTTAAAGTCCGACGCATCCAGATAAATACTAAGCATCTTCCGAATCTGCGCCTCGTCATCGACGATCAGAATAACATTCTTTTTTTCCTGCATGGATTGCTCCCGCTACCAATGATATGAAACGTAATTACTTAAACCCGTGAAAAACGACTAGAAAAATATATTGTAAAGGATAATCAAGGGAATGGGAATACCGATTATCCACATCAATGCACTACGCATAAAGCCTCCTAACGATTGTCATAGAACGACTCTAACGCAGCCAATGTAAAATAGTGCTGTGTCACACCGCGTCTAAGGATAAAAAATCCATAAAAATGCCGACCATTAAGCATTTTATTATCCTAAGACAGCCCCTTAAGCATCCATAAACTTAAACCATAAGGCAGCATGCGCAGCAGCTTCATCACCAGCGTTAGTTTTTTCGGAAAATGAATTTCAAAACCGCGCGTACTCAATTTATCACAAATCGCCGCCGCCGCCGCTTCCGGCTCGATCAGCGCTGGCATCTTAAACAAATTTTTCTGTGTCATCGGGGTGCGCACAAAACCCGGTGCAATCAGTTTCACATCCACATGAGGCGGTGCCTCCAGATATAACGACTCCGCCAGATTAATCATCCCTGCCTTGGTCGCACCATAAGGCTGCGCGTTGGGCAGCCCCATATACCCCACCACACTGGCACATAACACAAACTGAGCATATTCCTGCGCAATCAAACTCGGCCATAGCGCCGCAATCACATGCAGTGCTCCCATCAGATTCACCTGCACCATCTGCGTGGCCTCCGCCAGCTCCAGCGCGTCCAGCCCCATCGGCTCATACTGACCCGCCATAAACAATACGCGGTCGATATGCGCATGCTGCGCCCGCACCGCACTCACCGCCTGCGCTACATTCGCCGCATCCGCCACATCCATCACCTGCACATTATGCGCGCCCTTGAGCGTTAAACGCAGTGTCTCCAACGCCTCTTCACGCCTGCCTGATAAAATAAGCGTTGCCCCTTCGTCGGCAAGCTTCACCGCCAGCGCATGGCCAATGCCACTACTCGCGCCGATAATCCAGATCACCTCACCCTGATACGCCATGGCCCCGCCATCCTATGCTGGTTGCTGCGCCTGCATCGTAATGCCGCTGAACATCATGTCAACCAACGGCTGTGCCATCACCTCAATATCATAGCGGCACTCACCGCTTAAATAATCCGTCACCAGACCGCAAATAAACGCATGCAGCGCCAGCGCCGACATCTCAGGGCAGCGCCCCGCATCCATACGCCCTTGTTCCTTAGCCAGCGTAAACACGCGGATAAATTTTTGCATCACTTCGTGGCGCCTTTGTTGCATACGCTCCACAATCCGCTGATTCTGGTCCACCTGTTCGCATTTAAACTGCACAATCGCAAACACCCGACGCATCCGCGCATCCCGCGCCAGATTCTGCAATACAAAGATACACAGCTCTTTGAGTGCCCCCAGCGGGTCATCATCACGCAATGCTTGCTCAAACCGTGTATCCAGCGGCAGTTTCACCCGCTCATGCATCGCCTCAAACAAATCCTGCTTATTGGCAAAATGCCAGTAAATCGCACCGCGAGTTACCCCCGCACTACGGGCAATTTCTTCCAGCGACGCCGCCGCCACGCCCTTGCGATCAAACACCACCTCAGCCGCATCAATCAGCATTTCGCGTGTTTTTTCAGCATCTTCTTTGGTTCGTCTTACCATGACTTTGCCTCGCTAATGGGTTATGTTGCAATGCATGATATTTTCTATTTACAATCATACATACGTGTATGTATAGTGCAAGGGATTTATGATGAATCATCATCTCAACAATGGGTACGCTATGAAAAAAAATAACAATGGATTTTGGGTTACGCTGATCGGTATCATCATCGCAATTGCCGTGGCTTATGGCTTATATAAGTTGTTTTTCACCGCCCCGCCCGAAGCGCCGCAAATGCCACCTCCGGCTGTGTCCGTCATCGAAATCCAACCCGCCAACCTGCCCTTATCCTATGAATATGCAGGCCGCACCACCGGCTCGCGTGAGGTGGAAATCCGCGCCCGCGTTAGTGGCATCCTGCTCAAGCGCGCCTATACCGAAGGCCAGCCCGTCAAGCAAGGTGATGTCTTATTCCGCATCGACCCCGCCCCTTTCGAGGCCGAGCTGGCACAAGCACAAGCCCGCCTCACCCAGACCGAACGCGACTGGAAACGTGCCGAAGCGCTAATCAAAGAAAAAGCCCTCTCCCCGCGTGAATATGACGAGGCCAAATCCGCCTATGAGCAAGCCCGTGCCGCCGTCAAAACCGCGCGCATCAATCTCGATTACACCACCGTCACCGCCCCCATCAGCGGCATCACCAGCAAGGAAAGCCTTTCCGAGGGCAGTCTGGTCAGTGCCGATACCAGCCTGCTCACCACCCTCGCGCAGCTCGACCCCATCTATGTCGATTTCTCCATCCCCGACAGCGAGGCCATCGCCCAGCGACAGCAACTGGCCTCCGGCGCACTCACTGCGCAGGCCGACGGCAAGCTCACCGCCGAAGTTTTTTTCGGCGACACACGCAAAGAGCCCTATATCGGCCATGTCAATTTCACCGATAGTGTGATCGACCCGCAAACCGGCACCGTGCGCGCCCGCGCCGTGCTGCCCAATGCCGATAACGCCATTCTCCCCGGCCAGTTTGTACGGGTGAATATTTCCGGCCTGGTGTTACAAAACGCCATCACCATCCCCGATGCCGCTACTATGCAAGGCCCCATGGGCACCTTCGTCTACACCGTACTCACCGAAGGCGACACCACCAAAGCCGCCATCACCCCCGTGGTACTAGGCGCATTGGCCGACAAGCAACGCATCGTCACTTCCGGCCTCAAAGCAGGCGATAAAGTCATCACCGAAGGGATGATCAAAGTACAACCCGACGCCCCCGTCACCATCGCCGATCCCAACGCCGCACCCCCCGAAGGCGGCGCGCCTGCACAAGGCGACGCACCGGACACAAGCGCAGCACCGCCCGCCGCAAAGGAATAAACTATGATTTCGCATTTCTTTATCCAGCGGCCCGTCTTCGCGTCCGTCTTGTCGATCATCATCGTGCTCGCAGGCCTCGGTGCCATGCGCGCACTGCCCATCGCACAATATCCTGACATCGTCCCCCCCGAAGTCGTGGTCACCGCCACCTATCCCGGCGCTTCGGCAGAAGTATTGGCCAGCACCGTCGCCGCCCCGCTCGAGCAACAAATCAACGGCGTGCCCAACATGCTCTATATGCGCTCTACCAGCTCCAACAGTGGCACCATGAGCCTCACCGTCACCTTCGAAATCGGCACCGATCCCGATCAGGCGACCATCGATGTGAACAACCGCGTACAGGCCGCCACCGCCCGCCTGCCCGAAGAAGTGCGCCGTCAGGGCATCGTGGTCAGCAAACGCTCCAGCTCCATTTTGCAAGTCGTCACCATGTTCTCGCCCGATGGCCGCTACGACCCCATCTATGTCAGTAACTACGCACTGCTCAACGTCATCGACGAGCTGAAACGCACCGAAGGCGTCGGTGACGCCACCTTGTTCGGTGCCAAAGATTATTCCATGCGCGTCTGGCTGCGCCCCGACAAGCTGGCCCAATATAAAATGACGCCATCCGATGTTGCCACCGCCATCCGCGAGCAAAATTCCCAGTTCGCCGCCGGTGCCTTCGGCCAGCAACCGATGGAAAATGAGCAGGCCTTCACCTATACCGTCACCACCCAAGGCCGCCTCGTCACCCCCGCCGAATTTGAAAATATTATTCTGCGCTCCGATGCGCAAGGCGCAACCTTACGCCTGAAAGATGTCGCCCGCGTCGAGCTCGGCGCACAGGACTACGCCTTTAACGCCACCTTCAATGGCAAGCCCTCCGTCGCCATCGGCCTTTATCTCATGCCCGGTGCTAATGCGCTGTCCACCACCACCGGCATCAATGCCAAAATGGAAGAACTCTCCAAACGTTTCCCCGAGGGCATCGCCTATAACTCGCCCTTCGACACCACCAAATTCGTCGAAATCTCGATCAAAGAAGTTGTCAAAACCTTCGCCGAAGCTATTCTACTTGTCGTACTCGTCGTCTATCTGTTTTTGCAAAATGGCCGCGCCACCCTCATCCCCATTCTCGCCGTGCCCATCTCATTGATTGGCGCTTTCGCAGGCATGTATGCGCTGGGCTTCTCCATCAATTTGCTCACCCTGTTCGGGCTGGTGCTCGCGATCGGCATCGNNATCGTGGTGGATGACGCCATCATCGTCATCGAAAATGTCGAACGTAATATGAGTCAGCACGGCCTCTCCCCGCGCGCCGCCTCCATTCAGGCCATGCGTGAAGTCACCGGCCCCGTCATCGCCATGGTGCTGGTGCTGTGCGCTGTATTCGTCCCCGTCGGCTTTCTGGGCGGCATGACCGGCGAAATGTATAAACAATTCGCCATCACCATCGCCGTATCGGTAGCCATTTCCGGCTTTGTGGCCCTCACCCTTACACCGGCGCTCTGCGCGTTGCTGCTCAAACCCAACCACAGCGAACCGATGCGCTTTTTCCGCTGGTTCAATGGCTGGTTTGAACGCACCACCGAGCGCTTCATCCGCGCCGTCATTTTCCTGATCAATCATGTCTGGCTGGGCATTTGCCTCTTTATCGGCTTCGTGCTCGCCACCATCGCCATCTTCAGCCAAATCCCCAGCTCGCTAGTACCCGAAGAAGATCAGGGCTACGCCATCGTCGCCCCCATGTTACTGCCCGCCGCCTCGCTCGATCGTACCATCGAAGTTGCCAACACCATGACGAAGCGCATCATGCAACAGCCCGAGGTCAAAGGCATCGTCAGCTTCGCCGGACTCGATCTGTTCAGCTTCACCAATAAAAGTAATGCCGGCGTTGCCTTCGTCACGTTCAACGATTGGAAAACCCGCGACAAGGAAGGCTCCTCCGCGCAAGACCTCGCGGGCCGTTTCATGGGCCTCGGTGCCGACATCAAAGATGCGTTTGTAATCGCCTTCACCCCACCCCCCATCATGGGTATGAGCATGACCGGCGGCTTCGACGCCTATATCCAAAGCCGCAGTGGTGCACCGACAGCCGAAATCGCCGCCATGTCGCAAAAGCTGGTGGCCGAAGCCTCCAAGCGCCCCGAGCTGGCAGGCATGCAAAGCACCATCTCCGCCAATGTGCCGCAATATTATGTTGATCTCGACCGCGAAAAAGCCAAAGCGCTGGGCGTTCCCGTCACCGAAGTCTTCGATGCCATGCAAAGCACCTTCGGCAGTTTCTATGTCAACGACTTCACCCTCTATGGCCGCATCTTCCGCGTCAGCCTGTCATCCGAAGCCGAGTTCCGCGAAAAACCCGAAGATTTACGCCGCGTCTTCGTGCGCTCCGATAAGGGCGACATGATCCCGCTCGACGCGCTGGTAAAAGTCGAACGCATCATCGGCCCCGATCTGGTCGATCGCTTCAATGTATTCCCTGCTGCTAAAATCATGGGCGGCCCCGCCCCCGGCTACAGCTCGGGTGATGCCATCAGCGCCATGGAAGAAGTCGCCGCCGAGGTGCTGCCGCCCGAATACACACTGGCATGGACCGGCTCCGCCTATCAGGAAAAATCCGCCGGTGGCTCCGGTGCCCTCGCCTTCGTCTTTGGTATGGTGATGGTCTTCCTCATCCTCGCCGCACAATATGAACGCTGGAGCATCCCACTCGCCGTTCTCACCGCCGTGCCCTTCGGCGTCTTCGGCGCCGCCGTCGCCGTCTATATGCGCGGCCTCAGCAACGATGTGTATTTCCAGATCGGCCTGCTGGTGCTGATTGCACTCTCAGCCCGTAACGCCATTTTGCTGGTCGAATTCGCCATGCTGCGTCAAAAAGAGGGCCAGTCCTTCTTCGACGCCGCCGTCGAATCCGCCAAGCTGCGCTTCCGCCCCATCGTCATGACATCACTGGCTTTCATCCTCGGTTGTATGCCCTTGGCACTCAGCAGTGGCGCAGGTGCAGCCAGCCGCCACTCCATCGGCACCGGCGTCATCGGCGGCATGATAGCCGCCACCGTCATCGCTACCATTTTCGTGCCGATGTTCTATAAAATCATCTCCGAACTCACCGCCCGACTACGCCCGCAGGAGGAACCGCATGGCTAAATCCTTTCTAATGCCCTTACTGCTTGGCACCATGCTCACCGCCTGCGCCGTCGGCCCCGATTATGAGGCCCCCGGCTTCGCTATGCCCGAGAGCTGGCCGTGGGAAACACCCACCACCCATATAATGAGCGCGCAAACCCCCACCGCCATTTCCGCCACCTGGTGGGAAGGCTTCAATGATCCCACTCTCACCGCACTCATCACCGAAGGCCTGCAAAACAATGACGATCTGCGCATCGCCGCTTCCCGTGTCGCACAGGCACGCGGCCTGCTCAGCCAGCGCGAAGTCGATCTCTATCCCGATCTCGGCATTGAAGCCGGCGCATCTCGCACGTCCGACAGTGCCCGCAGCACCTTCGGCAGTGGCTTCGCGGCTAATGACAAACCCTATAACAGCTACAGCCTCGCTACCGTGTTCGATTACGAAATCGACATTTGGGGCCGCCTGCGCCGCGCCACCGAATCCGCCACCGCGCAGCTATTCGCAGCGCAAGCCAACCGCGACGCCATCCGCCTCGCCATCGCCAGCGATATTGCCAGCGGCTATTTCAATCTCCTCGCCCTCGATGCGCAAATCCTTGTCACCGACAACACCATCAAAGCGCGCAGCGAAGCCTACGACTATCAGAACAAACAATATGACCAAGGTGCCGCCGATACCCTCACCTTTAAACAGGCCGAAGCCGAGCTGGCCTCAGCCCGCGCGCAACTGCCCATCCTGCAACAGGCACGTTACGAGCAGCAAAGCGCACTCAGCGTATTACTGGGCCGCGAACCCGTCGAGTTGGCTAAAGGCCTCGTCACACCCGAAAAATTAATCGATGCACTCCCCAACCCGCCGCACATGCCCGCTGATGTCCCCTCCAGCCTGATCGAGCGCCGCCCCGATATCGCCGCCGCCGAGCAAAAGCTCATCGCCGCCAATGCCGATATTGGCGTCGCCAAATCCGATTATTTCCCCCGCCTCTCCCTCACCGCGCTGCTCGGCTTGGGCAGTGCCGAAGCAGGCGATCTGCTCAGCAGCTCGGCGCGCAAATGGTCGGCAGCTGCAGGCATCGCACAGCCCATCATCGGCCTGTTACGCACCGACGCCCGCGTCGACAGCGCACAGGCCCGCAAAGATGAAGCCCTCGCCACCTATCAGCAAAGCGTGCGCATGGCCTTCAAAGACGTGCTCGATAGTATGAGCGCGCTCGACACCACCACCCGCCGGATCGATGCCGAAACCGCGCACACCAACGCACGTTCCGACACGCTGCAGCAAGCACAGCTGCGCTATGATGCGGGCTATTCCAACTATCTCGAACTCCTCGATGCCCAGCGCTTCCTCTATCAGGCACAGCTCGACCGCATCACCGCCAAACGCGACCGCCTCAACGCATCCGTCAGTCTCTACAAAGCGCTCGGCGGCGGCTGGGACAATAACGCACTGACCGAAAAAGAGGCCGAATAACGCCCGCAACGATGCGTAACATAAAATCCGCATCCGATCGTCACCGTGAAACCATAAAGAACCCGTCAAAATGCCCTGAGCCCGCTTGCTTTTACACGCAACCAGCGTATATGTGGAAAGGATTGTGGCCGTCAAATCGTACAACCAGGTACGAAATGGAAACATCCGTGAAAGAGAGGATCTATGCTACCTAAATTCGCATTACGACTGAGCGCCACGGCACTCACCGGCATCATCGCCAGCGCTGCCTACGCTCAAACCCCGCTGAATCAGCAAGCGCCTGCTACCTATGAGCAGGCCCCGTCACCCTTTTATCAGGCGCCCTCTCCCGTTGCAGCACCCCAACAATCCCCTGCACCCGTCTATGATGGGCAGGCTAACACCTATAACGGACCGTCAGATACCACAGGCAGTCAGCCATCGGGCCACTCCATGCAGGAGCAAACCCCGTCATCTGCCAGCGAACAACACACCACCCCCGCCTATATCACCGGCGGCGTGGGCACGGCAGAGCGCGATAGCCTGATGGCGCAAGCCAATAATTACAATGTAAAGGTCGAAACCGCATACAAAAGCGGCCACTATATTTCCGACGCTTACATTACCATTCTCGATAAGAACGGCACGCAAATGCTCGCCGCCATGGCCGATGGCCCGCTCTTTTATGCGCGCCTCGCCCCCGGCAAATACACCGTTAAAGCCAATTACCATGACAAGGTCTATGAACGCAGCGTCGACGTGGTTGCCGTACCAACAACCCCAAAACGCGTGGTGTTCACCTGGGACAATCCGGCTAATTTCTAAGCTGTGATATGTCCAACGAGATAGCCAATACCGGATCAGTCACCTCCCCTCCCATCCCCTTGCGTGATTGGACGGTATTGGCTTGCCTCACAGGCGGCATTCTCACACTCTCTTACCTCTCATCCTTCCCCATGATGGACGCGCAAATCATGCAATGGTATGCGTCGCTGAGTAAATCCCCGCTCAACCCACCCCCATGGGCATTCAGCGTAGTATGGCCCCTATTATATATTGGTATGAGCGTGGCCGCATGGCGCGTCTGGCGCACCCCACATGCCAAACCCGCACTACGGCTTTTCGCGCTGCAGCTAGCCGCAAACCTGCTCTGGACCATTATGTTCTTCGCCATGCAATCCCCCGCGCTCGGCATGGGGTGGCTGCTGCTGATACTGCTGTTGGCCATTGCAACCTGTTGGAAATTTTATCTCCATGACCGCATTGCAGGCCTGCTCATGTTGCCCTATATATGGTGGCTCTGCTTTGCTGCTTATCTCAATGGCAGCATACTCCTGCTGAATGGCGCGTGACAAATAGCCCCGCACCGCTTATCCATAATCTAACAGCGAGGATATAGATATGAAATGGCTGAAATGGACCTTTGTCGGACTGCTCACACTCGCTGTCATAGTGATTGGTGGTGCCTTTGCCGCACTACAATTAATGGATATCGAGCGCATCCGCAGCTTCTTGCAAACCCAGATCGAAGCCAATACGGGCCGTAGCGTCACCATAACCGGCGATGTGCAGCCCACGCTG
The DNA here is from genome assembly GCA_002422205.1 of Alphaproteobacteria bacterium UBA6178. Classification (GTDB taxonomy): domain Bacteria; phylum Pseudomonadota; class Alphaproteobacteria; order Rickettsiales; family UBA3002; genus UBA6178. The sequence continues at coordinate 23,661 of DITS01000046.1, forward strand.
GGCTTCTCACCCACTCTCACCATCCATGATGTTACATTAAGCAACCCCAAATGGGCCGCCTCCGATCACCTCATTCAGGCCAGTGAAATCCACGTATCGCTGCGCCTGCTCCCTCTCTTTTCCGATCGCATTTCCATCAAAGACGTGCGCATCCTCAATGCCGATATTCATCTGGAAAAATCCAAAAAAGGCACCCCCTCATGGAATTTCAAAGCCGATGCAGAAAAACTCAAAGAATTGGAGCAACAAGAAGAATCCACCCTTGATCTATCCATCGACCGCCTCTCCATTCAAAACAGCACCGTCACCTATAATGATCTGGGCAGCAAAAAAACCTACCGCATCGGTATGAACGAGCTGCGCGTCGAAGGCATTGCCAATAACACCGTCGACACGATCGTCATCGACGGCACCTATAAAAAAGCGCAGCTCAAAGCCACCGGCTCGATCAATGAAAGCTTCATCATGCTCGATGCAGCCCTGAATAGCCCCAACGCCAACGCCAGCGCCAAAGGCAGCATCGCGCAGGCCGATTTCACCTTCGACATGCAGATCAGCGCCGATGCCAAAAAGCTCAGCAACCTGCTCACCCTGTTCGATGTCAAATCCGACAATCAGGCGCCATTAAAAATCACCACCGATATTGGCGGCAAGCCCGATATCATCACCTTCAGCAAACTCAACGCCAGTTATGACGGCTACCCCGTCACCGGCTCCGGCAGCATCAACCTTACCGGCGCAGTGCCCTACATCGCCGCCAAACTCAGCAGCAACGAGATTTCATTCAAAAATAAAAAGCAGCCTACCCTCGCCGCCGATGGCTCAACCGTCGTGGTGCCGACATGGTTCATTCCGCCCACCCCCATCCCCACCGCAGGACTCGACGCGCTAAATACCGATATCGAGCTGAGCATCAAAAAAATCCTGCTCGACAAACTCACCCTCGAAAACGCTACCGCCACCGTCAAACTCAAAGACGGCAAGCTCAGCATCAATCCCTTGCTGGTGCATAATACCAGCAGCGGTTGGGTCAAAGGCTATGTCATCATTTACAGCGCCCAAACCCCACCCGTTCTGTCTGTCGATCTCATCACCAACGATGTGGATCTAGGCCGCGTCCTCGCCGAAATGGAAGGCAGCACCTCGCTCAAAGGCGGCATCACCAAAAGCCATATCAAGCTCAAAGGCCCCGGCAAAAATCTCAAAGACGTGATGGCTAATGCCAATGGCCAGCTTAATTTCTTTATTGACGAAGCCGTCTATGCGTCGCCACCAAGACTTGCACGCGCTGCCAGCTTCATCGAGCTGCTGCGCGGTGGCAATAGCGGCAACATCAACGTCAATTGTCTGGTGGGTCGCTTTACTGTTAAAAACGGTATTGCCAGCTCCGAAGCCGTCGCCCTTAAAACCGGCGGTGCGATTGTCACCGGCAATGGTTCCGTCAATCTCGGGCAGGAAACCATCGACATGCGCTTCCGCGCGCGCTCCACCTCACTCGGCCTCGCCGATCTGGTGCCCGCCATGCGCTTCGACGGCCCACTCGTCAACCCCAATATTTACCCCGACCCCGGCAGCACCTTGTGGGGCATCGGTAAATATGTGCTCGGTGCCGCCACCGGCGTCGGCTTGGTTGCCATCTTGGGCGAAAAAGCCACCGACACGCTGGGCATCACCGCCGACAATAACCCCTGCCTGCAATCCATCGTCGAAATCGAGCAAAAAGCCGACGCGCGCGACCCCGACGAAACGCTGAATGAAATCAGTAAAACCGCCGGCAAACTCGAAGATAATGTAAAACAAAATATCAAAGACATCGAAGATCAGACCAAAGGCCTGCGCGACGGGGTACGCGGCATGCTAAAAGAATAAAGCTACAACAAACACATCACGCCATAACACGCGTCAAACCCATAACGCATCACCAGATACAGCACCACATCCAGCACCAATAGCAGTGCTAAAAATGGCAGCACAAACCGCGATGCAATCACCCAATAGCCACGCAGCGTGAGTCGCGGCTTACGGATCACATGGCCTTTCACTGCTTGCGCTTTTACTCTCATCCCGCCACTGTAGCGCCAGTCAATCACATTGCAATAGGTATGGACGCACTCGACATTCACTGGCTCGCCCCCACCGATTCCCCCCCGCGTGAATTATCGCGTTACACGGGCTATCTCGCCTATCAGCAACACCCCGCCTATGGTGATGCGCTACATGATTTTAACGGCAAATGCCTGCGCGCCCTCATCCTGCATCAGCAGCAACCCATCGGCTGGGTGCAATGCTCGCAACGTACCATCGCACGCACGCTCCATATCCTGCTCGCCATGCGCGGCCCCGTCTGGTTCAACGAATCTATCAGCAATGATCTTAAAGCCGCGGCTTACCGTGCATTAAACGCCAGCTGTCCACTCCCCCGCCCACGACTATTGCTCTGGATGCCCGAATCACCCGACCATGAACCCTTACACCTTGCTGGCCTGCACCGCATCGTCACCGGCTACAGCACCCCGCTGCTCGATCTGAACCAAAGCGAAAATCAGCTGCTCGCCGCCATGGACGGCAAATGGCGCAACCAGCTGCGCAGCAGTCAAAAACATCAACTCGCCTGCGTGCCCGTCGGCTTGCAGTTCGAGCATTACCAATGGCTACTCGAAGAAGAAATGCAGCAACGCCAGCGCATCGGCTACAAAGCCTTCAGCCCCGCGCTGGTCAGCTCCTATCAGGCCTATGCGGGCCAAAACAGTCTGTTAATATTGCGCGCTGATGACGGAAAAGACACCGTCGCCGGTATGCTTTGCCTCATTCATGGCCACAGCGCCACTTACCATATCGGCTGGAGCAATCCGCTCGGCAAGGAAAAATCCGCGCATAATCTGTTACTGTGGGAATCAATGCGGCGCCTCAAAGCCCGTGGCATCCGCTGGTTTGATCTGGGCGGCGTCAACACGCAAGACGGCGCGGGCCTCACCCGCTTTAAACTCGGCAGCGGCGCGCAGCTACGCACCCTCGACGGCATGTATCAATAGAAATAAAATTAGCGCAGCAACGCCTGATCGCCATTGCCAAAGCTTTCCTGCACCTTATTAACAAAATGTGCATCCGGCAGTGAGGGCTGATCCAGCGATTGCGCCACCGTAAACGGCAGCAACCCCTGCAGCTGCGTGCTCGGCGCTTCAATCAATGCCGAGGGGGTGTTTGCTTCAGGCTGCTGCGTATTGGCGTTGGGAAACACCGCCTTGCCCTTGCGCGGAATCGGCATCGCCATATTCTGCAAAGCAGCAGGGAATATCTGTTGTTCTTCCTGCATCAGCTGCGTTTGCTTGCGTAAGTGCGGCACATAATACTGCTCATAGATTTGCTTAAATTCCGGCGCGATAAAATCCAGCATCGCCGGATTATCGCGCAGCCGGATATGTTTCAGTTCCGCATAGCGTGAAATCAGTTCCGCCACCCGAAATTCCGGCTCATGATAGGATCGCGTCAGCGAATCACTATTAGGGTCCAGATTGCGCCACGCATCATCCACCGCCCAGCCAAAATTATGCATGCTGTTCGAGCCAAGCGCCTCTTTCAGCCGCAGGCCTTGCACACCGAAGCGCTCATCAATTTCGGCTTCCACCGCCGCCCGCTGCGATTCACTCACCGACGCTTTCCACGCCGCACTCAGCGCGCGCAATCCGCGCTCCCCATTAAACCGCTCCGCCGCTTTCTGAATCAGTCCGTCAATCGCGCGTCGCTCTTCCGGCGAAAACTGCATCGGGAAAAATAAATGATGCGCTTCATGCATCACCACCTCGTCAAATTCGCGCTCATTGGCCCGCGCCGATACAAATATCTGCCGCACGCCCAAATGACTGCCCGATTGATAGGGAATAAACTGATGATACCCCGCCATACTCGCATAAGACGGGTCAAACGACGCCAGACTACCGCGCGGCGTATAGGCAAATTCGGTACCGCTGACATACAGCGCTTCCGCCAGCTCCGGCGGCAGCAAACGCAGCGAAGCCACCATTTTATCTTCCACCGCTTCCACCCCTTCAGGCACAGAGAAATTAGCGCGCTGGCGGTCACGATAACCCTGAACGGTATGCGCAATCCGTGACTGAATACCGCCTACCAGCTTATCCTGCAAGCTCGCCTGCTGCATATTCGGCTGTTGTCGGCCCACCCGCCAATTCTCATAAATATTATTCGAAAAACTATTCGCCGCCATCAGCGCGCTCACCTGTTTGATCTCTTGAAAATTGGCATCCAGCACACCCAGCCGTTTAGCCAACCCCTCCACGCCTGATTGCCGCACTACTTCGCTAAATTCACGCGGGGCAATACCCAGCTTCTCCGATAATTCACTCAGCACCTGATCGGGCGTATGGGCAATGCGCACATAGCTCGCCGCTTCCTGCGGATACCCCCATTGTTGCAACGCCTCATTGAGCACCAAATACAACGTCGTGGTCTGCTCAACCATATATTTGAATGACGACGGCATATCCTGCGCCGAACCAAACCACTTGCTCAGTGAATCAAACGGGGCCTTATGCCGCTCCGCTTTTTTGGCAAATTCAGCATTCTCGCCGCTGCCCATACTTTGTTTCAGCTGGTCCAGCTTGCTTTGCATTTCTTTCAGCTCCACCTCAGCCGAAGGCGGAATCAGCGTTGCCAGCTGTGTTAGAATCGTCCCGCGCGGCTGCACCATAGTAAAATGCACATAGGGAATACTATAATGTTTGAGCAGCTTACCAATCAGCCGCTGCTCATTTTCCGGTGCCAGCTCCGCCGGATGCAATACAATCATCTGATCCTTGGTAAAATGCGAGCTATCCTGCACATGAATACGCTGCTCGCTTTTAAAGAGCGAAACATCAAATGGCGCATGCGGTGGCCGCGCAGATTGGGGTGGCAAAGCCATAAACCTCCTGTGACTAGCCTGATCATTCTATCCCAACCCCGCGCCCCCAAATGTGACAATTTGATGAATTTAAGCCCTCCCTCGTCATCCTGAGCGAAAGCGAAGGACCTCCCTCCTTCCCCTCCTTCCCCTCCGTCATCCTGCGGCTCCCCCCTCCCCCGTCATCCTCGGGGCGGCGTAGCCGAGCCCGGGGATCTCCTTTACGGCAGGTAAGGCAGACCCCGTAACAAGTACGGGGTGACAGAATGAGGTCAGGCCTGTCGCGTCGTAGCTCGCAGAGCGGTGACGGGAGACCGAGCCTTCAGTCGCTTAATAGTCATACTGGTGCTTGACATCAGTATCTGTTGTGACTGCGTGAGATACTGGCGTCGAGCGCCAGCATGACGAAGGATAAAACCGAGGCCAGTAACCCGAAGCAGGAGCAAACACAAAAACTACTTCTGCACCAGCAAACACACCCAGTCTTCCAGCGTCAACCGCTGCAATAAGCTCAGTCCCGCATGCGCCGCCGCATCTTCCACTTTGGCCGCATGTGCGCGCAAAATGCCCGATAAGATCGCCACCCCCTCATCCGCCAGATGTGCCGCCAGATCATGCATTTGCGCCACCAGCAATTCGGCTAAAATATTGCTGCAAATCACATCATAGGGCGCATCTTGCGCAATCGTCGGATGGTCATAGCCATCGCTTCGTACCGCGCTCACCAACGCCTCCAGCCCGTTATGCGCGGCATTGGCGCGCGTCGCCTCCACCGCTTCGCCCATAATATCGGCGGCCAATACCGGAATATGCCATTGATACGCCATTTGCAGCGCTAAAATGCCCGAGCCGCAGCCCATATCGAGCGCCCGTTGCGCCCCCTGCAAATGCGCCAGCGCCTCCAGCGCTGTCATTGCCAGCTTGGTCGACGGGTGAGACCCATCCCCAAACGCATCCGCTCCGGCAGTAATGTTGAGTGAGAAGGTCATGGCAACCACACGTCATCCTGAGTGAGTGAAACGAACGAAGGACCTTGTGCAGCAGGCTGAGATCCTTCAGTCAGCGTGCCGCTTCCTTCAGGATGACGGTTTTTAACTCCCAAACATCTCAAACGCTTCTTCCCATGTGCCTTGCGTCGCCGCTTTGGTATATTCGGTCACACGGTTTTCGAAGAAGTTGGTATGCTCCACCCCGTTCAAAATATCATCCAGCCAGGGCAGCGGATTTTTCTCGATCTGATACATCGGCTGCAAGCCCAGCTGTGCCAAGCGACGATCAGCAATAAAGCGAATATATTGCTTCACATCATTGGCCGCCAGCCCCTGAATATCGCCCATGCCGAACGCCAGATCAATAAAGGCATCCTCATGCGTTACAATCGTGTTGCATGCCACATACAGGCGCGAGCGTAGCTCGTCATTCCACACTTCGGGGTTTTCTTCGCAGAAGGTTTTAAACAAACGAATCATCGAAATCGTATGCAGCGTTTCGTCGCGCACCGACCAGGTGACAATTTGTCCCATCCCCTTCATTTTGCCCCAGCGCGGGAAATTGAGCAAAATCGCAAAAGACGCAAACAGCTGCAGCCCTTCGGTAAAGGCACCAAATACCGCCATCGTCGTGGCGATATCCTCTTTGGTATCGACGCCGAATTGCTGCATATAATCGTATTTGTCGCTCATTTCCTTGTATTTCATGAATGCGGTATATTCAATTTCCGGCATCCCGATCGTATCCAGCAAATGCGAATAGGCCGCGATATGCACCGTCTCCATATTCGAAAACGCCGCCAGCATCATCTGCACTTCGGTCGGCTGAAACACACGGCTGTAATGTTTCATATAGCAGTTATTGACCTCGATATCGGCCTGCGTGAAAAAGCGAAAAATCTGCGTCAGCAGGTTTTTCTCTTCCGGCGTGATGTTCTTTTTCCAGTCCTTCACATCATCCGACAATGGCACCTCTTCCGGCAACCAGTGAATGCGCTGCTGCATCAGCCACGCATCATACGCCCACGGATAGGAGAAAGGTTTATAAATCGGTTTCGCGTCGAGCAATGACATAAAATTATCCTTTTATTCGTATGATAGAAGCCCGCCTATTGGCAAGCCAAACATTCCTCGTAAGTAGTTTCCTGCTTATTTTTTAAGCTCATCTCTAACTGAATATGCGGCACTTTATGCGATACTTTGTCCGAGCGCTGCATCGACGTCGAACGGCAATAATACAAGCTCTTCAACCCTTTCTTCCACGCCATATAATGCAGCTGATGCAAATCGCGCTTGTGAATATCTGCCGGTAAAAAGATATTGATCGATTGCGCCTGACAGACATAAGGCGCGCGGTCTGCGCCATGCTCAATCACCCAGCGCTGATCCATTTCATACGCGGTTTTAAACACCAGCTTTTCATTCTCATCCAAAAAGTCCAGATGCTGAACCGAGCCTTCATTCGTCGTCACCGACGACCAGATCTCGTCGCTATCCATGCCCTTTTCAGCCAGCAATAATTTCAAATATTTATTGCGCACCTGAAACGAGCCCGACAAGGTCTTTTGCGTAAAGGCATTCGCCGCATAAGGCTCAATACCCGGCGACGCATTACCGCAAATAATCGAAATCGACGCCGTCGGCGCAATCGCCATTTTATTGGAAAAACGCTCCATCATGCCGACTTCCGCCGCATCAGGGCAGGCGCCACGCTCTTCCGCCAGCGCCACACTCGCCGCATCGGCCTCTTTGCGGATATGCTCAAACATTTTTTTGTTCCACACCTTCGCCATCACCGATTCAAACGGAATCATTTTCGATTGCAAATAGGAATGGAAGCCCATCACCCCAAGTCCAATCGAACGTTCACGCATCGCCGAATATTTGGCGCGCTTCATCGAATCGGGGGCGGAATCAATAAAATCCTGCAACACATTATCCAGAAAACGCATCACATCCTTGATGAATTGCGGATCATTTTTCCACTCATCATAGGTCTCTAAATTCAGCGACGACAGGCAGCACACTGCGGTGCGGCTCTCACCCAGATGGTCAAATCCGGTCGGCAGCGTAATCTCGCTGCACAGATTCGACATTTTCACATACAGCCCCAGCTCCTTATGATGCGCCGGAATCGCTTTATTCACCGTGTCGATATAAATAATATACGGCTCGCCGGTTTCTACCCGCGCCGTCAGCAGCTTCGCCCATAAATCACGCGCTTTCAGGGTTTCCACCACATGGCCGTCATGCGGGCTGATCAAATTCCAGCTACCGCCTTGCTCCACCGCTTCCATAAACGCATCACTCACGCACACGCCATGATGCAGATTCAGCGCTTTACGGTTCGGGTCCCCACCGGTGGGCCGACGAATATCAATAAATTCCTCAATCTCAGGATGCGAAATATCCAGATACACCGCCGAGGAACCGCGGCGCAGCGAGCCTTGCGAAATCGCCAGCGTCAGCGAATCCTGCACGCGCACAAATGGCACCACGCCCGAGGTTTTACCATTGCGGCCCACCTTCTCGCCAAGCGAACGCAGATTACCCCAATAAGAACCAATCCCGCCGCCACGTGACGCCAGCCACACATTTTCATTCCACAAGTCGACAATGCCCTGCAAACTATCTTCGGTCTCATTCAGAAAGCACGAAATCGGCAGGCCACGCTTGGTGCCGCCGTTGGATAGCACCGGCGTTGCGGGCATAAACCACATATTACTGATATAATCATAAATACGCTGCGCATGCGCCGCGTCATCGCCATAATGCAGCGCCACGCGCGCAAATAAATCCTGATAAGTCTCATCCGGCAGCAAATAACGGTCCGACAGGGTCGCTTTCCCGAAATCGGTCAGATTCGCATCACGGACAGACTGAGTTTTCAACGTCGCTAGCATGGCACACACTCCCAAAGTTCATTCGTCTTTGTTTTTCTATATATTGTTAGAATCGTCATCGCAGATACTATATGTAGTGGTTTTTTTGTCTAGTTGAAAAACAGCATGATGCACAGAAAAACCACTTGCATGAAACATTATACAGATACTCCAATCGTTTAAGGCAACAACCTATTGTTACAGATGAGCCAACTCTGCACCAAATGGGTGTATAAAGATGTTTGCGCCTCTAAATCTAGTAGTCTGGGCCATGCGGATCCATCCAACACGATTATAGCAAAAACCTTTATTACCTGCCATCAAATAAGCCGTCCTCTTATCTGACAGCCACCACATTAAAGCCCCGTCGCGCCACGTCAATCAGGATAACTATGTGGGTATCGCGCACCCCAAAAACCAGTCCTTTTCAGCAAATTATTGCGCTCCATCCACAGGCGCTCCTGTGGATGATAACTTATACCCGCCGTTACGCGCAGCCTTATCCACAAATCACCCCGCAAGCGCGCCTAACCGTAACTTTTCTACTATTCGTTGAAACAAAAATCGGCTATAGTTTCAGGATGAAATCAAACGGATTTACTTTGGTAGAGCTAGCCATCGTGCTGGTGATACTCGGCCTTATCACCGGCGGCATTATGGCGGGTCAATCCATCATCCGCGCCAGCGAAATCCGCTCCCTCGCAGTGCAATATGAACAATATTCCGCTGCCGTCTACGCATTCGATGATCAATATATGGGCCTGCCCGGCGATCTTAAAGACGCCACCGCCTATTGGGGCGACAATAACGCCGCCTGCGCCGATGCGGCCACGCCCAACGGCACCCCCGGCACCTGCAACGGCAATGGGGACGGGCTGGTATTTTCTAATCACACCTACCCCGCCGGCGCCACGCAGGAGGCCTCACAATTCTGGAACCAACTCGCACTGGCCGAATTAATCTCCGGCAGCTACACCGGCTTGCCCGGCTCCGCCTCTTATTTCGAATCCATCCCCGACGTCAATGTGCCGCCCACCAAAGTCAAAAATGGCCGCTGGGCATTTCGCTATTATAATACTACGGGCGTGCCATCCCATTTTCAGGTTGGCGTCGTGGGTAATCACTTTGTCGCGGGCAGCGATGCAGGCGGCTGGCCGCACGGCCATCTACTCACCCCCAAAGAAGCCTGGAATATCGACACCAAAACCGATGATGGCCAACCGGGACAGGGCAAAGTGCTGGCCACCCATTGGCTCAATTGTACCACCGCCGCAAACGGCAACGCGCTCGACGCCACCTACAACCTGTCCAATACCAATTTGGTCTGTTCCTTCTGGATGCGCTGGAATCACTGATTACGATGCTGATTTTGCCAAACGCCACTTTCCCATCATCCAGCTTAGTATCGATGTTCCATGCTTCTTCTGCCGTCAAAGCATGACCTATGGTGACGGTGGTGCCGTTGGCCACTCCCAAAATCAATGTATTGCCGTAGCGGCCAGGAAATAATCCGTAGTGCCCGTCCAGTTGAAAGGAAAACCATGCTGCATCCACACGACATTACTTAATTTAGTGGCCGGCACATTGCGGCCTGCTTGTAAACTAGCCGTGCCATCCGCGTTAGGGTCACACCCGCCCGAAATCATCCTCCAGCCGCTCGATATCATCCTCGCCTAAATAGCTGCCCGTCTGCACTTCCATGATCATCAGCGGCTCGGCCTGCTCATTGGCAATACGGTGCACACAGCCGCGCGGCACAAACACCGATTCATTGGCCTGCACCTGCAGCTGCTCTGTCCCTCGCGTCACGCTCGCCACCCCCGCAATTACCACCCAATGCTCCGCCCGATACGCATGCCGTTGCAACGACATTTTCGCCCCCGGCTGAATATGCAGCGCCTTCACCTGCACCGTCTCGCTCGCATGCAACAGCACATAATGCCCCCATGGCCGATACACCGGCTGTGCTGTCGATGCCCGCGCCTGCGGCTGCCATTGCGCCAGCACCTCCTTTAGCTGCCCTACCGCATCACGGTGTGCCACCAGCAGCGCCCCCGCCTGCTGCACCACCACCAAATCCTCCACCCCCAGCAACACGCTGTGCACCTGCGGGCCATACACATAATTGCGTGCCGCATCCCAAAACACCGCTTCGCCCTGCGTCGCATTGCCCGCCGCATCTTTTGCCGCCAGCTCCCACAGGCTGGCATAGCTGCCGATATCCGACCAGCCCATCACCGCCGGTACCAGCGCCAGCTTGCCGCTACGCTCCATCACCGCCACATCCACCGGCAAAGCGGGGCAATCGGCATAAGCCTGCGCTTGTAGCCGCACAAAATCACAATCCTGCACCGCATGCGCCACCGCCTGCTGCGTCGCCTGCGCAATGGCGGGCGCGCTATGACGCATCGCCTCCAGCAGCATAAAAGGTGAAAACACCGTAATCCCGCTATGCCAGTACGCCTGCCCTGCATCCAAATAAGCCTGCGCCTCGGCCCGTGAGGGTTTTTCATGAAAGCGCGACACCGCCAAGCCCCCATCCGCGCGCGCGGCACCAGCCACCATATAGCCATAACCTGTCTCGGGATGCTGCGCTTCCACGCCAATACAGACCAGCACACCACCTTGCGCGATCTGCGCCGCCTGCGCCACCGCCGCGCGAAAGGCCGCTTCATCGGTAATCACATGATCCGAGGGCACCACCAGCATCAGCGCGTCCGGCTGACGCCCTGCCAGCCACCACGCCGCCGCCGCCACTGCCGCTGCCGTATTGCGCCCGCACGGCTCCAATATTATTTGCGCCCTGCACGCCACCTGCCGCAACTGCTCCGCCACCATAAAGCGCTGTGCTTCCGCACACACCACAAGGGGTGTCGCCAAAGCCGCATCCGCCATCAACCGCACACAGCTTTGCTGCAACAAGCTCAACGAGCCATGCAGGGATAGATACGCTTTAGGCGTCTCGGCGCACGATAATGGCCATAACCGCGTCCCCTCTCCACCTGCCAAAATCACAGGCACGATCGTCATAACCATTGCAACCTCCCCTTGCAGCGCTTAAACTACCGTACAAAATCAAGTGGTAAAACAATTTTATGCACCATTCGGCCATTTTCCGCGAAGGATCAGACCCGCAGCCACGTATCACTCATAACATCAACGCCAAGGAGGACACATGAAGAAACTAGCCTTATTATCCACCGTCGCCCTGATGGGCCTCAGCACCGCCGCTTATGCCGGACCGGAAGATGTCAGAACGCCTGAGCGCGGCACACAATCCGAGCATCATGGTAAATACGGTGATAAATACAAAGATATGACGCCCGAGCAACGTAAAGCCTACTTCGCCGAGCGCAAAGCCAAATGGGATGCGATGTCTGACAGTGAAAAAATCAAAGTCATCGAGGAAAAACGCAGCCAGCGGCTCAAAGATATGGACGCCAAGTGGCAAACCATGAATGATCGTGAAAAAATCGAGCATGTGGAAAAGTACTTCAATCATAAAAAAGGTGGTTGCAGGGGCGATAAAACGCCAGACTAGTCGTGAATGAGAGTGTTGCCGCCGTCCTGCATGGTGCAGGTGGTGGCAAAACGCCCCATCAAGTGGGCGAGATGCGAGGGAATGTGGTATTAGTAGCCTATGCCGATATGCCGGACGAGAGCCTGATGGATTTTATCCGTGCCGGTAATATCCGTGCCTATGAGGTGCTGGTATCGCGTCACCATCAGCGTTTTTTCAGCATGACCTACCGCTGGGTACTGCATGCACAGGACGCCGAAGATATCGTACAGGATGCGTTTATGAAATTATGGTCAGGCAAAGCAAAATGGAAATCGGGCAAAGGCGCCCGCTTTACCACCTGGTTTTACCGTATTCTGTATAATCAGGCGATGGATAGCCTGCGCGAGCGTAAACGCGCCTTTTACGAGTTGAACGAAAATGTCGAATCCGGCGATATCAGCGCCGAAACCGGACTGATTGATTTGCAACAACAGCGCGAGCTGCGTCGCATTCTGGCAGAACTGCCCGAAAACCAGCGCATCGCGGTGAATTTATTTTATTTCGAAAACCTGCCGCAAAAACAGATTGCGCAGACCATGGGCATCGGCCTGAAAGCATTGGAATCGCTGCTTTCCCGCGCCCGCACTACACTCAAAGAACGGATGGTAACCTATGAAGCCGCATGATGAAACCCACAGCCTGTTAGCCCAGCTCCACGTCCCGCAAGCGCGCACCGCCCATTGCGAAGCCATCATCGCCGCCGCGCGTCAGCACCCGCGTCGTAGCCTCGCATGGCTCGATGCGCTACGCACGCTGCGCGCCCATCTCTATGTGCCGCAAATGCGCTATGCCATCATGGCCAGCGTCGTCGGTGCTTTCATCCTCATTGGGTTGGCGGGCAATGCCCTGCGCGACAACACGCAGCAAACCCGGATCGCCGCCAACGAACTGCTCGACGATGTCGACTTCGCCGAAGAACATTGGCAAGAAAACTTCCTCACCTTCGCTGGCGGGTATTAAGCCTTACACACCAATTGCTTCCTATTGCGAATGATTGTCATTAAAATGTAACAGACATTTGCAATCCGCCCCCTATAATAGCGTGGGAAAATAAAAGAAATTCAGGCAGCAATGGTAGAACGGCTTTACACGCCCCATTCGGTTCTCGGCGCGGTCCCTGCAGGTCTGCATCACGCATGGACAGACCCCGAAGAGCAATTCGAATGGAACATCATGACGCGCAGGCGGTCATTCCGCAATCTGTGCACCATGCCGGGCGAATTCTATTCATGGGCCATCACCAATGCCGCTAAAGGCAAAAAACCCCTCTTCCCCGATTTAAACACCAGCTACGCCAACCCCGGTAAATTCATCGATTCCAGCCTCTTCACCGGCATTATTTTCAAGCAAGCCCTCGATATTGGGGCCAAATTCGGCCTGTCTTCCTTTGTGCGCACCGCCAGCCTTGGCTTCGTGCGCAGCGAGCGCTACCGCGAGCTGCTCGCCAGCGCCGACGAGTTGCTCGCCCTCGCCCACAGCACCACATTGGTCGATCCGCAAACGATGCAATCCGTCCGTCAGTTCGAGCAAAATCAGGCCTCACCGCTGCACACCCTCTACGCCCAAAGCCAGAAAGCCTGCGACGTCATGGCCCGCTTCGCGCGCGGCACCCTGCCTGTAACCGCCGAAAACATGCGCATCCTGCACGACACGCTCGAATCCATGGCGCAAATCTGCGACGCCAAAGCCGACCTGCGCGAGCACACAAGCGAAGGCAAACAAATGGCCGCCTCCCTCGCCCACCCTGCAGGGCAAGCCATACTGTCCCGCGCCCCCGAACAAGTTGTCCATGCGCTCTATGCCGCGCATAATGTCACACAACCCTCGCAGCCCGTGCGCGAGCTATTGCAAGCTCCCAAACTCACCCGCGCCGAAGACGCCGCCCGCTATCTCGCCACCCTCTCTGCCCTAGTCAGCGATGCCGCCTTCGAGGTCGAAAGCGACATTTACCGACCACGCGAGCAAACCTATCTCACCGCCGCGCAAGCGCGCCAAATCGCATCCACCATGAGCGGCTTGTTCAATCGCCACCAGCTGCAGCTCAACCGCAAAGCTGACGGCTCGCCCTTGCGCGCCGATCTACCCACCGGCATCATGCTCAAAGCCACCGCGCAAGGGTTTGAACTGCCCACCCCCGCCGATATTCTCAGTGTCGCCAACGCTGCCAAAGTACAACTCATCATCCTCAATCCGGTGATAAACCGTATGCTCGCCTATGCCGACGCGCATTATGCACAAATCAACGGCCTGCTCGCCCATGGCACGCTGCATATCGAGCAAAACGCCGCGCCCGCGCCCAAAGCCATCACCGCCACCCCCAGCACCACCATCGCCCCGCAAAGCCTGCGCAACAATGCTGCCATGCCCGCCAGCTATTATGCCTCCGATTCACCCGGCCTCAGCTTCATCCTGCGTGATCAGGCCCGCCACGAAATGTGGAAACTTTATGGCCGTAGCCTGCCCACCTACATCTATCAGGCCCCCATCAACCTAATCGAACGCCTTATCCTGCCCAACACCAAAGGCACATGGGAATTCAACAGCACCATCGTCAAAAACGAGGTCAAAGCCGCAGGCTGGATGGCCTTTTATTATCCGCTGGCCGAATCCTTCGCCGGTGTGTCCGGCTATGAAGCCACAAGGCTTGGTCTGCACGCCACCGTGCAAAAAGCCAAACAGATGGATGCGTTTTTAGCCGGTGCCTTCGACGCCGCGCAAGCCGCCGACCCTGCCTTTGCCCGCACGCTCGAATCGCTCAAACAACAAGACGTGCTCAGCAACCTCACCGCCCAGTATCAGGATGTGCTGTCCAAACCCGCAAGCGAGCTGAATGCAGACGAAACCAAACGCCTCGCCGCCTATTTCCGCGAGCTCGCAGGCACCACGCAGTCCATGGCACAACCCGCTTATCAGCTGCTCGCACCGCATGCCAAAACCCTCGATGATTTTAAAGCGCATTGCCATAACGTGCTAGCCGAAGGCGCCAAAACCGTACCCGACGCCATGCAGCTTTTCACCCTCCTGCGCTTCATTCAGGAAATCGCCGATGAGCAGATTCTCTCACTCGAATACACCGACCCGCGCAACGAAGTGCTCACCAAAGAATCCCTAAATCGCGTCACCGGCCACATGATGCAACTCATTCAGCAAAACGGCCTCGCCCTCACCGGCCATCATTTCACCGAAAAAGGCAAAACCCACGAAGTCATCTGCAAAGGCCAAAGCGCTGGCACCTTGGTCAAACGCACCCCTGATGGTCAATTTGCACCGCTATCGGGCGACGAAATCATCGATTTTGCCAATCAGCTCGCCGCCTTCCTGCGCTCACCGCAAGGCCTCGACATCCCCACATTATTCGCCGTTACGAAGGGCCATTTAAGCGATCAATATATCCCCCGCCTCGAGCATGAATTGCTGCACCACGCCACCTTGCCCGCGCTGCCCGCACTCACCACCCAGCCCAAAGACGCGGCAGAGCAAACCATCACCCCCGCCACCCTGCACCCCACCCTCAAGCAAAAACCCAATCAGCATTCCTACTGGCAAGAATTCAAGCAGCATCTGTCGCGCCCCGAAGCCGTCGATGAAATGACCAAGCTGCGCGATCGCTATCTCTATGTCTCGCTGTTTGGTTTTCCGGTCAAAATTGCCACCAATATCCTGCGCGGCGATTTCAATAAAATGGGCGCGGCCTTCAGCCCCATGAGTCTGGCCAGCACCAGCTTCGCCGCCGTTGCCAACACGCTGGCCCCCAGCTACGGCGCCGTCGCCATGCGCGAAATCACCACCCTGCCCGGTCAGCTCCTCATCAGCGACGCGCGCGAAGCCAGTCATTTGCTCAGCGCCGCCATCGGCTCCGCCGGTGCACTCAACCCGCAAATGAAACAACGTTTCGCCGCCGCCAGCGGCGTCAATCCGCTGCTCGGCAACGAGTCGCTCAGCCACGCGATGGAGCATATCACCCCGCTATTGTTAAAAGACCCCGCCACCCGCAGCGAAGCCGAAAACACCGCCCTCTCCGCCTTCGCACAGCACCATGGCGAGGCGCTCATCAGCACCACCCTAGCCGCCCTCACCGGCCCAAAATCCGCCAATGGCATCAACACCGACATGCATACCGCCCTCGCCCAACCCGCCCATAGCGTCGAAGAAGCGGTGCAGTTACTGGCATGGGTCAATGCCCTCGTCAGCGTCGAATCGCAAAGCGTCAATGTGCTGCGCTATGAAGGCATCAGCAGCCGCCTGATGGATGATGACGGACTGCGCTCTCTCGTCAGCCACATCAACAACCGCAGCTACACCGAAGGCTTCCAGCCCCAGCCAAGCGCCGCAGCAGGCCATGCCATCTTAGCCCAGCAGCAACAACCCGTCGATGCCCCCACCCTCATCGCCTTTGCCAACGACATTGCTGCCAAAGCGCACAGCATCCTGCAACAAAAAACCCAGCCCCGCAGCCCGCTCGTCCAAAGCCAGCTAACCCAAAAATTAACCAACGCCCGCCAACAAACCATGGTCCAAGCCCTCTGACAGCGTGTAATCTTCTGCCTCCTCACCCGTAACCCTGCAACTGTGCATTGTCACCCCGTCGAAGACGGGGTCTGGTCTGTCTTTAAATGCCGCAAGGCCGGACCCCGTGACAAGCACGGGGTGACAATTGCCCATAACCCCGTCATCCTGCGGCTCGCAACGCGAGAGCGCANNCCTCTCCCTGAGGGAGAGGGAGAAGTATGGCCAGCTCCGCTTAAGCAACGAAAGGCAGGGTCCCATAATACCGTCATCCTCGGGGCGGCAAAGCCGATCCCGGGGATCCACTTTAATATTGTAAACCGAGCCTTAGTCACTTCGTTGTCATACTGGTGCTTGACACCAGTATCTGGAACATAAAAACTACACGCACTCCTGCTGGCTCATACAATGCAGCGTGCCCAATCCCAGCACAAAATCCACGCAATGAATCCCCACCACCGCATGCTTGGGCATCAGCTCCGCTAAAATACTCAGCGCCACCCGATCCATCGGATCATTAAAGGTCGGCACCAGCACCAAGCCATTCGCAATCAGAAAATTCGCATAGCTGGCAGGCAGGCGGAAATCCTCATACAGCAGCGCCTTCGGCATCGGCAACTCCACCACATTCAGCGGTTTGCCCTTAGCGTCGGTGGCGCGCTTCAGGCGTCGCGCATTGTCGCGCAGCAAGTCATAATTTGCGTCCGTCTTATCGCGCGTCGTAGCAATCACCACCGTATCCGCATTCACAAACCGCGCCAGATCATCAATATGCCCATGCGTGTCATCGCCGACAATCCCATGCCCCAGCCAGATCGTATGCGGCGCGCCGAGATAATCCGCAAACACCTGCTCGTAATCATCGCGCGTAAAGCCTGCATTGCGCACCTGCACGCTGGGGTCCAGCAACCATTCCTCGGTCACCATCACACACCCCTTGCCATTCACCTCAATCCCGCCACCTTCCAGCACCACACGGCGGCCTTTATGCATCGGCACAATCCGCTCCAGCTTGAGCGCCTCATTCATCCGCTCAGGCACGCTTACATCATGGCGGTGATTGCGATATTTTGCCCAGCCATTAAAGCCCCAATGTAACATCGCTTTTTCGGTGCCATCAGAAATAAATGTCGGCCCCGAATCGCGAAGCCAAATCCGGTTGGTCGCTATCTCATGAAACCGCACGCACCTATCATCGACACCCGCCGCCATAAAAATGCCTTGCGCCTGCTCGCGCTGCTTGGCATCACGCACCAGCAGCTCCACCTGCACATGCGCCGCCAAATGCCGCACAATCTCACCATACACAAACGGGATCGGTGCAAATTTACCCGGCCAGTCAGCGCGGTGATGCGGCCATGCCAGCCAGATGGCACGCTGCGGCTCCCATTCGGCAGGCATACGGAACCCGCGCTGCGCAGGGCTTTGCATTAGCTGTTGCCAAACCGCTTGGTGAGATCGCCATACGCATCCACGCGACGGTCACGGAAAAACGGCCAGTTGCGGCGTGTCTCTTCAATCAGCGCGGGATCAATGCGCGCGGTGAGCACGCACTCCTCATCCACGCCGGCTTTGGCCAGAATCCGCCCGAACGGGTCGGCAATAAACGACCCGCCCCAAAATTCAATCCCGCCATCTTTCGGCCCTTCATGGCCAATGCGATTCACCGCCGCCACAAACACGCCATTCGATATCGCATGCGCGCGCTGCATCGTTTCCCACGCGCTGCATTGCGCCTCACCATATTCGGCCTTCTCCGACGGGTGCCAGCCAATCGCTGTCGGATAAAAAAGCATCTGCGCGCCCTGCATCGCCGTCAATCGCGCGCCCTCAGGATACCACTGATCCCAGCACACCAACGTACCCAGCTTACCCACCGCCGTGTCAAATGTTTTGAAGCCGGTATCACCAGGCGTAAAATAATATTTCTCGTAAAACAGCGGATCATGCGGAATATGCATTTTGCGATAGATGCCCAGCAACGTGCCATCCTTATCAATCATCACCGCTGTATTATGATGCAACCCCGGCGCACGCCGCTCAAAAATCGAGCCAATAATCACCATGCCGGTGTCTTTCGCAATCTGGCACAAACGCTCCGTCGTCGGCCCCGGAATCGGCTCGGCCAGATCAAACAGCTCCTGTTTTTCTTCCTGACAAAAATAATCGGTGAGGAACAGCTCCGGCAAAGACGCCACCTGCACAGCGTTAGCCGCCGCTTCGCGCAACAGCTTCTCCGCACGCGCCATGCTATCAGCCGCGTCACGCGTCATACGCATCTGAATGAGTCCTACAGTAAAAGCACCAGCCATCACACCCTCACGAGCTAGAATTTAAACGGGGGCTGGGCTTAGCATAAGCCCCCCCAAAACGCAAGGTTAACAAACACCCTCAGCGCAACCCCGCGGCATACCAATTCTCTGCTGATGCTCCCGCTCCGTCGTTTTCGTATCAGGCCGGTTCCACGGCTTATCCGAAATATGACCATCAAACGCATACATATTAAAAGCAGGCATGCCACTCGGCACCGAAAAATCATGCTGCTTGGATGAGTTATATGTCAAAAATATGGTATCGGGAAAGGCTCGACCCACCGGCTCTTTTTCGCTTTTGCACAGCTCGTAATACATCCGCGCCACATCCTGTGGCGACGTGTCATCACGCTGGTAATATTTCTCTGCACGCATGCCCAGCACGTCCAGCATTTCTGTATTACATTGTTTGGATTGCTCAGTATGCTTTCGCAAAGCGTCGTAACCGCCTTCGCGTGAAGTATAAGCGATATCCGGATTCACATAATCACTCAGTCGCGAAAGCCCGCTAAATCGTACCTTCGAATCATCCGTGTTGATGATCTCGTCAAATGCCGCGCGCGTCTGCTCAATATAAGATTCCGGCAAATCGATACCGTTAAACGCCACATGCGTATCGGCAAACACCACATGCAAATCCACCGGCATATCCAGCTGGCTCAACGCTTTTTTCACAAAAGCAATGCCCTCTTTTTCAATGTCGGTTACCTCGTCGCGCACGCCTTTCGCCCAATAGATCATCACCGGCACCGGCCTGTCCTTGCGCAGCGCGGTCTCAATAATCGCCTTAATCGCATCGGCATCCCCCGCATGCAAAGCGCCACGGCGATACCCCGCCTTATGAGAGGCCAGCGCGTTATAACGCTCAGCGGTCGTTAATGATTTTGTATCAGCAGGTTGCTTCACTTTGACTCCACATTATCCAGCAGCGAATAGTTGTTGCAAATGATTCTCATTTGAATTAACAGGGATTAACCTTCTAGGGATTCTGCCGCTCAAACGCAACCCATATTTTGCAAATGAGAATGAATGTCATTAAATCGTCACACTCAAACTCCATAATGGCGTGATAGAACACCCAAAATGATAAAAGTAACGGAGCAAGCATGACCCCCCCCCACAACATCGCCATCGTCGGCGGTGGCATCGCCGGATTAGCAACCGCCTACCAATTGCTGCAAAAAAATCCCACCCTTACAATTGATCTGTTTGAAAAGGGCAGCGCCGATAGTTACGAAGCCGGAAAGGATAATTCTCACCGCGCCAGTCTAGGTGCATCCACCGCACGCACCATGCGCCTGATGGGCGCCGCCAAAGGTGTCGGCCAGTGGAATGTGCGTGAAACCCTCGCCATGCTGGAGCGATTGCAAGCCGATAGCGGCAACACATTATTCAAACCACAAGCCTCCGCCTTCCTGGGCAAACCACTGGGCGATCCGGCATACGATAAAAGCAAACAATCCTTAATCGACGCTGAGGTGGAGTTTCAGGAATGGATCGGCAAGGACGCCAAAATCCGCTGGCCCGGTTTTTACAACACCCTGCCCGACGAGGCGCGACTGCTGGTAGAAGACCCCTACCACCCCGATCACAACCCCAATGGCGCCGCCCTCGTCATCAATCAGGAAAAGCTGATGCAAACGCTGAAAACATACCTGCAAGATCATGGCGTCACCTTCCATTTCAGCAGCACCATTAAAAAAGTCGAACAGCGTGATGACAAGTCCGTCCTCACCCTCGCCGACGGCAGCGAACATACCGCAGATCAGAGTATCATCGCCCCCGGCCAATGGATCGGCGAGCTGGTCGACACCAAAAAGCACGGCATTGAAACCCGCCTCACCCGCGTGGTTTACGCACAAATCGATATGCAGGCACTGGGCTATCAGCCCAACGGTTTCCCCTTCAGCAAAGGCTTTGTCCCCTCCGGCGGCGAAGGCTCCGCCTATGGCTTCAACGCCGACCCCAAATCGCCAATCCTCAAATTCCTCCCTGCCGCCACCAGCCGTACTGCCGATTCAGTCGACGCATTGCACGCCCCCATCACCGACGAGGAAAAAGACGCGGCACTCACCGCTGCCTCTATCCGCTTCGGTATCGACAAAGACAGATTGCGCGAACATACCAGCTTCGGCACCTGCGCCTATACCAATCCCAAAATCGGCGAAAAGGCGCTCGTCGCCCGCCTCGATGACACCACCACGCTCATCGGCCTCGACAGCTCCGGCACTGCACGCACCATCGGCGGCATGGCCGCTATCGCCGCCCATCTCGCACTTGGCCTGCCCGAGCCCGAAAAAGGCAGCTATGACGCTTTCAGCCTCGAAGCGCATCACCGCCAGAACAATCCGCGGGAAATATCTATAGGGCCTGCAACGGCAACGGAAATTCCCTTAGAGCGTCAAGCAGGAGCGGCACGCTAATGACATTCACCCAAAAAATCGCCGCATCCTCAGCACAAGGCACCCTCTATTGCATCACGGATTCCGGCGCCGATTTGCTCGATTTTTACTATCTGCTTTTAGTGCCCGACAGCAAACGCCAGCGCTTCGAGCGCGCGATTGCCGCCCAGCCCGTCCGCCTCGCCGATTATGGCCGCCTGCTAACCCACGGCACCGGCACGCCCGACGCGCACACCCTCACAAGCGCACTCGCCGGAACCAACCGCCAACAACAGGATGCTGTATGAGCGTATCTATTCCCTACCCCCAAATTGAAGCTCTCAGCGCCGCGCATAAAAAATTGGTGGAAACACAGAAGCAAATGGGCGACTCAGATCCATTTTATCAGGAAATAACCAGCATCACGGCAAAGCTAGCACCCATTATTACGCAAGCCACTGCCAACCGCATCGGTGATGAAGCCCCATTAACCGATGAAAAGATAGAGACGCTAAACGCGCTCGGCCCCACTTTAACTGAATTGGAGAAGGCTAGCGCTAGGCTAGCCCAAATGCATCAATTCACTAACAGCCGCATGCATTTTGACGGCTCCCCTTCAACATTCATTCACTCGCGTGAGGCCATTCTGGCTAGCGGCATCAGCCGCGGTGTAACCGGACTAAACAAGGCCCTCGCCCCCATCCACCAAAGCCTCAACAGCCGCTGAGAAAGCTAAGGAAAATGGCTTCCCGTATATCTGGACGCATGAATACAAAATTTTGGGCACACTATTAACCCCACGGGCCAATCGGTGCATCGGCGGTTGGCCGTAATGTGCTACGGCCATTCGCATAGCGCGTTAGAGCCTCGATACGCTTCTCGATCGGTGGGTGGGTAGCAAACAGGCTGAGAAAACTGGCTTTCGGATCATTTTCAATGCACATCTGCGCAACTTCCGCTGGCATGTCTTCGAGGGTGGCATGGCCCGATATTTTTTCCAAAGCGGCAATCATGGCGTCGGGATTTTTCGTCAACTCCACCGCACCCGCATCAGCCAGATATTCGCGTTTGCGCGAGATGGCGAAGCGCAGTAAAATGGCGAAAAAATAGCCCACCGCCAGCACGATCCCCGCGACGATCATGATCTTGCCACCGTTGCGTCCGCGCGACATGCGACCATAGCGCATTGAGCGGAACAGCATTTCAGCCAGGAAACTTATCATGCCGACGAAAATCACGCTGATAATGAGCAGGCGTACGTCTTTATTCATGATATGCGTCAGTTCATGGGCGATCACCGCCTCTAATTCGTCGTCGGACAGCGCGTCAATCAATCCCTGCGTCAGGGTAACGGTGTAGTTCTTATCAGAGATGCCGCTGGCAAAAGCGTTACGCGCAGGCGTGTCGATGATTGCCAGTTTCGGCATGGGAATGCCTCGGGAAATACAGAGATTCTCAAGCATATTATAGATTTTCGGCTGTGCGTTCCGGGTGACGTGATATGCGCCGGACGCTGCATCAATCAGGTGTTGGTGCTTAAAAAAAGCGATAGAAAACCAGATAGCAGCAGCGATAAAGGCGAAATGCCAACTAGTGGTAAGCACCCTCAATGAACGAGCGAACGCATCAGCTTCTGTGGCGTGATACAGATATGCGCCGACCCATAGCATCAACACAAGCAGTACGGGAAACCCGGTCAACAGCAGCACAGACTTGATATTATTGTTCCAGATATGGGTCTGAAGCCCAACGGACGACACCACCATCAAGCGCCTCCGCTTTTACTGGAACACCACTTTAACAGGCTGGTCAATCTGTATTTTTTCCTGCTCTGGCACATTGAAGAGTTCCTGCGCTGTAAAATTAAACATGCGTGCCACCAGTACGGCAGGGAATTGCTCAATCACCGTATTGTACTCAGCCACCGCATTGTTGAAGAAGCGGCGGGCAGCGGCGACCTTGTTCTCAATGTCAGCCAGCTCACGCTGCAAGCCCATGAAATTCTCGCTTGCCTTGAGGTCGGGATAATTCTCCGCCACGGCCAGCAGGTTGGTGAGCGCCATGCCTAGCATACCTTCGGCTTTGGCACGCTCGGCAACATCCTTGGTGTTCATTGCTTCGGCGCGCGCATTGGTCACGTTTTCAAGAAGCGTTTTCTCGTGTGACACATACCCTTTGACGGTTTCCACCAGATTTGGAATAAGATCATAGCGTAGCTTGAGCTGGATATCGATATCGGAAAACGCCTGACGGTAACGCTGCCGCAGCGCAACGATACGGTTATATAAAACAATCAGCAACAGAGCGATGCCGCCAATGCCAATCAGCAGAATGATGCCTATATCCATAAATCCCTCCCTATATAGCATCCAAAGTTTAGACTTACTCTCCCAGCTTGGCTAGCGTTATCGTAAACCATTGAAATAGTATAGATTTAATCTGTACGCAACCGGCTATCGAAAGCTGTCAATAAACTTAGACTGGATAATTTGCATTTTTGACAGCAAAAATTCTTTAATCAAATCAGTATACTAAAAGTTGAATTTCTTTCAAGAGCTATAAAATTGTTCAATGGCGGACAGGGTGGGATTCGAACCCACGATAGAGTTGCCCCTATACCGGTTTTCGAGACCAGCGCCTTCAGCCACTCGGCCACCTGTCCGTTAGCTACACTTCGCGACCCCTGGGAGCGCTAGTGTTGCTTACGCCCGCCATAGCCCAAAGGGCGACGGCTGGCTATCTCCGCTTGCGATCAACTTACTTAAGACCACAACCCTTCACCCAGCCAAGCCGGACAAAAGCTGCAGGCAAAATAGAGTGAAGCGCAGCATTATCAAGGAAAATCTGCATCAGCGCCTAACGCGCCTACCAATAAAAAATGAAATCCGCTTCCACCGGCGGCACCACATCGCCTTCCAGCAGCGCAATCGCGCGCCCATCGACCAGAATCGCATTACCGTCGAGCTGAATCTCTTTGCGGCCATCGCCCATGCCAGTCACGCCCAGCCCGCTTACATCAATCTTATCAACGCCGGTGATAAAATCCTGAATCACATGACGCCCGCTGGCGCGCACATCATAATCCGCGATAAAAAAGATATCGGCACCCGTGCCACCCCAGGCGCGGTCCCAATCCCCCGACAGCACCAGCACATCATTGCCCTCGCCGCCAAATAAAACATCATAGCCCTTGCCACCGGTGAGATGGTCATCCCCTTGCTCACCCATCAGCACATCACTATCCGTTCCACCATCCAGCGTATCATTCCCATCCCAGCCAAACAGATAATCGCGGCCCGACAACCCATGCATCACATCATTGCCCGCATCACCACCCATAAAATCAGAGCCGCTGCCGCCGGTCATAAAATCATCGCCAAACCCGCCATACAGCTTGTCATCCCCATCTTCGCCATACAGGCTGTCATTGCCGTCATCGCCATACAAATGGTCATTGCCACGGCCCGCATAGAGCCGGTCGCGGCCCATGCCGCCTGCCAGCATATCATCGCCATCCCCTCCATACACCGCGTCATCGCCATCATCGCCGCCCAGCATATCATCGCCATCACGGCCCGAAATCCGGTCATTGCCGGTCCAGCCATAGATCACATCACGCTTTTGCCCGCCCATCACCACATCATTACCCTGATTGCCATAGACGGTATTTTCCTCCGTATCCGGCAGATCATTATATAAATCATCGCCTCTACCGCCCACAATATATGCCATGCCATCGTCTCCTTATCGGTTTTTATACGTATAATGATGCTCTTACAGGCAATATGCCCTAAGCACAATCACCATGCACTGGCATCCATCATTCCGTATAAGGAATCAATAGGGGAAGCGCTAATCCGATAAAACGATCATGTCGAATCATGCGTAGTGGCGGCCAATCATTAGCAATGCCGGAAGGGTGAATGATGCGCGCATGGCGTGGCTCTAAACAAGCCACCGCAATCACGTGGGAAGGGTGAGGAGGGCAACCGATAGGCGTGAATTAAGCAAACCAGCGCGGCATTACACCGCGCTGGTTTATTGGGTTATAGGTTAAACAATAATATCGCTGGAATGAAGGGAAGATACGCCGACCAGCAGAATGTTATAATCGGCAAATCCATTACCATCGGTCTCCACCTGTACCAGCGTTCCTTCTGCTACTCGTTTGGTGAAGATACCTGGTGCACCCACATTCGACGCATCACCGCGCCAGATGCTGCCAGACAAATGGGAGAAGTCGAGCTTGTCTGTGCCCACTTCAAAATCATAAATGACATCAACCAACGCGCCGCTGTTGAGCAGAAAGGGTAATATAGCAACAGTTGACCCCAGCGAGGAGAATGTTCCTACCCCGACTTCTACGCTACTAATCGGGGTATCGGAGTGGCCGAAGACAAAGGTATCAAGGCCCGCGCCACCATACAGATGGTCATTGCCCGAACCAGCGATCAGATGGTCATTGCCGTCATTGCCATAGAGCGTGTCGTTACCGCTACCACCGAAGATGATATCATCACCCAAACCGCCATCGATATGGTCATGGCCTTGCTCACCAGCCAGAATATCGTCGCCGCCATTGCCAAAAACAGTGTCATTGCCAGCGCCCGCAGTGATGAGGTCTTCATCATCGGTTGCGTCGGCCAGTGCGTTACCACCATAGATTACGTCGTCGCCGTCACCGCCTTCGATGATGTCCGATGCGCTACCGCCATACACGGTGTCGCTGCCGTCACCGCCTTCGATATAATCTTCATCGGCTCCGCCATAGATGGTATCCGCCCCCGCTCCACCAAACAGCAGGTCGGTATCTGCCTGACCCTCCAGCCGGTCATTGCCATTGTCACCACTCAGCAAGTCCTCGCCTGCGGCACCCGTCAGCGTATCGCTGTTATTGCTTCCGCCTAATAATAGATCCGGTGTATCGGTATCAGTGTTGGCTTGATCGGACGACTCAAAGGCAACCACTTTGACAAGTAAAGTATTTGCATCCACAACGGTGGGGCCCACTTTCTCCACCACATATTTGATGCCTTCAATGGTATAGGTCACCCCATACTCAGCACCTGTTTTTATGATGTCCAAGAGCTGGTTGGGGAGTTTTTCAACGGTGCTTTTAATTTCATAGGCAATATTGGTTGCGGTATCCGCAATGGTATTGGTAACTTTTTTGGCTGTATCCACAACAGCATTGGCCGCTTTTTTAATGCCGCTCCAGATTTTATTGAAAAAGCCCTGTACTACCACTGTATTTTCATAATCCATTGTTAATAGTCTCCCCTGATTTGTGTTTATAGTAAAATATTTATAATGTAGAAATGCACGTGCTGTCTAGCGTATAGCAAGGGTATTAAGGCAACCTTAACGTGATTTATTTTTGTGTTTGATATGGCGATTATGTGCCGGATTGGTTTCGAATCGGCAAAGCATGCTTTGCGTGTTCATATAGCAAATCAAGTAGTTAGGCAGAATGGGTGTGAAAAAGGAATGGTGCACCTTGGTTGACCGCCTACGAACTAATTTGCAAGATAGAGTACTGATTGTACAGTTCTTTGATAATAAGAGGCTGGCGGTTTGTTGACTGAGCTGAGCTGGAAGCGTATGTCACATGGAGTAATTTGTACCGGGTACAACTAGTGTTAGAGAAAACGATTCAGTCCATAGATAGTCTTGATGAGCCATTAGACATCGTTAGGCTACTGGATGAGTATAGTTATCAGGAATATCTGACTGGTAAGCTGGACAAGATGACTGGCGACTTTGACCAAGCCACCATCAATGAAATAGCCTTGTGGAAAATAAACCGCTATCCCCACACAAGTACAGATACAGAAAATGAAGTTCTGACGCTGTTGAACCGTATCACAGGTGATTCGCGCAAGAGAGATGATCTGTTGACTACCGAGGTAATGCAATTGCTGCTTAAATGTCGCGGGATACGATTGCCTATGGCCTCAACCATCCTTCGATTTAAGAACCCCTATATTTATCAAATTATAGACCAGCGCGTGTTTCGGTTTATCTATGGAGAGAGCTATAAAGAGCCGAGCAAGTCCGACACTCAAATTACATGCTATCTGGATTACCTACAGCGTTTGGAAGAGGTATGTGACAAGCATGGCATACCGTTCCATTTAGCAGATAGAGTGCTGTATCAGGCCGACACGCAGCTTAATAATCGACACCCGCTTCGCTTCTAAGTTTTAAAGTGAATCCAGGATGAGTGGAATTATTCAGCCATAAACTCAATGTCTGTGATCTTGGCCTTTACAGCGCCTTCTTTCCATTCATCGGGCACGGAGTAGTATTTCGACTTGAGATCGTATAGCTCCACATTCTTTATGTAGGCTTGCTTTTCTTCAAAGCTTGCGATCTCGCCCTTAGTCTCGTCCAAACCAGTCTTGGCTTCCACTAGCTCACTATCCAACTCTAGCACCTCTTCGTATTTAGCTTTTGCGACATTCAATTTATTCTGTTCGCGCAAATCCTTTGCTTCTGACAATAAGTCTTTAATCTTTTCTTGTTTCGCAAAACCCAGAACTACCTTCCATTCACCAGACTCTTTCACGAGCTCGTAGGTTTGCTCCTGTGTCATGGTTGGTAATTTACCTTCTTTGATTTTCTCTTCAAGCATCTGTTGTAACGCATCGCCGCTATCATCATTCCCGCCATCTTCTTTGCTTAATGCTGAAGCCATCGCTATTTTCATTGCATCTTTCATTAGTGGCCGGATGTCTGGGCTGGTAATATCAACTGCGACCTTGGCTGTGTCATCTGTAACTGCTGGCTTAGACTTGATCTTGAACGATACTTCCGACCACAGCAATGCAGAGTCAGCCGACCTATCGCTAAATTCTTCCTGCGTCATAAATTTGGTATCTTGCACAGATAGCAATGTGTAAGCATTTTTATAGTCAGCATTAGAAAAGTAGGTCAGATATTGTTTTAAAATAGACTCGGGTGATTTCTCCATGCATCCGGCCAATGCAGCAAGGGATGCCAATATGAGTGAAGCAGATTTTAGACGACGATTGAACATATGCTGACCCTATCTACAGAGATTTTGAGATATAAAGGCAGAAAAGAGGATATAGATCAACCGTTGTTGGCATGAGTTCGCCTCAGCGTTCTTGGTCTTCCATTTCTCAGACATTGCTCGGTATATTAATGATTTGCAGCAACAGATGGCAGCGTTGGAATTGACGGATGCAGACTTCAAAGAGAACCTGATTCGCTTGCTAGACGTGGCAAATAATGCGCTGTTGGCATTCAGGGGTTCTGAAATTGCCCAAAAGCACAAATTACTGATTTTGTATTTCAAAACCTAACATTGAAGGGAAAGACCCTTTGTTATTCCTTGAAAAAACCCTTTGATGGGTTTGTGGAATGCTCAAAAATTGGAGAATGGTGCACCCGAGACGATTCGCCCGCGCTGCTTCGCAGCGCATGCTCTTAAAGATGTTCGAATCGACCGCTCGGAAGCGCTTTGGCGCACCCGAGACGATTCGAACGTCCGACCTTTGCCTTCGGAGGGCAACGCTCTATCCAGCTGAGCTACGGGTGCGCAATGGCTATTCTTCACTGTTTGAGCATGGCTGCAAATACCGCAGTCAGCCGCTTTAGCGCAGGAAGGCACCATAGCCGCCACAATATAAATTACAAATGAAAGATGCGCGCAGCGTCGCCGCAGCCTTTTTGCGCATTCCTGTTGTTTCCGCATAATAATATGGTACATCAGTGTTAATATATGTTAATACTTTACGACATACCCACAGAAGTGACAGATTATGGTCCGCATTCTAACCGCCGACACAGCTTTGGTCGACGTTCCCTTAAAGCATGAAAACTACCAAAGCGTGATCGCATCATTCAACTGGCCGCCCGGCAGCGAAAAAAACCAGATCAGCGAATCGCAGATGCATGACATCATCGCCGCCATCGGCGAGCAGGAACACGTCGCATGGGATGAGGGCGCGCCATGGTATGACCGCGTACGCACCCTGCTGGAAAACGAAAAAATTGATGCCTTTGCCGGCGGTTCCGCCATCAATGCCCTCAGCACCCTCACCCGCAGCTACCCGCCAAGCGAGCGGCCACAGGTCGATGTTATCACCGCCGTGGGCTGCGGACCTTTCGGACATATTGCACGCGCATCCTGCGACAAGGCAGGCCTCACCCTGATTCCCCCGATGACGCAAGAAGAGCAACAGCAGGTGCGCACCGCCCGCTCTTTCATTTTCAATGGTGGCGACAGCCGCCAGATCGCCAGCTATAGTGGCAATGTCAAAGACATGGTGGAACATACCCATGCCGCACAAATCGACACCCATCTCGATAATAACCGTTATGATATGATCTTCATCCCCGGTTCGCTGGTATCCAAAATGCCCAAAAGCTTTGACCGTTTGGTAGCCAAAAGCCGCGCCGATCACAGCGAGCTCTACTTGTCATTACCCACCAGCGAATCCATGCTGAATGCCAATTACGATAAAATATACGACAGCATGAAAACAGCCAGCTGCATTCTGGGTAACGAACAGGAATTAGGCTACCTCATCAAGCGAATGCAAAAGGAAGGCCATCTCGACCCACTCGCCCCTAGCATCGATACCACTCCCACCGACGCACTCCTTCACTGGATGAGCACACAAGACGATGCCAAAACCGCCTTCATCTCCAAAGGCAAAGAAGGTGCCTGCGTCATCAGCGCCAATGAGAAAATCGACCTGCCAATATGGGATAACAATGTCAAAATCGTCTCGCAAACCGGCGCTGGCGATGCCTCCTTCGGTGGGTTCCTCACCGGTATGATGATGGGTTACACACCCGAAAAATCCGCGCATCTGGCCATGGCCTACGCATCCGCCTGCGTCGCACAACATGAAAGCCAATTGCACGATCCGCTAGCAACGCTGCAAGCCGCCCAAACGCAAACCGATGCTGCGGGACGCCCCATCATCGGCGAGCCATCCGGCACCGCAATCGCACAATCAATACCATTTCAACAGCTAAGGCGCGCATGACCTATCTCACCAAACTCACTGATCAACTCTATCACCTGCAACTCAACGATCAGGGCAACGGGCAAATCATCCATGCCTATCTGACTGCCAGCCCAACCAAAACCCCGTTAATCGAAAAAGCATTGCAGGCGACACCAGTCACCCGCGAAGCCTTGAGCGCCTGCGCCGAAGTAATCGCATGGGATTACGGGCGCTTCCCCAGCGAGCACACCCGCACCCTAATCCGACAACGTTACCATATCGAAATCTAGAAAATGCGTTAGGCCACCTTACGCGTCAGCTCGCGGAAAATATCTTCTAAATCCACCTCGGACGTCGACAGATCGACGATATTCAACCCCGCCTGCCCCGCCTGATTGATAATCTGCTGAAACGACGCCTCACTGGGTTGGTATTTGATGATCAGACAGCCATTCTCAATGCGGCACTGATAATGCGCCAACTGCACCGGCACCATATCAATCGGTGACTCCAGTACCAGCCGCAGCTCTTTGCTATCCACCCCGCGCATCAGCGCATCCTTGCGGTCCCGCTTGATAATTTCGCCATGATTGATAATAGCAATTTCGTCGCACAGCTCTTCCGCCTCTTCCAGATAATGCGTGGTCAGCAGAATCGTCGTGCCTTCGGCATTAATTTTGCGCACATAATCCCATAATTGCGTGCGCAGCTCCACATCCACGCCCGCCGTTGGCTCATCCAGAATCAGCACCTGCGGGCGATGCACCAGCGCCTTGCCCACCAGCAACCGACGCCGCATACCCCCGCTCAAACGCCGCGAGCCGATATCGGCCTTGTCGCCAAGCCCCATCACATCAATAATTTCCTGCGTCCGGCGCTGCGACTTAGGAATGCCATAATAACCCGCCGTAATTTCCAGCGCCTCGCGCACCGTAAAAAACGTATCCAGCACCAGCTCTTGCGGCACCACGCCAATGCTCATCCGCGCTGCACGGCTATCACGCACAATATCATGCCCGCAAATGGCCACCTCGCCTTCGCTTTTCAGCGTCAGCCCCGCCAGAATATTTATCAAGGTTGATTTACCCGCCCCATTCGGCCCCAAAAGCCCAAAAAATGATCCGCGCGGAATCTCCAAATCAATTCCCTTAAGCGCCAGCTTCTCCTGCGACTTGCCACCCTCTTTATAGGTTTTGCGTAAGCCTTTAATCGATATCGCCGGTGTAGTCATGCTGTGCATCTATCCTGTTTTTCCTGTTACGCGCCTTCTTCACTTCCCTCTCCCTCTGGGAGAGGGCCGAGGCGCGCGGCCCTTTCTTACTTACTCGGTCATGCTGCGGGACGTGAAGCGTCAGCGCAGTATCTCACGCCGCCTCATGAGATCCTGCGCTCTTGCTACGCAAGCCGCAGGATGACGGATAAGGGGATGAAGCCTCTGACCTCTACCCTCTAGCCCCTAGCCTCTAACCCCTACATCTCCGTCCGCTCAATACGTACCACCACGCGGCGGTTAAGTTCACGGTTGGTGGGGATGGGGTTGCCTTCCTTGTCCAGATTAGGCACTTTGGGCTTCACCTCGGCATAGCCAGAGGCTTTCATCAGCTCCGGATTAATCCCATCAGCGATGAAAAAGCGCACCACATTGGCGGCGCGGTTACTGGATAACTCCCAGTTAGACGGGTATTGCGCCGACTGAATCGGCACATCATCGGTATGGCCATCGACTTCGATCACATAGGCGTCATAGTTAAAATCGACCAATATCGCCGAGACTTTCTCCAGAATCGGTATCGCCTCGCGTTTGAATTTGGCCGAGCCGGAATGGTAAAAGCTGGAGCTGGATAATTCGAGCTGGATGCCCTTGTCGGTGGCTTCAATCCCCACATCACGCTCGAGCTGGTTTTCCTCGATCATGATTTCCACCTCTTCCTGCAAGGTGGCGAAGGGGTCGGTCTGGTCCTGTTTTTCTTTGACAAAACCAGCGGCGGCGAAGGCTTCGGATATCTTTTTAAATTCGGATTCCTTGGGCTCGGAGACGGAAAACATCAGAATGAAAAAAATCAAGATCAGCGTCACCGCATCTGCATAGGTGATCAGCCATTCATCGAGGTTTTCTTCCTGCTTTTTAGGCCGTTTTTTGAGTGCCATGCCATTTAACGCAATTGTTTGTCGATATTAAACATAATCGAGGGGTCAAGGAAGCTGTTGAGATGATCCTGCATAAAGCGCGGGCCTTTTTTCTCGGATAAAAGAATCAGCCCCTCAATCACCATCAGATTGCGGAATCGCTCAATTTCTTCCTTCTGGTTCAGCTGGGTGGCTGCCGGTAAAAACATCATCCGCGCAAAAACCACGCCATAGAGCGTGGTAATCAGCGCCAGCGCCATGCCTTTGCCCACCACTTCCATCATATTTTCGCTACCCACGCCCATACCCTGCAATACCGCCACCAGACCGACCAACGTCCCGATCATGCCGAAAGCGGGCGAGGCGGACGCCATATTTTTGAGTACATCAACCGGTACGGTGCGCCGCTCAAATTCCGATTCCACCGCTGTTTCCATCATAATGCGCAGCTCGGCGGGTTTGTGTGCAGTGGCTACCAGCTCCAGACAATAGCGCAAAATCGGATCGTTCGGTTTCACGGATTTAATTTCATTTTCCAGCGCGGGCAGGCCTTTTTGCTGCACCAGATACGACCATTTGATCAGGCGACCGATTTCTTCGTTCAGGCCTTCGCGTGTGGATTTGGGTTTTTTAAACATCCAGCCGATGGCGCGGAAGGCAATGGTTACATAACGGGCCTGAAAACTCATAAAAGCGGTGGCGATTGTGCCGCCAAGCACCATCAGCAAGCTGGAGAGCGAAAAGAAGATCATCATATTGTCGGTACTAAGGAAAATCGAGGTCAAAAACAGACCTACACCGAATATAACGCCCAGTAGCGCGGCTAATGACATAAGAACTCCCCTGTGCATGGCGAGCTGCTGGTTGCAGCTTCTGTGCTTTTACGTTAGTTTAAACAGGTTACTGAAAAATGGTATATAAGGCAAGCTCACGATGCAGACGGTTTCCCCTCCGGTGATTGGTTTCACACTCGATTACGAAGAAATTCAGACTTATTCTAAGCTACCATGGTATGCGCTGCGCGATAATTACATGGCATCCGTGGCGCAGGCGGGCGGTATTCCTATCGGCCTGCCGCATGAGGTGGCGCTGGTGGATGCCTATCTGGATCTCATCGACGGGCTGATTGTGACCGGCGGTAATTTTGATATCCCGCCCAGCTATTATAGCGACGAGCCGCAACATGCGACCGTCATCACCAAAGACCGGCGCACCCAGTTTGAATTTGCGATTACGCGCGGTGCGATTGCGCGCAATATTCCGGTGTTCGGTATTTGTGGCGGGCAACAGTTGCTCAATGTGGTGCTGGGCGGCACGCTGATTCAGCATGTGCCCGATGTGTTTCCTGACGGGTTGGCGCATGAGCAGCCCAACCCCCGCACCGAAGCGGGCCATGATGTGTCGATCGCGCCCGATACCCTGCTTTATCGCATCATCGGCAAAGAGTCGGTGGCGGTGAACAGTGCGCATCATCAGGCGGTGGCGACGGTGCCCGATGGCGTAATCGTCAATGCTATCGCCCCCGATGGGGTGATCGAAGGCATCGAATATCCGGCGCATCCATTTTGCTTAGGGGTGCAATGGCACCCCGAATACCACATCACCCCCGCCGATACCGCGTTATTCAGCGCGTTAGTGGGTGCCTCGCGGCAGTATCACACACAGAAGCTAGCCGCATGAGCGCTCTCTTGTTTTCCACCCCTTGTCATGCTGCGGGACGCGAAGCGTCAGCGCAGTATCTCACGCCGCCTCACGAGATCCTGCGCTCTTGCTCCGCAAGCCGCAGGATGACGGGGAGAATGATATGAGCGAATTCGAAGGCGAGCGCATCTCCAAGCGCATTGCGCGCAGCGGCTATTGTTCGCGGCGCGATGCGGAACGGTTGATCGACAAAGGCAAAGTCAAAGTTAATGGCAAGCGCATCTCCACCCCTGCACTGAATGTCACCGACGAAGACGAAATCAATATCGAAGGCCATATCCTCGGCGGCAAAGACGTGACGCGGCTATGGATGTATTACAAACCCGTTGGGCTTATCACCTCGCATCATGATCCCGAAGGCCGCCCCACCGTGTTTGACGCGCTGGCCGACACATTGCCACGCGTGATTTCCGTCGGGCGGCTCGATCTGAACAGCGAGGGGTTACTGCTGCTTACCAATGACGGGGAGTTAGCGCGGCATCTGGAGCTGCCCACTACCGGCTGGTTGCGGCGTTACCGCGTACGCACGCAGGGCTTCCCCTCCGCCGAGGCGCTACGGCTGATGAAAAAAGGCATCACCATCGACGACATCACCTATCGTGGCATCAGCGTCAAGCGTGAAGACCCCACTGCCAGTGGCACCAATGTCTGGAGCGAAGTAACCTTATCCGAAGGAAAAAACCGCGAAATCCGCCGCGTCTTCGAGCATTTCGGCTGCCCCGTCAACCGCCTCATCCGCCTCTCCTACGGCCCCTTCCAGCTGGGTAAGCTGGCTGAAGGCAGCATCAAGGAGATCGACAAAAAAACCCTGCAAAATGCATTAGGTAAGGCGTTTAGCGTGGTTTGACGTTGCTGGTTACTGGTTGCTGGTTTAGGCTAGCAGCCAGTAACCAGCAACAAAAGTAACTACCCATGCGCATCATCACCGGCATTCATCGCGGACGCAGGCTCGCTCCTCCCAAGGACGATGCGATTCGCCCCACCACCGACCGCTCGCGTGAGTCGTTGTTTAATTTATTATTGCATGGCAAATTCGATGAATCGCCCGTGATCGGCCAGAGCGTGCT
The DNA here is from genome assembly GCA_002422205.1 of Alphaproteobacteria bacterium UBA6178. GTDB lineage: Bacteria > Pseudomonadota > Alphaproteobacteria > Rickettsiales > UBA3002 > UBA6178. The sequence continues at coordinate 59,069 of DITS01000046.1, forward strand.
CGATTTATGCTGCGGCACCGGCGCGCTGGGGCTCGAGGCGCTTTCGCGCGGCGCGGCACATGTCACCTTTGTCGATAGCGCCCGTCAGGCCATCGCACTCACCAAACAAAACATCGCCACCCTCAACGAAGCATCGCGCAGTAAGGTCATCACCGCCGATGTGGCCAAGCTGCCGCGTGCCAACGCACCCGTGGCATTGGTGATGATGGATGCGCCCTATCACACCCCGCTGATACTACCGGCTTACAAAAGCCTGCAAGCCGGTGGCTGGCTGCGCGAGGGCACGGTGTTGGCGCTGGAAATGTCGATCAAGGACGCCACGCCCGAACTGAAAGGCTGCACCGCCCTCACCGAGCGCGTTTATGGCAAAAGCAAGATTGTGTTGTTGATGGTGGAGTAGGGGGAGTTTTTATGTTCGTTCCTGCTCCAGGCTACTGCCCTCCGCAATGAGCCTAAACGCTTCGCGCACTGAAGGCTCGGACTCCTGTCCTCATTCTCTCTTCTTCCCCTAGCCCCTAGCCCCTCACCCTCTACTGCCGCCCGCGCCCTTTGCCTGCGGCCTGACTCATCGCGTTCTCAACAAATTTGCCCGCCAGATTCAGCCCCTGCCCTGCCAGACGCTTCACCGTTTCTTTGGCATCTTCATAAATGGCGAGCTGGCCGGTCACATAGCTTAAATGCGCTTTTTCGATGGTTTGTTTTTCCTGCTCCAGCTTGCCCTCCACCTCATTCAGGCGATCAAGCAACGCATCGGCCTCAGGGCGTTTAATCTTTTTGCCGCGCACCGCCTTTAAAATATTTTCGCGTAAACTGTCCTGCTCCACCCGCTCCAATGTGGCTTCTGCCTGTTGCTGCGTCATTTTACCGCTGGCAAGGTTTTTCAGCACCTGTTCGATCAGGGCGATATCCTCAACGCTGCCGTCAATTTCTTCGCTGCGCACATGAAAATTATCCTCGGCCACCGGCGCCAGCAACGCCACAAACAGCACGGTGTAATCCTTGTACAACTGAATCAGCTCTTGGCGCGTGGCCCTGTCCGGCCCGCCGCCGCGCGCCACATCGTCTTGCGTCGCCACCGCCGGATGCGGATTGCTGTTCACCCGCGTCACGGGCCGCGCGGGCACCTGCCGCAGCTGCGCCACATCATAGGCTAAATGCTCCACCGACAAGCGCGTGCCTTTGGTAAAGCGCTCGCCACCTGCGGTATAGGCGCGCACCGCATCATGAAAATATTCGATACGCGGGCGCATATCGCCCTCACTGAACTGGATATGCCACGCCGTTTCAATGGCAGCGATTTGCTGATATTGCTGCTGCAGTATGCTTAAGATGGCGTCTGCCGATGACATTGCGTTTCTCATTTACTCGCGTTAAGGCTATAGGATAGTGCATGGAATCGCCCACCACAAGCCCCGCGCCACTGGCACTGTATGTGCACTGGCCCTTTTGCAAATCGAAATGTCCCTATTGCGATTTCAATTCGCATGTGCGCGATAGCGTTGATGCCGGGGCGTGGCAGCGCGCGCTGCTATCGGAGCTCGAGGTAATGGCGGCATGGATGCCCGATCACCAGCTTAGCAGTATCTTTTTTGGTGGTGGCACCCCATCGCTGATGCCGCCTGCGATTGCGGATTCGCTCATCAACCGCGCCGCGCAGCATTGGGATGTCAGCCCCACGCTTGAAATCACGCTCGAGGCTAACCCCACCTCGGTGGAGATGCACAAGCTGCGTGATTTCAAAGCCGCCGGTATCAACCGCGTATCGCTGGGCGTGCAGTCGTTACGGCCCGAAGCGCTGGCTTTTTTAGGGCGTGAGCATTCGGCGTCCGAGGCGCTGCACGCCGTGGAGCTGGCCGCCAGCTTGTTTGATCGTTTTTCATTCGATCTGATTTATGCGCGGCCCGATCAGACCTGTGCCGCATGGGAAGCCGAGCTGCGCGAGGCGCTGACTTATGCGGGCGATCATCTATCCCTTTATCAGCTTACCATCGAGCCCAATACCGCCTTCCATCATGCCTATTTCAACCAACAGGCTTTTGCTCTCCCGCGTGACGAAACCGCCGCGCAGATGTACCAACTCACGCTTGATGTGATGGCCGATGCAGGATTGCCGGCTTACGAGATTTCCAATCATGCGCGCGCTGGACAGGCCAGCCGTCATAATCTCAGCTATTGGCGCGGTGAATCCTATATCGGTATCGGCCCCGGCGCGCATGGGCGCGTGTGGCGCAACGGCGCATGGCACGCCACCCACACGCGCAAAAGCCCCGAACGCTGGCTGGAGCGAACACTGGCCGACGGCCATGGGCTGGAGGAAGACAGCGTGCTCACCGCATCCGAGCGCGCGGAAGAATATGTGATGATGGGTCTGCGCCTGCGCGAAGGCATCCGCCTCGACTGGCAGGGGCTCGATGCAGTGCTCGATATCGCCGCCCGCGATCGTTTAATCGCTCAAGGCTTTTTGCGCCTCGAGCCCCATCGCCTCCTC
>DITS01000005.1 GCA_002422205.1 Alphaproteobacteria bacterium UBA6178
TCCTTCTCCCTCTCCCTCAGGGAGAAGGTCGGGGCGCAAGGCCTTTGCTTATCAAATGCAATTCTTCGCGATGGTCATCGTCACTTCTTCTTTGTTGGCGCTGTCATAGGTCACGTTATGAATACCCTCAGCGGCACCGGCTTCAACTTTTATGGCTTTGTCGCCCAGCAATTCTTTTACTTTTGCCGTGTCGCATTTGGGACCATAAATCGCGCCGGACTCTTCAGCCGCCAGTGCAGCCGTCGACATCAACATCAGCGAGCAGGATAATACAGCAATCTTTTTCATGATCGTCTCCTTGGGTTACGTTTATTGCTCTATACGAGCCTATCCGATATGGCACGAAACGCCTAAAATGCCAATGCGTAATTATGCCGCTTTGGAAAAGGCATCGATATCATCCGGCGTGCCGACATTGACCATCTGCGCATCGGGGGCTAAACGCTTCACCAATCCGGCCAGAATTTTGCCGTGGCCGATTTCGACGAAGCGCGTAATGCCGCTTTCACTCATCATATCGACCGATTCGCGCCAGCGCACCATGCCGGTGACCTGCTCCACCAATAGCGGGCGAATCATATCGGCATCGGTCACGGCAATCGCGGTCACATTTGCCACCAGCGGTATGCACGGGTTCTGAAAGCGCACCTGTGCCAGCGCCTCGCGCATGCGCTGCGCCGCAGGTTCCATCAGCGAGCAATGAAAGGGCGCGCTGACTGGCAGGGGCAAGGCTCGCTTGGCTCCGCGCTCCTTAGCCAGCGCCATCGCCGCATCAATCCCCGCGACCGAGCCGCTGATCACAACCTGTTGATCGGAGTTATAATTGGCGACCTCACACACCTCGCCATCCTTGCTGGCCTCTGTACAAATCGCTTTCACATCGTCAAATGCCAGCCCAATAATGGCGGCCATTGCGCCTTGGCCTTGCGGCACCGCTGCCTGCATGGCCTGCCCACGTATTTTGAGCAATCGCGCCGTATCGGCCAGACTGATCGCCCCCGCTGCTGTGAGTGCCGAATATTCGCCCAGCGAATGGCCCGCTACCAGCGCCACATCGCGCGCCACATCCACGCCCATTTCGCGTTCCATCACCCGCAGCGCGGCAATTGAGCAAGCCATAATCGCGGGCTGCGCATTCTCCGTCAGCGTCAGATCGGCCTCCGCGCCTTGCGTCATCAGCGCGAATAATTTTTGATTCAGCGCGTCATCCACCTCCTGAAAGGTTTCACGCGCGATGGGAAATGCTGCGCTGAGCGCTTGGCCCATGCCCACAGACTGGCTTCCCTGACCGGGAAAGATATATGCAGTTTTCATGTCCGCATGGTTAGTCACCCCGTTTATAAGAGTCAAGCAGACTGATGCATGGCGAAGAAACTCCTTGCCTTTTCGCTGGTTATCGTTAAAAGGAGCATCCCTGAATGGGTCAGGGAAAACATTAATCGTCAGGATACCAGTAGGTTAGCTACTGCAGATGTCCGTTAATGGAGAAGTAGTATGGCATTCTATGAATGTATTTTTATCGCCCGTCACGACATGAACGCCGCTGACGTGCAGAAACTGGCCGAATCTTACGCCAAAATCATCACCGATGGTAAAGGGAAGATACTGAAAAACGAATATTGGGGTCTGCGTTCGCTGGCCTATAAAATCAACAAGGCTGGTAAAGGTCATTATGTGCTGCTGGGTATCGAATCCCCCGCTCCCGCTTTGTTTGAAATGGAACGTCAGATGCGCATCAACGAAGATGTCATCCGCAATCTGACCGTGAAAGTCGATACGATGGATGCTTCGCCGTCGGTTGTGATGAAACAAAAAGCGGGTGATACCGCGGATGCGGCATAGAAAGGGTTGATCATGGAAGAGAAAAAATCATTCGAGAGAAAACCCTATGGTGAACGCTCCGGTGGCGGTGACCGCGCCGGTGGTGATCGTGCAGGCGGGGATCGTTCCGGCGGTGCCGGTGCCGGTCGCAAAGTGTTTTTCCGCCGTCGCAAAAGCTGCCCTTTCTCAGGTCAGAATGCACAGGAAATCGATTATAAAGATGTGAAATTGCTGGGCCGCTTCGTATCGGAGCGTGGCAAAATCATGCCGAGCCGTATCACTGCGGTATCCACCAAAAAGCAGCGCCAGCTGAGCCGCGCCATCAAACGCGCGCGCAATCTGGCCTTGCTGCCTTATGTGTCGCAATAGGAGGGGAACATGGAAGTTATTTTATTAGAACGTATTTCCCGTCTGGGCGCGATTGGTGATGTGGTGAATGTACGCAACGGGTTTGCACGTAATTACCTGATTCCGCAAAGCAAAGCGCTGCGTGCCAATAAAGCCAACCGCGAAGTGTTCGAAGCACAACGCGATCAGCTCGAGAAAACCAATATCGAGCGTCGCGATGCTGCCCAAATCGAAGCGAAAAAGCTTGAGGGCGTGGTGGTCACCGTGGTGCGTCAGGCCAGCGATGACGGTAAGCTCTATGGTTCCGTTTCCGTGCGCGACGTATCCGATGCGCTCGAAGCCGATGGCCATACGGTCGATCGTCGCCTGATCGATCTGAACGCCACTATCAAAAGTTTGGGCCTGTATAATGTCACGGTCAGCCTGCACCCAGAAGTGCCGGTGACCATTCAGGTGCATGTGGCGCGCAATGCCGACAGCCCGCTTCCCAGCGAAATGCTGGAAGAGCCGAAGCAAGTGCAGGTGCATGCCGCACCCGCTGCTAAAGCCGATGCAGACGCGGATGCGGATGCGGATGATGCCGAAACCTCAGCAGACGAAGACAACGCCGCTTAAGCATTGTCTGAATTATTTTTAAAAAGCCGCGAAGATTCCTTCGCGGCTTTTTTTACTGATTACTATTCGTCATGCTGCGGGACGCAAAGCGTCAGCGCAGTATCGCGCGCCACCTTATGATATCCTGCGCTCTTGCTGCGCAAGCCGCAGGATGACGGTGAGAAAAAGCGGACTCCTGTCTCGACTCCCACCCCGCGTCATTCCCGCGAAAGCGAAATCCAGCCTTTCTTGCTACAAGTGGATCCCCGGGATCGGCTACGCCGCCCCGAGGATGACGGTATCATGAGTTATTGTCACCCCGTCGCATGACGGNNCCTAACCCCTAACCCCTAACCCCTAGCCCCTAGCCCCTCCCTCACCCCTTCACTTCCTTTGGGATAACTTTGCAAAAGCCGTTGCAATGAGCGTGCAAGCTGTGGCACCTTGTGGGGGTACCAAGAAGAATTTTTTTCAAGTCGCTCAAAATAAAAGACAACAAGCATGGCAACCACCCTAAGTCTGGATTACGCATCCGCGCGCGATGCGTCGGCGTCGTCCCTATCCTCTCTGCGTGAAGCACCCCATAATTTTGAAGCCGAGCAAGCCTTGCTCGGCGCCTTGCTCACCAATAACGAAGCGCTCAGCCATGTCAGCTCCGATTTGCTGCCCGAGCATTTTTATGCCGAGCTGCATAGCCGCATTTATGAAGCCATCCGCCGTTTTCACGACAAAGGCATGGTCGCCAATCCGGTGACATTGAAGCATCATTTCAACGGCGAAGAGGCGGTGGATGATCAGTATCTGGCGCGGCTGGTGGCCAATGCCGCCACCATCATCAATGTCCGCGATTATTCGCAGGTGATTCTCGATCTGGCGATCAAGCGTCAGCTTATCACCATCGGCGAAGAGGTGGTGAATATCGCCTATGACGGGCAAAATGAGCTAAGTGGCCATGACCAGATCGAAGCGGCGGAGCAGCAGCTCTTTAACCTTGGCACCGAAGGCGATGCGCGGGGCGGCTTTCAGGCGATTCGCCATTCCGTTGCCAGTGCCATTTTACGCACCGAAGCCGCGCTCAAGCGCGATGGCAATATTGTCGGCGTGCCAACGGGTCTTACCTCGCTTGATCGACTACTGGGCGGATTGCAAAATTCCGATTTGCTGATTTTGGCGGGTCGCCCGTCGATGGGTAAAACGGCGCTGGCGACTTCCATTGCCTATGGCGCCTGCCGCAAATTGCAGGAAGAAGATGCCGATAACAGCAAGCCGCGCAGTGTCGGGTTTTTCTCGCTTGAGATGTCGTCGGAGCAGCTCGCACACCGGCTGCTGGCCTCGGCGTGCAATATCAATTCCACCAAGCTGTTGCGCGGTGATATGACCAATGATGAATTCGCCGAGCTGGTGCGGCAAAGCAGTGAATTATCAAGCCTGCCTTTTCATATCGATGATACACCGGCGCTGTCGATTGCGGCGCTGCGCACCCGCGCACGGCGTTTAAAGCGCATGCATAATCTGGGATTTTTGGTGGTGGATTATTTGCAGCTGGTACGTGCGAGCTTTACCAAGGCAGGCTCCAACCGCGTGCAGGAAATTTCTGAAATCACGCAAGGGCTGAAAGCGATTGCCAAAGAGCTGAATGTGCCGGTGCTGGCGCTGTCGCAGCTTTCGCGTGCGGTCGAGCAACGCGAGGACAAACGCCCGCAACTGTCTGATTTGCGCGAATCCGGCAGTATCGAGCAGGATTCCGACGTGGTGATGTTTGTGTATCGCGAAGAATATTATTTATCGCGTACCGAGCCGCGCGCCGACACGCCCGAGCATGCGGCATGGATGGAGAAAATGGAAAAAGTGTATGGTCAGGCCGATGTCATCGTGGCCAAGCAGCGCCATGGTCCGATTGGCACCATCACCTTGCAATTCCAAGCCGATTATACGCGCTTCCGTGATCTGGAGCGCGAAGAATACATGCCCGAATCGCAGTATTAGGGCCGCGTCATGACCATATTTGACGGGCCATTACTTGAAGTTGACCTTTCCCGGGTCGTGGCCAATTACCGCACGCTGCAATCGCATTTTACCGGCGCGGAATGTGCCGCCGTGGTCAAAGCCAATGCTTATGGTCTTGGCGCAGAGGCCATCTCCACCGCGCTAGCCGATGCGGGCTGCCAAAGTTTTTTTGTTGCCACGCTCGAGGAGGGCATTGCCCTGCGCAGCATGCTGCCCGATCGTCGCATTGCGGTGTTTCACGGGGTGGGCCATGGCGAGGCAATGGCGTTCTTGCATCACCGTCTGATTCCGGTGCTCAACAGCCCGCAGCAAATCGAGCGCTGGCACGAGGTGGCGCGCGCAAATCCGAATGCCCCCTCCATTTTGCATGTCGATAGCGCGATGGCGCGGCTGGGCCTGACCCCCAGCGAATGGGCGGCGCTCGCAGCCCAGCCCGATACCATCCGCGATTGCCAGATCAGCCTGCTGATGTCGCATCTGGCCTGTGCATCCGAGCCGGAGCATCCGCAGAACGCATCGCAATTAGCACGGTTTGAATCGGCTTGCGCGGCATTCCCCACCCTGCCCTGCAGCCTTGCCAATTCGGCGGGGATTTTTTTAGGCGCACCCTATCATTATCAGCTGGCGCGGCCTGGTTGCTCACTCTATGGCATCACCCCCGATAGTAGCCGCCCCAATCCGGTACAAAATGTCGTACGCCTCTCTGCGCCTATCCTGCAAATCCGCACACTGGACAGCGCGCAGTCAATCGGCTACGGTGCCACCATAGAGCGGCCTGTCGGCAGCCGCATCGCCACCGTGGCGATCGGATATGCGGACGGAATTTTCCGCTGTTTGAGCAACCAATTATCCGGCTATGTCGGAGACCTACAAGTGCCGTTGGTGGGGCGTGTGACAATGGATATGCTGAGCTTTGATGTGAGCGCGGTGCCCGAAGGACAGATGAGCAACCGCATCGTGTTGATCGATGACCGGCAGGATGTCGATGCCATCGCCACGCTGGCAGGCACCATCGGCTATGAGGTCTTTACACGACTGGGGCGCCGTGTGCGGCGCGACTATGTGGAGATGGTGGCATGAATATGGTTGCGGCGATAGGCCGTATCTTTCTAAATTTTCTGGCATCCGTTGGGCGTTTATCATTGTTTGCATGGGCGGGTTTGTCCTGCGCCTTTCGCCCGCCTTATTACCCCAAACAAATCCTGCGCATGATGATCGAAATCGGCTATTACTCGCTGCCCGTTATCGGCCTCACCGCCATTTTCACCGGCGGCGTGCTGGCGCTGCAAAGCTATTCCGGTTTTTCGCGTTTTTCCGCCGAGAGTTCCGTCGCCATCGTGGTGGTGCTGTCCATCACGCGCGAGCTGGGGCCGGTGCTTGCCGGTCTGATGGTTGCAGGCCGCATCGGCGCCGCATTTGCAGCCGAAATCGGCACCATGCGCGTGACTGAACAAATCGACGCGCTCGTTACCTTATCCACCAGCCCGTTTAAATATCTGGTTTTTCCGCGCCTGATCGCAGGCATCGTCATGCTGCCTTGTCTGGTGTTTGTGGCCGATATTATCGGCGTATTCGGCGGCTATGTCGTCAGCATCCAAAAGCTCGGTTTTTCACCCGTACCCTATATCAACAGCACCTTTAATTTTCTCGAAGTGCGCGATGTCGTCTCCGGTCTGGTCAAAGCCGCCGTATTTGGCTTTATCATCTCATTAATGGGCTGCTATCACGGCTATCATTCGCGCGGTGGCGCGCAGGGCGTGGGCGCATCCACCACCAACGCCGTGGTATCCGCCTCCATCCTCATTTTATTGTTCAACTATATCATCACCGAAATGTTTTTTGCGATATGAGCACGCACCCTAAAATTCTGATGAAAGATGTGCATAAATCCTTCGGGTCTAAGAAGGTTTTGCAAGGCATTAATCTTGAAGTGCGGCAAGGGGAATCGCTGGTGATTATCGGCGGCTCCGGCACCGGCAAATCGGTGACGATCAAATCGGTGCTGGGATTGGTCAAGCCCGATAGCGGCGAAATCTATGTCGATGGTGAGGATATCACTAATCTCTCAGCACGCGCGCGTGAAGCGCAGATGGAAAAATTCGGCATGTTGTTTCAAGGTGGCGCGTTGTTTGATTCGCTCACCGTGTGGCAAAATATTGCCTTCACGCTCATTCAGGGCCCTCAGAAATTCTCGCCCGAGGATGCTAAAGCCGTGGCGGTGGACAAGCTCAAGCAAGTAGGCCTCAGCGCCGATGTGGCTGATTTAATGCCGTCCGAATTATCCGGCGGGATGCAAAAACGGGTTGGTCTGGCGCGCGCCATCACCGGCAAGCCGGAGATTATCTTTTTCGACGAGCCGACCACCGGCCTCGACCCCATCATGGCCGATGTGATCAATGATCTGATTGTCAAATGCACGCGCGAGCTGGGGCTTACTACCATGACCATCACGCATGACATGGCCAGCGTGCGCAAAATCGCCACGCGTGTGGCAATGATTCATGAAGGCAAAATCATCTGGGATGGCTCGGCGCAATTCATCGACAGTTCCGGCAATGAGTATGTCGATCAATTCGTGCATGGCCGCGCCGACGGGCCGATTCAAACCGTGTAGCTTATTATATTGCTGGTGCGCAGCCTAATTCTCCGCAGCGCTCTCCGCCTGTAACCGTCGTAATTTTTGCAGCTGGTACGTCCGGCAATTTTTTGCTGCTGCGTGCGCGCAAATTATCGAGTGTGTGCTCCACCTCTTCGCGGCTTTGGCACACATGAATGCCCAGCGCGTCACGGCGCTCAGGCGGAATCATCGTGAGTAGCCGGTCATAAAAGCCTTTGCTGCTGCTATGGGTTTCATCAAACTGCAGGCGCTGATTGTAAATCACCACATCCTTGCCCTGCACCGCCGGATGGCCCGCTTCTTTCAGCATCAGCACCGCCGCCAGCTCCTGTACGGTGCCCGCACCACCCGGAATCACCGTAAAGGCATCGGCGGTTTGCAGCATATATTCCATGCGCTCATAAATATGGCGGGCGTTAAAGTAATGATCGAGTGACTTAACCACCGCTTGCGGATTTTTGGACTCAACCTGCAAAATATCATCGGTGCTCGAGCCTGCTATCCAGGTATCATATCCTCGGGCTTTGGCCATCAGCACCCCGTCGCGCACCGCCCCCATCATTTCACGATCAGCCGCCCCGTAAACGGTGCCATAATGGTGGCTGCCTAAATATTCGCCCAATGCTTTGGCATCATTTTTCAGATGCTGGTTTTTAGCCGTGGCCGAACAAAATACCGCGACATTAAACCGTCCCGAATCGGGGATATGCATGGCATCATGCTGCGCGGGCGGATACAGACCCTTAAAATTATTTTTATGCGCAATCGCCACCGTCTCTTCGATGGTTTTCGGGTCATCCGTCACCTTAATAAACGTGCCTTGCTGGTCATTGGCCATCGCCACGCGGCGCATATCGTTATACAGCTCCAGCATCGGCTGCCAGCACTGGTCTTTGTTATAGACAATGAAGGGTTTGTCCTTGTCGCGCGGGGTGAGCTGTTTGGCCACAATCACCGAGAAGAAATTGAATAAATCTGAAAATAAATGCGCATCCTGCGCCGCTTTATCGCGCGCATGTGGCATCAGAATGAAGGCGTCATGCTCGGCCAATGTCTGCTCAAGCGAAGCAGCCAATGCGCCGCCTTTATCCCATCGGTTTAAAGTGGATAAGGGCTGTGATTGGGTGGCAAAATTAAGGCCGGTTTTATCATTCGCCTCATCGCTCAGCGCCGCCACATGGAAGGGTTGCGCCGAGGTCACTTTGTTGGCCTTCAGCGGTTCGCGCGCCTTCACATTACAGCTTTGTTTCAGCACCTCCGCCGCGCTGCTGCGCGGGCTGAGACGGGCCAGATAATCATCGCCCAACTCAGCTTGTGTTTGCATGGCCGAAGCCAGCCGCCCTTCATGCGCCATCAGCCCTTGCGAACTAGGCACCAGATAATTACCGGTATAGGGCACCTCCACATCGGCAGGTCGAATGGCGCGTTCCACCGTAGCCTGTCCTGTGCCCGAGAAAAAATACACCGGTGCATGGTGTTGATGTGAATTCTCAACCGACAGCGGGGTCAGAGCCAGCACGCTGGGATTAATTACGCCGCGCGAGCTTACGCGTTTATTGCCGCCGTCGGCTTGTTCCTGCTTTACTTTGTTCTCCAGCGTATCGAGTGCATGATTGACTTCATCCCAGAAAGATTTTTCACCCAGCAGCCCGCTGATAATCGGGCCAAACTCCACACCCGGAAAATGCATATTGTGAAAGGAAATCCCCTCCGGCACGCCCAACTTTTTCAAATCCATATACTCTAATATATCGGGATTATCCAGATACAGCCCCGAATCTTCGGCCATTAAAAAGAGTTTTGATGCATCAATGCCGTTGGTTTTTAACATTGTGCGCATGGCCAGTGGATCACGCGCGAGCATCTGCGCAAATGCCTCCCGCCCATTGGTGATTTTCTCCATCGCATTACCAGCAAAGGTACCGCTGGTTTCTTCGGGATTCTTGAAATTGGCGATATGGTCGAGGCGCAGAATTTTGACATCATCATCTTTAAAAATGCGTTGCAGCTCGATAATTTTTTCGTTGGTTTTGGTTGCCACCAAAATGGTGGAACCGGCAGGAACAATTGGTTTAGCGGGTGGTGATGGCCGCGTGTGCTGCGCAGGTACCAGCTGGTGCAGCCGTTGCAGCGCCATATCCACGCTCGGCTCAATATAGAGTTTGCAGCTACCGTTGCCCGTGCTTACCGTCACCGCATGGCTTTGGTTATTCTGATACTGATCGCCGCATATATCCCACAATAAATGCTTCCAGAAATCCCCGCGATTAATCACAATCAGCGGCTTGTCCTCAGCGCCCTCTGCGTCACCACGCGTTTTTTGCTCAAGCACCGAGAGAAATTGCTGCGCCGTTACAATATCGCCAACAGGCGGCAAAATATAGGCGCTGGCATTATCAGTCTTGATATTGGGGGTTTTGCGCTCGGCCCGCATCTGAATATCCGCACCCAATAGGCAGGTATGTGCCTGCTCATCGGCATTCAAGCGGTCATGAATCATTTGCGCTTCGCTCCAGAATTCCTGCGCCATCGGATGATAAGCGGTGATTTTTTTGGGTGCGCGCTGGCTGATGCCGGTGTTTTTTCGCAGGCCATATTGCGGCCCGTCGAGACGGAAAAACGTCCCCGGCTGCTCGATAATCGTCTCATAATCGAAGAAGCGTTCCAGCTGCTGAATCACATGTAAATCGGCGCGCTGTTCATCGGGCAGGCCAACCAACTCGGGCCGTTGCGGTTTATACCCGCTGAGTACCGGTTGCTTGCCATCCACCATCTGGGTGAGCACATCCTGCATGCGCTCGATGATTGTTCTTTTTTCTACCATTCACACTCTATTATATCAGATATTTGTTTAATGAGGCATGCTTTTATGGTAGGGCTGGTATGCGCACAAGTGACAGTTTCATGACAAAGATAAGCATTTCAGTTTTATGGCAAAATCCGCATCGCAATATATCTGCCAATCCTGCGGCACCGTGCATAATAAATGGGCGGGCCAGTGCGAGGGTTGCGGCGAGTGGAACAGCCTGACGGAAGAAACCGCCACACACACACCCAAGGGTCTGAGCGGTAATGTCAAAGGCCATAAAATCACTTTCGTCAGCATGGATGGCAGCGAAACGCCTTTGCCGCGCCAGTCCTGCGGCATGAGCGAGCTTGACCGCGTGCTGGGCGGCGGGCTGGTTCCCGGCTCCGCCATTCTCATCGGCGGCGATCCGGGCATTGGCAAATCCACCATTTTACTCCAAGCCGTTGCAGCGCTCAGTGCGCAAGGCGTGCCCACCACCTATATTTCCGGCGAGGAATCGGTCGCGCAAATTCAACTGCGTGCCGCACGGTTGGGGCTTTCTACCCCGCATGTGCAGCTCGCCAGCGCCAATTCTGTGCGCGATATACTCGCCAGCATCGACGGGCCGAACGGGCCACAAGTGGTGATTATCGACTCGATCCAAACCATGTTTGTCGATTCGATTGAATCGGCACCGGGCACGGTCACGCAAGTGCGCGCGTCATCGAATGAGTTGATCAAGCTCGCCAAGCGCCGCAATATCTGCCTGTTGCTGGTGGGTCATGTCACCAAAGACGGCCAAATCGCTGGCCCCCGTGTGCTTGAGCACATGGTCGATACGGTGCTGTATTTCGAAGGCGACCGTGGCCACCAATTCCGCATTCTGCGCTCGGTCAAAAACCGTTTTGGTGCCACCGATGAAATCGGCGTCTTCGCGATGACCGATCAAGGGTTGCAGCAGGTGGATAATCCTTCTGCGCTCTTTCTCAGCGAACGCGATCAGCCGGTTAGTGGCTCGGTCGTGTTTGCGGGCATGGAAGGCTCGCGCCCGATGCTGGTGGAAATTCAGGCGCTGGTGGCGCCCTCGCCGCTGGCCACACCGCGCCGCGCCGTGGTGGGATGGGACAGCAACCGGCTGGCGATGATACTCGCCGTGCTCGAAGCGCGCTGCGGTATCCCCTTTGCCGACAAGGAAGTCTATCTCAATGTTGCGGGCGGTTTACGCATTGGTGAGCCCGCCGCCGATCTGGCCGTGGCCGCCGCCTTGCTGTCGGCGCTGAATGACGTGCCCTTCGCCCCGCAATCGGTGGTGTTTGGCGAAATCGGCCTCTCGGGCGAGGTGCGGCCCGTCGGGCGCACCGATTTGCGCCTCAAAGAGGCAGAAAAGCTAGGATTTTCACAGGCATTTTGCGCGCTGCCCAAAGGCGGCAAAATCGCCAAAACCGCGCTTGCCTGCACCCCGCTCACGCAATTGCAGGAATTGGTAGCATTCCTGCGGCAAAGCGTATATGAACAGGCCAATCAGCGTGCCAGTGCTTAAACGGAGTGCCCTATGGTCGTGGAAACCAGTTTTAACGAGCTTGATCTTGCGATTTTCATTATTTTCGGATTATCGGCATTATTGTCGTTCTTCCGTGGGTTTGTACGCGAGATTTTATCACTCGGCGCATGGGTGGGCGCCGCCATTATCACACTCTATGCCTTCCCCACCATTGCCGCGCAAATTCAGCCGCATGTTAAAAGCTCGGTGATTGCCAGCGGCTTCGCCGCGATGGGCACTTTCATGATCGCGCTGCTGAGCATTTCGCTGATCAACGCGATTCTAATGAAATTTTTGCGCAAAGGCAGCGATATCGGCCTGCTTGATAATTCATTGGGTCTGATTTTCGGCGTCATACGCGCGGCGTTGCTGGTGTCACTGGCCTATTACATCATGAGCTTCATGATGGCGGAAAAAGATATGCCCGAATGGGTTGCGACCTCCAAATCGCAGCCCTATCTAAAAACAGGGGCACAGATTCTGGATAAGCTCGCTCCCGCTTACCTTGATGATTTGTCGCCGCTGAAAAAAGATGCCGATGGCAATGTGCTCGACGACGCGGAGCCGATTGATGCGCCGGTCATTGATGGCAGCGTCGAGAGTGAGGACGATGAAGCAGTGGACAAGGATTCGCCCAGCTATCGCTGGATGAATGTCGAAGAGTTACAAAATATGCTCGATAAAAATAAAGCGGAGCAAGAGTCACGGTAATGTTTGATAAATTTCACGAAGAATGCGGCGTGTTTGGCATTTTCGGCCATTCCGAGGCCGCCGCACTCACGGCGCTGGGTTTGCACGCCCTGCAACATCGCGGACAAGAGGCCGCCGGTATCGTCAGTCATGACGGCAGACAATTCTATACCCACCGCGCCCTGGGTCTGGTGGGAGATAATTTCAACTCCGCCGATGTGATCGGGCGTTTAAAAGGTTTCTCCGCACTCGGCCATAACCGCTATTCCACCTCCGGCGAGCCGATGCTGCGCAATGTGCAGCCGCTGTTTGCCGAGTTCAGCTTCGGTGGGTTTTCGGTGGCGCATAATGGCAATCTCACCAATGCCTATACCCTGCGTCAGGCGCTGATTCAGCGCGGCTCTATCTTTCAGTCCACTTCTGATACCGAGGTGATTATTCATCTGATTGCCACCTCCAAAGCCAACACCGTCGAAGACCGCCTGACCGATGCGCTGTCGCAAATTCAGGGCGCTTATTCACTGGTGGTGATGACCAAAGAAGGTGTGATCGGCGTGCGTGATCCGCTCGGTGTGCGCCCCTTGGTGCTCGGCAAAGTCGGCGATGCCTATGTGCTGGCGTCGGAAACCTGCGCGCTTGATATTATCGGCGCCACCTATGTGCGCGATATTGATGCGGGCGAAATGATCGTGATCAGCGAAGAGGGCTTGCGCAGCCTGCATCCTTTCCCGCCGCTCAAAAAACGCTTATGCATTTTTGAATATGTCTATTTCGCGCGGCCCGATTCGCAGGTGGAAACCAAAAATGTGTATGAAGCGCGCAAGCGTATCGGCATGGTGCTCGCCAAAGAGAATCCCGCCGCCGCCGATGTCATCGTGCCGGTGCCCGATTCGGGCGTGCCCGCCGCTATCGGCTATTCCCAAGCATCGGGTATTCCGTTCGAGCTGGGTATTATCCGCAACCATTATGTCGGGCGCACCTTCATCGAGCCGACCGATCAGGTGCGGCATCTGGGCGTGAAACTCAAACATAACGCCAATGAGCAAGCCCTGCGCGGCAAACGCGTGGTGCTGGTGGATGACAGCATTGTGCGCGGTACCACCTCCAAAAAAATCGTCGCCATGGTGCGCGAGGCAGGCGCGACTGAGGTGCATATGCGTATCGCGTCGCCACCCACTACGCATAGCTGCTATTACGGCGTCGACACGCCCGAGCGCGACAAGCTGCTGGCAGCGCAACATACCGTCGAAGAAATGGCGCGGCTGATTGATGTGGATTCGCTGGGCTTTATCAGCATTGACGGGCTGTATCAGGCGATGGGCGAAACCCACCGCGATAGTGTCACGCCGCAATATTGCGATGCCTGTTTCAGCGGCGATTATCCCATTCCGCTGACCGACCGCGACAGCGGCACCAATCAATTCCAAAAAGATTTGTTCAATGGCGGCTACGCCGAAGTATAAGGATTTCCATGTCACGTCCGCTTGAAAACCGTATTGCACTCGTCACCGGTGCGTCACGCGGCATAGGTGCTGCCACCGCCCGCGCACTCGCCGCTGAGGGCGCGCATGTGATATTGGCCGCGCGTACCGTCGGCGCGCTTGAAGAGGTGGATGATGCGATTCAGGCTGCCGGTGGTTCTGCCAGCATCGTGCCGGTCGATTTACGCAAACATGATCTGATCGATTCGCTCGCCGCCACCATTTATGAGCGCTGGGGCAAGCTCGATATTTTTGTCGGCAATGCCGCTATGCTCGGTGGCCTCACCCCCATTGCACATGCCGACCCCAAAGTCTGGCAGCAGGTGATGGATGTGAATGTGACGGCGAATTACCGGCTGATTCGCGCGCTTGATCCGTTACTGCGCCGCTCCGATGCGGGCCGCGCGATTTTTATCACCAGTGACAGCGCGCAGGATAATCTGGCCTATTGGGGCGTGTATGCCGCCAGCAAAGCCGCGCTCGATGCCATGGTGCGCGCCTATGCAGACGAGGTGGAAGGCACCGCGCTCAAAGTCAATTTAGTTGACCCGGGCGTGGTTCAAACTGCCATGCGCGCGAGCGCCTTCCCCGGTGAGAATGCAGACGGTCTCACCACCCCCGATCAGGCGGCGCTGCCCATACTCGCTTTGGCGCGCCCTGATTGCGGCATGCATCGCAGCATCACCCGCGCCGCGTAACTACCACGAAAAACTAATCGAGCCGGTGCTATAGCTGGGCTGGCTATAATAATGGCGCGGCTGGTAATAATACGGGTGGTAATGGCGTGGCTGCACATACACCACGCGGCGCGGCGGTGCATAGTAACGCTTATTATGATGTCTGCCGTGCCCGCCAAAATATTTGCGGTGATCGGCGACATAGCCGCGATGCTTATTATGGCCGTGGCCCTGTTTCCACCCGCCGCGATGATCGCCCGCCTCGGCGGCGGCAGGCAGTGAAAATCCCAGTAATATCGCCAGTATGGCTGCTAAAGTATAATGCATGGCTTCCTCCATCTTTCGCGCTTCAGAATGCGCTGATAGTTTTGATACGCGCATAGTCTAAGAATCCTTCGGAAGAGTGGTTTTTTTATGTTCGTCCCCGCTCTGGACTACGGGCCGCCGCGATGAACCTAAGCGCTTACGCGCACTAAAGGCTCGGTCTCCTGACCTCGGTTCTTTACTATTTGTTATTCCCTTGAAAGCGGGAATCTTAATCTCACTTGCCTAAAGTGGATCCCCGGGATCGGCGATGCCGACCCGAGGATGACAGTATTTTTTACCTTCCCCCTCTCCCTCAGGGAGAGGGTCGGGGTGAGGGCTCTTTCTTTATTATACACATCATACGGTCATGATGCGAGACGCGGCGCTCGGCACAGACTCTCAGGCAACCGCCTCATCACGCCGCAGGCTTTTCATCCTTGCCTGGCGGTGGGGGTGCATCGGCGGCTTTTTTCTTTTTGCGTGGGTCATAGGGCTCCTGTATCGGCACCGTAATCGGCGGCAGCAGGCGGCGGGTGAAGGTGCTGTCTTTGAAGTAGAAAATCTTTTTGCATTTAATCGGGGCAAAGGATTCCACCAATACAATCTGCTCGTCACGCGGCAGCTGAATTACTTCCTGCGGCAGCAACAAGGCGCGTTGTGTTTCCGACACGTGCAGCGTGCGCGCCGCCGGATTAAAATCAAGGAATTTGGGTTTATTATGCGACTCCTGAACCACCGTTTTATTACCCACCAGTTGGCTGATCATATTAGCGGTTTCAATATTGTTCGCCGAGAAGGTAATGCGGTAATAGGAGTTGGAGAGGAAGGAGTTCATCCCCGCTTCTTCATAAATGCCTTTGAGCTGCTGGGTATCTTGCACAATCAAAAACAGCTTCACACGATACCCACGGAAATACGCAATCCCCACCTGAAATTGCGGCATTTCGCCCAGAGACGGAAACTCATCCATCATCAGCAGCACGCCGTAAGGCTCGTCGGGCTTGGGCATGTGGCGCGTTAAAAAGTCGGTGGCCTGCTGATAAAATACTTTCAGCAGCGGCTCGAGGCGTTGCAAGTTGTCCGGTGTCACACCGACGAAAATCGTCGATTTTTTCTTCTTGAGCTGTTGCAAATCAAAATCCGACGTCGCGGTCGCGGTATCGATCAGCGGATTTGCCCATAGCTCTAACCCTGAGTTCATGGTCGAGATCACGCCGGAGCGTTCCTTATCGGCTTTTTGCAAAAACGCCGCGATATTCATGTAAGATACCGGGTGAATTTTGCCGCCGATCGTATCGAGCACCACCGCCAGATTATACACCACGTCATCGGAACGCATGGTGCGCACCACTTCGCCAAACGACGTCACTTTTTCCGGCACCGCCACCAGATATAAAATCACGCCCAGCAGCAGCGAGCGCGCTTCATTTTGCCAGAATTCCTGCTCGGGCAGAATCAGGTTGCAGATTTTTTGCACGTCATCCACCAGCTGGCCCGGTTTTTCACTCAGCCAGTCGAGCGGGTTGTAGCAATGGCTGTTGCCATTCGGGTCAGCGGGGTTCCAGACATAGCAGCGCTGTCCCAGTTTTTTATCGCGATAGCCGCTGGTCAGCTCATAGTTTTCCAGCTTGATATCGTGACACACAACCGACTCTTCCCAGAAGAGCAGGTTGGGAATCACGAAGCCCACACCTTTACCCGAACCGGTCGGAGCGAAGAGCAGAATATGCTGGAAATCATCGGCGATGAGGTAGTTTTTAGCGCCCGTACGCCCCAGCAAAATGCCTTTTTTGGCGCGTAGCTTCGCTTTACGAATGGTGATTTCATCCGCCCATTTCGCATCGCCATGGATGGTTTCCTTGATGCGGAAGGGACGGAAATCCATCAGCGGCGCGCGCATGATAAACAGAATGATAAAGGAGATAAATAATCCGCCAGCCGGCGGGCCATAAAATTTGGCTAAAAAAGCGTTGGAGGCATAGGTATTATAATAGAGGCTATACCGATTCAAATAGTCGCCGGTTAATTGACCCGCGATATAATAAGGCTGCACTTGCTTGGTCCACTCGCGTATTTTGGTGCCGTCCTCATGCATTTTTCGGTAGGTGTTGATGATATGCTTGGGATATTTCAGGTGGCTTAAAAATTTATCGGCAGATTGCGGCTGACGCCCCTGCACCGAGACGTGATGCTGGCTGCCCAGCACATAACCGACAAATCCGCCCATCGCAACCGGCACCACCATCGTCGAGATAATGACCAGCGCCAATACCGATTTATTGAGGATCGTTTGAACGACTGGGGACATTAGGCAACTCTTTTAAAACAGCTCTCTGAAATAGACTTCGGATACATAGCGCTTACCCTTGGGGCCGCGTTTGAGCTGGATTATAACATTAACAATCGCCTGAACATAATCTTTTATTTCTTCGCGCTTGAGGCCCAGATTCGCTTGCATAATCATCAGAATAAGCTGCTCCAGCGCCAGCGCCGGCGAGTCGGCATGCAAGGTGGTGATTGATCCCGGGTGGCCAGTATTGATTGCGCGCAAATAACTAAAGGCTTCTTTGCCGCGCAACTCGCCCACGATAATACGATCAGGGCGCAGGCGCAGGCAGGATTCGATTAAGTCCTGCGCATCTACTAACGCGCGGCCCTGCCCGCCGCGTGATGCCACCAGATGCACGCGGTTGGGCAAATGCTCGATATTGATTTCGCGTGCATCTTCCACCGTAATCACCCGCTCATCGGCGGGTATTTCTTTCAGCGCCGCATTCATGAAAGTGGTTTTACCGGTCGATGTCCCGCCACTGATAATAATATTACGGCGCAGCTTCACCGATTGCGAAATAAATTCGCGAATGGCGCCCGCATTCAATAATTCGCGCAGGCGGATATCATCTTCATTTTCATTCTTTTGAACAATCGTTCCCTCAAAGGCACCAATCGCTTCATATTGTTCCAGATTGAGATTCAGCACCGTCTGTTTACGAATCGACATGGCAATCGTGTTGGGCTCGCAGGCGGGGGGAAAGACCACCTGTATCCGGTAGCCATCGGGCAATGTGGCGGATAGCAACGGTTTTTCCTCGCTGATCATCTGATTGGTGGATTGCGCCACCAAATGCCCCAGCGAGCGCATATGATCGAAATTATATTCGGGCACCTCATGGCGGAACATTTCACCATATTTTTCCACCCAGATTTCGCCGGGGCGGTTAATCGAAATCTCGCTGATGCCATCCTGATCGAAATAATGTTTCAACGGGCCAAGAAAGGTTGCTAACGCAGTGATGCTGGATTGGCTCATTCGATGATCATCGCCCCACCATAACGCGCAGGGAAAATCAGATCGCGGTTCACAAACACATTCACCGCCGTGCCTTGATCCACCAAAATGGTGGGCTGCACATTGATAAAGCGGCGCAGATAGGCTTCGGCGACCGAGCCAAAACGATCCATCGAATCCACCGTGGCAGAGGTGGTCGCATCACCGGTCGAGGTGGTGCTGCCATCGGAGTTGGTGGTCGTGGTCTGCTGTTGGTCACCATTGATTTCATCCACGACAGCAGCGAGTGAAATAGTCACCACACTGGTCAGCAAAGCGCGCGAGAAAATTTCGGTGAATTTGGTATCCACCTGCCCTGCCACACCGGCTTGGCCAATTGCATCAATCAGCGGTGAATTAATCATCACATCGACGCCGTCTGGGCGAATCACACGCGTCCACACGACATACACACGTTTTTGCCCGCCCATAATCGAGGAGTTATATTGCCCGATCAGCCGCGATCCTTTGGGAATCAGCGGCGAGGTGCCGGCCTCGGCGTAAATATCGCGCGAGACAATCCCGCGAATACTGCCGGGCAGGTCGGTATTGATCGCCGTTTCCAGCACGGCATGAATAATTTTGCCCTGCGCGATCACACCATGCAAATTGCCGATATGTTTGGCTGTTACTTTCGGCGCCGTGGTGTTGGATTTATAGACGCGGTTCGCAAATTGCAGATTCATATCTTCTTCCGCGTCATCACCACCCATCCCTAAATCACCCAGCAACCCGCCACCGCCGCCACCGCTGATAATCATGCTGGAGCGCAGGCGTTCCTGCCGAAATTCATTGGTGGGTGCGTCGCCATCAGCCGAAATCATCGGCGGATCGCCAATCGGTATTTCCGGCGGAATAAATGTCGGTGGGGGTGGCGGTGCAATATCGGCACCGATATCGGGCAGGGCGGGCGTCTCGTCGCCACGTGTAATATCCATTACCCGCTCATTGGGCACGGCTTGCGGCTCGTCCTTAAATACGAACAGGTTAAAAATCATATAGGTTACCAGCGCGAGGCCGATACCGAGCACCAGAAACACGCGTCCGGGTGAGGACGCCACCGAAGGTGCGCCCGTATCCAACGATTGGCTGTCCCCATTAAACGACGGATCCGATGTAGCAAAAGGATCGGGATATTCATCGGTTGGTGGCGGAGGATTCTGCGTATTCATAGCTTACATACTCTGCTGGGGTGAAAAGGCTTCATTAAAGACCGTCACTTGCGCAGCACCCTGACGAATGGAAAAACGCGGTGCCACGGTCGCCACCATCATTTCGCCATTGGGCCCCTGCTGCATTTGCACCGGATGTTCACGGCCATCCGATGTTAGCACAAAAAACTGTGGCGGAGCAATCACCTGCGAAAATTTAAAATAGGTGGCATGGCCATCATCATAAATGCGTACCGGCGCGGCTTCGGCAGGGCCGGTAAATGTGTATTGATAATTCGCATTGCTTTGCGCCGCGATGGGCGTCACCGGCGGCGTGTGCGATAATGCGCTGCTGCTCATCCCGTCGCTATAAAGGGGCGGCGACGGCATGGTAGGTTGCTCATCAGGATAAAAGAAACGCACCACATAAACCAGCTCTTCGCTGGGATGCAGCGGCACCTGACCGCTGGAGCTCAGATCAAACTGATAGGCGCGCTTATTCGTCACCACGGTCATATTAGTGTGGGCGCGCTCTTCCATCGCTTTGATGAACAGGCGGCGACCGGCGGGAATGACCTGCCAGCCGATGCGATCACCCACCGAAATGGTTTGCACCGATTCATTGCGGCCAAATTCAATATTCGACTGATAGCCGTAATGAGTGAGAATATTATACACATCGTTTTCGTTATAGACGAAGGTCTTGATGCGGCTATCGGTGACGACCGGCGTCCCCGATTGCGCCAGAGCGGGCATTGATGCCAAAAGCACTAACCAACTACCCAGAATAAAACTGCGTATACTCATTTGACGACCTCTCTTTCGATGGCATAGCTGGTCACGAGAAAGCCTAGCGGATTGATAAAGCGTTCTTCCTCGTTCAGGTTCAGATTGGAATAGCGGAATGTTAACGTCACAATGCCGTGATATTCCATTGGTGCAGCATAGCGTGTGCTGCTATCGAGCAAAATAACGCGGGCCTGCGCTACTTTTTCTTCGCTATTCACATTGTCGCTGCGGCGGATGAAATTGATGGATTTAAACTGCACCGTGCGGGTACCACTACGCTTGAGCAGCGCCGCCGGACTCTCGGGGTTGCTTTCGCGTACCAGCACATTATAGCGGCTGAACACATCTTTGCTGCTCATCACGCGCACGGTGCCATAATTAATGCGGAATATTTCGGGGATATAGCTTTCCCGCGTACGAATATACTGTGCGACAAAATAGCGGTCGATCGATTCATTGGCGGTAAATTGCGTGCGCGTCACCGGATCGACACGCTGAACAATACCGGTTTTATCATCAATCTGAATGACAAAAGGCTCGACCGATTTATGTGGGGTCAGCTGCATCACGGCGAAGACCGCCACGGCAGCACAAAACAGCGCAGCCAGCACGGCGACGGCGAGCATATTGCGCTGAACAAGCACATATTGGTATTTGTCTTTATACCAGTTTTTTGTGCCATCATCGCCACTGTTTTTCTTTTTTAACAACGCGCTATCCTTGCCTTTTTGCCCCTAGCCACAGATTAATTTTCTACTATAAATAGTAGGATACTAGCCCAGCATCACTATATCTTGATAATTATGAGATGCAAGCATCACGAGGAAGTGTTCCACAAGTAGATTCAACAGCCTATTTGTGTACGGATTGCGGCGCTATTGGCGCCAGTCACGGTTGGGATTGGCGATCCATTCCGCGAATTGATCCATCATACCCGGATGTTGTTTTTGCCCCTGTGAAGTGCCCTGGTTACCCAATACCGTATATTCGGTGGCGGTGATAAAGCCGCTGACTAACGCACCTGGCGTGGTGCTCCCGCGCGCATAGCCCTCAATGAAGCCGGCATTGGTCGTATTTATCAGTTTTTCGCCGGGCATGGTCAGGTCGACATTGACGCCGCCGGTGGTGCCGCCACCAATCTGGCCTGCATATTTCGGTCCCGCCAGATAGCGCGCCATTTGCGGCACAAAATCCATCAATATATCGAGCAGATAGAAGATAATCAGCAGCGACATAATTTTAACCGATACAAATTCTAAAAAGACGGTGTCCTTCACCAGTTCCGACGGGTGCAGCACTTTATCCGATTTACAGGTGGGCGCTTCTTTGGGGCTGGCGGGGTTCAGCTCGCAAATCCCGCACACATTCCATGCCGAGGCAACCCCGCCTGAATGGATCTGGCGGTCATAGGGACGCACCAGATCGGCATAGACCTGCACATCGTCGCTCATCTGCCTTACAATCGAGAAGACCATACCCAAAAAGGCGAACACCACGACCATCTGGAAAGCAAATGAAATCAGATATTGCAGCCATTTATCAAACAAAGTCCGGGTGGGTTTGAAGAGCGAAAAGCCAATATAAATCGGCGCCAGTGTGACCAAAAAGGTGACACCCAATATACCCAGACAGTAACCATATACCGCGCGCAGAATCACCCATGCCATGCGGAACATAAAATACGCCGCGATGAAAAACACCGGCGGTACTACAGCCGCCAGCAGGGTAATCATCGAAAACAGCGCATTGCTGCATTTGGATTCCACTTTTGTTCCTTCGGCTGACATCTGGAAGATTTGCGCAATCATCTCATCGAAATATTTATAGACATCACCGCCTTGCGCGTAGCCACCTTCCTCGCCCTGAAACAGCGTGCTGAGTACGATGATAATGCCCTCCTGCGCCAGACCCATAATCAGCGCATAGCCATAGCCGATCATCAGATCAGCATTCAGCGCAAAGCCCAGCACCAATGAAAATTTGGCGGCCAACATCATTAATTCTTTGGCGGTAAAAGGGCTCACACCCATCAGCAAAGCAAAGCCATAAAACATGACCAGCAAGGTCAGGGCGATGGTAATCGGCCCATCCGCCTGATCGATAATGGCGCAGTAGACTTGCGAGAGCACTTCCTGAATGATGCGCTCAAACTCGCAGACAAAGCGTGAGAACACCTGACCATCCGCCGGATTACCGGTGCAGGCATTGCCACTATACAGCTTGCCTACGGGCGAGCCGCCCACGCAATCAAAGCCGCTGGCGATGGTGTAGCCGGTAATCGTATCATTCGCAAAAGCAGGGGAGCTTAACGCAGGCAACAGACACAGCAACGCCATCAGCATGCATAGCCATGCTGTGTGCCTTTTACTGCCCGCGCCTTTATGCATCAGGACTCCTTCATCAAATAGGGCAACGCGTCGGCTTGCATTCCTTGCGCCTGCGGCTGCGATATGGCCTGCTCTTCGTCGTCGTCTTCACCACCCAATATGGCGAGAATGTCATCAAGCCCGCCTAAATTAAGCTCGGCGATGATGGTTTCGTCACCCCGCTTAAGCATGAAATGCCGGTAATGCACATTCATTGCATCTAAATACGCGAATTCCTCATCTTCGAGTTCAAACACATCGGTATAAACATCGCTGGGGTCATCATCGGGTAAATAAATCTGTGTTGCGGCGCGCTGCACAATCTGCGCAGCAAACGCACAGGAAGCCGATTCCTCCACCTGTTCGGTGGCAAAGATAGCCAATGCATTTTTGCTGGTGAGATACTCCATCCAGCCCCCCACACGCGGAGCAAACATCGGGTTGTTGAGCAGATGCCACGCCTCGTCCAGCACAAGAATGGACGGGGTGCCGTCGAGCGTCATGGTGATACGGTGCAACAAATAGCTCACCGCTGGTACCAGCTTGTCGGGCTGATCCATCAGCGCATGCAGATTGAAGCCGATAATCCCGCCTTGCGGTTCAATTGCCTCGGTGGCGTAATCAAATAAATGTGCATCTTCGCCGCCCGAATGCCAGCGGCTCAGGCGCTGCGCCAGCATACCATCTTGTTGGGCGATCAACTGCGCAGCCTTCGACAGGCGGCGCTGCTCCGGCGGCAGTTGATAGATTTGCGACACGACCGAGCGCAGCATCTGTTGCAAAGCGTCATTCACCATCTGGCCGGTGGGGTCCAGCAATGTTGTTAGCCACAAAGACAAAAATTCCTGATTGGCTTTGGTATCGGGCAAGCTAAGCGGCGCCAGATGACGCGAGGCGTTCGATTGGGCCACATCCAGATATTGTCCGCCGAGCGCCTCGACAAAGGATTTAGCATGGCCGCGCGCATCCAGATAAAAAAGGCGATTACGGTATTTTCGGGCTTCGCATAGCAGAAAATTCATCAGCACCGATTTGCCCGATTCAGGCGGGCCAATCACTGTGGTGTGGCCATTATCGCCGCGATGGAAATTGAAAAAATACGGCGTGCCAGCGGCAGTATAAAACAAGGTCACCGGCTTACCCCACGGGCAGCCGATGGCATTACCACCGGGGTAATTCTGGATGTTGACAAAGCCTGCAAGATGGCCGGTATTCGTGTAGCTGTTGCGCATGATAAATTCAAAATTGCCGGGCAGCTGTGACCAATAGCATTCTTCAAATTTAATATCCTCGCGTATGGTAATCACCCCCACTTCGCTTAGATTTTCGCGCGCTACACGCAGGCATTGCTCCAGCTCACGGATGCTTTCACCAATCAGGAAAATGCTGGTTTGCTGCTCGCCATAATCGGTGGCGAGGTTATGGTTGTTTTGCAGCAGTTGCGCTAATTCCGATTGCTCGGACAACTCCGAGCTGCCGCTGATTTGCAAATAATATTTTTGTTGTTCATAGCTTGCCAGCGCGCGCGAGGCATTCACAAAATCAAGGCATTGTGTCACAATAAATTCGCACGGCAATTGCAAAAACCGGTCAATGCGATTGAGCGACACTTCCTTATATTCTTTCACCGTCAGCAGCGCACCAAAGCGGCGCAGGCCCGCAGCGGTTCGCACCTCCATCGCATTATAAGCAAAGGTAATATCGCCGCTGGTGAGGTAATGCGATAAATCCAGCTCCTCAATCGGCATGGGCCGTTCTTCGAGGTTGATCAGCTTTTCCAGAAACTCCAGATGCTCGCCATAATACACCCCGTCACGCTTCACGATGGTCAGGCGCTTGGCACCAAAATCTTCCAGCTGCCTGAGCATCCGCTCCACCGTATCATTGAGCTCCACCGAAATCCTATCCAGATAGTCATTGCGGATTTTGCGATCAATGGAAGGCACCAGCCCTTCCCAGAAACTGCGTAGATTCGTAATGTCCGCGGTCTGGCCTTCGCGCACGATGGTGATATACAGCTCGTTGATAAATTTACGGTCCCACGCATTGCGTTGTTTCCATGCCTCATGCACATGCGATGAGAAGGCATCAGGATATTCCGCATCGGGTGATAGGGTGCGCTTGCGGCGAATGGTGTGAAACCAAATCGCATACTCATTGCTGGGGATGCTTTTTTTCACGGCTTCGCGGATTATTTCGCGCAAATCGGCTTTCTCGCGTGATACCGCCTCATAGGTAAAACCGGTGATTTTGATGATCTGCATCAATTCACCATTTTTGGTCAGAATCGTATCATGGTCATACAGGCAGGCATAAGGCACGAAATCGGACTCAAGCACGTCATCCGTAATGTCGCGCATGGCTTCCAGCTGCAGGTTATCCCGCGTGAGGCGACTCATCTGAATTCTCCCTAATCATCCTGCTAAGACAGGTTTTATTATGCTTATCTTACCACAGTTTTATGACATATTTTTGACAAGATGTCGCCTATATTGCCCAATAACAAAAAAGGCGCCGGGGGGACCCGACGCCTTTTGTTGGTTTGGTTGCCGTCTATTAGACGTAGCAGGAAGAACCGGTATCGCCCAGTTCGTCTACAATGCTGGCAGCACCGAAGATAACGGCCACGCCGATACCCACGATAATCGCCATACCCCACGATACTTTACCCATCAGCGCACCGACGCCGATGATAATAATCGCCAGAGTTGCAATACCTTTACCTACCGAGCCGGTAAACCAGTTTACCACGCGGCACAGCACGTTAGAGACCACGGTTTCACCGTCGCCTGCCAGGCCCAGTTCCGGTAGCATCAAGATGGCCATTGCCAGCATCATGCTAATCGAAAAAGCCCAGGGCTTTTGAATCATCATATTATACATTGGTACTTCTCCCTAAAAATCAATTTGGCTCTGTATTCACAGTTACCGATTAATGTTATACAACAGTTTAGTAATACCATTTCTAACACAACTATGTGACAATTTTTTGACAAAAGCCCATAAATGGCGCAACTTAACCAAAATGTCATGAATCTATAATTGTGATTTTTCAAAATCTTAACCTGAAAGGGCGTGTTATAATGTCAACAATCGAAAAAAAATTGAATGAAATGGGACTACAATTGCCGCAAGTCAGCCTGCCAGCCGCCAATTATGTACCCACCAAAACCAGTGGAAATCAGCTCTTTGTTTCGGGTCAATTGCCCATGCTGGATGGCAAACCGCAATTTATCGGTAAAGTCGGGGACAATGTATCGCTGGAAGACGCGCAGGCCTGTGCCAAGCTCTGCGCATTAAACATCCTCGCCCATGCCAAACTGGCGCTCGATGGCAATCTGGACCGTGTCGCCCAGTTGATTCGTCTTGGCGTGTTTGTGAATGCAACCGACAGCTACACCGATCATCCCAAAGTCGCCAATGGCGCGTCGGATTTCATGGTGGAACTATTGGGTGATGCGGGACGTCACGCCCGTTTTGCCGTAGGTGTTGCCGGTTTGCCCTTTGGTGTCGCTGTCGAGGTGGATGCCACATTCGAGCTGAAATAACCGACATGCTCCGCCTTTCGCGGCTCGCGCGCTATGGCGCGGGTTTAAGCTCGCATGATCTGCTCAAGCTCGTGGCGGTCGCGCTGATGAGCATTGATCATATCGGCGCGTATCTGTATCCCGATGCGTTATGGCTGCGGGTGATCGGGCGGGCGTCTTTTCCGTTATTCTTTTTTTTAGCAGGCTATGCGCCCGCCTCGCGCTGGCGCTGGGATATCATCTGGGTGGCATTGGCCGTCGAATTGGTGGCGGTGCTCACCTACCATCCGCTATTCCCGCTTAATGCGCTGTTCGGATTCATCATCGCGCGGCTGGTGGTGTTGCGCTATCACGAGGTGATCGTGCGGGAGCCACTGATGTGCTGGCTGCTCTGTCTCGTGTTTTTAACTCCCACCGTCTTATTGTGGGAATATGGCACACAAGCCTGTCTGTTCGCCATCTATGGCTATCTGGTGCGCGTACAGCGCGAGCAGTACACCACCCTCATTTTCGCTTGCCTCACCATCGCCACCTATCCGTTATTGCAATTGTTGGGTTTCGATTTTTCCCTGCCGCAGCTTATCGCTGTGTATGTGCTGATAATCGGGGCTGGTATTGCCATGTGGTATTTCAAGCCGCATGTATTTACGTTACGCGATAGCGCCGCGATGCGCACTATGCTCGTCCTGTCACGCTATTCGCTGTATTACTACGCGCTACATCTGGCGCTGCTGATGATTCTTGCCGCCTATGTGCTGCACACGCAGGCACCACAAGCCTTCCGCCTGATTAATTGGTAATTAAGCGGCGGCGCTTTTATCGCGTAGCGCAAACTCAAACTTGGCTTGTGTGGATGCGCTGACCTGCTCCTGCGTCACGCCTTCGGCGATTTCGATCATGCGCAATCTGCCATCTTCGCCAAATTCGAACACGCCAAAATTGGTAATCACCAGATCGACCACGCCAGTACCGGTCAGCGGCAAGGAGCATTTCGTCACCAGTTTGGGCGAGCCGTCTTTGGCGGTATGATCCATAATCACCACCACGCGCTTCACACCCGCCACCAAATCCATCGCGCCACCCATGCCTTTGACCATTTTGCCCGGCACCATCCAATTGGCCAAATCAGCTTTTTCCGACACTTCGAGCGCACCGAGCACCGTCAGGTCAATATGCCCGCCACGAATCATACCAAAGGAGGTGGCACTATCAAAATAGGCACTATCGGGCAGCTCGGAAATCGTCTGCTTACCCGCATTGATCAGGTCTGCATCTTCCTCGCCTTCAAGCGGGAAAGGGCCCATGCCGAGCATGCCGTTTTCGCTTTGCAGCACCACTTCCATGCCATCGGGAATATGGTTGGCCACCAGCGTGGGAATACCAATCCCCAGATTCACATAAAACCCGTCGCGCAATTCCTTCGCCGCCCGCGCCGCCATCTGATCCCTATCCCACATAATAGTCCTTTCGTTTGTTTATGTTTGTTCCCGCTCCGCACTGCTGTGCTACGCGATGAACCTAACGCTTGCGCGACTAAAGGCTCGGACTCCTGTCCTCGTTTCTCTATTATTCTTCATTCCCGCGAAAGCGGGAATCCAGCCTTACTTGCTTTCTGGATACCCGCTTTCGCGGGTATGACAATATTACCTAGCCACCAGCCACTAACACTCCCTCACGCCGCTTTTGCACGCAACGTGCGATTCTCAATTCGTTTCTCATACGCATCGCCCACAAACAAACGCTTCACAAAAATACCCGGGGTGTGAATGTTATCAGCATCGAGTGCATTGGAATCTACCAGCTCTTCCACCTCGGCCACGGTCACTTTGGCGGCGGCAGCCATCATCGGGTTAAAATTGCGCGCGGTTTTGCGATAGATCATATTGCCGTACTTATCGGCCTTCCAGCCTTTCACAATCGCCAGATCCGCGATCAGTCCGGTTTCCATCACATAGCGTTCGCCGTTAAACTCACGTGTTTCCTTGCCTTCGGCTACTTGCGTACCCACGCCCGTTTTGGTGTAAAATGCCGGAATCCCTGCGCCACCAGCGCGGATGCGTTCAGCCAACGTGCCTTGCGGATTAAATTCGATTTCCAGCTCGCCCGCTAAATATTGCTGCTCGAAGGTTTTATTTTCGCCCACATACGACGATACCATCTTTTTGATCTGGCGGTCTTTGAGCAAAATGCCGAGGCCGAAATCATCGACCCCGCAATTATTGGAAATAACGGTCAGCCCGGTAACCCCGGCTTGTTTCAGCGCGGTAATGCCGTGCTCGGGGATGCCGCAGAGGCCGAATCCCCCCGCCATGATGGTCATGTTATCGTGCAGCAGCCCCTCAAGGGCGGCGGTGGCGTTGGAATAAACCTTGCTCATAATGGCTCCTGACGTGATGCATTGGGTTTGCCAGCTTGGGAGGCGATGGTCAAGTACCGCCGGGTGGTGGATAGATGCAAAAAATCGAACGGTTCAATCGCTTGTGCAGCGATAGGAATTATGTTAATAAAGTATTAACAATAAAAACCGTCATTAACCTTAACAATGGCGATCAATGGTACGTAGTGCCACAGGGAATGCGATGAATATTGACCGTGCCGACATTGAGTTGCTGGTGCGCGAACCGTCGGCCGCGATGCGGGGACGTATCGCGCAGAAAATTACCACGGGCTA
Source organism: Alphaproteobacteria bacterium UBA6178 (assembly GCA_002422205.1). GTDB lineage: Bacteria > Pseudomonadota > Alphaproteobacteria > Rickettsiales > UBA3002 > UBA6178. The sequence continues at coordinate 28,702 of DITS01000005.1, forward strand.
TAATTCGGGCCTGTTTAATGAATCCGAGCACCGGCTCGCCACCGAAATTTTCCGTCTGTTGCTGAAAGACACCGAAGCGCGCGTGCGCAAAGTGCTGGCCGAGGAACTGAAACAAAACCTTCAAGTGCCGCGCGACGTGGTGTGGGCCCTGGCCAACGATGTGGCCGAGGTTGCTGTGCCGGTGCTGGAACATTCCTACGTGCTGAGCGAAGAAGATTTAATTACGCTGATTTCGGCTACCCGCGACACCGAAAAGCTGGTGGCGATGGCCAAGCGCGAATCGATTTCCCGCGAGCTTGCCCACGCCCTGATCGAAACCCGCCACCATGCCGTGGCGCGGACGGTAATCGCCAACCCCGGCGCTACGTTGGCCGAAACCACGCTGGAATTGATCCTAGAGGATTTCGCCCGCGACCATTCGGTATTGGAACAATTAGTGTTTCGCGGCGGGTTATCGCCGGCTTTTGCGGAGAAGCTGTTCGCGCTGGTGTCGGATACGCTGAAAAAACAGCTGACCAAGAAATACCGGCTCAGCCGCCAGCTGGTCGATGATGCGGCCGACCGCGCGCGCGAAACCAGTACGCTGCAGTTTCTAAGCCCGTGGATGAGCCAGCAGGAGATCAATGGACTGATCGACCAGATGCACCGCAATAAACGGCTTACCGATTCGGTGATTATCCGCTCGCTCTGTATCGGCGATTTACGCTTTTTTGAAAGCGCGATCGCCAAACGCACCGGCATCCCGGCGTCGAATGCGCGTATCCTGATTCTCGATCCCGGCCCGTTGGGCTTCAAGGCGCTGTACGCCAGTTGCCAGTTGCCGCCTGATTTCTACGAGGCGGTGCATACGATGCTGAAACTCGCCCTCGACGAAACTGAATATGGCAGTTACCGCACGCATGATTACGGGCTGGTGATGGCGCATAAAATCCGCCATATGGGCTACGATAAATCCATCCCCAATATGGATGTACTGCTCGGCATCATCGGCGCTGCCGGTAACCTGCCGACCCTGCATTAACCCTTGAAAACAAGCAGATTTCGCTAGCGAGTCGTTGCTTTTTTGTGCATGAAAGATCCATGGCCGACGCTGCACAGCAATCTGCTGCCCCGATGATCCTGACGCCCAACGACGTGGAGCGGCTGCTGAATGATCCGTCGGAGGATTCGCGCATCGGGGTGCTCGATAAGGTGTCGGTGCATTATAACGGGCAGGCGTTCGGCACGCGCGAGCATGAAATCGCCGAGCAGATTTTCCGCCTGCTGATGAAGGATGCGGCCAT
>DITS01000028.1 GCA_002422205.1 Alphaproteobacteria bacterium UBA6178
GGCTGGTGGTTTTGGGATCCGGTGGAAAATGTGTCGCTTTTGCCATGGCTAGCGGGTCTAGCACTGTTGCATGCCAACCGCGTGCTGATGGTACGCGATCAGTTTGCGCAATGGACGTTGCTGCTCGCCATACTCTGTTTCACGCTTAGTCTGATCGGCACCTTTATCGTGCGCTCCGGCTTGCTGATTTCGGTGCATAGTTTCGCTTCTGATCCGGCGCGTGGCTTGTTTATCCTTGCTTATGTGGTGCTGATTGTGGGGGCAGCCCTCGCCCTTTATGCACGCTTTCAGCCCCCCGCGCGTGAAACGCTATCGCTCTGGTCGCGTCAGGGGTTTATTCTGCTCAACAGCCTGTTATTGCTAGCTGCCACCGCTACTATTTTGCTCGCCATTTTATACCCCATTATGCTGCAACTGTTTAACCAGCCCAGCATTACCGTCGGCCCGCCCTATTTCAACCAAACGGTATTGCCGTTACTCGCGCCGCTGATATTGCTTGCGGCGGTCGCCCCTTTTCTGCTGTGGCAAGGGCGTGCGCGCATCCGCCATGCGCTCATCCCGATGGCGGGTATCAGCGCGGTCATCGGCATTCTTACCTTTGCATTGCTTGATCATAACACCTTGCTCAGCGCTGCAGGTATCGCACTGGCCGCATGGCTGGCAGTGGGCACGCTGCTTTGGTTCCTGCGGCAACGGCGACAGGCAGGCGGCGTGCGTCCCCATCATTGGGCCATGATCATTGCGCATGGCGGCGCAGCGGTGTTTGTGGCCGCACTCACGCTTTCGGCTTTGCAAAAATCAACCTATGAGCAAGCCATGCGTGCGGGCGAGCGCGCGCAGCTAGGCGAATATGAGTTGGTGTTTATGCAGGAGCGTTTGCGCGAGGGTAGCAATTATGTCAGCCGCAGCGCGCAGGTGCGGTTGTTTCACGATGGTGATGAAATAGCCACGCTTGAGCCGGAAATCCGCCATTATCCAATACGAAACATGCAAACCGCAGAGGCGGCTATTGCGTCAACTGCGTTCCGTGATATATATATTTCAGCTGGATTGCAGACGGAGCCGGAATTACTGGGCTTCACCCTGCATATTAATCCGGCGATTAGCTGGCTGTGGCTAGGGTTTCTGCTCATGGGAGCGGGAGGTTTAGTCTCAGCCTATACATACAGAAGGTCGCGCGATGGTTGAAGTCAGTTATGTTTGCCCGCTTAAAATCCCCAAGGGACATAAGCTCAGTTATCAAAAATCCCGCCGCTATGATAACGGCTTTTCCCAAAGCCTGACACTCGATCAGGCGGTAAACTACCTTGAAGAAGAGCTGCAAAGCACCGAGTCGGGCAAAATCACCGTTTACAGTAATTTCGAGCGGCTGAATGTACCGCGTCTGCGCCGAAAGGTCGAAGATGACGCCGCCATTTGTGTGGAAATGCATATCGGCGCCAAAACCTATTATTTGCTATGCGACAGCTGGTATTTGCCCGAGCATAATCTATACGCATTGCATCTGGGCATCCGCGCATTGCGCAATGTTGTCAAATGGGGGCTGGGCGACATTCACACCGTGATGAGCGGTTTTTCCTCCACAGCCACGATAGTTGAGGCGGATACCGACACCGCTACTGCTTCCTCTTCCGGCTCCGTGATGGTATCGGACTGGATGACCGAGTTGGGGCTTGGCCCCGCCTCAACGCTAGAGGATGCCAACGCCATGTATCGTCACCGTGCTAAACAGGCAGTCAATGACGAGTCACGGCTGGTACAGCTAAATCAGGCGATTGAAGCCGCACGCAAACATTTTGCCAAATAAGCCATGCGGCGCTGGTTTCCCTTCGCATTTTTTCTGGCGTGCGCAGCCGTGCTGGCTGCTGCGCTCTATCTGCCAGAGCCATCCCATGACCCCATGCGCGGGCAAGCTTTTCCTGCAATCACCCTCACCCCCTATGCCGCTTCAACGCCAGCGCCCGATACGGAACTACGCATCGTCAATTTCTTTGCCTCATGGTGCACGCCCTGCATTGCAGAATTGCCCTATTTAACCCAGCTGTCGGAACAATCCGGCGCGCAGCTGATCGGCATCGCATGGCAGGACAAGCCCGACAAGCTCGATCAATGGTTTGCCACGCATGGCAATCCCTTTGCGACCACCTATCTCGATGCCGATGGGGCCTTTGGTATTTCTCTGGGTCTGCGCGGTTTGCCGGAAACCTATTTCATCGCCGCCGATGGCCGTATTCTGGCGCATCATAAAGGGCCCGTTGTCGCTAACGATATCCCCGACTTGCTGCAACTGCTGGATAACGAATCATGAAAAAGCTGTGCCTGCTGCTATGCCTGCTTTGGCCCAGCTTTGCCGCCGCCGACACCCCATTAACCAACGCGGCGCAGGAGTTGCGCGCCAAAGCCCTGTTTCATGAATTACGCTGCATGGTCTGCGAGGGCCAGTCACTCGCCGATTCGCACGCACAGATGGCTATTCAGATGCGCCAACTCATCCGCAGCCAGATTACGCAAGGTATGAGCGATGATGCCATTTTAGATTTTTTCGTGCAGCGCTATGGCAACGAAGTGCGTATGACGCCGCCGCTTCAGGCCTCCACATGGTTGCTCTGGCTTGCGCCGTTATTATTCCTATTAGGCGGCAGTTTTTGGCTGTGGCGATTGCAGCGTCAAAGCTAACTTCCACTTTTTTGTTAACGTATTTTTCATTAATTTTAGCTATATTCAGTGGAAGCCATAATAGGAGCGACCGCGATGAGCGATGAATTAAAGAATTTTGCTAAAAACACGACCGGTTACGCTATCTCCGATATCGGGCAAACCAATCAGGGGCACATGATCGAAGTGAAACTTGGCACCAAAGCAACCAATCGAGCTGAACTGATAACGCTGCGTAGTCAGGGAGAGGGCTTGCTTACCGCACGCGGATTTAACGTTACAGATGGGTCTACCAGCTTTGCCGCTAGCTATGTAAAACCTGAGCTGAATACGGGCAGTTTCAAGCTCGACACCATTAAAATAGCCACTGCACGCGATTTAAATGTCGATAATACAGGTATTTTCAATATTGCATCCCACACATCGGCAGACGCAAAAGCTGCAGAAAAAGGGTATGAGAAGCAACTCACTATTGGCTACACTATCACTTTAGCCGAAGGTCAAACGCCGGAAGCTGCTGCAAAGGCTCTGGCCGATACACTCAAAGATATCCGCGTACAAGGCATTGGAAATCCACTGAAGGGCGCCTTAGATTTAGATAACGGATCCGATGATCGTGGCAATGGCATATCCAACCTCGCTCAACAGGCCGCCATTGAAGCAGGCAGAGGCTGATTGGCTTAGCGCTGGCTAAAATAGTGTTGCTGGCCTAAATTGGTGGCATGCCGTTTCAGTTCCTTATCTCGCGCCGTTTCTGGCCTTATTTTACCGTGCAGACGCTCGGCGCATTCAATGATAATTTTTACCGCAACGCGCTGATCCTGCTGGCCGCCTTTCATTTTGCCGCCGATGATACCCGCATGGCGGCATGGCTGATTGCTGCCTGCTCTGCTTTGTTTATCCTGCCCTTCTTTTTATTTTCCGCCACCGCAGGTCGTCTTGCCGACACGCTCGATAAAGCACGCCTCATCCGCTGGCTGAAATGGAGCGAGCTGCTCATCATGCTGGCCGCCGCGCTGGGTTTTTGGTTGATGAATTTGTGGTTATTGCTGATTGTTTTATTCTGTATGGGCAGTCAGTCAGCATTCTTCGGGCCCGTCAAATACGCCATTCTGCCCGTGCTTTTGCCCAAAGACTCCCTGCTCAAAGGCAATGCGTGGGTAGAAGGCGCCACCTTCATCGCCATACTCACCGGCACCCTCATCGGCGGCTGGCTGATGCTCTCAGCCTATGGCCGCGAAGTAGTTTCGGTGGGCTGCGTTTTGGTCTCCGCGCTTGGGTTATGGGCAAGCTATCGTATTCCCTCCACCGTCATCGAAAATGCCCCGCAAGCACTGCGCTATAACATATTGGCCGATACATTCTCCACGCTAACCGCGGGCCTGCGCGAAGCCGCCCTTCGCCCGCACATGCTGGCGGTGGCGTGGTTCTGGGCGCTGGGTACGGCCTATGTCGCCAATCTGCCGCTATTTGCCAAAAGCATGCTTGCCGGTGGCAGCGATGCAGTGCCGCTACTCCTTGCGACTTTCACCATCGGGGTGGCGGTAGGCTCTGGTTTGTGCGTCTGGATTCAGCGCGGTCAGCTTTCCTTACGCACCGTCTGGCCCGGCGCGGCGCTGATTGCAGCAGGCGCAACCGATTTTGCCTTTACCAGCATGCATCTGGGCGAGAGCCTGCCCGTGCGCTTGCTGGTCGATTTATTCCTGATTGCCATGGGGGCAGGTTTATATGTGGTGCCGCATTACAGCCTGCTCCAGCATCGTAGCAGCAAGGGTGAGCGCGGACGCCAGCTTGCCGCCAGCAATATTCTCAACGCTTTATGCATGGTCGGCATGTCGGTGCTGGGCGGAGCCTTGCTGCATCACGGGCTGAATGTCGCCTACACCCTCGCTTTGCTGGGCGCGCTCACACCGGTTTGGCTATTTTTTGTGCAAAAACCGCTATTACCGTCATAAAAGCTTCAAAAATATGTGTCATTGTTCTGTTATGCATGGAACATCACAATCTCAGACCACCTCTCAAACGCTCCCACTTACCGAATTTGTAAGGCGGTGCCCACTTGAGCCTGATCACTGGTTGAGAAAGCTGCACAAGACTCTCAACGACACACAAGCTGGTTTGTCCGACAATGTTTCGGTTGCTTATGATTCAGCGGAACTTACCAAAATCACCGTTTCAGGTCTGACTGCCATCAATGCTATGACAAAGCATTTCAAGACAGGCATGGTTTCCCATTACACCGGTACACAGCTCAAAGAACTAGAAGCTAATATTACCAATCCGCTTCAACGTGTTGCCAGCTGATCTTATCCAATCAGATAAGTGGGGCGAGCGACGGGGATCGAACCCGCGACCTCCAGTGCCACAAACTGGCGCTCTAACCAACTGAGCTACGCCCGCCACATCAAAAAATCCCTTTTGCCTAAAAAGAGAGGCAGAGTTAAAGGCGAAAAGCTTGCAAACGTCAAGCATTCTATGCGCGCGGCTGCAGAAACCTTGTTTGGATTCTTTGTGCTCAAAAATTGGGCAGGTGCTTATCGAATCAACAGACCGGCTGGTCAAATTTCAGGCACCCATCTTTCGCTTGATTAAAGCATTTCAGGCGCTTAGCATCTGCTGCGTTGCTTATAAAAACTGGCACGGTTCCTGCTGTGCCTATGCTCGGTTAACCGCAGAACCCATGCGAAAGGATACAGACCATGAAGAAAATCGAAGCAATCATTAAGCCCTTCAAGCTCGACGAAGTCAAAGAAGCGCTACAGGAAATAGGGCTGCAAGGCATCACCGTCGTGGAAGCGCGCGGCTTTGGCCGTCAAAAAGGCCATACCGAACTGTATCGCGGGGCGGAATATGTGGTAGATTTTCTGCCCAAAGTGAAGCTGGAAGTGATTGTGGAATCCAGCATGGTTGAAAAAACCGTCGAAGCGATTATGAATGCAGCCCAAACGGGCCGTATCGGCGATGGCAAAATCTTTATTTCACCCATCGAAGAAGTAATCCGTATCCGCACCGGCGAGCGCGGCTCAAGCGCAATATAATTAATCACCCAGACGACAATAGAGGAGACTTCAATGTCAGTTGCAGACGTCAATAAAATGATCAAAGAACACGATATCCAGTTTGTGGATTTTCGTTTCACCGACCCGCGCGGCAAATGCCAGCACACCACCTATATCGTCGATCAGGTGAATGAATCCACCTTTGAAGATGGCGTAATGTTTGATGGTTCATCCATTGCAGGCTGGAAGTCGATCAATGAATCCGACATGATTTTGATGCCCGATACCACCACCGCCGTGCTCGACCCGTTCTCGGCGCAACCCACCATCATGATTTTCTGCGACGTGATCGAGCCCTCCACCGGTCAGCCTTATGGCCGCGACCCACGCTCGACCGCCAAGCGCGCCGAAGC
>DITS01000006.1 GCA_002422205.1 Alphaproteobacteria bacterium UBA6178
ATCATCTCGGTGATATGGATTTCAAAGTAGCCGGTACCGCCAACGGTATCACCGCGCTGCAGATGGATATCAAAATCCAGGGCATCACCGAAGAGATCATGCGCATTGCCGTCACCCAGGCGAAGGCCGGGCGTCTGCATATCCTCAACGAGATGAGCAAGGCGCTGATCGCGGCACGTCCGGAACTTTCGGAAAATGCACCGCGCATCACCTCCTTGAAAATCCCGCAGGATAAAATTCGTGAAGTGATCGGTTCGGGCGGCAAAGTGATTCGCGAGATCACTGAAACCACCGGCACCAAAATCGATATTCTGGAAGACGGCACGATCAATATTTTTGCGACCACCGGCGAAGCAGCTGAGTCCGCCCGCAAGTGGATCGAAGGGATCACCGCTGTGCCGGAAATCGGTAAAATCTACGAAGGTAAAGTCGTGCGCATCGTTGATTTCGGCGCGTTCGTAAACTTTATCGGCGGGCTTGATGGCCTGGTGCATATTTCGGAAATGGCTGACCATCGCGTCAACCAGGTGACCGATGTTGTGCAGGAAGGTCAGCAGGTGAAAGTGAAAGTTCTGGAGATCGATGGCCGCGGCAAAGTACGCCTCAGCATGAAAGTAGTCGACCAGGAAACCGGCGACGATTTATCCGACCAGTACGAACAGGCCGGTAAGTCGATGCGTCGTAAACGCCAGGGTGGCAGCGAAGCCGAATCGGCGTAAGCACTACCCGGCATGATGCCGATAGAAAGCCCGCGGGAAATTTCTCGCGGGCTTTTTTATGGGCAAAATTTGTGGTGGTAGCGGCAAAGCGTGTCACACCTTGTTCTATCGCGGCGGATTAAGGCGGCAAAACGCGCATAAAAAAAGGCCCGCTAAATAGCGGGCCTTTACGATTCTTACTAAGAAGAACTACAAACCACCGAGGATCGGCAGAAGCGGCTTCTTCGCAGCAGGTTTCTTTTTTGCGGCAGGCTTCTTCTTCGGAGCTGCAGCTTTCTTCGTAGCGGTTTTCTTAGTAGCGGTTTTTTTCGCAACGGTTTTCTTAGCCGGTGCTTTTTTCGCTACTTTCTTCGTAGCAGCTTTTTTAGCCGGTGCTTTTTTAGCGGCCGGCTTTTTAGCAACTACTTTTTTACTTTTTTTTTAACTGCTTTGGTGGTCGCTTTTTTAGCAACGGTCTTTTTCGCAGCGGGCTTCTTCGCTACGGCTTTCTTAGCAACCGGCTTTTTAGCAGCAGTCTTTTTCGCAGCGGGTTTTTTCGCAGCGGTTTTCTTTTTGGCAACAGCCATGGTAGTCCTCCAATACAAAGTTAACAACACCGCCTTTGTAACTTTTTACCGATGCGCCTGACCACGATTTCATGCGCGAACACATCAAAAGAATTCTCTTTCTTTAGCGCACATGTTTTTTTGTTGCATGCACGCAACAATATTTCTGCGTAACGCAAGCGAGCAGAAAACATCGGCATGCAAAAACACTGCATCATGCATTGATGAAAAATCGCGCGATGAAAAACCGCGATGAAAAAACTACGTACGTTTACGCAGCAGTTCGGCAATGAGGAATGCCAGCTCCAACGACTGCGATGCATTGAGGCGCGGATCGCAATGCGTGTGATAGCGGTTCGACAAATCGAGTTCCGAAATTGCCTGCGCGCCACCTAAGCATTCCGTTACATCCTGCCCGGTCATTTCGAAATGCACACCACGCCCATGTGTGCCTTCCGCATGATGGATGGCGAAAAACTTGCGCACCTCGGCAAGGATGTCGGTGAATTTACGCGTCTTGTAACCGTTGGGCGATTTGATGGTGTTGCCATGCATCGGGTCGCAGCTCCACACTACGTCGCGGCCTTCTTCTTTCAGCAGGCGCACCAGTGGCGGCAGGTATTGCTCGACCTTCTCGGCACCCATGCGCGAGATAAAGGTGAGTCGGCCCGCCTCGTTATTCGGATTAAGAATGTCGCACAGGCGAATCAAATCGTCCTTCGTCATGCTCGGGCCGACTTTGCAGCCGATGGGATTCATGACGCCGCGCAGGAATTCAACATGCGCTTCTTCCGGATTACGGGTGCGGTCGCCGATCCACACCATGTGGGCCGAGCCGATATAATGCTGCTCGGATTCTTTATCGAAACGGGTGAGGGCGGCGTCGTAGTTTAACAACAACGCTTCGTGTGAAGTATAGAACCGCGCTTCGCTTAATTCTTCTTCGGCTTCCGGATTGAGACCGGTAGCATTCATGAAGGCGAGGCAGTCATTGATGCGATTCACCGTTTCATGGAAATGCTTGCCCTGCGGTGAGGCGCCCACAAAATCCATGTTCCATTTTGCCACACGCGGCAGGGCAGCATAGCCCGAGCGCGCCAGCGAACGCAGGAAGTTCAACGTCGCCGCCGACTGATAGTAACCACTGAGCAAGCGCTCCGGATCGGGCATGCGGGCGTTCGCCTCGAAATCCATCCCGTTGACCATGTCGCCGCGATAGCTTGGCAACTCGCAACCATTGATCGTTTCCATCGCTTCCGAGCGCGGCTTGGCGAATTGCCCGGCAATGCGCCCGACCTTTACGACCGGCGAGCCCGCGCCATACATCAGCGCAATGGTCATTTGAATTAGCACGCGAAAGTAGCGTCGCAGGTTCAGCTCGTTGAATTCGGCAAAGCTTTCGGCGCAATCGCCACCTTGCAGGAGAAACGCTTCGCCATGCGCGGCGCGCGCCAGTTCCTTTTTCAGCTGACGGACTTCCTCCGGCGAAACCAGCGGCGGTACGGTGCCGAGCGTTTTCTCGACCGTACTTACCTTGGCGGCATCCGGATAGCTCGGTTGCTGTTTGATGGGCTTATTCCGCCAGCTCTCGAGCGCCCAGCCGGAGGAGGGAATCGTTGCCGTTGATGCTTTTTCTGTTGCGTGTGTCATGGTTTAACCTTAGGAAATCTGCGGTATAGATAAGGATTCGAGTGCGCCATGTCCAGTAGTATCGATTGGGAACATACCATTGCTTTTATGGGGGTCGAGGGGGCGAATGCCGACCTCGCCTGCCGTCAGAATTACCCGTACCTCACCACGGTGCCGCTGAATTCGTTCGAGGATGTTTTTAAGGCAGTGAGCGAAGGCCGCGCCAAATACGCCATGATCCCGATCGAAAATTCGCAGGCTGGCCGCGTTGCGGAAATCCATAACCTGCTGCCGCGCACCAACCTGCACATCGTGGCTGAGCATATTCAGAAGGTGGAGCATCATTTATACGGCGTGCCCGGTGCCTCGCTCGATCAGGTGACCGATGTTTACTCCCACCATCAGGGTCTACTGCAATGCCGCAGCTTCATTACCGAGCATCAGTTCACGACCCATATTCACGATAATACGGCGACCGCCGCGCGCGACGTTGCAGCGTGGAAAGATAGCGGCAAGGCGGCGATCTGCTCGGCGCTGGCGGGCGAGCTCTACCAGCTCGAGCGGCTGGCCGAAGCGATTCAGGATGCCGAGGATAACGAAACGTTGTTCGTTGTGCTGGCCAAAGAGCCGGTCGATCTCGAACCGGAAGACGGGGCGGCGCTGACCAGTATCTTCTTTACCGTGCGCAATATTCCGGCCGCTTTGTATAAGGCGCTGGGTGGTTTTGCCACCAACGGGGTTAACATGCTCAAGCTGGAAAGTTATATCCGCAGCGGCGTGTCGAACAGCGCCCAGTTTTTCATGACCTTCGAGGGCCATCCGCGCGAGCGCTCAGTGCAGCTGGCGCTGGAGGAGCTTGGGTTTTTCACCAATAAGGTGAATTTGCTGGGGGTTTATCTGGCCGATCCGGCCCGTAAATCCGGCCGCTAACACTCTGGCCGACAGGGGGCGTATGGCCCTGTTGCATTCAAAAAAAGCTCTACCTATATTATCGGGAATCACCGCCTTTTGCGGTTGGATACGAAAGATTCCCTATGTTTACCGTTTATCCCTATGCCGAACTCGGTCATGCCAATCACGGCTGGCTCGACGCCCGCCACCATTTCAGCTTTTCTGGTTATTATAATCCTGCGCGCCGCCAGTTCGGCCAGTTGCGAGTGATTAACGACGACACCATTGCCGCCGGTAGCGGCTTCGACACCCACCCCCACGATAATATGGAAATTATCACCTATGTGCGGCAAGGCGCGATTACTCATAAAGACACAATGGGTAATGAAGGACGCACCGGCGCTGGCGATGTGCAGGTGATGAGTGCCGGTAGCGGCGTGGCGCATGCGGAATATAATCTGGAAGATGAAGATACACGATTGTATCAAATCTGGATTGAGCCGAATGCGCGTGATGTGGCACCGCGCTGGGATGCGCGGGCATTTCCGAAACTGCCGGTGGAAGATGCATTACCGGTACTGGTATCGGGCCGTGATGAGCATGCCGATCAGCAGCCTTTATTTATCCATCAGGATGCCGCGATTTTTGGCGGTACGTTAAAGGCGGGCACGGTGATTGAGCAGCCGATTAAACATCAGGCTTATGTGTTGGCATCGCGCGGGAGATTTCACGTTAATGGCGTCCACCTAACACAAGGCGACGGGGCCGAGGTGGTAGGTGATCGGGTGTTACGCATTGAGGCATTGGATGAGGCTGAAATTCTCATTATCGACGTGCCGGTTCATTGATGCTATGGTGCGTGACATGAGCGTGATTGATTTAACAATTGTTCCGCGTGAGCGTGATCTGGGCGGCTTTACCGTCCGCCGTTTATTGCCTTATGCAAAGCGGCGGATGGTGGGGCCGTTTATCTTTTTAGACCAAATGGGGCCTGCTGATTTTGCGGCGGGAGAGGGCATTGATGTGCGCCCGCATCCGCATATCGGGCTGGCGACGCTGACCTATTTATTTGAAGGTGAAATTCTGCATCGAGATACACTGGGATCGTTGCAGACGATTACGCCCGGTGCGGTGAACTGGATGACAGCAGGGCGCGGTATTGCGCATTCGGAGCGGATGCGTGAGGAAATCAAATCGCAGCCACACGCCATGCATGGCTTGCAAAGCTGGATTGCGCTGCCCAAAGAAGCAGAGGAAACCGCGCCGGAGTTTTTTCATCACGCGGCCAATGTATTGCCGGAATGGGAACAATCAGGGGTGCAGTATAAACTGATTGCCGGTGAGGCTTTTGGCCATGCCGCACCAGTCAAAATTTATAGCCCGCTTTTTTATGTCGAAATTAAAATGCCTGCGGGTAGTGTGGTGAAGTTGCCTGATCACTATCGTGAGCGGGCATTATTTTTGGTGCGCGGACAATTGCGTGCTGGCGATACCGATATTGCGGCTGGTTCGATGCCTGTTTTTGCAGAGGGCGAGCGAGTGGTGTTGGAGGCGCGCAGTGATGCGCATCTGGTGGTGCTGGGTGGTGAGCCGCTGAGTGAGCCGCGGTTTATCTGGTGGAATTTTGTATCGAGCTCGCAAGAGCGAATTGAGCAGGCGAAAGCAGACTGGGAGGCGGGCCGGTTTGGCCGCATTCCCGGTGATGCGGTGGAGTTTATTCCGTTACCGGAGGCGTGATAATTTTAGCAGGAGGGTTTATGCGTAGTTTGAATCGTGCTTTATGTGTGTCTGTGATGGGTATGGTGCCGCTGATGGCACAGGCGGACGAGCTCACGCCATTGGCGGACATGCCTGCGGGAACCTATGTCTTAGATAAAAGCCATGCCAGCATTATCTGGAAGGTGAATCATTTGGGCTTGTCACATTATACGGCGCGCTTTACCGATTTTAGTGCGAGTGTCGCGCTTGATCCTGCCGATGTGAGCAAAAGCAGCCTTAAGGCTACGATTGACCCTACATCCATTAAAACCGATTTTGTAGGAGAGAAAGATTTTGATAAAAAACTCACGCATGGTGAGGATTGGTTTAATGGCGGTAAATTTCCGGCCATAACATTTGAATCGACTAAAATTGAGCAGCAGCTAGATGATACAGGGGAAATTCATGGCAATCTGACGATGTTGGGTGTGACCAAGCCGCTGGTGCTGGATGCCACATTTAACGGTGCGTATGCACAAGCGCCCTTTAGCAAAAAAGCGGTAATCGGTGTATCGGCGCAGACGGTGGTGAAGCGTTCTGACTGGGGATTTGATACCTATGTGCCGATGATCGGGGATGAGGTGCTGGTGCTGATCGAAGCCGAGCTGGTGAAGGAAGACTAAGGTGCGGGATGACTCGCCGCGTTACAGCAGTGTAGCGATTGTGTTGCATTGGGTGATGGCCGTTGCGTTTGTGCTGATGCTTGGCAGCGGTGTGGTGATGAGCAATGTGGAGCTTAGTAAAACGTTACAGTTCAATCTTTATCAGTGGCATAAATCGCTGGGTGTTTTGCTGCTGGTTACAGCGGTACTGCGGTTGGTGTGGCGCCTGCTGCACCGTCCGCCTGCTTTGCCGGTGCGCATGAAACGTTTGGAACGGCGCGCGGCGAAGATCGGGCATTGGGTGCTGTATGGGCTGATGATTGCATTACCGCTAAGCGGATGGGTGATGGTATCGTCGAGTGTGTATGGTTTGCCGACGATTGTATTTGGCTGGTTTGAATGGCCGCATGTTCCGGCAGTTGTGGGAAATGAAATGGTAAATAATATGGCAAGCGAAGTGCATTGGATAGTGGCGCTGCTGTTTGCGATTGCTATTGCGGGGCATGTGGTAGCGGTCATTAAACATGCGGTGCGTGATAAGGAGCATTTGCTGCGGCGCATGTGGTGGGTGAAAGCGCACAGCTTGAAATCGGTTCTGTTGGTCGGCTTAATGCTTGGCTTTGGGAGCATGGCAGAGGCGGCGTCTTATGTAGTTGATCCGACCACAAGCGAAGTGCGTTTTTCAGGTGAGCATGCGGGTGATGCGTTTGAAGGGCGTTTTGCCACATGGTCGGCGGAGATTGTATTTGATGCGGAGGATTTAGCGGCGAGCCACATTACGGCGCGGTTTGATATGGCGAGTGCGGTGACGGGCAATAAACTATATGATGGCACCTTGCCGCAAGCGGATTGGTTTGATGTGCAAAATCATGCCGAGGCGAGCTTTGTGTCGACAATGGTGAGCGCGAAACCAGAAGGTGGTTATGCAGCGGCGGGTGAGCTGACGATACGGGGTATTACCCAGCCGGTGACATTTGATTTTACCATAGAGCAAAATGCACAGCCGGTAATTGCGGAAGGATATTTTGTGATCGACAGGCTGGCTTATGCTATCGGTAAAGGATCGGACCCTGATGCGGAGTGGGTGAGCCAAGAGATTGCCGTGCATTTACATATCGAAGCAACGGTCCAATAGCTAAGTCTAGCACTTGGTTTTTCGGTTTTGCTGGTCTTTTGCCAAGGGGATGGTTAGGGTCTGCGCAGAGGTTTACCTATTATGTCCACTGCGCCAATAAACTCAACGGCACCATCACCCAAATGGTGTCAGCTACAAGCTGAAGATGTGCTAGCCAAGCTACAGTGCGAAGCGGAAGGGCTCAGTACGCAGGAAGCCGCAGCGCGTCTGCACAAATACGGGCCGAATCGTTTGCCGCCACCTGCTACACGCAGTGGCCTGCGGCGCTTTATTATGCAGTTTCACAATATCCTGATTTATGTGTTGCTGGTTTCTGTGCTCATTACTTTTTTACTCGACCATTGGGTTGATAGCGGTGTGATATTGGCGGTGGTGATTGCCAACGCGCTGATTGGTTTTATTCAGGAAGGCAAAGCGGAAAAGGCGATGGATGCCATCCGCCATATGCTGGCACCGCATGCATCGGTTTTGCGCGACGGGCAGCGGCATAGCATTGCGGGCGAAGCCGTGGTGCCGGGTGATGTGGTGCTGCTGGAAGCGGGTGACAAAGTGCCCGCCGACATGCGTTTGCTGAGTGCGCATGGCTTGCAGATTCAGGAAGCGATTCTAACCGGCGAATCGGTGCCGGTGGATAAATCGGTGGGGTGTGTGGCAGATGCTGCGGCGCTGGGAGACCAGCATTGTATGGCATTTTCCGGCACGCTGGTAAGTGCGGGGCAGGGCAAAGCCGTGGTGGTAGCCACGGGAACCGGTACGGAAATTGGCCGCATCAGCGGTTTGCTTGCGCAGGTGGAAACACTGACCACGCCGCTGGTATTGCAAATGAACCGGTTTGCCAAGTGGCTGACCTTACTGATTCTGCTGATTGGGCTGGCGCTGCTGGTGTATGGTTATTATGCGCAGGACTATAATTTCAGCGATATGTTTATGGTGGTGGTGGGGCTTTCGGTTGCGGCTATTCCTGAAGGACTGCCTGCTGTTTTGACGATTACGCTGGCAATCGGCGTGCAGGCGATGGCGAAGCGGCATGCTATTATCCGGCGCTTACCCGCTATTGAAACACTGGGCTCGGTCTCGGTTATTTGTACGGACAAAACCGGCACGTTGACGCGTAATGAAATGACGGTGGCGATGGTGCTGACAGCGGAGCATTGCTTTGCGTTGGATGGAGAAGGTTACAGCCCCGAGGGCATATTGAGGCTTAATGATATTGCTGTAGCGCCTGCTAAGCATGGGGTAATGGAGGAATTGGCGCGTGCGGCGGTGTTGTGCAATGATGCAGCGTTGCATGTGAAGGCGGGCCAGTGGCAGGTGGAAGGCGACCCGATGGAAGGGGCGCTCGTCACGCTGGCGATGAAGGCAGCATTCGACCCCGAGATCGAGCGCGCTGCATGGCCACGCCTGGGCGAGATTCCATTCGATGCCGAGCACCGCTTCATGGCCACCTTGCACAAGATGCCGCTCGGCCAGCATGTGGTTCTGGTGAAAGGGGCGCCCGAAGCGGTGTTGGCAATGTGCAGCCAGCAGGAGTGTGAGGACGGCGCAAGGCCGCTCGATACGGAATTCTGGCTGGAGCGAATTGCGGAGGCCGCGGTGCATGGCGAGCGGGTGCTTGGATTTGCCATGCGCCACATGCCCGTAGGAGCGGAGGGCATCGATTTCCCCGATGTCGAGAAAGAGCTGACCTTCCTCGGCATAGAGCTGGCTCGGGAAAACTGGACAGTCGGGATAAGTGGAATTTCTGCCTGAGATCGGCATGATGCCGTGAACAGGAGAGACCATGAGCAGACGACCGTGCCGGAACCACAGCCCGGCCTTCAAGGCGAAAGTGGCGCTTGCCGCGATCAGAGGCGAGAAGACCCTGGCCGAGCTGGCCGAGCAGTTCGACGTCCACGCCAATCAGATCACGTCGTGGCGCACGCAGCTTCCGGAAGGGGCAGC
>DITS01000015.1 GCA_002422205.1 Alphaproteobacteria bacterium UBA6178
TGCACCAGATGGCGGTCAATATAGATTAGACAGGTGCCGTCATCGGCACTGTCAACAAGGTGGGATTCCCAGATTTTATCGAATAGGGTTTTGGGCTTGGTCATGTGTTCTCCGTATTGTCACCCCGTCGCATGACGGGGTCCGGAGTGAAGGAAG
This sequence comes from Alphaproteobacteria bacterium UBA6178, assembly GCA_002422205.1. Classification (GTDB taxonomy): domain Bacteria; phylum Pseudomonadota; class Alphaproteobacteria; order Rickettsiales; family UBA3002; genus UBA6178. The sequence goes on from DITS01000015.1 coordinate 157, forward strand.
ACCAGACCCCGCTAATGAATGCGGGGTGACATATTATTGTGTTAGTCTTTTTTCGCTTTAGCTGCTTTTTTGGAAGGAGCCGCTTTGACTTCGGCACGTTTTGCCTGACGGGCTTCTTTTTTGGCTTCCACCGCTTCCATATCGATTTTACCGAAATCGGTTTTTTCACGGATACGGGCGGCTTTACCGGTGAGGCCACGCAGGTAATAGAGCTTAGCGCGGCGCACATCGCCACGGCGAATGAGCTCAACCGAGTCAATACGCGGGCCAAATAGCGGGAAGATACGCTCAACGCCTTCACCATGGCTGAGTTTGCGCACGGTGAAAGAGGAGTGGATGCCGCGATCTTTTTTCGCGATTACGATGCCTTCGAATGCCTGAATACGCTCGTTGGTGCCCTCGATAATTTTGACGTTCACGCGCACGGTATCACCTGCATCGAATGCATCAATACGCTTGTCAGCGAGTTTTACCATTTGTTCTTTTTCGAGTGTTTGCACGATATTCATGGCCATTTTCCTTATTACTTTGCCGCTTATGTTGCGAAATGAGGCTCGTCTTTAACGGAGTTTTCCGTTGGTTTCAACTCATTTTTTGCCCTTAGAGGGTTGAATTTGGCATTTTTTCCATAAATCGGGGCGGCGGGCTTGGGTGAGTGACTGCGACTGGCTTTTGCGCCATGCCGCAATTTTGGCGTGATCACCGCTTCGCAGCACCTCTGGCACGGTTTTATTGTCCCATTTTGCTGGCTTAGTATAATGTGGGTGTTCAAGTAGGAAATTATAATCTTCTGATAAACCGAAACTTTCTTCATCTAATGATTCGGTTGCACCAATCACTTCGGGTAGCAGGCGCACGCAGGTGTCGATCATCGCCATGGCGGCCAGTTCGCCCCCGGTCATCACAAAATCGCCCAGCGAGATTTCACGCGGGGCATATTTTTCGATTACACGCTCGTCGATGGATTCGAAGCGGCCACAGAGAAAGATGAGGGATGCTGGACGGTCGGGGTGAGGGGGCGCTGGCTGTGCGATTAGCTCACAGGCTAATTGCTGTGTGAAGGGCTCGCCACGTGGCGTTAAATAAATAAGTTGCGCGTCGGGCAGAGCGGTGAGAGCGGACTGAATAGCGGCATCCACCACGTCGGGGCGTAATACCATGCCCGCGCCACCGCCATAGGGGGTGTCGTCGACATTACGGTGTTTGCCGACGCCGAAATCGCGCAAGGGGGTGGTGTGCAGGCTCCAGATGCCTTGTTCGAGTGCGGTGCCGATTAAGGAATAAGCCAGCGGCCCGGGAAACATTTCAGGAAACAGGGTGATAACACCAATATTAAGCCTGCTCACGGCCTTCCTCCTCGACGATGAGGTAGTCCGGCGGGCAAAAGGTGATATGACCGGCAGCGATATCGATTTGGGGGAAGAGCGCATCGGTAAAAGGCAGGCTTTCGGCTTTGTTATCGGCGGCGCGGGTGATGTCGATGATGTCACCGGCACCGACATTATACACCTGTGTGATGCGGCCATAGACACTGCCATCTGCCAATAATACCTTCAGGCCGGTGAGGTCTTCGATGTAGAATTCGTCGTCATGGGTGTCGGGTAGGGCGCTACGGGATACGCCTAATTCAGTCCCGCGTAGCAACTCGGCGGCGTTGCGGTCTGCTATGCCTTCGATGTCGCAGATGAGCTGGCCTTTGGCCTCGCCGGTGATGCGTAAAGCATAGGGGCGGCCTGTACGGTCACGCAATGCGCCATAGCGTAAAATGGCGTCTGGCGTTTGAGTGAAAGGTTTGATTTTGACCGCACCACGCACCCCATGGGCTGCCGTGATGACGCCCAGAATAACTAATGCATCGGTATTCATTGCGAGGCTAGCTGCCCATATAGGCGCCAACGCCCGCTAGAATCAATCCGGCAATTGCAATTACGATTTCCATGGTAGGCTCCTTATTGCACTTAGAATGTATACCATGCTGCGCTCAGCGTAGCTGTTGCAGCATGGCGCATTCTATATGGGCGACAGCTTACTCTGCGGGTGCTTCTTCTGCAACTGCTTCTGCAGGTGCTTCTTCGGCAGGCGCTTCGGCTGCTGCTTTTGCGGCCTCGGCTTCGGCGGCAGCATTTGCTTTGGCTTCTTCTGCTGCGGCGATATCCGCTTCGGCTTTCAGTTCCTGACGGGTTTTCTTTTTCGCGTCTTTACGGGCTTTGGTGGGGCGATGCGAGATATCGAGTTTATCTTTCAAAATGCCCGCTTCGAACAAAAAGCCATGTACGCGGTCGGAGGGTTGCGCGCCAACGGACAGCCAATATTTGATGCGGTCTTCCACCAGCGTCACGCGTTTGCCGCCTTCTTTGGGCAGCATGGGGTTGTAGGTGCCGATTTTTTCGATATAGCGGCCATCGCGCGCATTGCGCTTATCGGTGGCTACGATACGGTAATAGGGGGCTTTTTTGGCGCCGCCGCGTTGGAGGCGAATGGCTACTGACATAATCTGATCCTTCTCTTTCGGTTGAGCTTGATTGCCCATATACCCAAGAAATCCGCTTAGCCTTCACAGGTAAGGGATGGGCTTTTAAGCATAGTTAGGTGGAAATGGAAAGCATTTTTTAACGCATATTGCGCAACATATCATCCATATTGCGCGGCATTTTGCCGGATTTGCCCATTTGGCGCATTTTTTTCATCATTTTTTCCATTTGCTGGAATTGCTTCACCAGCTTGTTGATGTCCTGCACGGTGGTGCCCGAGCCTTGCGCAATGCGCATGCGGCGTGAGGCGTTGAGCAGCTTGGGGTATTGCCGCTCTTTTTGGGTCATGGACTGGATGATGGCTTCGGTTTTTTTAGTGATATTATCATCAATATTGGCACCGGCGATCTGGTCTTTGATTTTGCCCATGCCGGGTAACATGCCCATCATCGAGGTTAAACCCCCCATTTTTTTAACCTGTTGCATTTGTTTGAGCATATCGTTGAAATCGAATTTTCCGGCGGCCATGCGTTTGGCCATGTCTTCGGCGACGTCTTTATCGACGCTTTCGGCGGCGCGCTCCACCAGGGACACCACATCGCCCATATCGAGGATGCGTGAGGCGATACGTTCGGGGTGGAAGGGCTCAAATTCACTCAGCTTTTCGCCCACGCCCATGAATTTGATCGGCTGACCGGTGACATGGCGCATGGACAGCGCCGCACCGCCGCGCCCGTCGCCATCGACGCGGGTGAGGATGATGCCGGTGACGCCGATGCGTTCGTGGAAGCCTTGTGCGATATTGACCGCGTCCTGTCCGGTGAGGGAATCGGCCACTAGCAGGGTTTCGATAGGATTGGCGAGCTTTTTAACGGCGTCGAGCTCATTCATCAGCTCATCGTCGATTTGCAGGCGGCCTGCGGTATCGAGCAATAGCACGTCATAGCCTTCCAGCCTTGCCGTTTGCAGCGCGCGTTTGGTGATGTCGACGGGGCTTTGGACTTTAATGATAGGTAGTGAGGCAATGCCCGCCTGCTGTGCGACGGTGGCGAGCTGCTCCTGCGCGGCGGGGCGCTGCACGTCGAGCGAGGCGACGAGAGTTTTTTTATTCTGCTTGTCCTTCAGCCTTTTGCCGAGTTTACCGGTGGAGGTGGTTTTACCCGAGCCTTGCAAACCGACCATGAGGATGACGGCAGGCGGGGTGGTGTTCAGGTTCAGCTCGGATTGCTCTGCACCGAGCAGTTCCGCCAGATGATCCTGCACCAGCTTGATCACCATTTGGGCAGGCGAGACGCTGGCAATAATTTGCTCGCCGAGGGCTTTTTCCTTCAACGAGGCAATGAATTGCTTGACGACGGGTAGGGCCACATCGGCCTCGAGCAGGGCGATACGCACCTCGCGCATGGCGGCGTCGATATCGGCTTCGCTTAATACGCCCTTGCGGCGCAGATTGCCCAATGTGGCGGTCAGTTTTTTGGATAGGGATTCAAACATGCTTCATCATTCCGTAATATTTATGTGTTTAAATGGGCTGTTATGAATGATTCGTCAAGTATCAAGCGGGATTTGTATGACTGCCTCGAGACATTGAGGCAGCCAGATGCCGATATGGTTGATCCGTATGCGGTGCTGTCGCAATACGGGCTGGTGAGTGAATCAGAGGCGCGAATGCCGGATGCGATGCGCCGAGACGTGCAACAGGCATGGGATGATGCGGCGCACTTTCTGGATGAGGGCTTCGGCAAAGAGGAGTGGGCGCTCGCCGATCAGGCGTTCGAGGATTACACGAATGCTTTTTATGCGCTTCATGTGCTGAAGCAGAAGATTGTCGCGTCACTGCCGCAAGGGCTGGAAGAGGAGGATTATGCGGAAGAGGAGAATCCGTTCAGGCTGTATCATCGTTTGGAGAAGCTGATGACATCACTGGTGACGCGCGGCATGGTGCGCATCATCGAAGAACAGCACTTGCCCTGTGGGCAGAACAGCGAGACTATCAAGCAGTATGTTGGCAAGGTGATTTGCTGCACGCTGGATGCGTATGAGGTGACAGGTCTTGAAACGCCAATGATATACCCCACCAAGGAACAAGCGATTACACCTGACCATCTGGTGCAGTTGATTCAGCTTAAACCGCGTGAATATAGCAATATGGTGCAGGAGTCGCTGGAAGCGCGATCACGCTGATTATTTTGTGCCGGTTTTTTTGGCGGCGGGTTTTTTTGCCGGGGCCTTTTTTGCAGCAGGTTTTTTAGCGGCTGACTTTTTCGTAGCGGCTTTTTTAGCTGGTTTCTTGCCGCCTTTGGCTCCGGCTTTTTTGGCGATGAGTTCGACTGCTTGTTCCAGCGTTAGCGCATCCACCTCGATGCTGTTGGGGATGGTGGCGTTGATTTTTCCATGTTTGACATAGGGGCCATATTTGCCGCTGAAGGCGGCGATTTCTTCGCCGTCATCGGGGTGGGCACCGATCACGCGCAGAGCCTCTGCACCTTTTTTCTTGGCGTTCTCTGCTATTAGTATTACGGCGCGGTTCATGCCGATGGTAAGCACATCGTCCTCGGCTTTGAGCGAGGTGTAAACCTTGTCGTGCAGCAGGTAAGGGCCAAAGCGACCCAGCCCTGCGGTGATCATTTTGCCGGATTCGGGATGCTCGCCGACTTCACGCGGGAGGCGCAACAGATCGAGCGCCTTTTCCAACGTCATGCTATCGGGCGTCATGCCTTTGGGCAGGCTGGCGCGCTTGGGTTTCTCAGCCGCACCTAATTGCACATAAATACCATAGGGGCCTTTGCGCAGGGTGATGTCTTCGGATGAATCGGGGTCTTGCCCCAGAATTTTGGGGTAGTCGATGACATCGCCTTCTGCGCCGGAGCCATCATCTCCGCCGCCGATAAGCTGGCGGGTGTAGGTGCAATCGGGGTAATTGGAGCAGCCGAGGAACGCACCGAATTTACCGGTTTTGAGCGACAGGCGACCCGAATGGCAGGTGGGGCAGACGCGCGCGGCTTCGGCATCGGCGGATTTGCCGAACATGAACGGCTCCAGAAGCGTGTCGAGTGCTTCGAGCACGTCGGTGGTGGAGAGTTGTTTGCTCTCCTCAATCTTGGCGATGAAATCGACCCAGAACTGGCGCAGTACGGTTTTCCAGTCTTTTTCGCCGTTGGAGACATCATCGAGCGTGTCTTCGAGCGAGGCGGTGAAATCATATTGTACATAGCGCTCGAAAAAGCTGACGAGGAACGCGCTGACCAGACGCCCCAGCGATTCGGGGATGAAGCGCTTGGCATCCATTTTGACGTAGCTGCGGTCTTGCAACACCGAGATGATGCTGGCGTAAGTCGAGGGGCGGCCAATGCCCAGCTCTTCGAGGCGTTTGACCAGCGAGGCTTCGGTGTAGCGCGGAGGCGGTGCGGTGAAATGCTGCTCGGGCAGGATGTCGCGTGCGGTGATGGCTTCGCCCACTTCCATGTTGGGCAGGCGGTTTTGCTCTTCCTCGGATTCATCATCGTCGAGACCAACTTGATAGAGCGTCAGGAAACCATCGAATTTCAATACCGAACCGGTGGTGCGCAATGTGGCTTGCTTGTCGGATGATTCCATTTCCACCACGACCTGATCATAGACGGCGGCTTCCATCTGGCTGGCGACCATGCGTTTCCAAATCAGCTCGTAGAGTTTGAATTGATCAGCATCCAGATGCGAGCGTATTTGCTCGGGGCGGCGATCAATCGCGGTTGGACGAATTGCTTCGTGCGCTTCCTGCGCGTTTTTGGATTTGGTTTTATACATGCGCGGCGAATCGGGCAAATAATCTTTGCCATATTGCTTGCCGATATAGTCACGTGCGGCCATCAGCGCGTCCATGCCCACGCTTATCGCATCGGTACGCATATAGGTAATCAGGCCCACCGTTTCGCCGTCAAGGGTGATACCTTCATAGAGTTTTTGTGCGATTTGCATGGTTTTTTTGGCACCAAATCCGAGCTTGCGCGATGCATCCATTTGCAAGGTAGAGGTGGAAAAGGGCGCGTATGGGTTGCGGCGCTGCTGCTTGGGCGTGACGCTAGTGACGCTATATTGCTTGGTGCGCAGCGCGGCGGTGATGCTGTTGGCCAGCTCGCCATTGGGTATCGAAAACTTTTCCAGCTTTTCGCCATTGTAATGCGACAGGCGGGCTTTGAAATTGCTACCGTCGGCTTTGGATACATCGGCGCTGATGTCCCAATATTCCTGCGCGGTGAATTGTTCGATTTCTTCTTCGCGCTCACAAATTAGGCGCAGCGCAACCGATTGCACACGGCCAGCCGAGCGCGAGCCAGGCAGCTTGCGCCACAATACCGGCGACAGATTAAAGCCCACCAGATAATCGAGCGCGCGGCGTGCTTGCTGGGCATTGACCAAGTCCATATCAATATCGCGCGGGTTGGCGATGGCTTCGGTGACGGCCTTTTTAGTGATTTCGTGGAACACGATGCGCTTGATTTGCGTGGTGTCTTTCAGCGCTTTGACTTCGCGCAACGCTTCGAGCACATGCCATGAAATGGCTTCCCCTTCACGATCCGGATCGGTTGCGAGGTAGAGGGTGTCGGCACCTTTGACCGCCTTGGCGATGGCGCTGATTTGTTTTTTCGAGTCTGCATCGATCTCATAGATCATGGCAAAGTCATCATCGGGGCGTACGGAACCGTCCTTGGATGGCAAATCGCGCACATGGCCGTAGGAGGCCAGTACGGTATAATCCGAGCCTAGATATTTATTGATGGTTTTTGATTTAGCCGGTGATTCGACGACGACGACATGGTGGCTCATTGGTTCTCCATCTGCGCGGATTGCGCCCGCGCATATTCATTTAACGACATTTCCTGAACGGTCAAGATATTACGGAAAGCCTGTGCACGTAATATTTCGGGTTGTGATAGTAATTGGGACGCATCGGGCAGGCTTGGCAGGGGCATGATATCGTAGATATCAAAGCCCAGCGCGGTCATGTTGATCACCGATTCGGTCTGGCCGTTGGCGCGGTTGATACGGTAGAGGTTGGAATGAAAGCGCGGGTCGCCCAGCGTCGAGAAAGGATCATCGACATAGCGGCGGGTGACGCCTTGCTTGCGCGAAACAATGCGACGGGCACTGCCACCGAGATAGAGTGTGTCATCATTAAATGCGATACCGCGAATATAATCGGGCATGATTATATGCGGGGTGCGCTCTCGCAAATTGAGGGTGGTATCACTGTGCAAATCATCGGGTGAAAGCGTATAGACATCGCCGCCAAAAGAGCTGGCGATCATTGCTCCATCACCATAAGCCATCAGGCTGTGCGGTTGTTGCAGGCCGGTGGCAACGATGCGGTTATCGGTGCAGTTGATGATGGTGCCCATGGCTGCGGATTCATCATCGGGGGCGGACCTATCGGTGCTGGCCAGCTGCGGGTGGCGATGCGCGCAGACATAAAGTTTATTCTGCCACATCATCGGGCAATTCAGATGCAGATACCCATCACTCAGCGGGTGTGACCAGATCATTTCCGCATCCGAGCTATCGAGTGGCAGGCGGTAAACTTCGTTGCTGCGAGTGGCGGTGACGATGAGGGCATTATCGTATGTTATCAGCGAGTGAATATCATGGCTTTGCGGCAAGGCAATGCTACGTGCAAATTCTAATTTATGATTGAGCAATACCACGCGCGGATTGGGGGATTGAATACCCAGCGCATAGCCACCATCGGGAGTGCGGGCTATGCCTGTAATACCAATATCCTCGGCGGCCATGACCCCGTCGGCTTTTAAAAAATAAAACGCGTTGGTATTGCCATCCATCACGGCGAGGCTGTAGCGCGCCACATGCGGTGGCAGGTTGCAAAAGCTGATGAGCAAATGGGGGGCCGCGCTATGCGCTTGCGGGCGATTGAATAATTTATTCAACAAGGACACGGGATTCTCCATAAGCGTCGAGCAGCAAGCTGACGCGCCCGCCGCTATGACGTTGCAGCCTGCCAGCTAATTCCAGCTCCAGCAGAATGCGGTAGAGCAGCGAGGGGGTGGTGTCGCACTGGATCAGCAATTCGTCAAGCAAAACCGGCTCAGCGCCCAGCTTTTCAAGCAGCAATGCGCGGATGGTTTCGAGTGCTTGTTCATTGGTGGTGGCGGGCGCTTCTTTAAAGCCGCCGCTGGCATTTTCGCGTAAGGGGGGGATTTCGACTGGCTGCAAGTTTTGCAAAATATCATGGATGGATTCGGTGAGTGTAGCGCCGTTTCGGATCAGGTCGTTCGATCCTTTGCAGCGCGGATCGAGCGGTGAGCCGGGAGCGGCAAACACGTCACGGTGATAATCAAGCGCGTAGTGGGCAGTAATGAGCGAGCCGGATTTCTGGCTGGCTTCGACCACCACCACGCCGGATGACATGCCTGCAATAATGCGGTTGCGTGCCGGGAAATGGCGTGCCATCGGCGAGGTGCCGAAGGGCGCTTCGGCTATGATGGCGCCGCTTTCAGCGATTTGTTTATACAGCTTGTCATTCTCGGGTGGGTAAATGTTGTTGATGCCGCCTGCGATCACGGCGACGGTGCCGGTGGCGAGCGAGCCCAGATGCGCGGCGGTGTCGATTCCGCGCGCGAGGCCAGATGCGACACAATAATTTTGTTGGCCCAGCTCGGTGGCGATTTTGCGGGCGAAGGCACAGCCATTGGCCGATGCGTTGCGCGCGCCAACCATGCCGATGGTGGCGCGGTTTTGCCACACGGTGGAATGGCCGAAGACAGTAATGACAGGCGGCGCATCATGGATGGCGGTGAGTGCTTGTGGATAATCTGGCTGGCCATAGAGCACTAGCCTGGCACCGTATTTTTCAATCGCCTCAAGTTCTTTTTCGGCATCGGCTAAGCTGCTGGCTTTGATGGGGCGTTTGCTGCCTCCGCGTTTAGCCAGTTCGGGAATCGCATTCAGCGCGTTGCGCGCGTTGCCGTAATAGGATACAAGCTGAAAAAAGGTAACCGGGCCTACATTTTCGCTGCGAATCAGGCGTAGCGCATCGAGCGGATTTTCATTTTTCAAAGTGGGGTGCTGGTAGTGGAAATGCCCGTTCACGCTGTGTTATCTTTCTTTTTATGCCACAGCACAAAGCGGTGCTCTTCGCCACGGCGAAGCCGCGTGATGTTGTCGCGGTGCTTGTAAATAATTAGGACGGCGATGGCGACCTCTTCGATAAACATGCCTGACATATAATATGTCACCAGCGGCAGGCACGCGACGGTGACGAGCGATGCAAGCGATACGGTGCGTGAGGCTATAAACACGCTCACCCATATAGCGGCTAATGGCAACATGATGGTCGTGACCGAGTAGGGCCAGACATAATGATAAAAGGTAAGGATCGCGCCTGCAGCGGTTGCTACGCCTTTGCCGCCTTTGAATTTTAGCCATACCGGATAGCAATGGCCAACAATGACGCAGAGCATAGCCAAATGCGCGGCGGTGGAATTGTCCCATAAATATTCGGGCAGCCAGACGGCAAAAACGCCTTTGCCGACATCGAGCATTAAGGTGGCAATGCCCAGTTTTTTGCCACCTGCACGAAATGCGTTGGTGGTGCCGATATTGCCGGAGCCGACTTTGCGGATGTCGCCACGACCCGCCCATTTCACCAGCAATAATCCAAATGGAATGGAGCCGATGAGGTAGGCAAGGGCGCAATGCAAGATATTTGCGGTAAGCATGTCCATCCCTTCGCCCTAAAGGATGGATGGGGGGGCCGTCAAGTAGCAAGTATGATTGGTGTTGTGGGGTGTGAGCTGAGGTGGATAAAAAAACAGCCATCCCGCAATGGGGATGGCCACAAGTGAGAGACACAGTAATAAGCCTATAGCTAATGCAAATGAGAATGACTTGCAAGTAGAAAGTGATGGATGATGATTATTAGCTATGACAGCATGGGGGTATCAGGGGATAATGACTATTTCCGCTTGCCGTGGCGCTGCCAATTTCATACACTGCGCGCCTTGTTTAAACCTTGTGCATGCAAAGGAAATGATGCGTGGCTGGCAAAGAATCCGCGAATAAGCAATCTGCAAATGAGTTAACCTTCGAAGCCGCTTTGGCCGAGCTGGAGGCGATTGTGCGCGAGCTGGAAGCAGGGCAGGGTGATCTGGATAAGGCGATAACGGACTATGAGCGCGGCACAAAATTGCGCGAGCATTGCATGAAAAAGCTGGAAGGAGCGCGGCTTAAAGTCGAAAAAATTATCCAGACGCAGCAAGGCGAGTTAGCCACTCAGCCATTTGATGCGGCTGAGTCATCATAAATTGGGAGTGCATTAGTGTTTGATTTACAAGGGGCGTTGGCTGATATCAGTGTGCAACTGGATGAGGCCATGCATGAATTATTGCCGAATCCGGGCAATGTAAGCAATAAAGTGATATCGATTGCCAGCCGCGAAACCAGCGATGATGTGACGGAATGTCATAGTGGCGAGAATAAGGTTGTCGATGCGATGCGTTATTCGGCGCTATCGGGGGGCAAGCGTTTGCGACCATTTCTGACTGTGGAGTGCGCCGGTTTGTTTGGCGTGAGCCCGCAAGCGGCGATGACGACGGCTGCGGCGATTGAATTTATCCACACCTATTCGCTGATTCATGATGACTTGCCCGCGATGGATAATGATGATTTTCGCCGTGGGCAGCCAAGCTGTCATAAAAAATTCGGTGAAGCAGCGGCTATTTTAGCGGGCGACGGGTTACTGACTTTTGCTTTTGAAGTGCTGGCCCACCGCAAGGTGCATGCCGATGCTAGTGTGCGCTGCGAGTTAATTCGCACGATTGCTAAAGCGGCAGGTGTGTTTGGCATGGTGGGTGGGCAGATGATGGATCTGGATGCCGAGCATAAAGCCATGGAAGCGGAAGAAATTATCCGTCTGCAGCGTTTGAAAACCGGCGAAATGTTTGCGGTGAGCTGCGAGGCGGGGGCGATTTTGGGTAAAGCGCCGGAGCAAATGCGTAATTCCCTGCGCCGCTACGCGCATGATATGGGCTTGGCATTCCAGATTACCGATGATCTGCTTGATGTGGAAGGCACGCGTGAGAAAACGGGTAAAACCGTGGGCAAAGACCAGACCGCTGGTAAGGCCACGCTGGTTGCTGTGCTTGGCGTTGAACGCGCACGCGAACAATCCAAAACACTGGCCGAGCAAGCCAAGCAGCACTTGGCATGCTTTGATAAAAAAGCAAACACCCTGCGAGTATTGGCGGATTATGTGGTGAGCCGCCGGAGCTAACATGACATGCCTCAGTGATTTAGGTTTCATTGAGGCGGTTTCGCAAGTGCTGGCTATGCTGGAAAGTGTTGCGTTTTTATTAACGCTGCCTGCACTTATTTTTGTTACCGGATTACTGAGTCTAGGTATCAATTACCTGATCAAACCGAAAAGACGGATAGTTAATATCCCCCGAGTTTTATTTGCAATCCTGCAGATTACCCTGTTTTTTCCCAAGCTGATTTTATACGGGCTGCTGGTTATCTGGATTGCGGCTGCTGCTTTTAGCTGTGTTGATGCTATTGTTCTCGGCTTTTTCATTATGACTTGGATGGCACTAGGCTTTTACCATGTATGGGAATGGGGTTATCAATACATTGACCGCATGGCGTATCGACGGGGCTGGGCCGATTCCGTTGCGGAAGAATATGATAGCTATGATGACAGCGATTGGATGACGCCATCTGCTTTGCAAGCGAAAGCGCCGGTTAAAAAGGGTGTGCTTGGCCGTATCCGAGTGGTCAAAAAAACTCTGGCACAAATTGAGGAAGAGCGCATGCGGGATGCGGCGCGCCGTGCAGGGCTTGTGGTGCCCGTGCCAGATGCACCACCTAAGTTGCTAGCCGCGCCGAAGGGCTCCCCATTCTGGGCACGCCGTGACCCGCTGAAGGGCACAAGCTTTGACCCGAAACGAAAGAAATAACCCATGAAAATGCGACTGGATCAATTGCTGGTGGAGCGTGGGCTGGTGGAAAGCAAAACCAAAGCGCAGGCGCTGATTTTATCGGGCAATGTGCTGATTGGTACCAAGCGCGCTGACAAGGCGGGTACGCAAGTGGCGGATGATGCGGATATCACGATTAAGGGGCAGGAGCATCCGTGGGTGTCGCGCGGCGGGATGAAGCTGGCGCATGCATGTGCGCATTTCGCCATCGATGTGCGCGGTATGGTGGCGATTGATGTGGGCGCATCGACCGGCGGTTTTACCGATGTGTTGTTACATCAGGGTGCCGATAAAGTTTATGCGGTGGATGTCGGGCATGGGC
>DITS01000011.1 GCA_002422205.1 Alphaproteobacteria bacterium UBA6178
ACTGAAGGCTCGGACTACTGTCCTCCTTCTCTATATATCGTCTGTCATTCCCGCGGAAGCGGGAATCCAGCCTTGCCTGCTTTCTGGATACCCGCTTCCGCGGGAATGACGACAAAAAGCAGGGAGGCGCCTGGGCTTACGCTGCGTGATTATTCATCGACGAAGGGGGCGACGTCTTGCGGGGTTAGTTCGGGTTTGGCGGCGGGCGGGGTGGTTTCGATGCCGACATTGGGTTGTTCGGGGTTGCGCATATTTTGTGGCGGGGTGATGGTTGCCGGTTCTTCGGTTTGGCGCGGGATGGCTCCGGCTGGGGACATATCGACCGTAGCGGGGACTTTGGGCATTAACGCCTCATCAGGGGCGGGAGCATTGGGGTTACGGATGGGTTCTGCCGCTGGGGGCGGGGCGGTTTCGCGGCGCGACGGGCTGCCCGGTACGGTGAGCAAATCACGCGTGGCGGGCAGGCTGCCGGGCTGTAAATCCATATAAGCACCGCGCAGCAAAATAATGCTGATACGACGGTTGCGTGGCGATTTGGGTAGCTCTGGCAAGAGTAGCTCTGCATCGGCCATGCCGACGACTTTTTTCGGACGCTCTGGGTCCATGCCGATGCCTACCAGATAGCGGCGGGCCGTGTTGGCGCGGTCGGCGGAGAGTTCCCAGTTGGTATAGTCTTTGTTTCTGCCAAAGGGGGTGATGTCGGTGTGGCCGGTGAGCGAAATGAAGTTGGGGGTGTCTTTGAGGATTTCGTACATTTTACTTAAAGTGCGCTGGCCATAGACGGTGAGACTGGTGCGTCCCGTTTCGAACATGGGGTGTTTGTCGGAATCGGTGATGTCGATTTTCAGGCCTTCGGGGCTTTGCTCAACGATAATGTTTTCGCTCAGATCGCGCATATTGGGATCGGATTCGAAGGCTTGTTTGATGGCTTCTTCGGCTTTTTCAAACAGCTTGGCGTCTTTTTCGGCTTCCATGAGCGTATCGCGCGTGGGGTCTTCAGGTGTCAGGCCTTGCGGAGGCTGTCCGACGACAATGCCGGGAGGGGCCAAATCGGTTTTTTTGATCCCGTCTTTCTCAGGCGATTCACCACCGGCAAAGCCGATACCCATCGAGTCTTTGACACCAATGGTGGGGGTGAAATATTCGGCGAGGCCTTCAAGCTGTGCATCGGATGCAGACGCAAGCAACCATAGCATCAGGAAGAATGCCATCATTGCGGTCACGAAATCGGCGTAGGCGACTTTCCACGCGCCGCCATGATGTGCATGGCCGCCCTTTTTGATTTTCTTGATGATAATCGGGCGTTTTGCTTCTTCGTCCGCCACGTGATTACCCTTCTATCTTGATGGTATTGAGCAGGGCCTCGATTTCCATGAAGCTGGGCTGATAATGCGAGGGGATATTGCCGCGTCCGATTTCGACCGAGACTTGCGGCGCGTTGCCATGCAGATGCGATACCAGCACGTCACGGATGATCATGTAGAATAAATGTTCCTGATCGTAGATTTGACCGAGCTTGCTAGAGATGGGGCCGGCGACGCAATAGGCGAGGAATACGCCGAGGAAGGTACCTACCAGCGCGCCGCCGATCATTTTACCTAAAATTTCGACCGGCTCGTTGATACTGGCCATGGTTTTGATGACGCCGAGTACGGCGGCGACGATGCCGAGTGCGGGCAGACCGTCGGCGACGGTTTGCAGGGCGTGGGCCGGAGCGGCTGCTTCGTGGTGATGTTTTTCGAGCAGGTTTTCCATCATGTTTTCGACCTGATGCGGGTCTTCGAAATTCATCGTCATCATGCGCAAGGTGTCGCAGATAAAATCAATCGCGAAATGGTCATTGGCGATGCGCGGGTAATTTTTGAATATGGAGCTTTGCTGCGGGTTTTCGATATGTTGTTCGAGCGAGATCATCCCTTTGGTACGGATGAGTTTCAGCAAGGTGAACATGAGGCAAAGCAGGTCTTTGTAGTCCTGCGGTTTCCATTTGCCGGTGCCGAACACTTTTTTGATGTCTTTGAGGGTTTTTTTGATGACCACGCCTTTATTGGCGATCATGAAAGCGCCGGTGGCGGCGCCGCCGATCATCATCATTTCATAGGGGAGGGCTTTTAAAATGATGGCGAACTTGCCGCCCGCGAGTACGAATCCCCCGAATACCATGCCGAATACTACGGCAATCCCCAAAATAACTAACATAGCGCTCCCTGTCGTGTCTTTCTGATTTCTGGTTGTTATACCATGTTGCTTTTGCCGAATATAGGCCGAATAGGTTTAGAAAAGGTTAAATGCAGTATAAATATTATACTGGTGTGGCGGGATAGTCGCGCTGGAGGGAAAGTTAACGATTAAAGGAATTTTTCACCGGTGATGCAGCGGATATTGACGATAAACTGGCTGGCGTTGCGCTCGACATGGTCATTCATGCGTTTTGCCATGCTGCCTTGCGTGGTATAACGCACGCTTCGGGCGTCGAGAAAGCCTTGCAGGATTGGCAGGCTGACCGCGATATCGGAATTACTGATTTCCTGACGGCGATTATTTTTGTCGATGCTATAGAGCTCGGTTTTGCCGGTGACGACGCCGATGACATGGCCGCTCATATCGAGCAGCGGGCCGCCGGAATTGCCATATTGTGCGGAATTTTCGAACTGAATCCATTGTGTTTCGCCTAGCGGACCATTGGTGCCGACGACTCTGGACATGGTGGTTTTATGCTCTGGGGTCTGGGCGTGCTCGAGCGGGTAGCCGATGACCATGACGGGATCGCCGGGGGTGATCATACGGTCGTCGGCCAAGAGGGGGGCCACGGAAGGCGGGGTTTTATCGGCGCGTAACAGTGCCAGATCATATTGTGCGTGCGTGGCAACCGGTGTCGCATGGCCTGTTACCGCACCACGCAATTCGATGCTGCCGGATTTGCAGCTTTGAATGACATGTTTGTTGGTGATGATATCACCCGCGCGGGAGACAAAAAATCCGGTGCCAGCGGAATATTCGATCTGACGCATTTGCGCGGATGCGGTTGCGGGCAGCAAGAGGCAAAGGGTGAAGAAGGCAAGTTTAGCGCGCATGGGAATCGCTTTGTTGCTGTACTGTGTGCGGCAGTTTAATTTGTGCAAATAATGCGGTTTGCATGTTTATCATGTGGGCCAGTTGATCGCCTGTAAGATTATAGAGTTGATGGTCTTGAATGAAGCGATCACACAGTCCGATCATTTCGGGTTGCGTATGAGTAATATCACCCTGACTCAGCGGACGCAACGCGCCCATGTCGCCTAAATGATAGCGGGCATAAAAATCAACCACACGTGACAATTCTTCCTGATCGGCGGACAGGTGTAGTTGCGGGTTGTCTTTCTCCAGTTTGGCGCAGATCACCTTCATGACATTGGTCGTCAGTTCGAGGTGATGATCTTCGCCACAGGGGATGCATAATGTCGAGGGTCGCTTGGATTGCATCAGGCTAATTCATCTTCGTCGGTATGGGCGCGTTTGGATTTGGGGGTGGCTTTGCTGATGCGGAAAGTCAGCTCGTTGTCTTTGACATCGATATGCACCGAACCGCCCTTGGCCAGCTTGCCAAACAACACCTCATCAGCCAGCGGCTTTTTGATTTTGTTGGCAATCAAGCGTGCCAGCGGGCGTGCGCCCATGGCCTTGTCGTAGCCGTTGGTGGCGAGCCAGTCGGAGGCTTCATCACTCAAGCTGATGGTGATGTTGCGCTCGGAGAGTTGGGACTCGAGCTGGTAGATGAATTTGCCCACCACATGGCGCACCATTTCGGGCGTCAGATGTTTGAAGCCGATCACCGCATCGAGGCGGTTGCGGAATTCGGGCGAGAACATTTTATTGATGGTGTCTTTGTCTTCGCCGAGGCGGTCTTCGCGGCCAAAGCCCAGCGGTGCGCGGCTGATTTCGGCTGCACCTGCATTGCTGGTCATGATCAAAATTGTGTTACGGAAATTGACCTGTTTGCCGAGCGTGTCGGTGAGCATGCCGTTATCCATGACTTGCAACAAAATGTTGAAAATATCCGGATGCGCCTTTTCCAGCTCGTCGAGCAGAATCACTGAGTAGGGGTGCTTGTCGACCGCGTCAGTCAGCTTGCCGCCCTGCTCATGGCCGACATAGCCCGGAGGCGNNCATATATTCGGACATGTCGAAGCGCAGCAATTCCATGCCCAGGCAATTGGCGAGGCTTTTGGCCACTTCGGTTTTGCCGACGCCGGTGGGGCCGGTGAACAAATAGCAGCCCATCGGTTTGGTTTCTTCGCGCAAGCCCGCGCGTGCCATTTTGATGGCGGAGGAGAGTTCTTCGATGGCTTGGTCTTGTCCGAAGACAACCAGCTTTAAATTATCATCGAGATGGCGCAGCTGTTCGGCGTCGTCGGTGGTGACGGATTTAGCAGGCATCCGCGCGATTTTGGCGACGATTTCTTCGACCTCGCGCACGGTGATGGTTTTTTTGCGCTTGGCTTCGGGCAGCAGCATTTGTGCGGCGCCGGCTTCGTCGATAATATCAATGGCCTTATCAGGCAGTTTGCGGTCGGTGATATAACGCGCAGACAGCTCCACTGCGGCTTTGATGGCAGCAGGCTGGTAGCGGGTTTTGTGGTGTTCTTCATAGTAAGGCTTGAGGCCGCGCAGGATTTTGATGGTGTCTTCGATGCTCGGCTCATGCACATCGACTTTTTGGAAACGGCGTGCGAGTGCACGATCTTTTTCGATATGCTGATTGTATTCTTTGAAGGTGGTGGAACCCATCACGCGCATGGTGCCGCGAGCCAGTGCGGGCTTGAGCAGATTGCACGCATCGAGCGCGCCGCCGGAGGTGGAGCCTGCACCGATGATGGTGTGGATTTCGTCAATAAATAAAATGGCATGGGGTAATTTTTCGATCGCCTGAATGACGGCTTTCATGCGTTCTTCGAAGTCACCACGGTAGCGGGTGCCTGCGAGCAGTGAGCCCATATCGAGTGAGAAGAGCACGGCTTTTTGCAGCACTTTGGGCACTTCATTGCGCACGATGCGCAGCGCCAACCCTTCGGCGATGGCGGTTTTGCCGACGCCAGCGTCACCGACATAGAGCGGGTTGTTTTTGCCACGGCGGCAGAGAATCTGGATGGTGCGATCGACTTCGGACTCGCGGCCAATCAGAATATCGGTTTTGCCTTGCTCGGCTTTTTTATTCAGGTTGACGCAATACAGACGCAGCGGGTCTTTTTTGTCGTCTTTTTCTTCGGCAGCGCGGGTGAAGCGGATGCTGCCATCGTCCATTTCTTCTTCTTCATGCTCGGCATGGGGGCCAGACAGGCGGATGAATTCACCATATTTGACGATGCCGTGCGAGATGTAATTGACGATATCGAGGCGGTTTACATCTTGTTCCTGCAGGAAATAGACGGCGTGTGATTCGCGCTCGGAGAACAGGGCGACGAGCACGTTGGAGCCGTTGACTTCGTTTTTGCCCGCGGACTGCACATGGATGGCGGCGCGGTGAATCACGCGCTGGAAACCGGCGGTGGGCTTGGCTTCGTCGAGATTTGAGACGACGAGCGATTGCAATTCGTTGGTCATGAATTCGGACAGGGTTTGTTTCAGATCATTCAGGTTGACCCCGCAGCCACGCATGACAACTGCCGCGTCGGCATCGTCGCTCAACGCGAACAATAAATGCTCCAGCGTTGCATATTCGTGGTTATGCTCCTTCGCGATGGCGAGGGCACGGTGCAGAGTAGCCTCTAGATTCTGTGACAGCATGGCTTGCCTTTCTTTTTTTAGGGGCTAGGGGCTAGGGGTTAGGGGCGAGGGAATAGTGCGTAAGCTTGTCTCTCGTCCTTAACTCCTGATCCTTCGTCCCTCATTCTTTTTCCATTACGCATTGTAATGGGTATTCGTTTATTCTTGCGTATTCGATGACCTGATCGACCTTGGTTTCGGCCACATCGCGGGTGTAAACCCCTACCGTTGCCGCTCCCTTTTTATGCACCGTCATCATGATGTCGACGGCTTCTTCATGGGATTTGCGGAAGATGCTTTCCAGCACCGTCACCACAAAATCCATGGGCGTATAATCATCGTTTAGCAAGGCTACCCGGTACATGGGAGGGCGTTGCACTTTGATTTGAGGCTCGGCGATCATTAGCTCGCCGTCGCCTTGCGCACCGCCCGACCCGCTGGCCGGACCCATACGGGCAGGAAATTGCCGCATCTTGTCCTCTGATATTGGCTGAGTGCTTGCCGATGCACCTGTGGGCCAATGATGTGACGTTTTCCCGTCTGTATGATTTGAGTGTCGCATAGAATTCCTAACAATCCGTAAAGAGAAGCTTTCAAAATGATTACTATCCACAGGCTTTTAGCATTTTTTGGCAAAAAGGGAAGTAGAAGCGGCTAGGGGCTAGAGGTTAGGGGGCTAGGGGCTTAGGCTGTTTTATACTCGTCATCCTGAACTTGTTTCAAGATTCATAGCTATTAGTAAGGCTGGTAGTAAGGCTGGATTCCCGCTTTTAGGGGAATGACGGGGGATAAAGGGGAGCGTTTTGTGGTAGATGACAGTTTTGTGACGATTAGGTGCTTTGTACGAGGAATCGCCAGATTACAGCCGGTTATGCGGGGCATAATTGCCTGTGAAAAACTGCGTGGCCTGTCTTGACAGCAAGATGTATCCGCGTATATAAATGGGGCCTCACTTGATTGGAAAACGCATCGCTTAAGAATGTCGTTCCGTATAACGAGAGCAAGCAATTCTCGCCTTTTTCAAAAAAAGTGATTTTATGTGAAATTTATTGTTGCAACCCGATTCGGAGTATGCAACAAAGCGCTCCCCGCACCGAGGGAACATGAGTTTCGAAGGTGCTGCTGATTGATAAGTGAATAGGTTTTTTCTAACAACCGCGTTAAAGGTTGTTCTGATGCTCCGCTTCGGCGGGTTAAGGTTTCAGAGCAATCAAGTAGCGTGAGTTGATGCTGATTGTTAAAATTTAGTTCTAAAAACATATACAGACGAAAAAGCAGAATCAGAAAAAACAAATACAAGAGTGTAAAGCGCAGCTGAATGGGTTCTCCATGCTGTGGTTTGGATTCGCGGATTTGTGATTTCAGGTTCATCAAGTCTCTTTTGTTCTGTGTGTGATGCGATCGAAGCGATCAAGTTGTCGTAATTATTCATTCTAAAATTTATTATGGATTCCATTATATTATTAAGAACGAGAAGGGCATTTGGTGAATGCCTTGGCGGCAAGAGGCGATGAAGGACGTGCTACACTGCGATAAGTGTCGGGGAGCTGTGAAGAAGCTTTGATCCGATAATTTCCGAATGGGGAAACCCACCTTTAGAATTCAGTATACAGTATCTGCTTGCAGATGCTGGGTTCTGAATTCTTATTAAAGGTATTTATAACTGAATACATAGGTTATAAAAGCGAACCCGGTGAACTGAAATATCTAAGTAGCCGGAGGAAAGGACATCAA
>DITS01000032.1 GCA_002422205.1 Alphaproteobacteria bacterium UBA6178
AGCCGATCCCGGGGATCCACTTTAAACAAGGCTGGATTCCTGCTGGAGTTTACCTCGTGCTTGTCACGGGGTGGAAGACGCATTATGAATTGAGGCCTGTAGGCCAGCGCGGGAACGAACACAAAAAAGGAATACTGCATGTTTACATTAGCCGGAAAAAAAGCATTGGTAACAGGCGCGAGCGGGGGGATTGGCAGCGCGGTGGCGAAAGCTCTCGATAGCTGCGGCGCGCGCGTGGCAATTTCGGGCACACGCCGTGACGCGCTCGAAGCGCTGGCAGCTGAGCTAAAAAATGATCCGGTGATTTTAACCTGTAATTTAAAAGACGGTACCGAGGTCGATGCACTGCCGAAAGCTGCCGAAGAGGCGCTTGGCGGATTGGATATTTTGGTATGCAATGCGGGCGTGACCAAAGACAACCTCGCCATGCGCATGAAGGATGAGGAATGGCAGGATGTCATTGATATTAATTTAAGCGCCACCTTCCGGCTCAACCGTGCGGTGTTGCGTGGCATGATGAAGCAACGCAATGGCCGCATCATCAATGTGGCATCGGTGGTGGCGGTGATGGGCAATCCCGGTCAGGCGAATTATTGCGCCTCGAAAGCGGGCATGATCGGTATGAGCAAATCGCTGGCGCAGGAAGTGGCCTCACGCGGGATTACCGTGAATTGCATCGCCCCGGGTTTCATCAAAACGCCGATGACCGATGCGCTGAACGAAGACCAGCAAAAACGTATCACCGACAATATCCCCTCGGGCCGTTTTGGTTTGCCCGAAGACATTGCGGCGAGTGTGGTGTTTTTAGCATCCGATGAAGCGTCTTATGTGACGGGTCAGACGATTCATATTAATGGTGGATTATTAATGGTGTAATATGATTCTGGGTTTATTCACGCTTACCATTACCATTAGCGCATTTTTATTATTTCTCATTCAGCCGATGATCGCCAAGCTGATTATGCCTCATCTGGGCGGTGCGCCTACGGTGTGGAATACCGCCATGCTGTTTTTTCAGGCATGTTTGCTGCTGGGCTATGCCTATGCGCATGCAGGGGCCAAATGGCTGAGCATCGGCAATCACATGCGCATGCACGGCGTGCTGTTGGCACTGTCGCTGCTATGCATGCCATTGGCATTGGTGGTGCCCGATCTGGACGCCGCGCATCAGCCGATTGTATGGACGCTGAGCGCGCTGGCTTTCTCGGTCGGTTTTCCGTTTCTGATGCTGTCTTCGAGTGCCCCGTTGTTACAGCATTGGTTTGCCCATAGCGGGCACCGGCTGGCGGCGAACCCCTATCCGCTCTATGCGGCGAGCAATGTCGGCAGCTTTGCGGCATTGTTGTCCTTTCCGCTGCTGGTGGAACCGCTGCTATTCTCGGGCCAGCAAATGCTGGGCTGGTCGTGGGGGTATGGGTGTTATATTGTGCTGGTGGTCTGCTGCATGCTGCGCATTGGCCGACATACACAACCGATTCCTGCTGCCCCGCAAGCGGCGCCCGTGCAACCGTTGCGCGCCACCCAATGGCTGTATTGGATTGCGTTGGCGGCAGTGCCTTCCAGCCTGATGCTGGGCGTTACGTCTTATATCAGTACCGATATTGCGGCGGTGCCCTTGCTGTGGATTATGCCGCTGGCGCTGTATTTGCTGACCTTCATTTTTGCATTTGGCGGCGGCAAAAGCCTGTATCACGCATGCCAGCGTGTTTACCTGCCCACGGTGCTGTTACTGCTGTTGCTGGTGATGTCACGCGGCAGCTTTAATCTGGGTGTATTTTTAGCGCATTTATTCGGCTTTTTTGTGATCGCCATGATGTGCCATGGCCGCATGAACGAGTGCAAACCGCACGCCTCGCAGCTCACGCAGTTTTATTTATGCATGGCGATAGGCGGGGTGTTGGGCGGGCTGCTTAACGGCCTGTTAGCACCAGTATTATTCAATGACATTTATGAATATCCGCTGATGCTGATCGCTGCCGCCATACTGTATCCCTGTTACAAATGGCGGGGATTGCATCGCCGCAGCCTGCTATGGCTGAATGGCTTTGTGCTTTGCCTATTGGTTTTTTACGGTCTGCATGATCAGATCACGCATAGCGAATGGCATCAGGCGATTACGAATGGTGTGGAAGGTAAGCGCGGGCTGGATTGGTTTATCTATCTGGCGCTGATTGCTACAGGCGCCACGCTATTGCGACACTCTCTGGTCGCTTTTACAGGGATATTAGTAGTGATCTACGGCATGCATTTGCACATTGAGCGTGTTGATGGGCTAATGCGCGAGCGAAATTTTTTCGGAGTGAGTCAGGTGGTATATGAAGAAGATACCAATGCGAACGCCTATTATCACGGCACCACCATTCACGGGGTGCAAAGCCGTGACGAGGCCATGCGTCTGGCCCCGATTTCGTATTACGGCGCATTGAAGGAGGTCTATGCGAGCGTGCCCGATACGTTGAACCAGTTACCGATTGCGGTGGTGGGGATGGGCATGGGCACCGTACAATGCTACGCTAAACCCGATCAGCATGTGGATTATTTTGAGATTGATCCGATTGTGTTGCGCATTGCCGAAGACCGAGATTATTTTACCTATCTGAGTGATTGCCCCGGTGAGTATAAAGTGTATTTGGGGGATGGCCGCGTGGAGATTGCCAAAATGGATAATCAGCGCTACGGACTGATTGTTTTGGATGCTTACAGCTCGGATTCCCTGCCGGTGCATTTGATTACGCAGGAAGCCGTTGCGATTTATAAAGCGAAACTGCAACCGGGCGGGTTGCTGGCATTTAACATCACCAACCGTCATATGAATTTGCGACCGATTCTCTCGGCGATTGCCCAGGATCTGGGGTTGCAGGTCTATGTCAAAGATTTTTCATCGGAGCATCCCCTGAGCTATAATTCGACCTGGGTGGTGATGTCGGAGAATAGCGATGCGCTGGATGCCATGCGCAGTCATTATGACGAATGGCTGACGATCGGACAACGCACGAAGCGCAGCTGGCGTGATGATTACTCGAATATTTTACACGCGCTGACACTAACCCAAGGCTGGTATTTACCGCAGCCTGCGCAAGGGCAATAACGTGTGGATGAGCACGTCAATTTTACTGGTCAAAGCAGGGGCTTTATGCTAGTGAGCTTCGATCATATTGAATAAGTTTAACTTTTTATTAGGACAGAATCATGAGTGATATTGCAAGCCGTGTGAAAAAAATCGTTATTGAACATTTAGGTGCCGAAGAAGATAAAGTGGTGCCGGAAGCCAGCTTTATTGATGATCTGGGCGCAGACAGCCTCGATACGGTTGAGCTGGTCATGGCATTTGAAGAAGAATTCAGCATCGAAATCCCCGATGAAGCTGCTGAGAAAATCCAGACGGTTCAGGATGCGATTACCTACATTCAGGACAATAGTTAATCCGTTTTTAGCCAAAGTCAGAGTTGCTTATGCGCCGAGTCGTCGTTACTGGGATGGGTCTTGTCACACCGCTGGGTGTGGGCGTTGAGCCTGTCTGGAATGCACTTGTGGCGGGTAAATCGGGCTTAAGCGCTATCACCAAATTCGATGTGTCAGACCTGCCTTGTAAGGTGGCGGGGCAGGTGCCGCGTGGCACGGGCGCCAATGATTTCAATGCCGATACGGTGATGGAGCCGAAAGAGCAACGCAAAGTCGATGAATTTATTTTATTTGCACTGGGTGCCGCGCAGGAAGCGATTGAGCAATCGGGCTGGAAGCCGGAAAATGAAGAGCAGCAATGCCGCACCGGCGTGATGATCGGCTCGGGTATCGGCGGCTTGCCGATGATCGAAAAATCGGCGATTATTCTGCATGAGCAGGGGCCGCGCCGCATCAGCCCGTTCTTCATTCCCGCCTCGCTTATCAATCTGGCCTCGGGTCAGGTATCAATTAAATACGGATTCAAAGGCCCCAACCATTCGGTGGTGACGGCTTGCTCAACCGGCGCGCATGCGATTGGCGACGCAGCAAGGCTGATTCAGTTCGGCGACGCCGATGTGATGATTGCAGGAAGTGCTGAGGCCACGGTGTCTCGGCTGGGTATCGCAGGATTTGCCGCAGCGCGTGCGCTCTCTACCAGCTATAATGACACGCCGGAAAAAGCCTCGCGCCCATGGGATCAGGGCCGCGACGGCTTTGTGATGGGCGAGGGCGCGGGCATTGTGGTGCTCGAAGAATATGAGCATGCCAAAGCACGCGGCGCGACGATTTATGGCGAATATGCGGGCTATGGGTTATCGGGCGATGCCTATCATATCACCTCACCCGCCGATAATGGCGATGGCGGTTTCCGCTCGATGCAGATGGCACTGAAACATGCGGGGCTCAACCCATCTGATATCGGCTATATCAATGCGCATGGCACCTCGACCCCCAAAGGCGACGAAATCGAGCTGGGCGCGGTGAAACGCCTGTTTGGGGATGCGATGAAACTGGCGTCGATGTCGTCAACTAAATCCTCGATCGGCCATTTGCTGGGCGGCGCGGGCTCGGTGGAGGCGATTTTCTCAATAATGGCTATGCATAAAGGCGTAGTGCCGCCCACGCTGAATCTTGATAGCCCGTCCGAATCCTGTTTGGGCGTGGATTTGGTACCGCATGTTGCAAAAGAACGCAAAATCAATGCAGTATTGTCCAATTCCTTCGGGTTTGGCGGTACCAATGCCTCGTTGGTATTCAAAGCCGTTTAAATACTCTCTTTACGCGCCTGAATTCTCATTCAATGACCCGTAAAAATATAGTGCTTACAGCGACGGAAACCCTGTATGGCATCCGTATAATTCTTCGAGCGGCTCATCCATGCATGCCGCACATAAAGGGGAGAATTATGCAGAAATTATACATGATAACATCACTATGCCTGTTGGGCGCCTGCCAGTCACAAATCATGGCGGAATATGTGGGTAAAGACCTGCGGGAAGTGCAACTGCAAAACGGGCCGCCTGCCTATGAAATGGATATGGGCGATGGCATATACGCCTATCAGTGGGAGCGCGTCGAGCGCTATACCAGTCCCGAAGTGATCCGAGAGGACACCACCTATAAAACCAACGCATCCGGCGACCGCATTGCAGGCAGTGAAAGAACCGTCACCACGATTACCCCGAGTCAAACACGTATCACCCATTGCCTTGATACCTATTTCGCACGCAAGGAAGGTAGCCGGTGGATTATCACAGGCTTTCAGCAGCCTAGCTTTGCATGCGAATAAAATATGCAATAAGCAACGGGTACGCCGCCCAGATAATTGCTGCATCCCCATGCCGGAGCCGCTATACTGTCTGGCATGAAACGCCTATTCTCTTTTGTGCTGACCTTGCTGTTAATCGGGCTGGTGATACTGGTGGGGGCTGCCACCTATGGCTGGGTGTGGTATAGCAGCTATTCTGACCGCACAGACATGGTGGTGGTGGCTATTCCGCCCGGTACCGGTGTGCATGCGCTGACCGACCTGCTGGTGGAAGCCGAGGTGATCGACCAGCCTTTATTATTTAAAGCGGCGATTGTACTAAGCGGCAGCCAAAGTAAGCTCAAAGCGGGCGAATATGAATTCCCCGCCCAAGCCAGCCCGCAAACCGTGCTGCAAAAACTGATCAAGGGCAGCACGATTACGCATGCGCTGACATTTCCCGAGGGGCTGACCACGGCACAAATGCTGACGCTGGTTGCCCAAGACCCGCGACTGACCGGTGAGATACCGGAAAAGGTGGGGGAAGGGCGGCTGATGCCCGATACCTACCATTTCCACCGTGGGGATAGCCGCGCGGCTGTGGTGGCACGGATGCAAAAAGCCATGGATGAGGCGCTGGCGCAGGCATGGGAGTCCCGCACACAGGATCTGCCGATCAGCACCCCTGAGGAAGCGTTGATTCTGGCGTCGGTGGTGGAGCGTGAAACAGGCGTCGATGACGAGCGCCCGCGCGTAGCGGCGGTATTTGTCAACCGGCTGCGGCTTGGCATGCCGCTGCAATCGGACCCGACGGTGGTCTATGGCATCGAGCTGGCACATGGCCCGATGAACCGTAGCCTCACCCGCAATGACCTGAAACGCGACCACGCCCATAACACCTATACCCGTGGCGGGCTGCCACAGGGGCCGATTGCCAATCCGGGCAAAGCCTCGATTCAGGCGACACTCAACCCGCCCAAAACCAATGAGCTGTATTTTGTGGCGACCGGCACCGGCGGCCATCATTTTGCCACGACACTGGCCGAGCATAACCGCAATGTGGCCCGATACCGTGCGATTATGAGGCAACAGGCGCAATGACCCACGCCATCCGCCAGCTTGCGGTGGATGATGCGCTGCAACTGCGCAGCTTGCGATTGCACGCGCTGAAACACGCGCCCGATGCCTTTACGGTATCCTATGAAGAATATCGCGATTTAAGCCATGAGGACATCGCGCGTGACATTGCAGACGATACCTATATTGGGGCGTTTGACGCCGACGGGCGGTTGGTGGGGATTTCCGCCTATCAGATCCGCCGCTGGCGCAAACAGCAGCATCAGGCCTATCTGTTTGGCGTCTATGTGCACCCCGATGCGCGCGGGCAGGGGCTTTCCGCTCGCATGCTTGATGCATGCCTTGCCCATGCGCGCACGCGCGTGGAAATGATGATTCTGCAAGTGGCAGTAACCAACTTTCCCGCCCGCCATACCTATCTGAAGGCCGGATTCCAAAGTTATGGGGTGGAACCCAAAGCATTGAAAATAGGGGATGATTATATCGACGAAGAGCATATGTGGCTGGACCTGAGCCGCTGGCATCCACCCGCCTGAACAAGGCGATTGATTGTCTCTTTTTTGCCATAGGCAGCGCTATCCTTTAGGAAATATTAAGGATTTCGCCTTGGCGCATTCGATGTAATTATGCAACAGTTAGGGGCTAGATTAGGCTTATGCGTAAGCTTTGACCAAACTCTTATTGCAACCGCCCCCATTTTTTACCAAAGATACATTCGATCATTCGGTCATGTAACACGCGGACTGTGCATGATCCATACGAAGAAATGTGCAACTAGGTAACATAAAAGAGGATTTAACAATGAACAAACTGGTCAAAGCAACTGTACTTGCAGCCGCTGGTGCCTTCGTGCTGGCAGGCTCTGCTAATGCAGGCCCTAAAGATGTCGTCAAAGACGAGCGTGGCAACATCGTAGTCAATACTTTTGGCAATTGCGTACGTACAAAATGGGATTCCATGTATGATGAGTGCAACGATCTGGGTATCGAAGCACGCACCGTATATTTCGATTTTGACAGCGCCGCACTGACGCCTGCAGCTAAAGCGAAGCTGGACTCGCTGGTTGATATCATCACCAGCTCCACCAATGTGGAAAGCGTAAGCATCGTGGGTTATGCCGACGCAATCGGTGATAAAGGCTATAACTATCGTCTGTCGCAACGCCGCGCCAAAGCGGTTGAAGATTATCTGGCTGGCAAAGGCTATCTTGATACCCGTTCAACCGACGTGCGTGCATTCGGCGAAGACGTACCGGTTTCCAACTGCTCCGGTGTACGTGGCAACGAGCTGAAAGCTTGCTTGTGGCGTGACCGTCGCGTTGAAATCGAGCTGAACTTCTTCAAATAGTTCACTCACAACGATCACGATAGACGGGGCGGCTCTTGGGGCCGCCCTTTCTTTTTGTGTTTGCTCCTGCTACGGGCTACTGCCCTGTGCAATGAGCCTAACGCCTTTGGCGACTAAAAGACTCGGTCTGCTGACCGAGATGGTACTCTCTTCCTATTAATCTTGTCATTCCCGCGAAAGCGGGAACCCAGCCTTGCGCGCGCAAAGTGGATCCCCGGGCTCGGCGGTGCCGACCCGAGGATGACACGGATGGAGATACTGGTGTCAGGCACCCGTATGGCAATCGCTAGATAAGCCCCATTGACAACCGTGCCGCAATCCGCCAATTGTTTCTTAAACGCAAACAATGAGGCGCTGCACGATGTCGATGCATTATCTGTCTTATATCCCTACCTTTGTGAAAGTGGTGGAGCGCCAGAGCTTTTCCGGTGCCGCGCGCGATTTAGGCATGACCAAATCGGCGGTGAGCAAACATATTCAGGCACTCGAAGAAGGCCTCAAAGTACGGCTGCTCAACCGCACCACCCGCACTTTGGCACTCACCGAAGAAGGGCAGATATTTTATGCCAAATGCACCCATATCGTCGAGGAGCTGGAATCCGCTGAGCAACAGGTGCATAACCTCAATGAAAACCCCAGCGGCGTGCTGAAGGTCAATGCCCCCACCTCATTTGGGGCGCTATTTCTGGCGCCGGTGATTGCGGAATTTGGCATGCTATACCCTGATATTAGATTGGAAGTGGATTTTAGCGACCATTTCATTGATCTGATCGCCGAAGGGGTGGATGTGTGCATCCGTGTGGCCTCCCTCACCGATTCGAGCCTGATTGCCAAAAAACTGAGCAATTGTCCGATTATCATGGCGGCATCGCCCGACTATATCAGCAAACACGGTACGCCCCAACATCCCGATGCGCTGATCAACCACCGCTTTATTGAATACAGCTATATTGAGCGCCTGCGCGAATGGCGCTACCGCGACCCCGCAGACGGCAAGGAGAAAATGGCCCCCATTACGGTGATGATGCGCGCCAATAACGCGCAGATGATGCGCGCAGCAGCGGTGGCTGGTGTGGGCATTATCAATGTGCCGAGTTTTATCATTGCCGATGATATCCGCGAGGGGCGGCTGGTACGCGTGTTGACCGATTATGTCAACGCGCCGGAGCGCAATATTTATGCGCTGTTTCCGCATAGCCGTTTCATGTCGGCCAAGCTAAGGCTGTTCATTGATTTTCTGGCGCAAAAATGCACACAACAGGCAATATTAGGTGCGGCGAGCTGACCAGCTAATATGGCGGCCAGTTTATTATTATCTTACAGCCCGAATACAAAAAAGTAGCAGGTCACACTCAGACTATATACAATGATGAACCCGCGTATCCATAGAGCGGGGAGGCGCTTGGCGAAGACGGCGCCATAATAGCCACCGATGAAAAAACCCAGCCCTAACGCTAACGCCACCGGCCAGACGATCATGCCGGTGATGATGAAGGTAAGCACCGAGAGCGCATTCACCACGGTGGCGACCAGCACTTTTAACCCGTTCATCTGGTGAATATTGCGGATACCCATCAGCTCATAGAGTGCCATTAGCAAAATGCCGATACCGGCCCCGAAAAACCCGCCATAGATGCCAATCGCGAATTGACCACCCAGACCACCGGCGCGACCCGCTTTGCCGGCGGCGGCATGATGCGCGGTGCGGGCGTGAATGGCGCGCACGATGCGGTTGCCGAAGGCGAAAAGCAAAGTGGCGCAGAGCATCAGCCATGGCACCAGCGCTTTGAAAAATTCGGGGCTGGTCATGAGCAATAACACGGAGCCGCCGATACTGCCGATACCGGCAATAATTGACAATAAAAGCAGGCGGTGTTTTTGCGGTTTGATCTCGCTCCAATAGCCGCCGATACTGGCGAAGGAACCGGCCCACATGCCGAATTTATTGGTGCTGTTAGCCAGAATGGGCGGTAGCCCGCAAAAGATCAGCACCGGAAAGGTAAAAAATGTGCCGCCACCGGCGACAGCATTGAGCGCGCCGCCCCATAATCCGGCGGCAATCAGCAGCACGAGTTGCAGCCAGTCCATTACAGGCTAAACGCCACGCCATGCGACTGACATGCCGCCTGTAGCGTGTTACGCAGCAGGCAGGCAATCGTCATCGGGCCGACACCGCCGGGCACGGGCGTAATGGCCGATGCCACCTGCGACACCGCATCATAATCCACATCGCCCACCAGTGAGGCTTTGCCATTCACTTCGACGCGGTTGATGCCGACATCAATCACCACCGCGCCCGCCTTAATCCAATTGGCTTGTACCATATTGGGACGGCCCACCGCAGCGACGACAATATCACCCTGCTGTACGATCGAGGCGATATCGCGGGTACGCGAATGGCAGATGGTGACGGTGCAGCTTTCATTCAATAGCAGCTGCGCCATCGGTTTGCCGACAATATTCGAGCGGCCAATCACCACCGCATGCTTGCCGGATAAATCCGCGCCCAGCACGTCTTTGAGCAGCATCAGGCAGCCCAGCGGCGTGCAGGAAATCAGCGCATCAGGCTGACCGGTGGCGAGTTTGCCGGTATTGACGACATGAAACCCGTCCACATCTTTGGCCGGATCGATGGCATTGATGATGGCTTGCTCGTTGATATGCTTGGGCAATGGCAGCTGCACCAGAATGCCATGCACCCGCGCATCGGCGTTTAATTCGGCGATTTTGGCCAGTAATTCCGCCTCGCTGACCGTGTCGGGAAAGTGATAATCGAAGGATTGCATGCCCACATCCACGGTCATTTTTTTCTTATTTCGTACATAGACTTCGCTAGCCGGGTCACTGCCCACCAGCACCACGGCGAGGCCGGGGGTGAGGCCATGCGCGGCTTTGAGAGCGGTCACCGCCTCGGCCACCTGTCCCCTTAAAGTGTGGGCAAAGGCCTTTCCATCAATTCGCTGGCTCATTTATTCCTCCGTGATATAGCTGGGGTTGTAACCCAATCTTCACATAAAAAGCCATGAAAAAACCATGAAAAGGGGTTAATAAGCGTTAACTTATTAACAGGATGCCGTTTATGGCGCAAAGCGTGTTGCCTAGTGCAATAGACCAACCGTTATATTATTCGAATGCGCTAGGCGAGCTCGAATCACCTATTGTGCGTGCTGCATTGCAGCTGGCAACGAAACTGCATGAGGGGCAATGGCGGCGTAAAAGCTTTGTACATCTGCCTTATATCAGCCATCCGATCCTGGCGATGAATATTTTGCGCAGTTACGGTGTGAACGACCCCCATGTGCTGGCATCTGCCCTGCTGCATGACACGCTGGAAGATTGCGCGGTGCCTTTATTGAAATATGCAATGGATGCTCAGCATTACGACCCTTATGCGATGGACATCTATTTCTCCACCGGACATGTGACGTTTGATGCGCTATCTCCCGATAAGCAAATTGAATGTGCAAAGGAAATGACGCTGGATACCAAAGCCGATGCGCTTGCGGGGTGGCTGGAGGAGTCGGTTAGAAATGAATATCTGACATCCGGCTATGCGCAAGCGACCGCAAATTATATGGCGACTAATGCCGCCGGACAGATTGTTGATATTGTGAAAGAGCTTACCAATAAATCACCGGAGGAAGCACAGCTGGATGATAAGCGGTTTTTTCAAGCCGATAAAACGCGCACCTATTCACGCGAGGCTAAACGGGTAAAGATGGCTGAAATGTGCGCATCCCTGGCCGATGATATTATGCATGAATCCAATATGAATTCGGATAAGCTGGTGCGCATGTATAACCGTTGCTGGACCATGGCCAAAAGCTGTGCCGATGCGATGCCCGCTTTGTTTCAGCTGCTACGCGGACTGGATGATGTGGCGGTATCGGTGGCGCGTGATCCCTCACTACGTCAGCCAGCGGAGCGATTTAAACTTGACGATTACCGCGACCTCTATCCGTTAGTGTATCAGCTATCGGGTACCAATCGCGCGAGTGAGTGGGTGGATAATGATGTGGTGGATGAAAATGGTAAACCACATTTTCAAAATATCACCAGCGGCTTATTGAGTGTAGGACTCAATGAGAATAAACAGGTGGTATGTTTTCGCGTGTTATGTAACCGCGCTGATACCAACCATCTGGATGCGGATGATCCGGTAAATGATACGGCGCTGGCATTGATTGATAAGCTTGAAGAGCTGGATAAACCGGAAGATAAAATCCGAAATCTGGTGTCGATCAGCCGGATGAAAGTGTACCACAATGTGCGCTATGGCCGCAAAATGGAGATGATCACCCCCGTGCCGGTCGAAGAATTTATTGCCGATGCTGTGGCGGCTGATGCAATCGATGAGGCATTCGCTAATAAGCTACGCGCTGTGGTACAGCAAACGCCAGATAATCTAGCGAGTAATATTGCACGCGATGCAACGGTAGCGCCTGTATCACCTCAGCCGACCCCTATTCCTAAACGCTAATCACGCCGCGCTTTGCACGCCTTTGGTGGTCGAATATTCGAAGTGATAAGCGGTGTCGGGATAGACGATATTGCGGATGGCATGGGCGCTCATGGCGGCTTCGGAAAAACCGCATAGAATCAGCTTAAGCTTGTGCGGATAGGTGGCGATATCGCCGATGGCAAAAATACCTTTCACTGAGGTTTCGCAAGTGCCCGCATGCACGGCGATATGGTTATGCTCGAGCCCTAAGCCCCAATCGGCAATCGGCCCCAGCTCCATGGCGAGGCCATAGAAGGGCAATAAATAATCAGCCTCCAGCACTTTGGATTGCCCATCGAGTGTGGACACACGCACACCGGTTAGCTGACCATTGCTGCCTTCTAACCCGTCGAGCTGATAGGGTACGACCATGTTGATTTTGCCAGATGCGGCGAGTGCGTTCATTTGTGAGACCATCTCAGGCGCGGCGCGGAATTTATCGCGGCGGTGCACCACGTCAATATGCGCGGCGACATCGGCCAGCGCTACGGCCCAGTCCACGGCAGAATCGCCACCGCCTGCAATCACCACGCGCTTATCGCGGAATTGCTCTTTGCGCGTGACCATATAGCGCACGCTGCCCGCTTCTTCATACATAGCGAGCCCTTCGAGCGGCGGGCGGTTGGGGCCGAAAGCACCACAGCCTGCTGCGATGATCACGGCCTTACAGGTGATGATGGTGCCGGTTGAGGTGGTGAGGGTGAACATATAATCGTCATTCTGAGCCGAAGGCGAAGAACCTCCCTCCGCCGCACGAGGTCCTTCGCTGCGCTCAGGATGACGGGATAAGGAAATCACCTGCTGATTGAGGTGATAGGTGGGGGCGAAGGGTTCGGCTTGCGCGTGCAATTGCTGCACTAACGCTAAGCCATCAATCGCTGGATGGGCAGGAATATCGTAAATCGGTTTTTCCGGATAGAGCGCCGCACACTGGCCGCCAACACTATCGAGCGCGTCGATCACATGGCATTTGATATTGAGCATGCCCAGCTCGAAAATGGCGAACAGCCCGACGGGGCCCGCACCGATAATGGCGACATCGGTATGGTGGGTTTCGCTGCGCTGCGTCATATTTGTCATTAGCGATTCATCCTGTTTGATGCTATAGTAAACCAAGCCGTAATTTACAGTGAAATGCCACGAAATCAATCAAAACGGCGCCGATAAGGTGGAGGAATATGACGAATCAGCAATATCCCTGGCTTGCCACATACCCGAAATCCATTCAGTGGAATACCAATTTCAGCCCCAAACCCTTGCATTGTTTGCTCGATGAGAGTGTAGCGAAATACCCCGACAATATCGCGATTGATTTTTTGGGCAAGGAATACAGCTATGCCAAGCTGGGCGATATGGTGGATCGTATTGCCGCAGGGCTGCTGGCGATGGGGGTGAAACCCGAAACACGCGTCGGGCTGTTTATGCCCAACTGCCCGCAATTTATTATCGCTTATTATGCGATTTTAAAAATCGGCGCGACGGTGGTGAATTTTAATCCGCTTTATTCCGAACGTGAGATTGAACACCAGATTAAAGACTCGCAGGTGGAGGTGATTTTTACGCTGAATCTGCGCATTTTATACCCCAAGCTCAAGCCATTCATCGGCACCTGTTGTTTGCGCAAAATTGTGGTG
This sequence comes from Alphaproteobacteria bacterium UBA6178, assembly GCA_002422205.1. Lineage (GTDB taxonomy): Bacteria > Pseudomonadota > Alphaproteobacteria > Rickettsiales > UBA3002 > UBA6178. The sequence goes on from DITS01000032.1 coordinate 13,751, forward strand.
GGTTTTTTTCAGGAAGCGCTGCCTTTCTCGAAAGCGGCGCTCTACACCGTGGCCAAAGCCAAAGATTTATACATCGCTCCTAAAAATGAGCATCATGTCACCTTCAATGATTTACTCTCGCATGACCCGATTGCATCGTCGGCGCTGCCGGAGATTCTGCCGACCGAGCATATCGCAGTGCTGCAATATACCGGCGGCACCACCGGCGTGCCAAAGGGCGCGATGCTGACGCATGCGAATTTATACATCAACACCATGCAATCGACGCTGTGGATGGACAAGCTGGAGCCGGGCAATGAAGTGATGATGGCGGTGATTCCGTTTTTTCATGTGTTTGCCATGACGGTGGCGCTGAATCTGGCGATTGCGAATGGCTTTAAAATTATTCCGCATCCGCGCTTTGATATTAAATCGGTGCTGTCCGATATTCAGGCCAAAAAACCGACATTATTGCCAGGGGTGAGCACGCTGTATGCCACGATCAATAATTGCCCTTATCTCGATAAATATGACCTCACCTCGATTAAATTTTGCATCAGCGGCGGCGGGCCGTTACCGGTGGAAGTGAAGCAGCGCTTTGAGAAAATCACGCGCTGTATTTTAGTGGAGGGTTATGGGCTGACGGAGACCTCGCCGGTGACCCACTGCAACCCGCTATTTGGCGAGAATATTTCGGGCTCGATTGGTTTGCCATTGCCGGGCACCATTGCGGAAATCGTCAGTTTGGAGGATCGCACCAGCATCATGCCCGTGGGCGAGAAGGGCGAGATTTGCATTCGTGGCCCGCAGGTGATGAAGGGCTATTTAAACCAGCCCGAAGAATCGAATAATGTGCTGCGCAATGGCAGGCTGCATACCGGCGATATCGGCTATGTCGATGACAAGGGCTATTTCTATGTGGTCGATCGCCTGAAGGAAATGATTATTGTCGGTGGCTATAATGTCTATCCGCGCAATGTTGAGGAGGTGATATACGCGCATGAGGCGGTGGCGGAATGCGCGGTGATCGGCCTGACGCATCCCAGCCGTGGCGAGATGATCAAGGCTTATGTGGTGCTCAAAGATAAACAGAAGCTGGACGCCAACGAGCTGAAAGCCTTCATGCGCGAACGCATGACACGCTATGCCGTGCCGCACGAGGTGGAGTTCCGCGACGCGCTACCCAAAAGCATGATTGGCAAAATCCTCAAAAAAGATTTGGTGGCAGAAGAGCTGGCGAAGGCAGAAAGTTAGCGCGCTGGCGCGTCTGCCGATTTGGTCGGAGCCGCGCAGGCGTCTTTGGTGGGGATGCCGAATTGGCTTCCGGCAGGAGCACGGATGGGCCGCACCGTTTCAACGGGTAATGCCATATCCTCGCTTTCAAGCAGCATGCCGTGATTATCTTTCACTAAATTATCAATCAAAGTTTTAAGCTCGGGATTGTCTGTAATCAGCTGGGTGCTGCGGGTTATATGCTCCTGAACCGGATGGGGATTGGCAGGATCGGCTCCCGCCTCAATTCGCTTGGCGATAATGGAATACACATTGTAAGCATCTTCAACCGTTAAATCCAATGTGGTGTGGCCTGCGGGCGTTTTGCAGGTAACAAAACTATACACGCCGCCAAAATCATCCAGTGTCAATCCACTTGCACTGGGCTTTCCTGTATAAACGAGCACCAGACTGACATCGTTGCCCTTATCATCCGTGAGGGTGACAACAAGCTGCACATCTTCATGCTTGGCCAGATCATTCAGCTGCGTCTGCCGCGTCTCAAGCGGTAACGATAAGGGCGGCAGCTTATTATCGGGCGGCGGATCAAAATGATAGGTCATGAATCCTCATAACAGAATGAAATTTATAATAAAAATCCACTATATTATCATAACATAAAAACATTAACATTTAATTAAAATGCCACGGAAATTTTTACCAGAATCGGTACCTTCAATATAGGATTTAGAGGCTGTGCATGCTATGATGATAAAAAATAAACATCAGGGAGAAAAATAGCCTATGTCCAGCGCAGTCATTTGCGGCTTTGCCCGCAGCCCCTTTACCCCCGCCAAAAAGGGCGAACTTGCCAAGGTGCGACCTGATGATCTGGCGGCAGAAGTGGTCAAGGCGCTCATTGCGCGCACGGGCGTGAAAGCGGACGACATCACCGATATCATCATGGGCAATGCCTTTCCTGAAGGCGAGCAAGGCTTCAATATTGGCCGCATGGTGGCGTTTTTAGCCGGATTGCCGCATAGCGTGGCGGGGCAAACGGTCAATCGCTGGTGTGGCTCATCGATGGAGGCGATTCATATTGCGGCGGGCAATATTGCGATTGGCAAGGGCGAGGTGTTTATTGCGGCGGGCGTTGAGTCGATGACGCGTATCCCCATGGGCGGCTATAACCCGCTGCCGAATCCCAAACTGTTTGCCGATATGCCCGAGGCCTATATTGCGATGGGGCTGACCGCAGAAAATGTCGCCAAACAATGCCATGTGGCGCGCGATGCGCAGGAGCAATTTGCACTGGCCAGCCATGCCAAAGCCGCGAAAGCGGATATGTCGGATGAGATCGTGCCGATTCCCCTTCGTCATCCTGAGCGCAGCGAAGGATCTCGTGCGACGGATAAAGATTCTTCGCGAAGTGCTCAGAATGACATGGTTACTAAAGATGGCTGCATCCGCGCGGATTCCACCGCCGAAGATTTAGCCAAACTCAATCCGGCATTCGATGTGTATGGGACGGTGACGGCGGGCACATCGTCGCCACTGACCGATGGCGCGGCGGCGGTGCTGGTCTGCTCTGAGGCCTATGCCAAAAAACATAACTTGCCGATGCTGGCGCGGATTAAATCCTGTGCGGTGACGGGGTTGGAGCCAAGCATTATGGGGCTGGGCCCCGTTGGAGCATCGAAACTCGCGCTGGAAAAGGCAGGCATCAAAGCCAAGGATTTAGACATCATCGAGCTGAACGAAGCCTTCGCTGCGCAGTCGATCCCCTGCATCGATCAGGCGGGGTTTGATGCCAGCAAAGTGAATATCGAAGGTGGCGCGATTGCGCTGGGTCATCCGCTCGGCGCATCGGGCGCGCGCATTACCGGCAAGGCGGCCAAATTGCTGCACCGTGATGGCGGCACATACGCCCTCGCCACCGCCTGCATCGGCGGCGGCATGGGCATCGCCACGGTGCTGGAGAAAATCTGATGAAGGATATTCAAAAAGTCGCCGTGCTCGGCTCGGGCGTGATGGGCAGTGGGATTGCAGCGTTGCTCGCCAATGCGGGGATTCCGGTGATGTTGCTCGACATCGTGCCCAAAGACGCGACGGATCGGAATATGCTCGCCAAGGGCGCGATTGAGAAGCAGCTGGCGAGTAAAATGTCGGGCTTCACCCATCCGCGCAACGCAAAGCGTGTGAGCGCAGGCAACCTTGAAGATGATCTGGATAAACTCGCCGAGTGCGACTGGATCATCGAGGTGGTGCTCGAGCGGCTCGATGTGAAGCATGACGTGTACAAAAAAATCGATAAGGTGCGCAAAAAGGGCTGCATCGTGTCGTCGAACACATCAACACTGCCGTTGGGGCATTTGATCGAGCCAATGCCGGAGAGCTTCCGCCGCGATTTTATGATCACGCATTTTTTCAACCCGCCGCGCCATATGCCACTGCTGGAGGTGGTCAAAGCGCCCGACATGCCGCAAGACACATTCGACGCGATGAAGCAGTTTGTCGATGTGCGCTTAGGTAAAGGCGTGGTGGAATGCAAGGACACACCAGGGTTTCTGGCGAACCGCATTGGCGTCTATTGGCTGATGGTGGGCTTGTATGACGCGATTCAAATGGGCATCTCAGTCGAAGATGCCGACGCGGTGATGAGCAAGCCGGTGGGCATTCCCAAAACGGGTGTGTTTGGATTGTTTGATTTGATCGGCATAGATCTGATGCCGCTGATTGCGAAGGCGATGCTCGACACGCTGCCCGAATCGGATGTATTCCGCAAACTCTATCACGAGCCGGAGCTGGTGCAGAAAATGATCGCCGATGGCTATACGGGGCGCAAAGGCAAGGGCGGATTTTATCGCCTGACGAAGGACAAGAAAAAAGAAATCATCAATTTGCAAACGGGCGAGTATGCGTCGGAGCAGAAATCGAAATTAGAGAGTGTGAATGCAGGCAAAGCAGGGCTTGCGGCGGTGTTTGGCTACCCTGACATTGGTGGGAAATATGCGGCGAGCGTGCTACTCAAAACCATACATTATGCCGCATCACTCGTGCCGGAAATATCGGACACCATCCGCAATATCGACGATGCAATGCGCATGGGCTATGCGTGGAAATGGGGGCCGTTTGAGCTGATCGACAAGCTCGCCTATCAAGGCCAATCCGGCACGGCTATTTTTGCGACGAAATGCACCGAGCTGGGGCTGCCGGTGCCGAAAATTATTGAGGTGGCGGGTGGCCGCACGCTCTATCGCACCGAAGGTGCGCATGAGCAGTATTTAGGGCTTGATGGTGAGTATCACACCATCACGCACCCGCAGGGGCAGCTGATGCTGGCCGATGTGAAGCGTGCCGCCAAACCCATCATTAAAAATGGCAGTGCCAGCCTGTGGGATTTGGGTGATGGCATTGTGTGCTTTGAGCTCAATACCAAAATGAACACCTTTGATCCTGATGTGTTTGCGCTGCTGCACAAATCGATTGCGTTGGTGCAAAAGGATTATAAGGGCATGGTAATCGGTACCGATGCGGAGCGGTTTTCGCTCGGTGCGAATTTGGGCTATTTCATGTTTGCCGCCAACAGCGCAAGCTGGTGGGCGATTTCTGACATGATCAAGGGCGGACAAAACGCCTTCATGGCGCTGAAATACGCGCCGTTCCCCGTGGTGGCGTCACTGTCGCATATGGCGCTGGGCGGCGGCTGCGAAATTCTGCTGCATTGTGATGCGGTGCAGGCGCATATTGAATCCTATCCCGGTCTCGTTGAGGTCGGCGTGGGTATTGTGCCGGGTTGGGGCGGCTGCAAGGAAATGTTGCTAAGGCATTCGGCGGCCATGCCGATGGGGCCAATGCCCGCCATCAGCAAAGCCTTTGAAATGATCAGCGTGGCGAAGGTCGCGGGCAGCGCGCAGGAAGCGCAGGATATGATGATTCTGAACGCCAAAAGCGGGATCAGCATGAACCGCCGCCGCGTGCTGGCGGATGCCAAAACACGCTGTCTGGAATTGGCCAAAGACTATGCCGCGCCCGAATCACCCATGCTGGCATTGCCCGGAAAATCCGGCCATGCCGCGCTGATGCTGGCGGTGGAGAATTTTGCCAAAAGCGGCAAGGCAACACCCTATGATGTGGTGGTGTGCGATCATCTGGCACGGGTGTTAACGGGCGATGAGGCCGACATGACCGTGCCACTCAATGAGCAGCAATTGCTCGATCTGGAGCATGATATTTTCATGGAGCTGGTAAAAAACGAAGGCACGCAAGCGCGCGTGGCCCACATGCTGGAAACGAATAAACCATTGAGGAATTGACATTTGAACGCGCTGACAAGGCCGTCAGGTTTTGATATTTTTGTCTGCGAGGATGTGCAGGTACGTTACTGCCACATGCCATGCCTGTCGCGTTACATTAACAATTCCGTCTATCTCCCGCATCAAACCATTATCTTGAATCCGGATGCGCAGACCTCAACGGTTATCGGAATCATCGTATCTAAGATACGTGTTCCTGGTTATAACGAGATGCTATTTAAACTGCATCTGATTGGTCGCGCCATTCATATAAGGGAAGAGTTTAGTCTTGAGAAGCGATACCTTAGCTATAGCGGTGGCGTGCAGATGGATCATGAAGCGATCACAACTGATGTGCAAGCTATTCTGCGTGAGGCAGCGGGAATAAGCCATGACCTGCATGCCTGGCATTTTATCAGTATTGCTAGCAGCTGTGTGCTGTCGGAGGCTGATATGGCTATAACACTACAACATATGGGCCGCGCATTCTCAATGCTGGAGTCGACGGATATCATCAGTCACGATGTCACAGTACGAAAAGCAGTAGTAAAGGCGCTCCGTGAGCACATGTGCAGAGGCCCGCTGCATGAACCAAAGCAAATTGAGCAAAAAGGCCCATAAACTCATCGTGCTGAAAAAGGATTTTTGTACTACATTCATAAGCAGATAATAACAGGGATAAGATATGCCAACATACAAAGCGCCGATACGTGATTTTGAATTTTTGATTGCGGAGTTTTTGCAAGCCGATCGCTATGGTGAGGTCGAGGGATTTGCCGAGGCGATTGAGCTGATGAGCCCGCTGCTGCAAGAGGCGGCGAAACTGTGCGAAGAGGTGCTGCATCCGCTGAATGTAGTGGGTGACCGGCAGGGGCTGAAATATGACAATGGCAATGTGATCACGCCGGATGGTTTTAAGGAAGCGTATAAACAATATGTGGAGGGCGGCTGGAGCACGCTGACATGGCCGAGCGAATATGGCGGACAAAACCTGCCCGAATTTTTGAACATGCCGATGCTGGAAATGGTGTGCTCGGCGAATTTATCATTTGGTCTGACGCCCGGGCTGACGCATGGTGCGATCTCAGCCTTGCTGCTGCACGCGAATGACGAGCTGAAAAATAATTACCTGCCCAAGCTGATTTCGGGCGAATGGTCGGGCGTGATGTGCCTGACCGAACCGCAGGCGGGCACCGATCTGGGGCTGGTGGCAACGAAAGCCACGCCGCAGGATGATGGCTCGTATCTGGTGACGGGCAATAAGATTTTTATCAGCTCCGGCGAGCAGGACATGACGGATAATATTATTCACCTTGTGCTCGCACGCCTGCCCGATGCACCGAAAGGATCAAAAGGAATCAGCCTGTTTTTGGTGCCGAAAGTGATGCAAGACGGCTCGCGCAACGCCTTTAAATGTGCTGCGTTGGAGCATAAGATGGGGATTCATGCGTCACCGACTTGTGTAATGAATTATGATGGCGCGACCGGCTGGCTGGTGGGACACCCGCATCGCGGATTGCCAGCAATGTTTACCATGATGAATGCGGCGCGTTTATATGTGGGTGTGCAAGGGTTGGGGCTGGCCGAAGCGTCATGGCAAAACGCGCTCGCCTATGCCGAAGAACGCTTGCAGGGCAGGGCGCTGACGGGGGCGAAATTTCCCGACAAGGCAGCTGATCCGATTACGGTGCACCCCGATGTGCGGCGCATGTTATGGACGATGAAAGCCGTAAGCGAAGGGATGCGCGCGCTGACGATGGAAACCGCGCTGCATATTGATATTGCGCATCGCCACCCTGATGCAGCCGTGCGCGAAAAGGCGGATGATTTTGTGCAGCTGATGACACCGATTGTGAAGGGCTACCAGACCGATATGGGATTTGAGATGGCAAGCCTTGGCGTGCAGGTGCTGGGTGGCTATGGCTATATCGAGGAATATGGCATGGCGCAATTCATGCGCGATGCACGCATCCCGATGATCTATGAAGGCACCAACGGCGTGCAGGCGATGGATTTAATCGGGCGCAAATTATCCATGCATATGGGGCGCTATCTCAAAAGTTTCTTCCATCCGGTCGATGCGTTTATTGCGCAGCATCGTGATAATCCGGCGATGGCGGAATTCACCAAACCGCTTGCGACGCATCTGAAATATTTGCAGCAGGCAACCTTGTGGATGGCGCAAAATGGCATGGCCAACCCCAACCATGCGGGTGCGGGCGCAGTGGAATATGCAAGGCTGTTTGCGCTTGTTGCGCTGGCTTGGCTGTGGGCGCGGCAGGCGGCAATTGCGTTGACGCATTCGTCATCCTGCGGGACGCAGAGCGTCAGCGCAGGATCTGCTGGAGATGCTGCGCAGGCTAACGCCTCGCAGAATGACGAGTTTTATATGGCCAAACTTGCCACCGCACGGTTTTATTATGCTAAAATTCTGCCCTCTACCATTTCACTGCTGGCGTCGATCACGGCAGGCAGCAACAGCGTGATGGCCGAAGGGCTGCGGGTGGAGTAAGGCCAGACCCCGTCATTCGACGGGGTGACAATTGTCCCATTGCCTTCATCCTGCGGCTCGCACCGCGAGAGCGCAGGATCTCCATCAGGTAGCGTGAGATACTGCGCTGACGCTTCGCGTCCCGCAGCATGATGAAGCTAAACCCTGTCACCCTCATCGCAGGACGAGGCCTGACCTTGAGTTGAGAAAGCAGGACTATCAAACAAATCAGGACAATTTTTAGATATTAAGACTTTGTTAATCATTTAGGGCTACACTGAGACGATGGTAGCAAATGCGACACAAAATGAAGGTATCGAGCGTGGCCCAAGCCTTGCCAAAAGCATGGCAATGGGCGTGCCGCTGACGGATTTATCTGCCGATGAATTAAAGGAATTAGCTGCCAGCAAAGACATCAGCCGTGAGCTGCTGAAGGCCTTGCATAAAGAGCTCGACGGCCGCGAAGCGGAAGTAGTCGCTGCAAAAGAACCAGAGCAAGAAATGGCCCGTCAAGCCGAGGTCAGTAATCCGCATGAAGCATTAGATAAGCGCTTGGACCTGCACTCTCAATCCGTTGCCTATCGTGAAACAGGAATATTTTTTGCCAATGTAGAAACTGCGGAGGCCATAGCGCAAAAGGACGTTGGCAGTCTATCTGCGGAAATACTTGAAACATGCAAAGCCTGCGGGCATAAGGCGGTGGACGGCACCGCACCAGCCGCGAATACGCGCGAGGCAATGCAAGTGGATGGGGCCGCTATAGCCTTTACACCAGACGCGGCAGGTGCCGCGCAACGTGATGCTGCTATGCAAAGGGGTTGATCTTTAACCCGCATCACGGTCTAATCATTGCATGCATATCAAACATCAAACCAACAAAGTGGGCGTGGTACCGTATCGTGTGATGCATGAGCGGGAATTTCTGGTGCATTTGCCCAAACCTAAGCGCGCGGGCGAAGAACAACAGATGCAATGGGGCTTGGCCCGTGGCACAGTAATGGCGAAAACTGCGAGCGGTGAATATGCTGATATTAGCGACCGTGCGGGGCTGGAAGCGATACCACTTGATCAGATTGAAGACCATGAATGGACCGCGCAAAAAGAGGCATTTGAAGAATTGGGAATTGAACCGCCGATGCTGCAAGCATCAAGGATGCAGGATCACGGTTTGATACTCTATGCATCGCAAAATGCGCTGCCTTATCCCATCCATTTTTATAGTTTCCACATTGAGCAAGACGTGTCGCTGGATGCGCTCAACCAGAATGCACAAGATGCACAACAGGTGGCGTGGAAATCACTCGATGAGCTGCACTATATGGCGCATGAGAGCCGGTTATCATTACCCAATCAACAATTCAAACCGGCCTATATCGCGGTGCTGGAAGAGATTGTGCGGCAATTGCCAAAGTGAAGCGGGTGATAGACATTGCCATTATCAGGGTGTCGTTCACGCCGCACTCCGCTCGAACAATACGCCGCCGGTTGCGTCGACACGCAATTGCAATTGGCCACTCATAAAATCCTGCGCTAGCTGGCCGAATACTTCGAAACGCCAGCCATGCAGACAGGGCACGTCTTTGCCCAATACCAACGAGGCGAGGTCTTCCTTATTGGCAATCAGCTTGGTTGCCACATGGTGCTTTTCGCTTTGCAATTTAAGCAGCATGCGCAGCACATCAACGATCACATCCTGATCGGCATTGAGCAGTTTTTTGCGCTTTTCATCTTTCGGATGCGCTTCTTTGGGCAGGCTGCGCGCTTCCTCTAATGCTTCGAGCAGCGATTTGGCATTATCGCCGCTGATATGTTTCAGCGCGCCGCGTACCTGCGCCATATCTTCCACCGTTTTCGGATTCATCGACGCGATCTGCAACAGCACTTCATCTTTGAGCAAACGCCCGCGCGGAATATCTTTGCGCATGGCGGTACGCTCGCGCCAAGCCGCTGCCGCGCGCAATAAATTTAAATAGGAAGACGAACGGTTATTATATTTTAAGCGCCGCCACATTTCTTCGGGATGCACTTCATAACTATCGGCATGGCCCATTTGCGCCATTTCCTCGGCAATCCATTCGGTACGGCCCTGTTTGGCGATCTGGTCACGCAGGGACTCATACACCCCACGCAGATGCGTGACATCGGCAATCGCATAATCGACCTGACGCTGGGTAAGGGGGCGCTGCTCCCAGTCGGTATAGCGCGAGGCCTTGTCGAGCGAGGCGCTGACAATGGTATTGACCAACGCTTCATAGCCGATAGACTCGCCATAGCCGCACACCATCGCGGCGATTTGCGTGTCATAAAGCGGGGTGGGGATGCTGCCGGAGAGCTGATAAAAAATCTCCACATCCTGCTTGGCGGCATGAAAAACTTTCACCACTGACGGGTTGGCCAGCAGCGCGAATAGGGGCGATAAATCAATGGCTTTCGCCAGCGGATCGACGGCGACTTCGTCCTCAGCACTCGCAAGCTGCACCAGACACAGCTTGGGATAATAGGTTTTTTCGCGGATAAATTCGGTGTCCACCGTCACATATTCGCAATGGGCAAAGCGCTCGCATACAGCGCGTAAACTGTCAGTATCAGTAATCAGACGGTGCATCATATCCTTCCGCTATGCTTACACGCTTATACCGCGAAGTTTCGCCCGATACAAGGCTTAGCGCTGAATAGCTCAGATAAAGGGCACCAACGGCACATCGCAGGCAGAAAGCAGCAATGCAGAACCCACCAGCGCAAACCGCAATAATCGCCTCATGGGAATTCCTCATCCTTCGCGCTTGGCAAGCCGTTCAATTTCTTCTATAAGGCGCGGTATGTAACGTAAAAGCAAGGATATTCGTATATGCACCCGTACCGTTCCCACTCTTGCGGCGATTTGCGCGCCAGCCATGTTGGCCAGACCGTAAAGCTATCGGGCTGGGTGCACCGCACGCGCGATCATGGCCAGCTGGTGTTTCTCGATTTGCGCGATCATTACGGCATCACGCAATGCGTGGCCGAATCAAACCACCCCTTATTTGAAACCCTGACGCATTTGCGTAATGAAAGCGTGGTGACGATTGAGGGCAAAGTGGTGGCGCGCGATGCTGCCGCCGTGAATGGCGAGCTGGAAACCGGCGAAGTGGAAGTGTATGTCGAGGCGTTCCACATGGAATCGGAAGCCGAAGCGCTGCCGATGCTGGTGAATAATGATGATGCCGAATTTCCCGAAGCGACGCGCCTGATGTATCGCTTTCTCGATCTGCGCCGCGAGTCATTGCACAAAAATATCATGCTGCGCAGCAAGGTGATTTCGTCCATCCGCCGCCGTATGACGGAAAATGGCTTTATGGAAATCCAAACCCCAATTCTGACGGCGTCATCACCCGAAGGCGCACGCGATTATCTGGTGCCGAGCCGCGTACATCCGGGCAAATTTTATGCGCTGCCGCAAGCGCCGCAAATGTTCAAGCAATTGCTGATGATTTCGGGCTTTGATAAATATTTTCAAATCGCACCCTGCTTCCGCGATGAAGACGCGCGTGCTGACCGCTCACCCGGCGAATTTTATCAGCTCGATATGGAGATGAGCTTTGTCACGCAAGAAGATGTGTTCGCCGCGATTGAGCCGGTGCTGGAAGCAATCTTCAAAGAATTCTCCGACTGGGAAGTGACACCAGCACCGTTTGTGCGCATTCCATTTCATGCAGCAGTTAGGGCATACGGTTCAGATAAGCCGGATTTAAGGAACCCGCTTCTAATAGCAGATGTAACGGACATATTTAACAATTCTGGCTTTGGAATATTTGCAAACCAGATTGCAAATGATGAGAACTATCACGTTTATGCTATTCCTGCCCCAAAGGGAGGAGCACGTGCATTTTGTGATAAAATGAATGAATGGGCAAAGGAAGAGGGTCAGCCTGGTCTAGGATATATATTCTGGAAAGACGGGCAGGCGATGGGGCCTATAGCCAAGAACATTGGCACAGAGCGGACTGAAATAATCAGGAAATTTATTACGATTTCTCCAGTAGGGAATTCTGTCAGAGCTAAGTTACCTAGCGGGCTTAAGGAAGAGCTGATTCAGCCATATCGTGAACTTCGTCCCAATGGATTTGAGGACGGGGATGCAGTATTTTTTGTTGGGGGTATTCCCTCAGACATGTATAAATTTGCCGGTCTAGTGAGGCAGAAAGTGGCTGAGCATTGGGAGCTGATCGAGCAAGGCATTTACAAATTCTGCTGGGTCAATGATTTCCCCTTCTATGAATGGAATGACGAAGACAAAAAAATCGACTTTTCGCACAACCCCTTCTCGATGCCGCAAGGCGGGTTGGAAGCGTTGGAGGCCGCAGCAGGCGACAAAGAAAAATTGCTGCAGCTCAAAGCATTCCAATATGACATCGTGTGCAACGGCATTGAATTATCCTCCGGCGCAATTCGGAATCACCGCCCCGACATCATGAAAAAAGCGTTTGAAATCGCCGGTTATGATTCGAGCGTGCTTGAGGCAAAATTCGGCGCATTATGGCGCGCCTTCCATTTCGGCGCACCACCACATGGTGGCTTGGCACCAGGCATCGACCGCATGGTGATGCTGCTGGCGAACGAGCCGAACATCCGCGAGGTGATCGCCTTCCCGATGAATCAGCGCGCCGAGGATTTGCTGATGGGCGCGCCGAGCACGGTGGAAGATAAACAACTGCGTGAGCTGAATATTCAGCTATCACCCAAAGCCAAAGCCGCACTCGAAGACGAAGCGAAAGCCTCCGCCGAAGCAGCGGCGTAATGGAAACAGCCGCCAATATTGTGGGGCTGCTGGGTGTCTCGCTGGTGGTGTTTGCATATTTTCTTATCAGCACCGAAAAACTATCCGGACGTGACGCCGCGTATCACGGGCTGAACTTTGTCGGCGCATCGCTGATTATGCTGTCACTGATGGTCAATTGGAACCTCCCCTCGGTCATGATCGAAGGCATCTGGATTGCTATTAGCTTCTATGGGCTGATTATGGCTTTGCGCCGGAAGCACAGAAGTGATTGAATTATCACTTATAAATCATTCTAATTGTCATGCAATTGTCATACTGATGAGAACCTGCAGTGCTAATATGAAAAGATGTCTGAAAATTCAGTGATAGATAGGATTTCCCGAGAGCTCTTAGAACATGAGGCTCCAGTGTTGCATGATATGGTAGCACGTCTGGCAGAAAAAGCAGGCATAGTGAAGCCAACTATTCACATCATAGATGCGCGGATAAACCATGTGGATCCCATGGCTATCCCCATGCGATTCAATGCCGCAGCAACAACGGATAAACAAACTAAGCTTTTGATAGGCGACATGTTCCTGGAGCATTTAACGGGTAATGCACAGGGCAAAGTTGTCACGCCGGAGTTGACGGCTCTAATAGGGCATGAATTTGGACATCTGAAGCATGATATTGGAGACTTTAGTCTGCGGAAATACTCTAATAAAATGCCCTTGGTCGGACTGCTGACGGGGATGGGTGGGCTGGCGCTTTATCGTCACATGCAACACAAGCCCAAAGAGCAACAGGAAAAGGAATTTCAGGAAGGATCAGAGACGATAAAACGCGCTTCAGGAGTGCTAAGCCGTGCTGGACACCTTGCACTAGTGACAGGCCAATATCTGGCAGCAGGAGCATTAGGTTTAACCGTAGGGGTAATGGCATTTAGAGATATAAACCATTTTTGTGAATTTCGCGCAGATCGGCATGCCGTTAAAATGTTGGATGGCAATGTTGATGCCGTGATGAATATGCTTTACAAACTACAAAGCCCTCCAGAGCACGTTTTAAAGACACTCGGAAATGACACTTTAATGGCGTTGAAAGGTACCGACAAGGAAGATATGAGTTTGGATACCATCAATAAAATTAATCGTTATAAGGGCTGGTTGAGCCATCCTTCCACCGAAGTTCGGGTGGCGCGGTTAGAAGAGATGAGAGTAAAGCCACGAATCAAGGGAAAAGAAGAGGCTGTGCATCACGATGATAGCGATATGTTTGATATCGGGCATGGGTTTAAGGGTAAAAAAACCCCGCCAGATGAGTCACCCACCCATAGAGTGTCACATACCCATCATGACGATCACATACGTGATGACCATGGCCATGATTACGGCATGGATATCGGCGCGTAGCTCGCCAAGCGGCAGCGCATTTATACGAACTCTCATCCTGAATATGTTAGCCACTATGGATGCTGAAAAGAGTTCAGCATGACGGGAAGAGAAACCAGACCCCGTCATGCGACGGGGTGACAAGCTCATGGATACCGTCATCCTCGGGGCGGCGGAGCCGAAGCCCGGGGATCCACTTTAAGGAAAGCAAGGCTGGATTCCCGCTGTCGCGGGAATGACAAGGTTGAGTCGAGGCCAGTAGTCCGAGGGTTTTTGTTGCTTCGTTGTCATACTGGTGCTCGGCACCAGTATCTGCGTTGGGATGAGATGCTGGCGTCGAGCGCCAGCATGACGAAGGATGGTGTATGAGGCCCGTCGGCAGGAGCGGGAACAGACACAAAAACTACCGCTTCCCTACCATCAGGTAATTCACGTCGAGATCATGGGGGTTGAGTTTCCATTGCCAGCTGATGGGGTGCATTACCATGCCGGTCATATCGTGGACGCCAAAGCCATTGCGCTCGAAGCCGGTGGCGATTTCCGAGGGCCTAAGAAATTTTTTCCAGCTATGCGTGCCGCGCGGCAACATGCGCAGGATATATTCGGCACCGACAATCGCCATGGCAAAGGATTTGGCGGTACGGTTGAGCGTGCTCATGATCAGTAATCCGCCCGGCTTGACCAGTGCGCAGCAACTATCGATAAAGGCCTGCGCATCGGCGACATGCTCGATAATTTCGAGCGCCAGTACCACATCATATTGCGCATGTTGGCTGACCAGCGCCTCGGCTGTGGTGGTGCGGTAATCAATGCGCAGACCAGACTGCTCGGCATGCAAGGCAGCGGTTTTGATATTACGCTCCGACGCATCGACACCGGTGACCTGCGCCCCCATACGTGCCATAGGCTCGGCAATCAGCCCGCCGCCGCAGCCAATATCGAGCAAAGAAAGCCCTTCCAGCGCAGAAATAGCATCAAAATCGCGTCCATAAGCGGCACAAATCTGGGCTTTGATATAGCCAATGCGCACCGGATTAATCGCGTGCAACGGCTTGAATTTGCCGCCTTCATCCCACCATTCCTCGGCAATACGGGAAAATTGTTCGACTTCTTCCGCGTCGATCGAGCTATAAGCTGTTTGCGCCATCTGCGTCACTAGATTATACTCCTTGGATAGAGTGGAGACCGAATGATCGAACCTAACATGCAACCGCCACAAAAGAAAGAGGGCGTTATACGCTCGCTGGCAGGCGGCGCGACATGGCTGGCGGACTTCATCGATATGGCCTGGGCCAAGTTTCAGAACCTCACCGAAACCAATTATCGGCTGGCCTGCCAGATGGTGCGGCAAGGCCGCATCGAAGAAGGCATGCGCCGTTTTAAAATCACGCTGTGGCTATCGCCCAATCATGTGCCAAGCCTGTATAATCTGGGTTGCCTTTATCAGCATGTGGGCAATAAAAAACAGGCGCTGGAATGTTTTGTCAAAGTGTTGCGCCTGCAGCCGACGAATGAAGAAGCGCTGTATATGGTGTCTGGCATTAAGCCGGAGCTGATTAAACCCGAAATGCGCCCGCGACGAATGCCGCCGCTGATGGCGATTGAATATTTTGATACGCAGGCCACAATCTATGATCAGCATCAGCAAGCGCAGCAATACCGCATGCCGGTGATGGTGCATCAGTTTCTGCATACCGAGCTGGATAGCGACATGCAGCGCCATGACATGCTGGATTTAGGCTGCGGCACCGGCTTGTGCGGGATTCAGTTTCGCGGTGAATTCAGCAATATTATCGGTGTCGATATTTCGAATGCGATGCTGGATGAAGCCTATCGTCGACTCGATGATCGCGGGGTCAAAATTTACACCCGTCTGATGCATCAGGAAGCACGGCTTGCCATGCGCGAAATGAAAGCTGAGAGCATTGACGTGATACTGGCGATTTCGCTGTTTCGCTATGTGGGTGATTTGCAGGGCATGTTTGAGTTGATGCATCAGGTGCTGCGTGTGGGCGGCTATGTCGCATGCAGCTTTGATCCTTATGGCCAGCGTGGCCAATATGGGCTGATGCAACAAACCGGCTATTTTGGTCATGATGTGAATTATGTGCTGCAGCATGCGCAAAATGCGGGCTTTAGCGTGGTGCGCACCGGCGAGGTGATGGGCTATCCGAATGTGGCGCAGGAGCTGTGTATTTTTCGCAAAATCTCGGCCAATAAGCATGCTGAGCAGCCTGAGTCACCCATCGATGAACCTCCGCCCGTCAACCATGACCTGCCAGCTGAAAACGGTTGATCAAGACGCGGTGGCGCAGCTGGCGCAGCTGCATGCGCACTGTTTTCCACGTGGCTGGAGCGAAAGCGAATTCAATAGTTTCTTTGAGCAGAATAACATCATCGCGCTGATAATGTATGACGGGGAGAAGCCGGTTGCTTTCAGCTTTAGCTGGGTGGTGGCAGACCAATGCGAGCTGCTGGCGATTGGCGTGCTGGACGCGTGGCGTAAGCAAGGGCTGGCGGGGCAGATGGTGGCCCAAACGCTGCGCAGTGCAGCAGATAAAGGCGCGGTGCAGGCCTTTTTGGAAGTGGGTACGAACAATGTAGGCGCATTGGCGCTTTATGAGGCGGCAGGGTTTGAGCGTTTTGGGATGCGCAAAGGCTATTACAGCCTGCCGGACGGCACCACGCAGGATGCGTTTACGATGCGGCGGAATTTGGGGTGATGGCGTTAAGTAAGAGCCGCGCGCTCCGACCCTCTCCCACAGGGAGAGGGGGAAGAAAGGCCGGACCCCGTCATACGACGGGGTGACAACCTGCATAATGCTGTCATCCTCGGGGCGGCGAAGCCGAGCCCGGGGATCCACTTACGCAAGAAAGATAAGATTCCTGCTTTCGCAGGAATGACGATGGGGTGGGATTCGAGGACAGTAGCCCGGAGCAGGAGCGAACACAAAAAACCTCTGGATAATTTCCCTCGCACATCTTATACCTGCCTGCCGGATAAGGATATGCTATGGGACTGATTGTACAGAAATTCGGTGGCACGTCGGTTGCGGATATTGACCGCATCCGCCATGTGGCCACCAAAGTAAAAAAAGAGCGCGATGCGGGGCATTCGCTGATTGTGAATGTATCGGCGATGGCGGGCACAACGGATCAGCTGGTGAATTATGTGAAGCAAGTGAGCGATCTGGCCACTGACGAAGCCTGGGCCGAATATGACCATGTGGTCGCCACCGGCGAGCAGGTGACATCCGGCCTGCTGGCGCTGGTGCTGCAATCGCAGGGGATTCCTGCACAGGCGTTCAATGGCTGGCAAATCCCGATTCATACCGACAATGCGCATGGTAAAGCGCGCGTGAGCCGCATTGAAACGGATGCGGTACGTGCAGCGCTGGATGCAGGCAAAGTGGTGTGTGTGGCAGGGTTTCAGGGTATCGGCGAAGATGGCCGCGTCAGCACGCTGGGCCGTGGCGGTTCCGACACCTCGGCAGTGGCGCTGGCAGCGGCGTTTGGCGCCGAGCGCTGCGATATTTATACCGATGTGGACGGGGTGTATAGCTGCGACCCGCGCATTGTGCCCAAGGCGCGCAAAATGAAACATATTTCTTACGAGGAAATGCTGGAAATGGCATCGCAAGGCGCGAAAGTGCTGCAAACGCGCTCGGTGGAAATGGCGATGAATCACAGGGTGAAATTACAGGTCTTGTCGACTTTTTCCGACGAACCGGGTACGTTATTAGTCGATGAGGAGGATATTGTGGAACAGCAACGCGTGACGGGAATTGCCTATAGCCGCGACGAGGCGAGGGTATCGCTGACCAATGTGGAGAATGTGCCGGGCGTATCGGCGAATTTATTTGGCCCGTTGGCCGATCGTGGCATCAATGTCGATATGATCGTACAGAATGTAACCGAAGGCGGCAAGGCCACCGACATCACCTTTACCGTGCCGCGCGGTGATCTGGAGCGCACGCTCGAGATTCTCAAAACCGCCAAACGCACGCCGAAATATGATTCGATTCACTCTGACAAAAATGTGGTGAAAGTGTCGGTGATTGGCACTGGCATGCGCTCGCATGCAGGTGTGGCGGCGGAAATGTTCCGCGCGCTGGCCGAAAAACAAATCAACATTATCGTGATTACCACCTCGGAAATTAAGGTGAGCGTGCTGATCGAAGAAGCCTATTTAGAGCTGGCGCTGCGGGCACTGCATACGGCTTATGGCCTTGATGCGGTGGATGCATGAGCGCGCACACACTCGCGCAGTTATGGCAGCGCGGCGCTGAATTTTTAGGCTGTAAGCATGCGATTATGGGCGGTGCCATGAGCTGGGTGTCGGAGCGAAATTTAGTGGCGGCGCTGTCGAATGCCGGCGCGTTTGGCGTGATTGCGGCAAGCTCAATGCCACCGCATCTGCTCGATAATGAAATCAAGGAAACAAAAAAACGCACGCAAAAGCCATTCGGGGTTAATCTGATTATCATGCACCCGCAGCTGGATGAGCTGGTTGCTGTGTGCGCAGAGAATAACGTGACGCATGTGGTGCTGGCAGGGGGCATTCCCAAACGCGCGACGATCAACGCTATCAAAGCCTATGGCGGTAAGGTGATCGGTTTTGCGCCGACCGCGTCGATTGGTAAAAAACTGGTGCGCGACGGCGTCGATGCGTTGGTAATTGAGGGCACCGAAGCGGGCGGCCATATCGGCCCTGTTTCCACCTCGGTGCTCGCGCAGGAAATTTTGCCGCATATCAGCGAAGTGCCGGTATTTGTGGCGGGCGGCATTGGTCGTGGCGAGGCGATTGTGGGGTATCTGCAAATGGGCGCCTCGGGCGTGCAGCTCGGCACGCGTTTTGTGTGCGCGGATGAATCCATCGCGCATGATAATTTTAAACAGATTTTCATTAAATCAAACGCACGTGATGCCACCGCCTCGGTGCAATATCACCCCGATTTTGCGGTGATTCCGGTGCGTGCAATTCAAAATAAAGCCACGGAAGACTTCACCCGCTTTCAAAAGGAAACCGTCGAAAAGGTGTTTTCCGGTGCGCTGGAGAAGGGCGCGGCACAGCTGGAAATCGAGCATTTCTGGGCCGGAGCGCTGCGTAAAGCGGTGATTGATGGCGATGTGGAGCGCGGCTCGGTGATGGCCGGACAATCGGTCGGCATGGTGCAGCGCACACAACCCATGCAAGAAATCATTGACGAATTGACCTCTCAGGCGGCACAATACTTATTGAAAAATTAGGCCGTCTCCTTTCATCATGGCGGCACCTTAACAAAGTGTCGGCAGCATGAGTCAACTGTATATGATAGACAAGACCACCACACCGCTTGTGCTGCTGCGCAAAGTACGCGATGTCATGCGCACCGCCGAAAAGCCGCAAACCCGACTCAACAAACTCACCAAAGTGATCGCGCGCGGCTTCGATTCGCAGGTCTGCTCTATCTATTTTGCGCGCGCCGGTGATATATTAGAGCTGTATGCCACGCAAGGGTTACGGCAAGACGCGGTGCATAAAACACAGCTGCGTTTTGGCGAGGGGCTGGTGGGTGAAATTGCCGTATTGCAAGCGCCACTGAATTTGCCCGAAGCGGTGCAGCATCCTAAATTCGCCTACCGCGCGGAAACCGGCGAGGATGATTTTCATTCGCTCTGCGGTGTGCCGATTTTATACAACCATCGCGTGATTGGTGTGCTGGTGGTGCAAAGCATTGATGCCAAGATTTACTCCGAAGATCAGATCGAGATTTTGCAAACCGTCGCCATGGTGCTGGCCGAGCTGGCGATAGCCAGCCATGTGGTGGAGATGAAAGATATTACCGGCGAGGCGGATAACATCACCAACTCGCATTATTACAGCGGGCTGAAGCTGGCGCCGGGCCTTGCTAAGGCAACGGTGGTGCTGCACCGTCCCAAAATCGACATTGTAAAACTGGTATCGGATGATCCGGTATTTGAGGAAGAACGGCTGCATAAAGCAGTGGCGGAATTGCAGGAATCGGTCGAGGCGCTGATTCGCAATGCGGCGCTGAGCAAGGGCGATAGCAAGCTCGAAATTTTAGAAGCCTACCGCATGTTCACCTATGATAAGGGCTGGTTGGAACGGATTGTTGAAGCCATTCACAGCGGCCTGACCGCAGATGCGGCAGTAAAAAAAGTGCAGGAGCAAATGTATGCGCGCATGTCGCGCATGGGCAGCGCCTATATCCGCGAACGTATTCAGGATTTGGACGATTTGTCGACGCGGCTGCTCTACCATCTGGCGGGGATCAGCCCCACATCGGCGCAGTCACAATTGCCGGATGCCTATATTCTGGTGGCAAAATCCATCGGCCCTGCAGAGCTGCTCGAATATAGCAATAAGGGCCTGAAAGGCGTGATGCTGGAGGAGGGCTCTAGCACGTCCCACGTGGCGATTATTGCACGGATGATGGATATTCCGATGATTTCGCGCATCCCCGATGTGATTCATCAGGTACGAAAAGGCGATCTGGCGATTATCGACGGCGACAATGGCGAAGCCTATATCCGCCCGCCTGAAGACGTGGTGCAGGCCATCGACGAGCATATTGCGCTGCGTCGCCTGCGCGACGCCGAATATGAATCCAAACGTGATTTACCGGCGGTGTCGCTCGATGAGCAGACGGTATCGCTGAATCTGAATATCGGGCTGTATCTGGATGCGGCGCAGCTGAGCCGTCCCGATGTGGAC
Organism: Alphaproteobacteria bacterium UBA6178; assembly: GCA_002422205.1. Taxonomy (GTDB): domain Bacteria; phylum Pseudomonadota; class Alphaproteobacteria; order Rickettsiales; family UBA3002; genus UBA6178. The sequence continues at coordinate 34,578 of DITS01000032.1, forward strand.
GGGATCGGGCTGTATCGTACTGAGCTACCGTATCTGGCCAGCTCCGATATCCCCGATGTCGATGAGCAAAAGAAAATGTATGGTGAAATTTTCCGCCATGCCAAAGGCAAACGCGTGATTTTCCGTAGTTTTGATATTGGCGGCGACAAGCAGGTGCCCTATGTGCAAATCGGCAATGAGGAAAACCCCGCCATGGGCTGGCGCGCCACCCGCATCGGGCTGGACAGACCGGTGATTTTGCGCCGCCAGTTCCGCGCGCTCATTCGCGCGGCGGGCGGCAATGTGCTGCATATCATGTTTCCTTTTATTGCCGATGTGAGCGAGTTTGACGAAACCAAAACCATTCTCGATCGCGAGCTGGAGCGCGCTAAGGTTGAAGGGCTGAAGCTGCCGTCTGCGGTAAAAGTGGGCAGCATGATTGAGATTCCGTCTTTACTGTTCCAACTGCCGACATTGCTCAAAAAGGTCGATTTCGTCTCGGTGGGTAGCAATGACTTACTGCAATTCCTCTATGCCTGTGATCGCGGCAGCGAACGGCTCTCGGGCCGTTATGACCCGCTATCGCCGGTGGTGATGGGCATTGTGCGCCAGATGGTGCAGCAATGCGCCGAAGCGAAGGTGGATCTGGGTTTTTGTGGTGCGATGGCATCCAAACCGCTGGAAGCCATGGCGCTGATGGGCTGTGGGGTGCGTAATATTTCGGTGCCACCCGCCGCCATCGGGCCGGTGAAAGCCATGGTACGGGCCCTCAATGTGGGCGAGCTGGAGCGCAAAATGACCAAATGGATCAAGCTGCCCGAGCATTCGTTGCGCAACTTGCTGGAAGATTTTGCTAAGGCGAATAACGTACCGTTATAGGTGCAGGGAATGGGGATTGCAGATTCTTGTTTTGTCAGTGCAAAGTCATTGCGTAACGCGGCTAATCATCGTATAACTCGCGCTCACATAATCCGTTCAAAAGAGTAATGAAGCGATGAGTGGACAACCCACCCCACAACCAGACGAGCAGTTGCAGGAATACCAGCATATTGGCGCCTATTTGCGTGATTTGCGTTTGCATTACCGGCTGAAAATTACCGATGTGGCGCTGCGCCTGCATATTCGCGCCAAATATATTGAAGCGATTGAAGAAGGCCGCATCGAGGAATTGCCGGGCAAGGTTTATACAATCGGCTATATCCAGAATTATGCTGAATTTCTGGGGCTAAACGGTCAAGACGTACTGCAACAATATGAAGAAATCGAAAAACTCGATAAGCGCCAGGTTTTCCGCGTCATCGAACCGACCAGCCGTCAGGGACTGCCCAGCCGCCGCCTGCTGGCGCTATGCGTGGTGATTGCGATTGTCGCCTTTGTGCTGGCGCAGTTTTTCAGCACCTCGCGTGATCAGGATGTGTCACTGGATGTACGGGTGGATAAGGTGCCGCAGCGTATTATGGAGCAAGCCAAACAAGCGATTATTTCGACCAGTGTGAATGCGGCTTGTCTGGATACGGAGTCGGGCCGTTTTTATCCGCCCTGTTACGGGCTGCAATGGCGGGCACCGATGGTGCCTTTTGAGTTGAAGCCTGCCAGTACGATTATGGAACTAAGCCGATGAGCCAGCGCCTTGCACGCCGTGCCAGCCATCGCGTGGTGATTGGCCCATACAGCATAGGCGGCGCTGCGCCGGTGCTGGTGCAATCCATGACCAATACCGATACCGCCGATGTCGCCTCGACCGTGGCGCAGGTGAAGGCGCTGGCGGATGCCGGATCGGAGATTGTACGCATTACCGTGAATAACGAGGAGTCCGCGCGTGCCGTGCCGCTGATTCGTGCACAGCTCGACGCGCTGGGCTGCGCCGTGCCGCTGGTGGGTGATTTTCATTATAACGGCCATCGCTTGCTCGCCGATTATCCCGATATGGCGGTCGCGCTGGCGAAATACCGTATCAATCCCGGCAATGTGGGATTTGGCAGCAAGCAGGATGCGCAATTCGCGCAAATGATTGAGCAGGCGATACTGCACCAGAAACCCGTGCGTATCGGCGTGAACTGGGGCAGCCTTGACCAGCAAATGCTGGCGCGACTGATGGATGAGAATGCGCAAAGCGTGGAGCCAAAATCGGCTGACGAAGTGGCGCGCGAGGCGCTGGTGCTCTCGGCATTACATAGTGCGCAAAAAGCCGAAGCGATCGGGTTGCCAGCCGACCGGATTATTTTGTCATGCAAGGTCAGCCGCGTACAGGATTTGATCGCTGTGTACCGCGATTTAGCGGCGCGCTGCGCCTATCCGCTGCATTTAGGCCTGACCGAGGCGGGCATGGGGTCGAAGGGGATTGTGGCCTCCACCGCCGCCTTATCGGTGCTGTTGCAGGAAGGCATAGGTGACACCATCCGCATTTCGCTTACACCCGAGCCGAATGGCGACCGCACACAAGAAGTGATTGTGGCGCAGGAGATTTTGCAAACCATGGGCCTGCGCGCGTTTAACCCGCTGGTAACAGCGTGCCCCGGCTGCGGACGCACCACCAGCACCGTGTTTCAGGAGCTGGCTGAGAGTATTCAATATTACATTCGTGAGCGCATGCCCTATTGGAAACAGCATTACGCCGGTGTAGAATCGATGGATGTGGCGGTGATGGGATGCATTGTAAACGGGCCGGGGGAAAGCAAACATGCCAATATCGGCATCAGCTTGCCCGGCACTGGCGAATCTCCCGTTGCGCCGGTATTTGAAGACGGGCAGAAAGTGGCAACTCTGCGCGGCGATGATATTGCCGAGCAATTCAAGGCAAGGCTGGAGCATTATATTGAACGCACCTACGGACAGGATACACGCTATGCATCGTAACGCATGGATGATAGTGGCAGCCGGATGGCTGGCAGCATCAGGCGCGCAGGCACAGGATACCGTGCCGCTTGCACCCCCTGTCGTTGAGCCGCAAATTGCACCATCGGAAGGCGAGGTGCAAACGGACAAAGCGGCAGATGCGCCGGCCCCGGCGATGACGGTGGAAGAGGCGTTGTTTGATGCCATCCGCCGCAATGATGATGCGCGCGTACGCATGCTGATGCGCGCGCAGTCTGTCGATATATCGCAGCCCAATGCGCAAGGTGAATACCCCCTGTTGCTGGCGGTAACGCATGCGTCGCTTGATATTGTCAAAATGATCACCGGTGCCGGTGCCGATGTGATGGTCACCGATACGCAGGGACGCAACGCGCTGCATATCGCGGCAGCGCAGGGCGATCTGGATAAGGTGAAGCTGATGATTGCATTGCACCTGCCCGCAGAGCAGCCCGACCGCGAAGGGATGACGGCCCTGTATCATGCGTATAGTGCAGGTAATACGCTGATCCCCGATTACCTGATTGAAAAAGAGGGCGCGAAAGTGAACCGGCTGGACACCAAGGGTGAGCCGCTGGCTTTTCGTGCGATTGGCGCAAGGGATAATGAAGAGGTGGCTAAACATTTGATTGCGCACAAGGTCAGCCTGTTTCGCAAAAATACGGCAGGCCAGACCTTGCATGAATATGCGCAGCGCTTAGGTCATTCACGAAGCGCTAAATTGTTGCAGGAAGCGTATGATGCGGCGGTGAAGGCGCATCAGGAAAAACTAAAGCAACAAACCCCTGCAACGGAGTCGCCCACCTATGAGTAAGCCATTGCAACCGGTGCGCGGCACGCATGATTTGATTGGCCGCGATTGCGCCGCCTATCAGCATGTGGTGGATGTGGCAGCGCGCGTGGCGGGCTGCTATGGCTTCGCCCCGATTATGACGCCGGTTTTTGAAAATTCCGATGTGTTTCACCGCACGCTGGGCGATACGTCGGATGTGGTAAGCAAGGAAACCTATAGCTTCACCGATCGCGGCGGCGAGTCGATTACGCTGCGCCCCGAATTTACCGCCGGTGTGGCACGCGCCTTTATTTCCAACGGGCTGCAGCAGCATGTGCCGTGCAAATATTTTTATGCCGGTGCGGCGTTTCGCTATGAGCGCCCGCAAAAAGGCCGCATGCGCCAGTTTCATCAAATCGGCGTGGAATTACTCGGCGCGCCCGAAGTGCAGGCTGATATCGAAATCATTGCGCTCGGCGCGCAAGTGATTGCGGCATTGGGCTTATCAGAGCAGGTGACGCTGGAATTGAATTCGCTGGGCGACGGGCCCAGTCGCGCCGCCTACCGCACGGCCCTGGTGACCTATTTGCAAGCGCATAAAGACCAGCTATCGGATGATAGTTTAACCCGGCTGGCAAAAAACCCGCTGCGCGTGCTGGATTCGAAAGCGCCGCAAGATAAAGCCGTGGTGGCCAACGCGCCCAGCATGCATGCTTTTTTCAATGACGGGGCCAACGCGTTTTTTGCGCAGCTATGCGCCGGACTCGATGCGCTGGGCATTGCCTATACGCACAATCCGAATTTGGTGCGCGGGTTGGATTATTACAGCCATACCGTGTTTGAATTTACTACGCAGGCGCTGGGCGCGCAAAATACCGTGCTGGCTGGTGGCCGCTATGACGGGCTGATCGAGCTGATGGGCGGCCAGCCCACCGCAGGCATCGGCTTTGCCGCTGGGGTAGAGCGTTTAATGGCGCTGATTGAGGAAACCAATGCGGCCAGCCTGCCCGCGCCTACGCGCCCGATTGTGCTGGTGCCGCTGGGCGACGCAGCCGAAGCGCAGGCGCTGCACATCGCCTACCGTTTGCGCGGCGCCGGATTTGTGATTGAGCAGGCCTATAAAGGCAATATGTCGAAGCGCCTTAAGAAAGCAAATCAGCAGAATGCGCTGGCCGCGATTATTCTGGGCGAAGACGAGCTGAAAAACGGGGTGGCCTCCTTGCGGATTTTTGATAGTAGCGAGCAGCGCAACGTGCCACTGGATGATCTTGAACAGGCATTAGCCGCTATACGGAATGAAGCATTATGAAACTCGACTATAAGCTCGACCAACTAATCCGCCGGCACAAAGAATTATCCGACGCGATGATGCGCCCCGATGTCGCCAGTGGCGGCGATTATGGCAAATTATCGAAGGAACTCTCCGACCTTAATCCGGTGGTGGAAACAGCGATGGCGCTGAAGCAACTCAAAGCCGAAATCGCCGATGCCGAGGCTTTGATTAAAGATAAAAGCAGCGACGCCGACATGCGAAGCCTTGCCGAAGAAGAACGCGAGCAGCTGATGCAGCTGGTGCCCAAAATGGAAAAGGATTTGCAGCTGGCATTGCTACCCAAAGACGAAGCGGATGAGAAGAACGCGATTCTGGAAGTGCGCGCCGGCACCGGTGGCGAAGAAGCGGCGTTATTTGCGATGTCGCTGTTTCGCATGTATCAGCGCTATGCCGAGCGCAAGGGCTGGAAATTCGAAGTGATGGAAGTCAGCGAAACCGGACTGGGTGGCTACAAGGAAGCGACCGCCAATATTACTGGTAAAAATGTCTTTGCGCGGCTGAAATTTGAATCGGGTGTGCATCGGGTGCAACGCGTGCCGGAAACGGAATCGGGCGGGCGGATTCATACCTCGGCGGCGACCGTGGCAGTGCTGCCCGAAGCCGAAGAAGTCGATATAAAAATCGAAGATAAAGACTTGCGCATCGATGTGTTCCGCGCATCCGGCCCTGGTGGCCAGTCGGTGAACACGACCGATAGCGCGGTGCGGATTGTGCATATTCCCACTGGCGTGACGGTACAGCAGCAGGATGAAAAATCGCAGCATAAAAACAAACTGAAAGCGATGAAAATTCTGCGCGCGAGACTCTATGATGCGGAGCGCGAAAAGCTGCACAAAGAACGCTCGGATTCACGCAAAGGACAAGTCGGATCGGGGGATCGCTCGGAGCGCATCCGCACCTATAATTTTCCACAAGGCCGCATCTCAGATCATCGCATCAACCTGACATTATACAAGCTCGCCGAAATCATGGAAGGCGAACTGGATGAGGTGGTGGACGCGCTGACCGCCGAAGATCAGGCGGCGATGCTGTCTAGTTTAGCCAATGGCTGACAGCGCGGGCAGGGTGATGCGTCAGGCGGTGCAGCAATTACAGGCCGCTGGCGTGGAGAATCCGTTACTTGATGCGCGGTTATTATTGCAGCATGCAATGGGCTGGGATGATGCGCAGTATGTTGCGCAGTCGGACGCGCCGCTGGCCGCCAATGCGCAGCAAAATTATCAGGCGATGATAGCGCGGCGCGCAGGCCGCGAGCCCTTGTCGCATATCACCGGCACGCGCGGATTCTGGCGCGACGCATTTATCATTAGCGCCGATGTGCTCGACCCGCGCCCCGATAGCGAAACCCTGATTGAGGCGATGCTGGACTTGCGTCCCGAACGCAATGCGCCATACCGCATTGTGGATTTTGGCACTGGATCGGGCTGCTTGCTGCTGAGCCTGCTGCGCGAATACCCGCAGGCCACAGGGCTGGGTGTGGATTGCAGCGAGGCCGCACTTGCCGTTGCACGAGCCAATGCCAAGGCATTGAATTTGCAACAAAGAGCAGAATTTATTTGTGCAAATTGGGGAGAGACATTGACAGAATGCTATGATATGGTAATCAGCAATCCGCCTTATATTGGTGAGCAGGAAATTGCCCAATTAGCCCCTGAAGTCAAAGAGCACGAGCCGTTTTTGGCGCTTTGCGGTGGGATGGACGGACTCGCAGCCTATCACACGCTTATGCCTTACATTGCCAGGCATCTGGCACCCGATGGTATTACGGTGATGGAGTTGGGAGCAGGGCAGGCGGATGCGGTATCAGCAATCGCGCTACAGCACGGGCTGGCAATAAATCAGATACGGGCCGATTTGGCTGGTATCGAACGGGCATTATGTATTAACCATCGAGCATGAAGGATGTAGCATGCGAAAGAAAATGAGTAACAATAACTTCAGGAACAATAACAACCGCAGCGGCGGCGGTGGCGGACGCGGCAAATTCCGCAGCGGCGGCGGTGGCGGTGGTGGTGGCGGACAAGATGCCCAGTCGCTCGCACGCCAGAAAAAACACGCCCAGACCCAGCGCGAAAAATACACCAATATGGCGCGCGACGCGATGAGCAATGGCGACCGCGTCGAAGCTGAATATTATTTTCAGCATGTGGAGCATTACACCCGTGTGCTGGCTGAGATTGCCGAGCGCGAACCGCAACCGCGTGAGCACAATCAGCAAGATGATGACAATGATGGGGATGACGCGGCGCAAGCCACGGATGATAACGAATCCGGTAATGAGCAGCAGCCGCAACCGCGCGAAGCGCGCGAGCAGCAGCAACGCCCGAGTCGTAATAACCGCCAACGTCAGCCGCGCGAAGCCCGCGAGCCACGTGAGCACCGCGCCAAGGATACCCGCGGTGATGATGATGGTGAGATTCCGCTGCCGATGTCGATTCTGCCTGCTGCCGATGATGGCAAGCAAGCATCGGCTGATTAGGCCATTGCCCCTGATGAAACCCTAGTAATAAGGGTGCTTGTTTTTACTTATGCATGCACCCATATATGGAGTAGAATTCATAAATATGTAGGGAATCTGGGGTTATATGAATTTCGACCATTATTCGGACAAGGCTAAAAAAGTGATTCAGGAAGCGCAGGCTTTGGCTTTGCGCTCCGCTCATCAGCGTTTCACGCCTGAGCACATCTTTGCTGCGCTACTGAGCGAGGATAACAGCACCGCGCGCCTGATTATCGCTGCCGGTGGCAAGGCCGATCAGGTGCAGGCCGATACTGAAACCGCGCTCGCCACCATTCCGAAAGTCGAAGGCGCAGGCGCGGGCCAGCTCTATTTAGCGCCGGAAACCGCGCGGGTGATTGAGGCTGCCGATAAACTCGCTAAAAAATCCGGCGACGAATTTGTCACCATGGAGCGGCTGCTGCAGGCGCTGGCGCTGGAAAAATCAGCCGTGTCGGATATTTTGGCCAAAGCAGGCGTGAATCCGCAATCGCTCAACAGCGCGATTAATGATATGCGCAAGGGGCGAACCGCCAGCTCGGCCAATGCCGAAGACCAGTTTGAAGCGCTCAAAAAATACACCAAAGACCTGACCGAAGCCGCGCGCAACGGCAAGCTCGATCCGGTGATTGGCCGCGACGAGGAAATCCGCCGCGCGATGCAGGTGCTCTCGCGCCGTACCAAAAATAATCCCGTGCTGATTGGCGAGCCGGGCGTGGGTAAAACCGCGATTATCGAAGGGCTGGCACAACGCATAGTGGCCGGTGACGTGCCCGAAAACCTGAAAGACAAAAAACTGTTATCGCTCGATTTAGGCTCGCTGGTGGCGGGTGCCAAATTCCGCGGTGAATTTGAAGAACGACTGAAAGGCGTGCTATCGGAGATCGGCAATGCGCAGGGTGATGTGATTTTATTCATCGACGAGCTGCATACGCTGGTGGGTGCCGGTGCCGCAGAAGGCTCGATGGATGCGTCGAATCTGCTCAAACCGGCGCTGGCGCGCGGCGAGCTGC
>DITS01000047.1 GCA_002422205.1 Alphaproteobacteria bacterium UBA6178
CGATGGTCCTCATCTCCACCGACAAGGCGGTCAACCCGGTCAACGTGATGGGGGCGACCAAGCGCCTGGCCGAAAGCTACTGCCAGTCGCTCGACCTGGTGGAGCGGCGGCGGGAACGCGGCACCCGCTTCGTCACCGTGCGCTTCGGCAACGTGCTGGGCTCGACCGGCTCGGTGGTGCCGCTGTTTCAGCAACAGCTGCAAAAGGGCGGCCCGTTAACGGTGACGCATGCCGAGATGACGCGCTATTTTATGACCATCCGCGAGGCGGTGCAGCTGGTGCTGCAGGCAGCGACGCTGGGGCAACATGAGGCGCAGCGCGCGCCGATTTATGTGCTTGATATGGGTGAGCCGGTGCGTATCGACGATCTGGCGCGGCAAATGATTCGCCTTGCCGGTTTGCGCCCCGATATGGATATTCAGATTGCCTATAGCGGCTTGCGCCCCGGTGAAAAACTGCATGAGGAATTATTCTATGACAGCGAGGCGCTGCTCGATACGCAGCATGCCAGCATTCACTTGGCGCAGGCGCGCGAAGTGGCGCTGAAACCGCTGGCAAAAAAGCTTGACCAGCTGGCTAAATGCGCGCAAAAGCGGGAGCGCGATGCGGCATTGGCGCAGCTGCGCGAATTGGTGCCCGAATATAAACCCGCCTGAGAGAGACCGCTGCTATGAAAGATATTGCTATTTCCCGCGCCTTGTTATCCGTGTCGGATAAAATGGGCATTCTCGAGCTGGCGCAGGCATTGCAATCGGTGGGAGTGGCAATTTTATCGACCGGCGGCACCGCGAAATTACTGGCGGATAATGGTGTAAACATCATACAAGTGGGCGAGCATACCGGCTTTCCGGAAATGATGGACGGGCGCGTGAAAACGTTGCATCCCACCATTCATGGCGGCATTTTAGCGCTGCGCGACGATGACGCGCATGTGGCCTCGATGCGCGAACATAAGATTGCCCCGATTGATCTGGTGGTGGTGAATTTATACCCGTTTGAAAATACCGTGGCAGCTGATGCCAGCTATCATGATGCGATTGAGAATATCGATATCGGCGGGCCGGCGATGATTCGCGCTGCTGCCAAAAACCATGCGCATGTGGTGGTAGTGGTGGACCCGCTCGATTATGTTGAGGTGATGAAAGCGATTGCCAATGGTGGCGTGCCCTATAGCTTGCGCCAGCGGCTGGCCGCGAAAGCCTATGCGCGCACAGCAGCCTATGACAGCGCCATCAGCCAATGGTTTGCACAAGCCGAGCATACCGATAACTGGCCGCCTTATTTTTTGGGCGCGGTGCGCAAACAAAGCCTGCGTTACGGCGAAAATCCGCATCAGGCGGCGGCGCTTTATGTGCAGCCCCATGCACCGGCGGGGGTCGCATCGGCGCAGCAATTGCAAGGCAAGGAGCTAAGCTATAACAACCTCAACGATACCGATGCGGCCTTCCGGTTGGTGAGCGAGTTTTCTGATCCGGCGGTGGCGATTATCAAACATGCAAACCCATGCGGTGTGGCGATTGGCGGCAGCATCACCGATGCATTTGGCCGCGCGCTGGCCTGCGATCCGGTGAGCGCCTTTGGCGGTATCATTGCGCTCAACCGCGCCATCGACGCGGATTTTGTCGCGGCGCTGGGACATTTATTTTTAGAAGTCATCATTGCGCCCGCTATTACGGACGAGGCGCGCGATGCGCTGGTGGCCAAGAAAAACCTGCGTATTTTAATCACCGGTAGCATGCCCGCAGCCGATGCCAAAGGCTGGATGGTAAAATCGCTCGCTGACGGGTATTTATTACAAGACCGCGATGCGCAAACCATGCCCGATGGGGTACAACAGGTGAGCAAACGCGCTGCCACGCCAGAGCAGCTACGCGATTTACGCTTTGCCTTTACCGTGTGCAAACATGTGAAATCCAATGCGATTGTGCTGGCCAAAAACGGCGCCACTATCGGCATAGGTGCCGGTCAGATGAGCCGCGTTGACAGCGTGCGGCTGGCCTGCTGGAAAGCAGCAGAAGCAGGGCTTGATGTGCAAGGCAGCGTGCTGGCCTCCGATGCGTTTTTCCCCTTCGATGACAATGTGCATCACGCCGCTGAGGCGGGCGTCGCGGCCCTGATTCAACCCGGCGGTTCCATCCGCGATGGCGAAGTCATCGCCGCTGCCGATCAGCATGATCTGGCGATGGTGATTACGGGGATACGGCATTTTAATCACTAAGGGAGAGTCCAGAGTTCAGAGTTCAGAGTCCAGAAAAACTGAACTCTGGACTCTGAACTCTGACCACTATTCTAATGCACTAATCGACTCAATATGATGCAGCGCCACGATCAGCATCGACACGTCGAGCACTTCCTGCGCTTTGAGGTCATTCACAAATTGCTCATAGCGTTTCAGCTCTTTGGTATTTTGCTGGCTCCAGCTGGCGACGGAGGTTTCGCACAGCGTTTCGCTTTCACATAGCGTGTCGATTACTTTGCAGGCGAGGCGACGCTGTTGCAGATACAGCTCGCGCACCAACGATTTGACGGCGAGGCGGTCCCAGTAGCTTTCCGACAAGGTGTGCGAGGCGCAGCGGCGCAGCCAGCCTAAGCGCAGTACCGCACCGAGTTCGAAATAAATCTGTCCGGCGACCTTCACATCGATCTGGTATTTATTGGCGATAAAGACCACATCGCACGCCGATGATAATGCCTCGAGTCCGGCGATGCGTTTGGCGAGACCTTGCGGCACAGCGCGCTCGGTGTAATGCGCAATATTGTGCTCGTAGGCTTTGCTGAGCGTATCCGACATCAGCGATTCGAAACATTCGGCAAATAAATCAATTGGCGGCGAATAATCGGCCATGATCTGCTCGATATTAAGCGGCTCGGGGCAGTTTTGCAAAAACCATAAGGTGGTGCGCTCCAGAAAATGCGAAATCTCGACGAACATTTCCGCCTGAATACCCGCATCAAGTGTGCCATCGAGCGATTCGATTTCGGCCCATAAACTGCGCAGCTTGAACGCATCGCGGCTGATGACATAGGCGCGCGCAAAATCACACGGATGCATACCGGTTTCTTCGAGCAGGCTATGCGCAAAGGTAATGCCGGCGCGGTTGACGATGCTGTTGGTGATAATGGTGGCAACAATATCGCCGCGCAGACGGTGCGATAAAATCGCGTCGCGGTAAGGTGCTTGCATGGCATCAGGGAAATAGCGCAGCAAATCGGCAATAAAATAATCCGACGCCACCATCGAAGAGCCGTGCAATTCGCGGTATAAGGCGAGCTTGCTGTATGAGAGCAACACCGCCAGCTCGGGACGCGATAACCCTTGCTTGGCCACGCGCAAATCGCTGAGTTGTTTATCATTGGGTAAATATTCGACCTCGCGATCGAGGAAGCCGTCTGCTTCGAGCGCGCGCATCATACGTGCATGCGCTTCGAGCTGCGACGGGGCCTGCCGCTCGGCAACGGTGAGCGCCTGCGCCTGCAAACGGTTATCGATCAGCACCAGCTGCGCCACATCGTCGGTCATGGATTCGAGCAGACTGTCACGATCAGCACGTTCCAGCAGCCCTTTGGCCACCGATTCGCTGAGCGCGATTTTGATATTCACCTCATGGTCAGAGCAATCCACACCGGCAGAATTATCGATAAAATCGGTGTTGATGCGCCCGCCATTGCGCGCATATTCGACGCGACCACGCTGGGTGAAGCCCAGATTGCCGCCTTCGCCGACGACCAGCGCGCGCAGCTCGTCGCCATTGACGCGCAATGCGTTATTGGTGCGATCACCCACCTCATCATGCGATTCGGACGTGGCTTTGACATAGGTGCCGATGCCGCCATTCCACAATAAATCCACCGGTGCTTTGAGCAACTGACGGATGAGGATGTCGGGCGCAATATGGCTGTCTGTCATATTCAGCAACGCCTGCATTTCTTTGGACAGCGGAATGGATTTCTGATCACGCGGGAACACACCGCCGCCTTTGGAAATCAGCTTGGGATTATAATCGCTCCATTGCGAGCGTGGCAGCTCAAACAGCCGCTGGCGCTCGGCGAAACTCTTTTTCGCATCGGGGTTGGGATCGAGGAAAATATGTTTGTGGTTGAACGCGCCCACCAGCTTGATATGCGGCGACAGCAACATGCCATTGCCAAACACATCGCCCGACATATCGCCGATACCGACGACGGTGAAATCCTGCGTGGCGATATCCATGCCCATTTCGCTGAAATGCCGCTCAACCGATACCCATGCGCCGCGCGCGGTGATGCCCATTTCTTTATGATCATACCCTGCCGAGCCGCCCGAGGCGAAGGCGTCATCGAGCCAAAAACCATAGTCGCGGGAAATGCCATTAGCGATATCCGAAAAACTCGCCGTGCCTTTATCGGCGGCGACGACGAGGTATGGATCGTCCTTATCGAAGCGCACCACATTGGCGGGTGGGATGATTTCGCCGTCTTTGATATTGTCGGTTAAATCGAGCAGCCCGCGCAAAAATTCCTTATAGCTATTGATGCCTGCTTCCATGAATGCGTCGCGGTTATCAGCAGGGGGTGGGTTTTTAATAATGAAACCACCCTTGGAGCCTTGCGGCACGATCACTGCGTTTTTCACCATTTGCGCTTTCATCAGCCCCAGCACTTCGGTGCGGAAATCTTCGGGCCGGTCCGACCAGCGTAAGCCCCCGCGCGCCACAGGCCCGCCGCGTAAATGAATGCCTTCGGTCTGCATCGAATACACAAAAATTTCGGCATAAGGCACGGGCTGCGGCAGCTCAGGGATATGCGCCGAGCGGAATTTGAATGACAGATACGGCTTGTGTTGGCCTTCCGCGTCGCGTTGAAAATAATTGGTGCGCAAGGTTGCATGCACCAAATCAATGAAGCGGCGGATGATACGGTCTTGTGAAATATTGGTGATCGAATCGAGGTAATGATCAAGCTCCACCAGATAACCACGCAACGCCGAATCATCTTTGAGCGCATTGCCTTGCGGATCGAATTTGGTTAAAAATGCCTTTACAATGGCGCGTGTGGCGCGCGGATGTTTGCCCAAAGCCTCGGCCACATAGGACTGGCTATAAGCAAAGCCGATCTGGCGCAAATATTGGCTGTAAGCGCGCACGATCAACACTTCACGCCAGCTTAAGCCAGCATGAATAATCAGCGAATTAAAGGCGTCATTGGCAGCATCGCCCATCCAGATACGCTCCAGCGCTTCTTCGAAAGCGGCTTTTGTCTGGCTGAGTTTGAAACCTTTTTGCGCGTCGATCTGCAACAGGAAATCGCGTATCAGAATTTCGCCGCGTTTCCATTTGGGGTTGATGGTAAAGGGGTTCACTTCGAGCACCGTGCAGCCCAGATTTTCAAGCATCGGCAGCATATCGGACAGCGCGCGCTCACCCGGATAGGTATAGACTTTGAGATGGAACAAAAACTCCGCCTCTTTTTTGCGGCTGTATAATTCTACCGCCAGCCCGTTTTGAGCGACGGCCTGCTGAATTTTGGCAATGTCCGATACCGCGTCTTTGGCGTCATTGAGTTGAATATAGGCACCCGGAAAAGCGCTGGCAAAACTGCCCAGCAGCTTGTCGGTCTCTGATTCGTCATGCGCTTTGAGCAACTCACCACGCAACGAATCATTCCACTGATTGGTGATTTGCGCCACTTTGGATTCGAGATCGGCGGCGGTAACTTTGGGCACCTGACCGGGGGTGGTGGAGACAAGTAAATGCACGCGCGCCAGTGGCGAATCGGTCAGCTGGGTATAGAAAGCGGTGACTTTTCCCTGATAGGATTGCTCCAAAATCGCGGTGATACGCTCGCGCAGATAGGTGCTGAAACGTTCACGCGGAATATAAATCATGCAGCTCATGAAGCGCTCAAACTGGTCTTTGCGCACAAATAAGCGGACATCGGGTTTCGCTTCGAGCGACATCAGCCCGATGGAAAACAGCAGCAAATCTTCTTCGGAGATTTGGAATAACTCATCACGCGGGTAAAATTCTAAAATGGCTTTGAGCGATTTGCCGCTATGGCTCATCGGGTCAAAATTGGCGCGCATCAAGGTGCGTGCGATTTTACGGCGAATGAACGGGATGCGGTCGGCGCTTTGGTAATAGACGGTGGAGGTAAACAGCCCTAAAAAGCGCGATTCGCCGATGACTTCGCCTTTGTCATTGAAACGTTTGACCGCGATATAATCCATCAATACGGGGCGATGCACTGCTGATTTGCGATTGGATTTGGTGATTTCGATTAATTGTTTTTCACGCGCGAAATGCAGCAGCTCAGGTGGCAGCGACGACAGGCCCTGCGGCTTTAATTCGGAGTCTTCGGCTTTGAAAATACCAAGCTCGGAGCCTTCGACTACGTGCAGGCCTTCATCCCCGCGCTTATCGGTGAAATTATATTCGATATACCCTAAAAACACGAAATTCTTGTCGCGTAGCCAAGTGAGGAAATCCTGCACTTCGCTGATTTCTTCGGCTTTAAAATATTTCGCCACCTGCGACATGCGCTTGGCCACATCCTGCGCGCGTGAAGACATGGTGCGCCAATCACGAACCACCAGCTCGACGGAGGATAATACCTGCGTGAGGTTTTCGGTCAGCTCTTGCGGGCTTAACCCATCGGGTAGCGGCGAAAGCTGAAAATGAATAAAGCTCTCGGCGCGCACACCGCGCGGTAAATCCCCGCTATCATCAATCGACGCCATTTCGCGGAAGGTGCCGTCCTTGTCGCGTTTGAGATACAGCACTGGATGGATGGTTTCGTAAAATGAAAAACCAAGCCGCGACAACTCGGCAATCAGCGAATCGAGGATGAAGGACATGTCATCATTATGCACTTCGATGACGGTGTAATCGGCCTTCCAGCCATGCTCGGCCTCGTTGGGGCGGAAAATGCGGATTTGCAGCTGTTGTTCTTTTTGTTTGAAAAACGCAAAACTATTAAGCGCAATCTGACAGGCGCGTTGCGGGTCGATCCGTTGCAAATCCATCAGCGGCATTTTCGCATAATAATCGGCGACGAATGTGCGCAGATCGGGCGAGGTATCGTCCGGTAAATGCGACAAAATGGTATCGATCAGGTCGGAGAATTGTTCTTGATAAAGATCAGTCATAATTTGCTTTGTACGCGTCGGTTGTTCCTGTAACGTGACTCTTTCATACTAGCATAATTTGATTTGTCACCCCCTAAAAAAGCAATGCGGAACCCATGAAAAACGAATTATTTCTGAATGAGTTATGCCGCATCGCACAAAAAGCGGGGGATGCGATTTTATCCTATTACGGCCAAGCGCTTGATGTGGAACGCAAAGCCGACCGCTCGCCAGTGACACAAGCTGATATGGCCGCGCACCGTATTATCACACAGGCGCTGGAAGCATTATGCCCCGATATCCCCGTCATTTCCGAAGAACATACTGAACATATTTTGCCGCGTGGGGCGACAAAGTTTTTTTTGGTGGACCCGCTCGATGGCACCAAAAGTTTCATTCGCGGTGACGGGGAATTTACCGTGAATATCGGACTGATCGATGAGGATGTGCCCACCCATGGTGTGATTTATGTGCCATGCGGCCAGCAAATGTATGCGGGCGCGCAAGGCCATGGCGCATGGCGCGAATGGGAAGGGGGTGCGCGTGAATCAATAGCGACGCGCGCGACACCGCCGGAGGGCTTAAGCGCCATGGTAAGTTTTGCGCATAAAGACCCGCAGACCGATGGGTTTTTGGCGCGCTTCCCGATTGCGGTGCGCGACTCGGCCAGCAGCTCGCTGAAATTTTGCCGCGTGGCGGAAGGCGTGGCCGATATTTACCCGCGCTTTGGCCCGACCATGGAATGGGACACGGCAGCCGGTCATGCGATTGTGCTGGCAGCGGGCGGGCGGATGGAGCAACCGGACGGCGCAGCGTTCCATTACGCCAAACCGCAATTTCGCAATGGGGCGTTTGTGGTGTATGGGGAGTGAGGGGCTAGAGGCTAGGGATTAGTTTCAGGCTGTCACCCCGTGCTTGTCACGGGGTCTGGTAGATAGGTAAGGCCGGATGCCGTGATAAACACGGCATGACAAGCCCACGCATCCCTAGCCTCTAGTCTCTAGCCCCTAAACTCCACCGCATCCCAAAAATCCACCGCCGGATTATGGCCATACAGCTCGATGGCAGCGCGTAATCCGGTAGGCGAGGTGATGTTGATTTCGGTGAGGTAATCGCCGATTAAATCGAGTC
Source organism: Alphaproteobacteria bacterium UBA6178 (assembly GCA_002422205.1). Classification (GTDB taxonomy): domain Bacteria; phylum Pseudomonadota; class Alphaproteobacteria; order Rickettsiales; family UBA3002; genus UBA6178. Next base: position 8,234 of record DITS01000047.1, read on the forward strand.
CGGCAAATAGCACGCCATTCGCTTTGAGCCACACGCCGACATGATCGCAAATGGATTGCTGATGCGCGTTGAGCTCAACTTTGGCTGCGCAGCCACCCACGCGGAAATTGGCGCGGATTTCTTGTGCGGCGGGGATGCGTCCCACGGCGGCGCTGACCTGACCATCGATTAAAATCACGCGCACATCGCGGCTGGTCACTTCGGGTAGAAAACGCTGCACCATCACCGGCTCACGCGAGCTGGTAAAAAAATGCTCCAGCAATGTATGCAGGTTGCTATCGGCTTTNNCGCGCCCGCCATAGCCGTAAAGCGGCTTGACGATAATCTCGCCTTGCTGCTCGCGAAACGCATTGATAGCGGCAATCGAACGGGTGATTAGCGTGGGCGGAATCACCTCGGGGAAATTGAGGATGGAAAGCTTCTCGGGTGCATTGCGCACAAAGGCAGGATTATTGATAACGGGTATCGCCAAACGCTCCAGCAGATAGGTAGCAGTCAGATACGCCATGTCATAAGGCGGGTCTTGCCGCATCAGCACCGCGTCCATATCATTCAGGCGCAGGCTTTGCTGATCGCCGAGTGTAAACCAACGTTGTGTATCATCCGAGAATGTAATCGGATAGGCTTCGGCGGCGACGATGTCGCCTTGCGCATCGGTGAGCATGGTGGGGTGATAATAATACAGTGTATAGCCACGCTTTTGGGCTTCGAGCGCCAACACTATGGTGGAATCGCCGCGCGCATTCAGCGTCGCCGGATCATCCATCTGGATGGCGATGCGGCGGGCTATTCCCACGCGGCCCGTCCGTCATTGGCAGGATTGTCCAACGCGCCGGGCACCTGATGCGGTAGCCGCAAATGGCTGATCACCCGCCGCACGCCTTTGGTGGTACGCGCCACGCTCAGCACATTATTCAGCTCTTGCTCGGTGGCGACATAACCCAACAGGAAAGCGGTTTTATTGACCACATCGACCGAGTAATTGAGGATATTCACACCCTTGGTGATGGTGAGGCGCGCTTCCAGATTTTTCTCGATAATTTCATCATTGGCTCGGTCAATCACACCGGCATAGGGCGTGGTAATGATTTCGTTGATGACTTCTTTCACGCCTTTGGCCTTCCATGCTTCGCGCACCGCGATGGTGGCGGTCTCGGGCTTGTCGACCTGACCGGTGAGCATGACGCGGCCCTGACGGATGATGATATTCACATTGGGCACCAAATCGACGATATCGGCCTGCACGAAATAATGATTGATCTCGATATAAATCGCGCCGTCATCGACGGCTTCGCCGAAGGTGCGCTCTTCCATTGCTACAGCGGTGGTCGTGGTGGCCGCGCCGATGGCCAGCGTGTGGCAGCTCGTCAGGGCAAAAAGCGCGATAAGCGCGAGGGGCACAGGGTGGTTCATAGCAACTCCTATTTCAGACGATGGATTCAAATGCATGCGGAATATGGGTCAGCCGCCAGCCTTTAGCAACCACCATAAGATCGAAGCGCATAGCGAGTCCAGCGATTTTGGGTTTGGCCGCCACATAGCTGGATGCGGCGCGCACAATGCGCTCGCATTGCTGGGGGGACAGCGCATAGAGTCCGTCATCGTGCATTTGCCGCGCTTTGACTTCGATAAATAGCACCTGTTTGCGGCGCTGCGCGATCAGATCAATTTCGCCAAACGGGGTGCGGTGACGCCGCGCCACAATACGCCAGCCGCGTAAAGCCAGATAGCAAATGCAGCGCGTCTCGGCCCATAAGCCATAATCATAGGCGCGTTGTTTGACGCTGCGCGTCATGATTTAAGCGCCAATGCGCGTTGATAGAGCTCGGAGCGCCCCAGACCGGTTTGCGCGGCGACCTGCGCGGCGGCTTCCTTTACCGGATACTGCGCCAGCGCGGCGCGCAATAACGCGTCGATATCATCGGCGGCGGGGGCGGATTTCTCAGCAGGGGCAATCACGATCACCAACTCGCCTTTGGGTGCAGGGGCGGTCGCATAATGGGCGGCCAGATCGGCCAGCATGCCGCTTTTGATTTCTTCATGCAGCTTGGTGATTTCGCGCGCCAGCACCACTTCGCGGTTGCCTAAGCCTGCGAGTAGCGCAGGTAAACATGCATCAAGGCGGCGCGGCGATTCGAGCAGCACCAGCGAGCCGTCCATTTGCGCCAGCCTTGCAATGGCGCTGGCCCGCGCTTGGGCTTTGCTGGGCAAAAATCCGGCAAAATGAAACTGATCGGTAGGCAGGCCGCAGACCGACAAAGCCGCAGTCACCGATGATGCGCCGGGAATGGAGATGACGGGAATGTGGAGGCTGCGTAGCTCGCTTACCAGCTTATAGCCTGGGTCGGAAATCAGCGGCGTACCGGCATCCGATACCAGCGCGATCATCTCTCCGGCTTGCAGCTTGGCAATGAGTTTGGGCCGCACCTGCGCGCCATTATGATCATTATAGCTGAAGCTTGGGGTGTGAATATCGAAATGCTGCAACAGCTTGCGCGTGACGCGCGTATCTTCACAGGCAATCGCCTGCACGGCTTTAAGCACCTCGACGGCGCGATACGTCATATCGCCCAAATTACCAATCGGCGTGGCCACGACATAGAGCGCACCCCCCACCATGCGAGAGGATTTACTTTTAGAATCGGCTGCGCTAGGTTGGCTCTCCATCAAAAAAGCCTATCAGGGAGGATAGCATGGCGCAAGGCTCACAAAAAGGATTGTGGTATAAGGCAGGACTCGCGGCGTTGCTGCTGATGGTGGTGGCGGGCTGTAAACCCTCGCCGCAACCCTTTGACCATCAAACCGGTTATCCGGTACAAAGCGCGCATCCGCCGAGCTTTGCCGGTGCGCAAGCCCCCTTGCCGCATGCGCCGCAGGCACCCTATGGCACCGCCTATGCCGAGCGCACGGTGAAGGTCGGGCTGCTGATTCCGTTATCGGGTCGCTCTGCTCCGTTGGGTAATGCCCTGCGCGATGCGGGGATTTTAGCCTTGTTCGATAAATATTCGGCGCTGCCCCCGCAAGCGGCTGCTACCAAGGTGGAGCTGATCACCAAAGACACCAAAGGCACGCCGGAGGGCGCACGTCAGGCGGCAGCAGAAGCGGTGAATGAGGGCGCACAAATTATTATCGGCCCGTTATTCGGCGCGTCGGTGGAGGCACTGAAACCACTTGCCGCTACCGGTAAAATTACGGTGTTGTCTTTCTCTAATAGTGTCGAGGTAGGCGGTAACGGCGTATATGTGATGGGCTTTAACCCCAAAGAGCAAACGCAGCGCGTGGCGCAATATACCTATATGCAGGATAAAAACCGCATCGCCGTGATGGCGCCCAATGACGCCTATGGCCGCACCGTGGTGAAGGCGGCGGAGCAATCGGCGAATTTGCTGGGGCGCAAAGTGTCGCCGGTGGTGGAATATGCCACTAACGCCTTATCGGTGGAAGCCGATGTGGCGAAGCTGATGGCCCAAGGCAGCGATAATGGCCGCCCGAGCTTTGATGCGCTGCTGCTACCCGAAGGCGGTGATAAACTGGGGCCGATTCTGGCGTCGCTCGCGCAACAAAACATCACCCCGCAAACCCTGCAATTTATTGGTACTGGCTTGTGGGATGATCGCGATATTATCCGCCAGTATAATCTGAATGGTGCATGGCTGGCGAGCGGCCCGCCCCAGCTCTACACGGCTTTCGAGCAGCGTTTTGTGAACACCTATAATTACAAACCACCGCGCATTGCGAGCCTGGCCTATGACGGGGTGGCGCTGGCTGCCACGCTGGCACTCACCAGCAATGATTTCCGCCGCACGACAATTGAAGCCGCTGGTGGCTACAGCGGCCCTGCCAACGGTATTTTCCGCTTTCTGCCCAACGGACAGGTGGAGCGGGGACTGGCAGTGTTGCGCGTGAATAATGGACGCTTTGACGTGGTCGATCCCGCGCCGGTGGCATTTGCGCAGTAGGGGTGACCATTCGTCATCCTCGGGGCGGCGTAGCCGAGACCGGGGATCTCCTTTAAGTAAGTAAGGGCCCTCACCCCGACCCTCTCCCTGAGGGAGAGGGAGGAAATTTTAAGCTGTCACCCCGTCGCATGACGGGGTCTGGACTGTCTTAAAGGGCAGCAAGGCCGGACCCCGTGACAAGCACGGGGTGACATTCTTATGATAGCATCATCCTCGGGGCGGCGCAGCCGAGCCCGGGGATC
>DITS01000017.1 GCA_002422205.1 Alphaproteobacteria bacterium UBA6178
TGCATTAGCCGAAACTGACCAACCAACCACATGAAAGCCGCATCCCGCAAGAGACGCGGCTTTTTTGTTGCCCAACCCTTAACCTAACGGAGAAACCCTATGCCTATTGCAGATACCGCACGTTCCCAGCTTTACTATTCTGAAGAAGTAACCTGGGGCGTAACACCAGCCATTGCCCTCAAAGCCATGCGCTATACTGGTGAAACTCTTAACTACAGCGTGGATACCACCCAATCGAAGGAAATCCGTGCTGACCGACAAATCACGGATCTGATTCGCACGGACGTTGAACCGAGCGGTAACGTGAACTTCGAGCTTTCATACGGTGCGCCGGATGATTTGCTGCAAGGCGCGTTATTCAATGCGTGGCTTACCGCCGTTTCCATGACAGGCAGCACTTTCGCCGCCGTAGCTGGTTCGCCGGACAGCTATACCGAATCGGCCTATACCTTTTTGGTTTTTCTCATCCAAATTCGTACCGTTACCAAACTCTAATGCCTGCCACAGCGTTTCTAAGTCCATTCCTTTGCCATTATCAAGTACGGCAATCTGATGCACACGATCACGCTTGCGATGGTCTAAATTAACGGTCAGTTCGCCGCAAAGCAGCTCAACTTTTTTTGCTTCGGCCTGAATGGAATTATCCATTAATTCCGCAAGCGCATAGGCGGTGTTTTTATACCCATTATCTCGCATTGCCTTGACCGCTAGGTGCGGTGGTAAAATTGAATGACTCATTGTTGTTCTCCCCAGATATCTTCCCAGTTGTTAAATGCTTGCGCCATATCCCCGAAAGCGGCCAATCCGCTATCAATGACTGTCACAATTTCTGCTTCATCGTTTCCGCCTGCTCTTGTACCACGAATAGCTCTGCCGACCATTTGACTATATAAAACGAGTGATAAAGTCGGCCTAGCTATAACAGCAGCACTAGTTTTCGGCGCATCGAAACCTGTAGTAAAGACACCAAAATTACATAGAACACGGCAACCTTCGGCATCAGATTTATAATCTTTGAGTATTTTTTGACGCAGCACCTTAGGCGTTTTCCCTGTAACAGAATAGGCGTGGATACCTCTCGCTTTCAGCGTAGCTGCTATTAAATTGGAATGCTCAACGGAAATGGCAAATACGATAATACGCTTGTGCCCCGCCGCCATTTTTTCAATTTCTAGAACGATATGTAAATTGCGTTTATCATCCTCAGCGATGCGTTCAAGCACCTGGTCTGATATATCCAACTTTTCCTGAATATATTTCAAATCAGTTTGGGATAGTTTCAAGCCCCCAGTGTGCATGAGCGGGCGATAAGTGGCCTTAGCGAGGTATTTTTCTTTCACCAAGAAATCTACTGGATTGTCGTACCCTTCGACTTCCAGCGTCACTTTTCGCCGAGAAAAGAACTTGGATAATTTCTTGTCTGCTTCTGCATCATCCCATGTCCGGCCTGGAGTCGCACTAAGTCCTAACATTGAGGTGGGTGAGTTTTTGCCAAACGACAAACATAGAGCCTCAAGAACTAAATTATAGGATGGTGCAGGCGCTTGGTGCGCTTCATCCATTACTATTAGTCCCGATTTGCTGCCTAGAGCAGTCAGAAATTTTATGCTCTTTTTTGCACGGCTGTAAATCTTCGGCAAACCAGCCACTACCATACCATCTTTTACATCTTCTAGGTCTAGTTCATATTCACCCCAAAAACGGTAAACCGATAATTCTCGGTTACCGATGCTATACCATCACCATTATCTGAATTTATCGGTTCATTCATTGCGGGCTTTTTAACGCTATTCATTAGTGTAGGCTGGATTCCCATCCATTTCGGTATGAACAAACACTTGGTACTAGGACTATGTGCTGCCAGCGGGCTTGTCCTGGGTTTTTATATGGCGAGAGAGGCTATCCGGGATAAGAAAAAACGCAATAAATCCCACGGTTAAGAAAGTTTGCGGCTGGCAAGCTTAGAGTTCACTCCTAAGTGTGCAATAAAAGCTTTATGTAATTTTTATAAAAAACCCCTAAACATGGAACTGCATTATTATTTAATTTCCGCATGATTAGCTATCTAACATGGAGGAATTTATGCACCATATCAGTGAACGAATGCGCGAATGTATCCAGCTTTGCTGGGAATGCCGTAGTGAATGCCAAGAAATGCTTTTTAACCACTGCCTAGAAGTGGGTGGAAAGCATATTGAGAAAGAGCATGTGAAGCTGATGGCCGATTGCATTCAGGCATGCCAAACCGCTGCCGATTTCATGACCCGTGATTCTCAGCTGCACGCCTCTACCTGTGAAGCCTGCGCCGATGTATGCGATGCATGCGCTGAATCCTGCGAACGCATTGGCGGCGAGGAAATGAAACGCTGTGCAGAAATTTGCCGCCGCTGTGCGGAAAGCTGCCGTGAAATGTCTAAAACCAAAAATAAAAAGGCGGCTTAATATGAAACAACTTCTCACCGTATCCGCGCTGGCTTTAACCCTAGCACTTTCACCCACTGCTTATGCCGCAAATGACATGGGCAGCGCTTCTAAAACCACACAGGCCGCTAAAGCACCGTATGATGTGCAATTCCTCGATACGATGAGTGAGCATCACCGCGACGGGATTAAGATGATGGAGCTTGCGGTAGATAAGGCACAAAGTGCTGATATCAAACAAATGGCGCAAAAAGGCATCGATGACCAGACCAAGGAAATTGACGAGCTAAAGTCCATGCGTAATTCGGAGGCATCCGAAGCCGTTAATATGAAACTTCCGGGCATGATGCCGAAAGCTAAAATGGAACAGGATATGGCGAAGCTGGAAAAAGCGTCCGGCAGCGACTTTGATAAACATTTCCTGCAAACCATGATTAAACACCACGAAGGTGCGGTGAAAATGTCGGATGATGCGATGGCAAAGGCAAAACGTGATGATGTAAAAGCCAAAGCGCAGCAAATCCACGATAAGCAAAAAAGCGAAATTTCTGACATGCAGGAGATGCTTAAGGGGATGAAATGAAGCATTCCCACAACGAGCATCAACACCATTCCATGAAATCGCCATATAAGCAGCTGGTGGTGATGACGGTGGTGCATCTCGTCATCATGTATGTGGCAATGTTTGCGATGATTAATCGCGGCTCATATTTCTACAATAATACTAATATGTTTTACATGGCGGTGCTGATGGCCGCGCCGGTGACGTTGTTTATGCTGATTTCCATGCGGCACATGTACCCGAACCGAAAGATGAACATCATCATTGGCATTGTCTTTGCCCTCCTTACTATCGGCTCTTACGGCGCTATTCGCACGCAAGCAGCAGTGGGTGATAAGCAATTCTTGCGGGCGATGATTCCGCACCATTCCGGCGCAATCCTGATGTGCCGCGAGGCAAATATTACCGATCAGGAAATTAGCGGCTTGTGCAAAGAAATTATCGACGGTCAGCAGCGGGAAATCGATCAGATGGAAGGCATATTGAAGCGCCTCTAAAGCTTCACATTTCTAAGCCGCAAACTATTCACGATCACCGATACCGAACTAAGCGCCATCGCAGCGCTGGCGATGATCGGACTTAAGAGAATTCCAAATACCGGATAGAGAATACCTGCTGCCACCGGCACGCCCAGCGCGTTATAGATAAAAGCGAAAAATAGGTTTTGCCTGATATTTTTCATGGTGGCGCGGCTTAAATGCCTTGCCCGCACAATCCCCATCAAATCCCCTTGAATGAGCGTAATACCGGCGCTTTCCATCGCCACGTCCGCGCCGGTTCCCATCGCGATACCCACATCGGCTTGCGCCAGTGCGGGAGCATCATTAATCCCGTCACCGGCCATTGCCACTATGCGGCCTTGCTCCTGTAGCTTTCTAACCGCCGCATTTTTTTGATCGGGCAGCACATCCGCTTCCACTTCCTCAATACCAACCTTTTTCGCCACCGCCATTGCCGTAGTTTTATTGTCACCGGTAAGCATCACTACGCGCAAGCCCTCGGCCTTTAGCAATCTGATAGCTTCTACGCTGGTTTCCTTAATCGGGTCGGCCACGGTGATAATCCCTGCGGCTTTGCCATTGATGCCAACAAACATCGCCGTTTGCCCTTGCGCCCGGTACGAATCGGCTTGGCCTTTCACGCCCGCTGCGTCAATCCCCAGCGTTTCCAGTAAGGCCAAATTTCCCAGCGCCACTGTTTTGCCGTTAATAGTGCCGGTAACGCCTTTGCCTGTAACCGATTTGAAGTCGCTGGCATTGGTGAGCGTAGCGCCTTTTTCCATTGCGCCAGTCACAATCGCTTCCGCTAAGGGGTGTTCACTGCCGCGCTCCAAACTTGCCGCTAGCGCCAGCACTTCCGCTTCCTCAAATCCCGCCGCTGGCAGCACCGACATAAGCTTAGGTTTGCCTTCAGTGAGCGTGCCGGTTTTGTCGACAATCAGCGTATCGACTTTCTCAAAACCTTCCAGCGCTTCGGCGTTCTTAATCAGCACACCGGCTTTCGCGCCTCTGCCAGTTCCCGCCATGATGGACATAGGCGTGGCAAGACCCAAGGCGCACGGGCAAGCGATAATCAACACCGCCACCGCGTTAAGGATGGCATAGCCGATGCGTGGCTCTGGCCCAAAACTTCCCCACGCAATAGCCGCAATGATCGCTACCAGAATCACCGCTGGCACAAAATAGCCGGAAACCTTATCCGCCAGCCGTTGAATCGGTGCGCGGGTGCGCTGGGCCTTGCTTACCATATCGACAATCTGCGCTAGCATGGTTTCGCCACCCACGCGCTCAGCCCGCATGGTAAAGCTGCCCGTACCGTTGATAGTTGCGCCCGTTACCTTATCGCCAGGGCTTTTTTCCACCGGCACAGGCTCACCCGTAATCATGGATTGATCGATAGAGCTTGAGCCTTCCAACACCACACCATCCACCGGCACTTTTTCACCGGGGCGCACGCGAAGCACATCACCCTTATGCACATCCGCCAGCGGTATATCTTCTTCCGTGCCATTTTCACGAATCACCCGCGCGGTAGCCGGTGCTAAATCCAGTAGCGCACGCATGGCGCTGGAAGTTTGGGCGCGGGCTTTAAGTTCCAACACTTGCCCCAATAATACGAGGGCTGTAATTACGGCGGCAGGTTCAAAATAAACGGCGGGCGTTTCTCCATCACCCAGCATCCCGGCAAGCAGCTGCGGGGCAAGTGTGACGATAACGCTATAAACATAGGCCACGCCAACGCCCAAGCCAATGAGCGTAAACATATTAGGGCTTTTATGCTTTAAGGATTGCCAGAAGCGCTCGAAGAACGGCCAGCCGCACCAGAGGACAACCGGCGTGGATAATACCAGCTGAAGCCATATTGCTGTGCGGCTCATAATGAATTCATGCAGACCGCCGTTGGTGAAATGCGCTCCCATGCCTAGAAACAGCAAGGGAATAGATAGAACTGCTGCCACACAAAAACGGCGTGTCATATCTTTCAATTCCGGATCAGCGCCATCGCTTTCCGCGATGTTTTCCGGCTCCAACGCCATGCCGCATTTCGGGCAAGTGCCGGGGCCGACCTGTCGCACTTCGGGATGCATCGGGCAAGTATAGATTACGTCCTTGCTGCCGGCAGTTGGTTGTGCGATGGGCACGGGCTTATGATGACCGTGGCAGCAACCACCATGCGCTTTCACGGCTTGCGTGTATTGGCCGGGGTTCGCCTTGAAGTTTTCCAAGCAGCCCTTGCTGCAGAAATAGTAATCATTTTCACCCAGTCGCGTATGATGCTGCGTTTTCGCCGGGTCAACATTCATTCCGCATACCGGGTCTTTCGCGGTATTGGAGGCAGGGGCTTGGTGATGATGGGGGTGATGATCGTGTTTCATATTATTTTTACATTAAACGATGAGCGATAAAGGCGAAATAGAAGCCTAATAAATACATGGTGAGGGAAAACAAAAAAATGCCAAGGCTCCAGCGGCGCATACGGGTGCATGCCTTAGCCTTCGCCGGGTCAGCCGGACATGGGGCATTGCGTGTAAGATAGCGCATGATGCCGGAAACCGTGAGCATGATACCAGCAAAGATAAACAACCCCACCTTATGCTCGGAAAGCCATATTAGCTGAGGAAAGGTGCTTACCAGCCCAATGACCGCCGCACCAGCACCAATGCTGACCAGCAACGCCGGTAACGCGCAGCAAAACAAGGTGCCGAAAGACCCGAATAGGGCAATGGTTGATACTATCCCCGAAGCTGCGCGTTTTTCTGTCTGCATTATTTTTCCCGTTTAATAGCAGTTACGGTATAGCCAGAATCGGTAAGCAATTTGGTGACTGTGGCGTCATCCATGCTTTGATCTGATTTTGTTTTTACCGATACCAGCTGGTGATCTAAGTCCACTTTTACGCTATCGACCGCTGCCTGTGCCTTAAAGGTTTTCTCAATGCCGGTGGCGCAGAACGAGCAAACCAGCCCGTTAACGGTTGCGTTGATGGTATCGGCATAGGCCGCACCTGACAGCATAGCTATAGAAGCGGAAAGCATCATTAGTTTTTTCATAAGATTCTCCTTGGTTAAAATTGCAGTACCCAGTTAAACATTACATGGTCATTGCTGCTATAGCCCGCTTCCACAAGAGTAGTTTTGTAGAAGAAGCGCACAAGCGGTGTAACCACCACGTTATCTTCCTTGGACGGGTGGTGATCGACTTGCACCATGAGCCAAGTATTCAAATCTTCATAGTTTGCCACATAGGGCGCGAAGCCGACACGCGCCCGTTGCCATATGGATTTTTCAATATCACCCGCATACATGCCGCGAATTTCATACGAGGTGAAAATGCGGCGTGTTTCGTAATCGGCCAGAATGCCAGTCCATGCGGAAAACTCGTCATCGCCTTGAAACCGCGACACACCCGCGCCGGTCATGCTAAAAATATTTCCCTGCGCTCCGGGAAAGTTCCACCGCTTGATAAGGTAATTTACCTGTGGGCCAACGGTGGTATAATCCATGTCACCGCTTTCCTTCTTTGCGTACAGTCCTACCGCGACGTTTGGATTAATGGTATAATCTAATGAAAGAGTTTTGCCGGTTTCGTCATTCTCCTGCATCACCATGAACCCATCGACATAGGAAATCGGCTTTGCCTCTGCTGGTTGCGGCGAAATAAAAGCCATGTCAGCGGCAAGCGCCAGCACCGCCAGCGATTTAGCTTTTTTCTGAATGTGATCGAGAATCGGGCAAGCCTTTGTCGAGGTGGAATCACCAGGACAAGTTTTCACCAGATTGGAAAGCACCTTTTTGATTTCTTTAAGTTCAAGGATTTTGGCTTCCGCTTCCATGATTTTACCCTCCGTCTGTTTCAAAACCTCCCCACAGCTAGCTTGATCGGAGGTGCTTAAAGTGAGCAGCTGGCGGATCTCAACCAGCGTAAAATTTAGCGCCTTTGCACCGCGAATAAAGCGAATGACGTTTACCGCATTTTCCTCATACAGCCGATATCCAGCACGAGAACGCGAAGATGCCTTAATCAGTTTCATCTTCTCATAATAGCGCAGTGTATCCGCAGTTGTGCCGGTCATTTCCGCTATTTTTCCAATGGTCAGTTGTTCCATAAATTGCTCACTTTTTAGCATTATACACCTTGGAGCATACTCCAAGGTCAAGCTCATTATTTTTTGTATGATTTTAGGTTCTTTTCATTCTCGAAATAATGCACGGTTCCATCCGCCTCTGCGCCGATAACAGCCGTGGCTTTATCCACATTTTTTTTGCTTACCGGGTCTGTGGCGGTACGTGCTTCGGCGCTTTTTTCCAGCTTTTCCTTGCACATCGGGCAGCAGCCGTAATAGGTCTTGCCGCTGACGGTTACGGGAATCTGCTCTTTGTCGAATAATTTGTTATTAATCATGCAGACATATTGCGGCTCGACTTTTTTAAGTTGTCCTTCGCCAGCGGCAAACGCTGCACCGAATGGCAAAGTAGTTGCGATAAGAATTACGAATAATTTGAGGATGTGTTTCATATAGTTCTCCTAATTAAGTTACTGCGCCGTATCCCATGACACGGCGCAGATGGTTGATTATTTGCCTTTTTTCATATCGGTGATGATGAGATCGTCCTTGCCTTGCGGCTTAAGGGAAAAAGAAACCGCATCGCCTTGTTGAAAGCCGGGAAGATCGACACTGGAATCCACCGTAAACATCATCTTCATTTTCGGCCAATTGAGCGATTTGATCGGGTCATGCGTGATATTCACCATATGTTTGCCCGCATCAACGCTATTAATCGTGCCTACGCCTTGATGCAAACCACCGGCAGCAGGAGCGTCACCACCTTCCAGCTTTTTTGAAAGCTTATGATGATCCATTGCTTTTGTTTCACCGGCTTTTGAAGCTTGGCCGACAATCAACATGCCTTCCATGCCAAGCTTTTCGTGCGCGTGGCAATGAAATTTGTAAGTGCCAGGAACGGTGAAGGTGTAGGAAAACTTGTCACCTTTCTTTTCCTGCGTCGGACTCATAATCATTTCGTCCACCTGCTTTGGCACATTCACGAACATCACATCGTGTATTTCGTCCTGCGCGTTGACAAAAGTAACCGTATCGCCCGGCTGGATGGTCAATTTATCCGGTGAAAAGAAATGCTGCTTTTTGGCATCGTAATCGGTCACTTCCTTGATAGTGTATTCCTTCGCAAAAGCGGGCGTAGCAGCCAGCATTAGCGCGGTGGTCAATAATAGTTTTTTCATTTTATTCTCCTTAAGTGGGTTGATAATTAAAACATGAGCCGGAGGCCGATAGCGCCGACCAGCTCATCCTTTTCCTCACCCTCGCTTCGGGCGATAGATGCGGTTTCACCGAATTTCCGGCCATAGTGGATATCCACATAAGGCGCGAATTTTCGGGTGAATTCGTAGCGGGTTTGCAGCCCGATTTTGCCGTCCGATATGCCCGCGCCAATATCCTGCTCCGGTACGTCCTGCGCGGAGAGATTGATTTCGGCATAAGGCTGCAAAATGAGTTTTTGCGTGAGGAGCAAATCGTTTTCCTGACGCAGCCGCGCTGTTACATCGCCATGTTCGCTCACGAACACATGCGCTTCGGTTTCAAAATAATATTGAGCAAGCCCGTTGAAACCAAGTGTGAGGTAAGCGGTGGATTCCGGTTCGAAATCGTAGCGGATACCGGCCTGTGCATCCCAAAAGGTAGAGATATTACGGCTATAGAGCGCCCATATTTCGGCTTCCTCTAATTCACCGTCATTATGCTCGCCCTCGCTTTTCAGCCAGAGCTTGTTTTCGTCGGTGCCGATCCAGCCATCCAAATCCCAACTATGCACGCTTTCACCGCGATCAGTGCCGGTATCGGCTTCCAGCCGGAACATGTGGAAAGTTTGCCCGCCATGCTCTTTTTGCATGTCGTGCGGGGTCATATCGCCCATATCTTCCGCAGTGCCGTGATCATTTGCCATTGCGGGCATTGCCAGCGATAGCGTGAGGCATGAAGCCATGAGTAAAGTTTTAATGCCCTGCATGATGGCCTCCGCTTGTTGCTGGTTTTGTGGTTTCTGCCGTGGGCGGCGGTGGTATCTCGCCGGGGTCTAGCTTGGCGACCACCACCTTATTCATCATGCCCGCCATCATGTGGTAAAGCAGGTGACAGTGGAACGCCCACTCACCGGCGGCATCCGCCGTAACCAGCACGGAGTAAGAGCCTCCGGGCGGCACAATAACGGTGTGCTTGTTTGGCAGCTTTTCGGCAGGCTGGCCGTTCTCCAATTGCACAAACATGCCATGCAGGTGCATCGGGTGCGCCATCATGGTTTCGTTGGTGAAGCTCAGGCGTACGCGCTCGCCGTAGCGCAACTTTATAGGCTCGGCATCGGAAAACTTTTTATCGTTAATCGTCCAAATGAAGCGCTCCATATTACCGCCCAGGCGCACATCGATGGTGCGTTCCGGCTGGCGCGTATCCTTTTGAATACCTGCATAGCGCAGATCGGCGTAGGAAAGCGCCTTGTCGCCTTCCAACGCTCCGGTCTTCGCCCAGCCGCTAATCATATCGGCGGGGGTCATTTCCATATCCGGGTCGTCCTTCATCATCATGTCCATGTTCATATCGGCCATCGTGAGCAAGGCGCGTTTGCGTGGTTGGGGTATTTCCCCGCGCTGCCCTTCGTTCGTTGCCAGCGTGCCAATCGCAAAGCCGCTGCGGTCAATAGATTCGGCGGCGATGGTGTAAGGCTTGTCATCCTTCGGCGTGACAATCACATCGTAGGTTTCAGCCGGAGCAAAGCGGAATTCATCAACCGGAACCGGCTCGATATCTTGCCCGTCGGCTTGTACCACGCTCATTTTGAGGCCGGGAATCCGCACATCGAAAAATGACATGGCGGAAGCGTTAATAAAGCGCAGGCGCACGCGCTCGCCCGGTTTGAATAAGCCCGTCCAGTTCTGCTCCGGCGCTTTGCCGTTAACTAAGAAAAGATAGCCCGCAACATCAGCAAGATCGGTTCGTGCCATACGCATTTCGCCCCAATGCTTGGCATCCGTCCATGCTCTATCCCATCCTCTGGCTTTCACATCATCGAAGAAATCGCCTAGTGTAAGGCGATTGGTGGCGTAATAATCGGAAACCTTTTTAAGATTGCTCATTACTTCGTCACCGTCATCAATGATGAAGTCCGAAAGCACCACGATATAATCGCGGTCAGCCTGAATCGGGTCTTTGCCTTTGGGAGCGAAAATCAGCGAGCCATATAGCCCGTCCTGTTCCTGCGCGGCGCTGTGTGCGTGATACCAGTATGTCCCGGTTTGTTTGATCGGGAAATGATAGGTGAAAGTTTCACCGGGCATGATGCCGGGGAAGCCGTTGAAGGTTGGCACACCATCCATTTCACCGGGCAAAAGCAGCCCATGCCAGTGAATGGAGGTTGCCACGTCCATTTTATTCGTGACGTGAATAATTGCTTCGTCGCCTTCGGTAAAACGAAGGGTCGGCGCTGGAATGCCGCCATTGACGGTTACTTTTTTAATCGGCGTGCCGGTGATGTTCACGGGCAAGCGCTCGATGGTCAAATTATATTCGATGGTTTTGGCGTATGCCGGTGCGGAGATAACCCCTACCATAAGCAGCGCCACCATCCATAGATGATGTAATCGCATAACTAATCCTTAAATTGCGTTGAAATACCGCCATGCGCGAAAGGCGCACTGGTGGCGTAAACAGCTAAAGGATTAGGCTCTGGGGGGACGTTTTATGCGATTAGAAAACGCGGAATCGACAAACTGATTGTCGAACGCGAATACGGCACTACTAGAGGAAACTGTAGCTAGCGAATTGCTGCCATTGCCGAGAAATTGGGATAGTCCGTTATGGCAAGTACCACCAACGCATTTGCATACGCCTCCATCACAGCATTTGCCGGATGAGTTCTTATCGTTTTGCGCGGTTTTTTCCGAAGCGGTTTTTTTCTCGCCGTGACCGTGGCAATCATGGTCTTTGGAGGCTTGCTGGGTTTTCTCAACCTTTGCATCATCATGAGGCATAGCACGCGATACAGACGGAGTCATCGTCGTAGTAACGACAAGCGCCAGTATCATAAACATGCCTATAAAATTCCTCATACGTGAATTTTATAGGGTTTCCATAAATAAGCAAGAATCTTGTAAGGTAGCAGGTCAAATTGTTCCAATAATCTAACTTCTTAGATGTTCAGCAATGCTTTAGGAAATTAATTCCTTTCTCGCCGATTTGATAATCCGCCATGAGCCAGAAACGGCCAGCCAGCCCAGGATGGCAGCGACGATAATATCCGGCCAGATGGTGCTGGAGGCGAATACGCCAGCGGCGGCAATCATCACGGCGATATTGCCAATCGCATCGTTACGGCTGCATATCCATACGGATTCGCGGTTGCTATCGCCGCCACGGTATTTGTAGAGCAGCATCGCGCAGCCGACATTGACCGCCAGAGCAACCACGCTGATAGCGGCCATAATAAGAGGCTTGGGCAGTTCAGGCTGTAGGGCGTGGTGGAGTGTTTCAAACGCCACCCACAGCCCCACCAAGCCCAAGGAAATGCCTTTGAACAGCGAAGCCTTGGCACGCTGGCGAAGTGACTGATCCAGTACATAGAGGCTGATGCCGTAATTAGCAGCATCCGAGAAAAAATCCGCGCTATTGGCCAACAGGGAAACAGAATGTGCGGCGTAGCTCGCTATCATCTGCACCACGAACATCAACGCGTTGGCAATCAAGCATATCCACAGTACCTTGCGGTATTCTGCCGATACGCCTAACTGCCCGCTATTATTGCAATGATCGTGGCAGGAACTCACAGTTTTTTACCTGTCATTTCCTTGCAGATATGCGCGATGCGGTCTGCATGTTCAGCCCAATCCTTGCCTTCCTTCTGCTTTTTATCCGCAACTTTGGCAGCGCACGCAGAAGCAAGCTCCTTCGGCGGCAGTTTTTCTTCTGCATCCGCCGTAGTGAGATCGTCCATCTGGCGGCAAAGTGTTTTCATTTCCATTATCTCTGGCGAACGCTTGAGCCGTTGGCGTTGTTGCGTTCCGTGCCGCCCCGTAGTGCGAACTTTCTGTAAGCTGGCTGGCCATTCTGCTTCATTCAGGCACGCTAGGCGCAGCGTTTCTTTTCGGTCGGCTGCATCCGTGGCTTCGGAAAGTTTCTGGTCAAGCGTTTGTGACGGTTGAGAAGCACAGGCACTTATCGCCAATGCGGTAACTGCTAACATCATCCATGTTTTCATTATTTTCTCCGTGGTAAAATGCCCCTCCGTCCGAAGACAGAGGGGCAAAGTTCAACTATTTGTTTCCGTAATGTTTCTGAACATAGCCACCGAGTTCGTGGCTATAGACGCATCCCTTGCCGCAAGGATATTGCGACATTTTGGGATTTGCGGTTGCGTCAGAAATTTGGCGCTCACCACGCACTGGGCTGGAATCAGCATTTTTCTTGTTCCAATATTCCCAGCTTCGTTCTGCACGCGCCTGTTGAGGCGATACAGGATAATCACGCGCCACCGCAGCAGAGCTAACAGACAGCACGGCAACACCAGATAAAATCAGGGTTTTTATTAGCATTTTCATACTTTCTCCTTAGAATGGTTAAACATTCCTGACGAAACCCGTCAGGTTTGGGGAGCGCGGCGGGAAGGCTTGTCGCTAAACTTGTTCCTTCCCGTCGCACCTACGGTCAGAAGCACCATGCCTCTGCCCGTATTCATTTACTGGCCTTTGCCTTTTGCGTCGGGCTTGCCAGCTTTTTCCTTGTCATGATCGTGACCATCGCCTTCCTTGTGGTCGTGATGATCGCCATCTTTGTGGCCTTCATGCTTGCCGTGATCTTTATGGTCACCGTCTTTATGTTCATGCTTTTCCATTTTCTTGCCATCTTCGGCTTTATGCTCACCAGCAATGGCAGGTGCGGCAGTGCCAATCACCAGCGCGAGGGCGGAAGCGGTAAGCAGGGATTTCAGATTGGTCATAGAGTCTCCTTTAAGGTTATTTGAAAAAATCACAGTTCCTCCTTCGCCAGCAGGTCACGGGCGAGGTTGAACCGTTTGTAAATGGCGGGTAGCACCAGCAACGTAAGGATGGTTGCGGTGATGAGTCCGCCGATCACCACTGTCGCCAGTGGTTTTTGCACTTCCGCGCCAGCACCGGTGGCAATCGCCATCGGCACAAAGCCCAAGGAAGCAACAAGCGCGGTCATCAGCACGGGGCGGAAGC
>DITS01000043.1 GCA_002422205.1 Alphaproteobacteria bacterium UBA6178
CGGTGGATGTCGGGCATGGGCAGTTGGCGTGGAAGCTACGCACCGACGCACGCGTGGTGGTGTTTGAGAAAACCAATGCCCGCTATTTGACGAGCGAGCAAATCGCCGAGCCGGTGGATATTGTGGTATGTGATGCGAGTTTTATTTCGCTTAAAACGGTGCTGCCAGCGGCGCTAGCGCTGACGAAGGGCACGCAATTAAGCAAAGGCCTTCACCCCGACCCTCTCCCACAGGGAGAGGGGGAAGAAAAAGGAAGGGCGTTGCAAGACGGTGAGGGGGCAGCGCCACTGGCGCATTTGGTCACGCTAATTAAACCACAATTTGAAGTGGGCAAAGATCAGGTAGGTAAGGGTGGTGTGGTGCGCGATGCGGGTTTGCACAAGGCGGTGTGTGATGATATTGCTGAATGGGTAAGCGGCTTGCAAGGATGGCAGATGCAAGGCATCGTGCAAAGCCCGATTACGGGGCCGATGGGCAATGTTGAATTTTTACTCTATGCGGTGAAAAGATGAATCTATATTTTGCAGTATTTATTGAATCGCTTAAATCCACGCTTTGGCCAGCACTAAGCGAAGTCTATGCGTATGCGATGCAGGCATTTGGCGGCTATAATATGCCGCTGGCGATGTGCATGTCGGTCACGGGTGTTACGGTGGCGGGGCTTTTATTGTGGGCGGCGGCGCGGTTTATGGTGCCTGCAGTGGCGACTAAGCGTAGTGCGCGCTATGAGCGTTTAAAACAGATAATGCAAAGGCATGGCAAATGGTTGTTATTATTTACGTTTAGCCCCGCCGGTTTTGCTATTGCGATTGCAGCAGGGTTATTTCATGTGCCGCTACGAATTGCCACTTCGCTGATGGTGGTGGGTGCGGCAGTTTTTTATGGGCTGGTGCTGCTAGTTTGAGTTGTCATGCCGTCTTTATGACGGCATCCGGACCCCGTGACGAGCACGGGGTGACAGTACTCTCAAGCCGCTTTTTTCTTTTTTAGTTTTTCGGTTTTTTCCGCTTTGGGTTTGCTTTTACGCACTTCGAGCAGGGTTTTTAAATAGCGGCCTGTTACGCTGGCTTTACTCGCAGCGATATCTTCGGGCGTGCCGACTGCGACGACTTTTCCGCCTTTATTGCCGCCACCCGGGCCGATATCGATCACCCAATCGGAGGTTTTGACGACATCGAGATTATGCTCGATCACCACGATGGAATTGCCCGCATCGACCAGCTTGTGCAGCACATGCAGCAGGCGCTGAATGTCTTCGCTATGCAGACCGGTTGTCGGCTCATCGAGAATATAAAGCGTTTTGCCGGTAGCACGTTTGGACAGTTCTTTGGCCAGTTTGATGCGTTGCGCTTCGCCGCCCGATAGAGTGGTGGCGGATTGCCCAAGGCGGATATAGCCGAGGCCGACTTCCTGCAATGCCAAGCATTTTTCTTTGATGGACGGGTGTGCATGGAAGAAACCCACGGCTTCCTCGACGGTCATATCCAATACATCGGCGATAGATTTATCTTTGTATTTCACTTCGAGCGTTTCGCGATTATAGCGCGCACCTTTGCATTGGTCACAGGTGACATACACATCGGGTAAAAAATGCATTTCGATTTTAATCATGCCGTCGCCCTGACAGGATTCGCAACGGCCACCTTTGACGTTGAACGAGAAACGTCCCGGCTTATAGCCGCGCGCCTTGGCTTCGGGCAGGCTGGTGAACCAATCACGTATCGGCGAGAAGGCGCCGGTGTAAGTCGCCGGGTTGGAGCGCGGGGTGCGNNTCGATTTCAATGATTTTATCGATATGCTCCAGCCCTTCGATTTTTTTATGCGCGCCGGGTGTGACCTTGCTGTTATGCAGTTTTTTGGTGACGGCTTTGTAGAGCGTTTCGATTACCAGCGAGGATTTGCCGCCGCCCGATACGCCGGTCACGCAGGTGAACAGGCCGAGGGGAATTTCGACATCAATATTTTGCAGATTATTGGCCGATGCACCGGTGATTTTGATGCGCTTATGTTTAAAGCTGCTGCGGCGCTCTTCTGGCACGGCAATGAAACGCTCGCCGCTTAAATACTGGCCGGTGATGCTGTTTTTGTTTTTTGCTACCTGATCGGGGGTGCCTTGCGCCACAATCAGGCCGCCATGTACACCGGCACCGGGGCCCATATCCACCAGATAATCGGCGTGGCGCATGGTGTCTTCGTCATGCTCTACGACAATCACCGTATTGCCCAGATCACGTAAGTGGGCGAGGGTGCCGAGCAGCCGCTCATTGTCGCATTGATGCAGGCCGATGGATGGCTCATCCAGCACATACAGCACGCCGGATAAGCCGGAGCCGATTTGTGAGGCGAGGCGAATACGCTGCGATTCGCCACCCGATAATGTGCCGGATTCACGGCTGAGCGTTAGATAATCAAGCCCCACATTATTGAGAAAACCTAAGCGCTCGCGGATTTCCTTCAGCACTTTCTCGGCGATTTGCTGATGCTTCTTATTGAGTTTTTTATCAAGGGTAGCAAACCATGCGGCGGCATCTTCGATGGTGAGCTGGCACACTTCGCCGATATGTTTTTCGCCGACTTTGACACACAGCGCCTCCGGCTTGAGGCGGTAGCCTTTACAGCTTTCGCAATCGGAAATGCTTTGGAATTTGCCCAGCTCGTCGCGCACCCATGCCGAGTCGGTTTCATGGTAGCGTCGGGTGAGGTTGGGGATGACACCTTCATAGGGTTTATGGCTGACAAAATTGCGGGCACCATCGAAATAATGGATTTTGATTTTATCATCGCCCGAGCCATACAAGATCATGTCCTGAATGGTGGTGGGTAAATCAGCAAAGGGTTTGTTGATGCTGAATTTATAATGCGAGGCGAGGCCTTCGAGCGTCTGAATAAAATATTTGGATTGCGAGTTTTCCCATGGTGCAATAGCGCCCTGATATAGCGATTTGCTGTGATCGGGGATAACCATATCGACGTCAAAAAACATGTTAGTGCCCAGCCCATCGCAATCGGGACAAGCGCCGAAGGGGCTGTTGAATGAAAATAAGCGTGGTTCGATTTCTTCGAGGGTAAAGCCCGATTCGGGGCAGGCGAATTTGGAAGACAGCGTGATGATGTCGCCGTTTTTGCGTTTTGCTTTGCTGTCTTTGGGCAGCTCCATGATTTCGACATAGACTAACCCATCCGAAATGCTGAGTGCGGTTTCAACCGAATCAGCTAAGCGGTTGCCCAGATCATCCGATAGTTTGATGCGGTCAATGACGATATCGATATCGTGCTTTTTGTTTTTGTCGATGGCGGGGAGCTCGTCCATTTCATGCATTTTGCCGTCGATCTTTACACGGGTAAAGCCGCGCTTTTGCAGTCCTTGCAGCTCTTTTTTATGCTCGCCTTTCTGGCCGCGCACAAATGGCGCGAGCAGGTGCAGTTTGGTGCCGGTGGGCAGGCCCATGATCACATCGACCATTTGCGTGACGGTCTGGCTTTCGATCGGTTTGCCGGTGGCAGGTGAATAGGGGATGCCAATGCGCGCATAAAGCAGGCGCATATAGTCATAGATTTCGGTGACGGTGCCGACCG
>DITS01000025.1 GCA_002422205.1 Alphaproteobacteria bacterium UBA6178
GAAATCGGCGATCACCCCGTCTTTAAGCGGGCGGATAGCGTCTATTTTCTCAGGGGTACGGCCCAGCATCAGCTTGGCCTGATTGCCGAATGCATAGGGCACCAGCTGGCCTTTTTCTTCCTTCATGGCGACCACGGAGGGTTCGTTGAGCACGATGCCCCGGCCTTTGACAAATACGAGTGTGTTCGCGGTTCCAAGATCAATCGCCATGTCTTCCGACATGAAGCCAAATAACCGTCCAAACATGCAGCACTCCCTGAAAATATTCTTTATGGAAATTTAGTATCAGTATATCCACGAGAATGCAACTGAGTGCAAGCCTTTCCCTGCAAGGCAACTATTCCTTTGACGAAATGATATTCCGGCAAGCTGCGAAGAGGGGACTCAATGAGATGAAATGACCCAGCTTTTACGCCGCGTCGTCGCCTTGGGCATAGTGCTTCACGTGTTTTTGCTCCAGCGTTTCAAGTTTGCATAGGGCGTTGATATAGGCCATGGCTGATGCCACCAGCGTATCGACATCGGCGCCATGGCCGTTGACCACGCGCCCGTCTTTTTCCAGCCGTACCGTCACTTCCGCCTGCGCGTCGGTGCCTTGCGTCACGCCATGCACCTGATAGAGTTTCAACGTGCATTCCGCCGCTTCGGGCACCAGTGCTTTGATGGCTTTAAAGATCGCGTCGACGGGGCCGTTGCCTTCCATTTTAATCATGCGTTTGCGCTCATCGATATTCAATATCAGCCGCGCGATTTGCGGGCCTTCGGTGCCGCATTCGATCTGCACCCCTTCGAATTTAATACGCTGATTGCGGCTCACCGCATCGGCATCGATGAGGGTGATGAGGTCTTCATCGTAAATATCTTTCTTTTTATCGGCCAGCTCTTTGAAACGGTTGAACGCGTCTTCGAGCGCGTTATCGCCCAAGGTGAAACCCAGCTCCGCTAGCTTGTCTTTGAAGGCATGGCGGCCCGAATGTTTGCCCATCACCAGATTCGATTTGGTGAGGCCGACCGATTCCGGCGTCATGATTTCGTNNGGATGCCCGATTCATGCGCAAAGGCATTCGCGCCCACGATGGCTTTGTTCACCTGCACGCTCTGGCCAGTGATGGACTGCACAAGCCGCGAGGCGCGCATGATATGCGTGGTATCGATGCCGGTTTCAAACCCGTATAAATCGCGGCGGGTATGCAACGTCATCACCACCTCTTCGAGGGATGTATTGCCCGCGCGCTCACCGATACCATTGATGGTCAGCTCAGCCTGACGCGCACCGGCTTGCAACGCCGCCAGCGTATTGGCGGTGGCAAGGCCCAGATCATTCTGGCCATGGAAAGAGAAAATCGCTTTATCGGCATTGGGCACTTTGCCCATCACCGTGGTGAACATATACGCCACATCGGACGGGGTGCCATAGCCCACCGTGTCGGGCAGGTTGATGGTGGTGGCCCCTGCGGAAATCGCGGTTTCCACCGCCTTGCATAAATAATCGAGATCGGAGCGCGTCGCATCCATCGCCGACCACTCGACATCATCCGTGTGTTTGCGCGCAAGTTTGACGGTGCTGGCAATCAGCTCCAGCACCTGCTCGCGGCTCATGCGGAACTGATGCTCCAGATGAATATCGCTGGTGGACATAAAAGTGTGAATACGCCCGCGCTTGGCAGGTTTGATGGCTTCTGCCGCGCGTTCGATATCCGCCGGTTTGCTGCGCGCGAGTGAACACACCACGGCGCGTTTGGTAACTTGCGCTATCGCCTTCACCGATTCAAAATCGCCGACGCTGGCAATGGCAAAGCCCGCTTCGATCACATCGACACCCATACCGTCGAGCAACTCGGCCACAAGTAGCTTCTCATCACGTGTCATCGACATGCCGGGCGATTGTTCGCCGTCGCGTAAGGTGGTATCGAAAATAGTGATGCGGTTTGACATAGAATTACCTAAACATGAGAGGTGGTAAAAAGCTTAAGGATTGGTGGGTGATTCAGGCGCAGGCGCTGCCAGATTGTCAGGGCGTAATAGCCGGTCCAGCGTTAATAGCTGATCCATTTGCGGTGACCACTCCCATAGGGTGGAGCAGGAAGAAAAACTGTAATCCGCCTTACCATGCGCGATATCGGTTACTTGTTTGGGCGATAGCGTGTGCAGGATAAGAAAATAGCCATGATTGTTTGGTTTCAAAGGCGGCGCACCCCATGAAGCCATGGCTTTGCCGACCACGGAGATTTCATCACCGCTTTTGAGCTGGCCTTTGAAGGATTGCTCAACGCGTAAAGTATAATAACGATCAGGCGCCCGACCCGCCTTCGCCACCTCGTCGGCAGATGCGTTGATGACGTGAGCAACAACCACCGTGGCGGAATCGTCTTGCGCCACCGTTTCCGGCGAAAACGGTATGCAACTCAGCGCCCAAGCCTGCGCAGGCATGCAAACAG
The DNA here is from genome assembly GCA_002422205.1 of Alphaproteobacteria bacterium UBA6178. Classification (GTDB taxonomy): domain Bacteria; phylum Pseudomonadota; class Alphaproteobacteria; order Rickettsiales; family UBA3002; genus UBA6178. Next base: position 2,439 of record DITS01000025.1, read on the forward strand.
CGATCATGCATCCGATCAGATAATGTTTCACTGTTTGCATGGCATACTCTGTATTAGTTCTTCGCTTTATCCACTAACTGATTAGCAGAAATCCACGGCATCATGCCGCGTAGGCGTTCGCCGACTTGTTCGATGGGATGCTCGGCTTCCAGACGGCGGGTGGCTTTGAAGCTGGGCGCACCGGCTTTGTTTTCCAGCATCCAGTCACGGGTGAAACGACCGGACTGAATATCCTCCAGCACGCGTTTCATTTCCGCTTTGGTTTCGGCAGTCACCACGCGCGGGCCGGTTTGATAATCGCCATATTCGGCGGTGTTGGACACCGAAT
>DITS01000012.1 GCA_002422205.1 Alphaproteobacteria bacterium UBA6178
GCTGGGTGATGGTGGAGGCGCCAACGAGCGGGCCGCCGCTGCCCTCCAGCTTGGCCATGACGTTGTCGCGCAGGGCGCGGACGACGCCCGAGAAATCGATGCCGCCGTGCTTGTAGAAGTCCTTGTCCTCGGCCGAGATGAAGGCGTTGATCACCAGCGGCGGGATGGTCTCGATGGGCTGGAACAGCCTACGCTCGCGGGCATATTCGGCGAGCAAGGTGCCATCGGCCGCATGGATGCGGGTGGTCACGGGCGGCTGATAGTCCTTGAGGACAGTGTAGTCCGGCAGTTCTGCGGTTACCTGCTGAATGAAGACGGCGCCAACCGCGCCGGCCGCCAGCATGCAGAAGATGGCGAAACCGAAGAGCCAGCCGAGAAGTCTGAGCATAGAGAGGTAATTCCCGTCCCGCGACGCAGTGCATGCGACGCTACATCTGGCGGAATCATATCAGAGAAGGGCGAAAATGTGGACAGAGGCCGCCATCCGTCCCGACATCCCGGTTAAGCGCGCGAGCTGTTGCCGGCGAGCCACTGCCCTATTCGGCAACCATCTCGGCCTGGAGTTTGTCGAAGTAGTCCGCGACGCCGCGGGCCAGCGCATCGACCACCCTGTCGCGCCACTCGGACTGTTGCAGGTTGGCGATGTCCCCGCCGTTCGACAGGAATCCGAGCTCGACCAAGAGCGAAGGCACATCAGGCGCCTGCAGCACGAAGAAGTCCGCCTGCCGGAGCGGGAAGCGGCGCATCGCCACGCTTGGCTCGAGCTGATGGATCAGCGCCTCGGCGGCGAGAAACGAGCTCTTGCGCATCTCGCGCCGCATCAGGTCGACCAGAATGTCCATGACCTCCGGCGGCGATTGCGGCACGGCGAAGCCGGCGACGATGTCGTAGCGGTTCTCGCCGTCGGCGAGCACCTTGTCGAGGATGTCCGTGGCGTTCTCGTCGCGGGTATAGACGCTCGCACCGCGGATGGCCGTGTCCTGAAAGCTGTCGGCGTGCAGCGAAATGAACAGGTTGGCGCGGTTGCGCCGGGCGAGATCGACGCGCTCGTTGAGGGTCAGATAGGTGTCGTCCTCGCGGGTCAAGGCAACATCGAAGCGGCCGGAATCGACCAGCACCTTCTGCAGCTGCAGCGCGAAGGTGAGCGTGATGTTCTTTTCATGCACGCCATTCGGAGCGCTGGCGCCATTGTCGATGCCGCCATGACCGGGATCGAGAACGACAAGCGGACGTCCTTCGGGGACGGTGCCGTGGGTGCCCGGATCGGTGGGCGGTGTCGGCGGCGGCGCGCCCTGGTTGGCCAGCGATGCCGCAAGGTCCGCGGCTGCGCGTGAGGTAAAGTTCTCGGGGGTATCGAGAATGAAGTCGACAACCAGGCGCGCGGGCTGGTCGGCGACGGCGTCGAGCATATAGGCCTGCTGCACCTGCGCGGGCACATTCAGTTCCAGCAAGGTGCGCGCCCTGCCCCGTTCAGCCATCGAGACGTCGAAACTCTTGATGATGCCGTCGCCCGCGACATCGGCCGGCGCCAGGATCTTGGTTTCGAAGGCTTTCACGTCGATGGCAATGCGATCGGGGTCGCGCAGGGTGGCGATGGCAAATTCCGTCGGCCCGGTGAGGTCGATGATCAGGCGAGCGCGCTCGGCTGTGGTCGAGACGCGGGCGTCGACCACGTCGGGATAGTCGTCGATCGAGGCGAGGCTGGTCTGAGCGGTGGTCGGCGCGGCGACGGCGAGCGCAGACACCATGACCAGCAGACCCACGAGCAACCGGCCCGATCGCCAAAGCGCGGAGACAGAATTCGGCACCGGCACCTGCCCTTCAGTTTGCCCTGTCGACTCGCCGGCAACACGCCGCAGCACTGGGGCAATTCTGCGGCGGTAACTTCACCACACAGGATTTGCAACTCACTGCCGACGTCAAGTCCAAGTCCCGGTGCTCAAAGAGAGTTTCCTGTTGCCAATTTGAGGCAACATCCCTAAAGCCATCTTGAGGCGGTCTGCTGCGATGACCATATGGCTCCCTGTGGCGCAGACTTGCGCCAAGGCCCCGACAGGTCCGCGGCAGCGAAGCTGGAGTTTCCGGACTGGAAATTCCGCGTTTTGAAATGCGGCACATTTGGCGCCTCATACGAACGAATACCGGCCCGCTTCGGGCCGAAGAGTGGTCGACAGGCTATGGCCGGCCGCTCGCAAGGAAGAGGTCTGATGGCCAGCGGGCAGTCAATCGGCGACGCAACTGATTTTAGCGTTCGCGCCGTCGTTTCCGACCGCGCCCCGGCTCTCGTTCTCCTCTCCATGACCGGCGGCTTTGCCGCCCTTCGCAAAGGCGCCTCAGGCGCCCTTTCCCTAGAACCATTCGTCTCGCGCGGAAAACCGACATGGAGGCCGGCTTGCCGGCCCATGCTTGTCGGCGCGCGCAGACGCGGAGTCTCATTTAATGGCTACAAAGCGCATGCTGGTGGATGGTATCCACCCGGAAGAAACACGGATTGTCGTCACTAGCGGGAACCGGCTCGAAGAATTCGATTTCGAATCAGCGACCCGGCGCCAGCTGAGAGGCAATATCTACCTGGCCAAGGTCACACGCGTTGAGCCGTCACTACAGGCGGCCTTCGTCGAATATGGCGGCAACCGCCATGGCTTCCTCGCTTTCAGCGAAATCCACCCCGACTATTACCAGATTCCCACCGCCGATAAACAGCGCCTGCTCGAAGACGAAGCCGCCGAAATCGAGCGCGCCGAAGAAGAAGCCGAAGAAGCACTCGAGCAACGCGACAAACCGCGCCGTGGACGCAGCCGCCGCCGCAGCCGCCGTGGCGGTCGTGGCCGCGAACAAGGCGAAGGCACCGAAAATGACGCTCAGCAATCTGACCATGCCGATGACACCTCAGACGAACAAGCGGCATCCGAAAACACAAACGACGAAACCAATAATAACGAGCAACAGGATGTAGATTATCAGCCCGCCAAAGCAGCTGAATATGAAACCAGCTCCGACATCGTCGCCGAAGCGGATGAAGACATCGAAGCCGCGCCTACCGAAGACGATGCCGATTATGATGAAGAAAACGAAGTCGAAACCGTCAGCGAAAGCGACGACGAGCCGTCTCAGCGCCGCAAGGGCACCCTGTTCAAGCGCTACCGCATTCAGGAAGTGATCAAACGTAACCAAATCGTGCTGGTACAAGTCATCAAAGAAGAGCGTGGCAATAAAGGCTGCTCACTCAGCACCTACATCTCCCTCGCAGGCCGCTACTGTGTGCTCATGCCCAACTCACCCAAAGGTGGCGGTGTATCACGCAAAATTGGCAATGGCGAACAACGCAAAAAACTCAAAGAAGTCGTCGCCGAACTGCGCGATCAACGCGGCCTCAGCGCCATCATTCGTACCGCCGGTATCGACCGCACCAAGGCCGAAATCAAACGCGATTACGAGTATCTGGTCAAATTATGGGGCCATATCCGCGAAGACACCATGCAATCGACCGCACCTGCGCTGATATACGAAGAAAGCGACATCATCAAACGCACCATCCGCGACCTGTATTCCAGTGATGTTGAAAGCGTATCAGTCCAGGGCGAGCAAGCCTACAAAGACGCCAAAAACTTCATGAAACTGATCATGCCGTCGCATGCGGCGCGCGTCAAACAATACAAAGATGTGCAACCCATCTTCTCCGCCTACGATATTGAGCCACAGCTCGCCTCCATGCACGAGCCCACAGCCAAGCTCCCATCTGGTGGTTATATTGTGCTACAACAAACCGAAGCGCTCATTTCAATCGACGTCAACTCTGGTCGCTCCACAACCGAGCGTAATGTCGAAGAAACCGCCATCAAAACCAACCTCGAAGCCGCGCGCGAAATCGCACGTCAGCTCCGCCTGCGTGATTTGGCAGGCCTTGTTGTCATCGACTTTATCGACATGTATTACGGCAAAAACCGCCGCAATCTTGAGCGCGCTGTCAAAGACGCACTCAAAATGGACCGCGCCAAAATTCAGGTCAGCCGCATCAGCGCCTTCGGCCTGATGGAGCTGTCACGTCAGCGTCTGCGCCCCTCCATTGCCGAATCCAGTACGCTTCCCTGCCCGCATTGCATGGGCACCGGCAGCATTCGCTCGGTTGAAACCGTCGCCATCCAGATCATCCGCACCATCGAGCGCGAAGCCGCCACCGGCGAATTCACGCAGTTGCGCATTTTCACTTACCCCGAAGCGGCGCTGCATCTGCTAAACGAAAAACGTCACATGATCCGCACCATCGAAGAGCAATATAACATCACCCTGCTCGTCGATATCGACATGACTATCGGCGCAGGCAATTTCCGCATCATGAAAACCACAGCCGATGGCAAAGAAATCCTCCACCGCGAAGAAGGACTTTCCGACAAGCGCAGAGGCCGCCGTGGCCGCCGTGGAGGCCGTGGCCGCCCGCGTGATGGTGAGCAACAATCCCACCGCACGCATCACGAAGATAAAGACGATGACGATCAGGATGAAACCTCTTCCGCCGATGAAGAATCCGAAGATGCACCCAAAACAACGGATAGACCTGCCCGTCATCGCAAATCCTTCCGCGAAGACAGCACAGACGACGCACCCAAAGATGCCGCCACCAGCGACGACGATGCCGAAAAGCCTCGCCGCAATCCGCGCAGCCGCCGTGGCTCACGTGGTGGACGTCGCCGTCAGGGCAACACGCCACATGCAGCCGAAGCGAAGGAATCATCAGGCGATAGCAAAGATGACCGACCGGACGAGCCCCAATCGCAAAACGAGCCAAAGCAAGAACAACGCGCCGAGGTCATTGCATTCGAGGAACCGGCTGAATCAGTCGCCGCTCCTATTCCCGAGGTGGCAGATTATAACCCTCCAGCCGAATCAGCGGAAGAAGACGACAACCGCCCCAAGCGCAAAGGCTGGTGGAATCGCGGCAACGAAAGCTAATCGTTAAATATTACGCATCCACTGCCCCAGCCGCTGCGTCGCCTGCTGCATGTGCGCATAGCTGCCGCAAAAGGAAAACCGTATAAAACGGCCACCTTGCGCCTTGTCAAAATCCAGCCCTGGCACCGCACAAATATGTGCCTCACGCAGCATTTTCTGACAAAACGCATGGCTGTCATTGGTCAGCGCCGACACATCAGCATATAAATAAAACGCCCCCTCCGACGGGCTGATATGATCAAACCCCGCTTTGGGCAGCTCCGCCAGCAGCCAGTCACGGTTACGCTGATAGCCCGCCACCACCGCATCCAGCTCCTTGCGGCATTGCAAAATCTCCAGCGCCGCATATTGCGCAATCGTCGGCGGCGAAATATAGAAATTCTGCAACAACGATTCCACATTGCGCACCAACGGCAGCGGCATCACGCACCAGCCCAGCCGCCATCCTGGCAACAAATAATATTTCGAAAAGCTGTTCGTCACAATCATCTGCGACGAATACTCCAAAACTGAGCTCGCGCGTACATCCCCATAGGTAATGCCATGATAAATCTCGTCCGAAATAATCCGAATCCCTTCCACCTCGCAATAGGCGGTCAGCTCGGCCAGCGCGGCTGGGTGAATCACCGTTCCCGTCGGGTTCGAAGGTGAGGCGATCACCAACCCGTCCGGTTTCTGCGGCAATGCCTTAAGCATAGCAACATTCGGCTGAAAATTATCCGCAAAGCTGGACGGCATGATAATCGGCTCAATCCCCAGCGCCCGCATCATATTCGGACTCGCCGGATAATGCGGCGACACCAGCGCTACCTTATCCCCCACTTCAAACGCCGCGAGCAGCGCCGTCATATAAGCCGCCGATGAGCCTACCGTCACAAACACCTGCTCCGGCTTCACCACCAGCCCGTATTGCGCCAGATAATGCGCCGCAATCGCTTCGCGCAGCGGCCATATCCCCGGCGCATCCGTATAACCCAGATTATCGCTCAGCGCCATCTGCGCTACTTTTTCCAGCACTGCCTGTGGGGGCCGTGTCGCCGGTTGGCCAATCGACAAATGAATTACATCTGCACCGCTTTGGCTCACCAGTGCAGCCTCGCGGAATGCTTCCATCGCCATAAATGGATCAATCAGGCCACGTGTCGCTGTTTTCATTACATGCTCCTCAAACGCTAGAGTGCTAGGCCATGCACCCGCCGCTATCAACTAAAAAAGCGGGAATCCCTTTATTTTCTATTCGCATTTCATTATATGTTGCGGGGTATGATCCGTACGATATTGCAAAAAACCTGCGCCTGTCTCTGTGCGTTGACACTCATGTTCACCGCCACAGCACCCGCCTATGCAGCGTCACTCCTGCGCGATGCCGAGATTGAAAACACCCTGCGCAGCTTTATTAGCCCCATTCTCACCACAGCCGATATCGAGCCCGACACCGTGCGTGTCTTTATTGTCAATGACAAAACCATCAACGCCTTTGTCGCGGGCGGCTTAAATATTTTTATCCATACCGGCCTGATAATGGAATCCGAAACACCTGAAATGCTCATGGGCGTCATGGCGCATGAAACCGGCCACATCTCCGGCGCGCATCTGTCCCAGCTTACCGGTGCCAGCGAAACCGCCACCATCGGAGCACTACTCAGCTACGTAGTGGGCGGCGCCGCAATGATAGCAGGCTCCGGCGAAGCGGGCGCCGCCATCATGTCAGCAGGCCAAAACAGCAGCATGCGTAACCTGCTGTCACATTATCGCGGCAATGAACAACAAGCCGATCAGGCCGCCATCCGCTATCTCGAGGCGCTCAACATTCCCCCCACCGGCATGCTCGATATGTTTGAACTTCTGCGCCGCAAAGAAAAACAATATATGGGCAACGCCGACCCGTATTTGCGCACCCATCCGCTCACCACCGATCGTATCGCCACCATGCGCAGCGCCATCCAGCATAGCAAAATCCCTGCCGATGCGGTGCCACAATCCACCATCCTGCAACACCAGCGCATGGTTGCCAAACTCTACGCCTTCCTCGAATCCCCTCAACGGACATTCGCGCGCTACCCCGAATCCGATACCAGCATCCCGGCACAAATCGCCCGAGCCGTTGCGTGGTTCCGCACCCCCAATGCCGATAAGGCCATCGCCTCCATCAATCAGCTCATTGCAGAACTCCCCAATGATCCGTTCTTGCTTGATCTGAAAGGCCAGATTTTATTCGAAAACGGTCGCGTCGATGAAGCCATCGAAACATACAAAGCCGCCACCGCCATCCTCCCGCGCAACGGCCTCATCCTGACCGATCTGGGCAAATCCTATCTGGCACAGGAAAACCCCGCCAATCTGCACATGGCCATCAATGCGCTGGAGCGCGCCGCCCGCGCCGATGACACCAACCACCAAACCTTCCGCCAACTCGCCGTTGCCTACGGCAAGCAGGGCAATCAGGGCGAATCCTATCTGGCCCTCGCCCGCGAAGCAGCCCTGCGCAATGAGCCGCGCGACACGCTGCTCTATGCCAAAGAAGCGCTCAGCATCTTAAACCCCAACTCACCCGCAGCCTTGCAAGCCGAAGACTTGGCCCGCGAAGCGCGCGAACTCATCAAAACCAAGAAAGATTCTTGAATTTACCGAATATTAACGATAACAGCATAAGCTATTCGCAATAGTAAAAAGGGAGATTACCACCATGAATCACATACGCCGCCTGCTTAGCGCTTTGGCCATCCTCACATTAAGCGCCACTGCCGCTTCTGCACAGGCCCTCACCGAAGATAAAGTCAACGAGTTGATCAAAAACTATATCTATAATCACCCCGAACAAATCGTCGATGCACTACAAAAATGGCAGCTTCAGGAAGAAGCAGGCCGTGTCACCGAGCAGCGCGAAGCACTGCAAAAACTGCAAAAAACCGCGCTGGCCGAAGACTACCTCCCCCGCGCCGGTAATCCCAAAGGCGATGTCACCATTATCGAATTTTTCGATTATAACTGCCCGGCATGTAAAATGATGTTCGAAACGCTCGATGGCGTGATGAAAGAAGACAAAAAACTCAATGTCATCTTCGTTGAATTCCCCATTTTCGGCCCGCAATCCGAAGAAAACGCCAAGCTGGGCCTCGCAGTCTATAAACTCTACCCCAATAAATACTTCGATTTTCATGCTGGCATGATGCGTAGCAAAGGCCGCATCGATGTGGACGCAGCTTTGCGCATCACCAAAAATCTCGGCATGGATGATGCCAAACTCCGCGCCGAAATCGCCAAACCCATTTATGATGAATATATCGCCAAAGATCGCAAAACCGCAGGCGAGCTAATGATTCAGGGCACACCGGCTGTCATTGTAGGCCGCTACATCACCAACAGCGCCCTCAGCGCCGATGAGCTAAAAACCCAAATCGACTGGATGCGCACCGGTAAAAAAGACTAAGTACCCAGCAATTGAGTGGGCATCACCCACCAAGTTGGATAAGCATTCGCAATAACAGAAGCCGCCTCCAAAGCGGCTTCTTTTTTATCAAACAGCGCAAAACACGTCGCACCACTGCCCGATTGCCGTGCCACCACGCAATGCGTTTCTCGCGCTAATGCTCCCAGCACTTCATCAATGACCGGACAAAGCCGAATCGCCGCCGCCTGCAAATCATTGCGAGCCTGCAAAATATAGGCGGCCATATCCTCCTCCGCTTGCGGATAGGCACGTCCAATTTCCTCAGGCTGCAGCGCTCCATACACATCCGGCGTAGGCAATACAACACGCGGATTCACCAGCAGCACTGCATAATCGGGCACCCCCTGCGCAGGCTCGATCACCTCACCAACACCGCGCATCCATAGCGGCTTTCGCGTAATGCACGCCGCCATATCCGCTCCCAGCGGCGCAAGCAATTGCCCTATCATCGCCGCATCATACGGAATATCCCACAGCTTGCACACTAGCATCGTCGCCATCGCCGCATCGCTAGAGCCTCCGCCAAGCCCAGCCCCCACCGGAATATGCTTATGCAATAAAACCTGCGCACCTGCCACAACGTCATAATGCGCTCGCACTAACGCCACCGCCTTCAAAATCAAATTATCAGCTACCGGCACCTGCCCCGCATACTCACCCGTAACCTCTAGCGATAGATCATCAGCGGGCGATAGGCTCAGCTCGTCGCCAAACTGCGTAAACGCCACCAGACTATCTAGCAAATGATACCCATCCGCGCGTTTGCCGGTGAGATACAGGCTCAAATTCAGCTTGGCCGGTGCAATGGCATGCAACCGCATGGCTAATCCGTCGCTGTGAGCGGCTCATCAATTTTTGTGGCGGCTGAGCCCATCAACACCGCATCTGGCAATCCTTGCTCAAGCTTTTGCAAAATCGCACGCTCATCCTCAGCTTCCGGTTTAAAAGTCAGCGCACGTTCCCACTGAAATTCAGCCTCAATCTTACGGCCCACACGCCAATACGCATCACCCAGATGGTCATTAATCGTTGCATCTTGCGGCGCCAGCTCCACCGCCTGCTCCAGATAATCCACCGCCAGCAAATAATCCCCAGTCAAATAATGCGCCCACCCCATCGAATCGATAATATGCGCGTCATAAGGGCGCTGCTCTACCGCTTGCTCAATATAGCGCTTGGCCTTTTTAATATGCTTATCCTGTATCAGCCAACTATAGCCCAGATAATTCAGCACATCCGGTTGCTTGGGCTGCAAAGACAACGCCTGTTTAAAATCCGCTTCCGCTTTTTCCCAATGGCCCGCGCGTTCAAAACTCATGCCCCGCGCATAAAACAGCTCCCAGTCATCAGCGCTCCATGGTGCGCGCCGTTTAATCGCCGCCCCATACGCCTGCACCGCACGCTCAAATTGCTTTTTGCTGCGATAAATATCACCAAGCGTTGAATACGCCTCGATATCATTCGGATAATCCACCGCATAGCGCTCCAGCAAACTCACGGCACGTTTGGTATCACCCAGCATTTCATAATTCAGTGCGCTGCGTACGAGCCCGCGCCGGTAAAACACCGTATTCGGGTCAATCGAATCATACACCGCAATCGCTCCGCTATAATCTTTCATCTGCTCCAACACATTCGCCAGCATCAGTTGCGCGGGCGGCAGATCAGGCCGCAAATACAGCGCCAACCGCAAATAAATCAGCGCTTCATCTGTCGCCTGCTCAGCAAATAACAAACTCGCCGTCGTAAAAAATAGCTCCGCCACACCTTCTGCCGGTGTCGAAACCACAGGCTTGATTTCATCCGGTTTCAAGTCAAAATCAGGAATCTCCGTCGGTATCAATCCTGATGATGGATGATGCTCCCGATACGCATCGAACAACGCTTGCGCTTCGTCCTTTTTGCCATGCCGCAAATAAAAATTCGCCATCACCTGCGTCACACGATACGGGGTCACATCCGGTTCGCCTTTGGCCCGTAAAAACGCCGCCAGCGCTTCCTCGGGCTGGCCCTGATAATCCAGCAGTAATGCGTGGTGATACTCGACAAAAGGCAGCAAAAAACCGGCCTGTGTCAGCAATTGCTCCATATCCGCGCGTGGCGCAGCCTCGGCCCCCTCTGGATAATCCACACGCAGCCATTGTGCAAACAATGGCGCAACCAGCGTATATAATCCACCATCCGCCCCTTCGCCCATCGCCGCAAGCGCCACTTTATAGTCTTTCTCTTTGGCGTAATGGCTCAGCATCACCATACTGGCAAGCGGATCAATCGATTCCCGCATCTGCATGGTTTTGGCTGCCTCGACAGCCCGCTCCATGCTACCCGCCGCCACAAACCTGCGCAACGAATCAAACAGCAACGCCACATTCTTACCGCTATGTTTCAATGCGTTATCACTATAGTGCGACGCCGCCTTCAAATCCCCCGCCTGCGACGCAAACCGCGCCGCCAGATAACTCCCCGCAAAGGTCGAAGGAACCGTGGCTTTGGTTTTAATTTCAATACCCTGCTCAATCACCCGATACCGCATCAGCTGATAACCACCATAGGCCGCCAACACAATGGCAACGATAACAAATGGCATGAGAAATCGGGATGATAGCAAAGATGATTGTTTAGGATTCATGCGAAAAAAGACTTGCCTCCAGCAATAAAATACATAATATGCGCCAATTCGAAAGCCAACTATACCGATTGAAGTGAAAGAGTACAACAATGAGCAGCAAAAATAACCCCGAAATGCGTGGCCGCAGCACTGAGTTGCGCAAATTCAATGGCAAAGAAGTAAAACCCGTACTGTATATCAATGGCAGCGCGCGCTATATGGCTGGCGCATTCGACACAGGCGAGTTCGCCAAAGACGCCAAAGGCAACCCGATTCCCTATAAGCAAATCTAATTACTTTGCAGTTAAACTTATAAGCTTATCTGTTATGTATATCAGGTGATTCAATTATTCTGGTGTTGCTGGTCCTGTTTGCTGTGTTGCGCTCTGCCCAATATTCTTTTCCTGGTTGTGCCACATACACATAAGCCTTAGCCCGTGTAAACACCCGGCTGCTTTCCAGATCATCCACAATAGCAGGCAAGGCAGCGGATAGCCGCTTCACTGTTTCTAAAAAATCTTCAGGCTTGATATTAATTTCTTCCCGATTAATGCGATTTTGATGCTTCTTGAAGTTTGCAGGTGTAAATGGCGTGCCGCTCACATCATCTAAATTGTTAAATTCCATTAAACGCCGTTGCATCGAACGTAGCTTATCAACTGCCGTATCCAGCGAATATATCTCATAAACCGTCACACCGGTAGGAACAATTAAAGCTGTCGATAAATCATTTAAATATTTAATAGCCCCACCCGTATGCTGAAATTTACTACTACTATTATGGCGATACAAAAGATGCCGCCATCCGCGCTCACCTTGAGTCAGAATATCAATCAGTTTAAAAACATCCGTCACTTCTTGAAGCGGTTCACGATAGTCAGATTTTATACGATTAACATCATGCTTGAGAGCCGTTGTAAAACCATGCCTATCTTGTTTACATTCCTGTTTAAAATGCTCTAAACTGCTGTCAGATTCTGTCTCCTGCCTAGCCATATCACTACATCTCGCTATAATTAGGCCCACCGCCACCCTCGGGCGTCACCCACACAATATTTTGCGTCGGGTCCTTAATATCGCAGGTCTTACAATGCACGCAATTCTGCGCATTAATCTGCAATCGCTTGACACCCTGCCCGTCTTCCACAAACTCATATACGCCCGCAGGGCAATAGCGCTGCTCCGGCCCCGCATAGAGCGGAAAATTCAAATGCGTCGGAACATCCGCCGATTTCAACGTCAGATGCGAAGGCTGATCTTCCGCATGGTTAGTATTCGATAAAAACACCGACGACATCCGGTCAAAACTAATCACCCCATCCGGCTTGGCATAGGCAATCGGCTTATAATCCTCGGCCTTGCCTAGCGCCTTGTGATCGGCATGGTTTTTAAATGTCCACGGCGCTTTGCCACGCAAAACATAGGTATCAAACGCCGCATAGGCGATGCCCGCATATAAACCATACCGAAACGCAGGCCGCACATTGCGCACCCCATGCAGCTCGGTAAATATCCATGAATGCTCAATCGAGGCTTCATAATCCGCCAGCAATTCACCACCACCATGAGCCAGCGCCTTCTGCACCGCTTCTGCCGCCAGCATGCCCGATTTCATCGCTGTATGCGTACCTTTAATCTTGGGCACATTCAAAAAGCCCGCCGCACAGCCCGTCAATACGGCCCCCGGCATGGCCAGCTTCGGAATCGACTGAAACCCGCCCTCATTCAGCGCCCGCGCCCCGTATGACAATCGCTTTGCCCCCTCCAGCAACGGCTTCACACTCGGGTGATGCTTAAAGCGCTGAAACTCCATATACGGGTCCAGATACGGATTTTTATAATCCAGCCCCACCACAAACCCAATGGCCAGCTGGTTATTCGCTAAATGATAAATAAACGAACCACCATAGGTATCAGCAGACAAAGGCCAGCCAATCGTATGCACAATCGCACCGGGGCTGGATTTCTCCGGCTGAATCTCCCACAGCTCTTTAATACCAATACCATAGCTTTGCGGGTCAACCCCTTCGCGCAGGCCAAACTGCGTCATCAGCTGTTGCGACAACGACCCACGGCACCCCTCCGCAAAAATCGTATATTTCGCGCGCAGCTCCATCGGCGGCTGATAGCTATCTTTTTTCCGGCCATCTTTGCCCACACCAAATGCGCCCGTCAGCACCCCCTTTACCACACCATCCTCAATAATCGCCTCCGCAGCCGCAAATCCGGGGAAAATCTGTACTCCCGCCTCTTGCGCCTGCTCGCCCAGCCAACGCACAAAACGTCCCAGCGAAATGATATAATTTCCCGTATTATGCATCTGTGGTGGTGTCGGAAGCGTATAAGACCGGCGCTCCGTCAAAAAACTAAACCGATCAGACAGCGCAGGCGTATCAAGCGGCGCGCCTTTCTCTTTCCATTGCGGAATCAGCTCCTTCAGCGCCCGAATCTCCAGCACACAGCCTGACAGAATATGCGCCCCCACTTCCGAGCCTTTCTCCAGCACAATCACATTTAAAGATGAATCCAGCTGCATCAACCGTATAGCAGCCGACAAGCCCGCAGGCCCCGCTCCCGCAATCAGCACGTCACACTCCATCACATCGCGCTGCTTGTCATTCTCCGTCATGCCTTTAAAACCTAACTTCATAAATAATAACATGCTCGTCAATAAAGACGGCTATTATAAACGCTTATTATTAATTATGTGTGAGTTTATCAGAAAGAGACTAGCGGAGCAAATTGGAAGGGTTAGCCTCTGCCTACATCCTGCCCTTGGTTTTGCGCAACAGCAGCTTGTTGAATACCAAGATTTTCAAACATCCCCGCAATATTCACAGCATTCCCGCCCAAATTCAATCCACCACCCATTGCAGCACGAAGCCCTTCATTAGCAGACACGGCACCCATCAATTCAGCAGCAGCAGCACGCGCTGTAGGGTTTCCATCTATATCCGCTTTATCATATGACATAATTTACGCTTCCATCTGTTGTTGCAACGCATCCAGCGTATTGAGAAAATCAATCGCCTTGCGCTGGGCATCAAGTGTGGGTAATTGGCGTGGCGCGCAATCCCTCACCCGCTTAATATCACGATAACTGATTCCGCAAGATGCTAAAATACCTTTAGTATTGGTCATACGCGGGTCAGCCAATAAGGCATTCGCATATTCCATATCCTTCAAACCCTTCATGGCATGAGTCAGCTCATTTACGCCTTTTGCAGCAATTTCAGGATGATAGATCAGTGACATCGTCTCGTCTATTCCTTTACAGGATGTTATTGTCTTGTTACAAGAATCATTATAGCAAAGAATTTATTTATTAATTATTAAGTTTTTTTGACAATCTTTAGGTTTTCCGCAAAAATGACCCTACCCGATATATATTCCGCTAAGGCCATTTTGCAATGGTTTCATGACATGGGGGCCGATGAATCAATCGCCTCCCACCCCACCGATTGGACCACCACGCCCCCACCCCTCGATCCCGTGCCGGAAAAACCGACTAACCTATCACAAATTAAAAAAAATATCCCCATTCAGGCCGCCGATGTCGCCGCCATTATGGGCACCCCGCCCGCCAGTCCAGCGGTGAACGCATCTCTCGCCAGCCTCATCGCCCAAGCCCGCCGAAGCGCTGATAGCGCGCAAACCCTCGAGCAACTCGAAACTGCGGTGCGCAACTTCGAGGGTTGCGCCCTCAAAAAAATGGCTAAAAACACCGTTTTTAGCGATGGCAACCCCAATGCCGACATCATGTTAATCGGTGAAGCCCCCGGTGCCGAAGAAGATGCGCAAGGCATTCCCTTCTGCGGCACCAGTGGTAAACTGCTCGACGCCATGCTGGCCAGCATCGACCTTTCGCGCCAACAAAACGTCTACATTACCAACACCCTGTTCTGGCGCCCCCCCGGCAACCGCACCCCCTCGCCCGACGAGCTCGCCATCTGCCTCCCCTTTGTCGAACGCCATATCGCTCTTTTCAATCCTAAAATCATCATCTTAGCTGGTGGAACCGCTACAAAAACATTACTCGATGCCAAAGTGGGCATCACCCGCCTGCGTGGCAAGCCTTATCATTATAAAAATCAATATCTTAATAATAAAGTGCCGCTGCGCGCCTTGTTTCACCCCTCTTACCTGCTACGGCAGCCAGCACAAAAATCCTTAGCATGGAGTGACTTACAAGAGATAGCTCACACTATTTCGCAGATACCGTCATTAAAACTTAACTAAAAACCTCGCCCCTAAGGGTTGCATTACGCCAGCACATCTTCTATATTGCCGATTCAATAATAAAAACAACGATACGGTTGATATGGTTTTATACTCGGTTAGCGCGTGGCTTTGCCGCGGGCCGTTACGTGCGGTTCGCTTTGCATCGGCACCATTTTGTATTATTTTGGGCGCATTAATGCTGCTCCATGCACAATTATATGCCCCACGCTTCACCCCAAAGCCGGTTGCAAGCACCCCGCCCGTGGCATCCCATAGCACCCGCCTTGCTCCCACGGTCGCCCCGTTGAACGACAACGACCTCACACGCTATGAGCGCGCTTTCAGCCTGCAAGAAGACGCTCAATGGGATCAGGCCGATGAGGCATTGGCCGAGCTGAAAGACGATGTATTACTAGGCGCAATCCTCGCCGAACGCTATTTGCATCCCAAATATTCATCAGACTATGCCGAGTTGGTCATGTGGCTGGAAAACTACGCCGATATGCCGCAAGCCTCGCGCATTCAGGCACTGGCACGCAATAAAAAACAATCCGGCGATAGCCTTAAATCCTACGATGTGCCCTCTCGGCGGCTCGCAGGCGTAGGCACCGCCGATGGCATGGGCCAGCATAACACCCCGCGCTCCTGGCATTCCGGCCTCGACGCATGGGTAGCAGGCGATTATAAACGCGCAGCTGGCCTGTTTGCCGATGCTGCCAACCATTCGCAAAACTCCAAATGGGCCAATAGCGCCGCGCATTTCTGGGCCTATCGTGCCTCCACCCAAATCGGCAATCACGGCCAATCAGCCTATCATCTGCGTCAGGCGGCTGCCTCGCCTTATACGCTCTATGGTTCCATCGCCCGCCATTTGCTGGGCGACCGCCGCACCGTCAGCATGGCCGCCCTGCCACGCGTCACCCATCAGGTACGCAACATGGCCGCCGTTAATCGTGCCGCCGCCTATCATGCCTTGGGCCGCACAGACGATGCCGATAACGAACTGCGCTACGCCTATATGATGGCCGATATGCAGGAAAAAGCCCAACTCACCCATATCGCCGGCGAGCTGGATTTACCCGCCCTGCAACTGCGCATGAGTCAGGCTATATACCGCAAAGCCTCAGCCACCAGCGCGCTTGCCTACCCCATGCCCCGCTGGCTTGCCGCGCGTGACGTGCAGGCCGATCCGGCATTGCTCTACGCTATCGCACGGCAGGAATCCGGCTTCCACACCACCGCCCGCAGCCCCGCCGGTGCACGCGGTGTCATGCAGTTGATGCCCAAAACTGCGTCTTATGTTATCCGCTCATTCAAGCTGGACGAAGTGCAAATGGCTTCGCTCGAAGATAGCAATGTTCGCATCAACACCATCAGCACCCAAAAGCTCGATGACCCCCGCGTCAATATGATGGTCGGCCAGCATTATGTAAAATACCTGCAGGAAAAGCCCTACATCAACGGCAATCTGGTGTATTTGCTCTCCGCCTATAACGCAGGCCCCGCGCATCTGATCGATTGGAGCAAACGCTTCAGCGATATCAGCGACCCGTTGCTGTTCATCGAAATGATTCCTTTCCGCGAAACCCGTCATTATGTCACGCAAGTGCTGGCAAATTATATGATCTATGGCGAGTTACTCAGCGGACGTCAGGATATCGCGTCGTCATTGGCACAAGGCCACTGGCCGCTACTGCATAGCGATAGCAACACCTACAGCGCCTCCTTGGCTCACCTGCGATAATGGCATCCCGCCCCACACTCCTGCTGGAGCAACAGCATGAGGGGCTCGTATGTGGCATCGACGAAGCAGGGCGTGGCCCATGGGCAGGGCCCGTTGTGGCCGCCACCGTGGTCTGGCCACATAATCTCACACCGCCTGAAACACTCAATGATTCCAAAAAACTCACCCGCGCACAGCGTGAAGCGATTTATCATTTTCTGCTCGACCATACCCAGTTCAGCGTCGGCGTCGCCAGCGTCACCGAAATCGACGAATTGAACATATTAGCTGCAACCAAACTAGCCATGCAGCGCGCCGTCACTGCCTTGCCCGTTATGCCCGCCGTCGCGCTGGTCGATGGCAATCAACCACCAGCTCTACCTTGTCAGTGCCAGCCGGTAATACGGGGAGACAGCCTTTCGGTCTCTATCGCCGCCGCCTCCATCATCGCCAAAGTCACCCGCGACCGCATAATGGAAGCCATGTCGCAGCATTATCCCGATTACGGCTTCGAACGCCATGTCGGCTACGGAACCAAACAACATCAGGCCGCGCTGGAGCGCTACGGTGTCACGCCCGAACACCGCCGCAGCTTTTCTCCCATCCGCCAATTATTAGAACGGCTGCAATCCCTATGAGCAAACGCACCTACAAAAGCAGCGCCGTCGGCGATCTGGTAGCACGTATTACCAAACCCGCCTTGCAAAAGCGCGGCTTCACCGAGCAAAAACTCCTGCTCGAATGGTCATCCGTCGTCGGGCCCGAGCTGGCGCGACACACCATCCCCGACAAAATGGTCTTCGACCGCCACGGCAAACAAGCCGCGCAACTGCACATCCTGTGCGATCCCGCCTGGGCGATGGAGCTTCAATATCTAGAGCCGGTGCTACTGGAAAAAATCGCCAGTTATTTTGGCCATAAGGCAGTCGAGCGCATCATCATCCGCCAGCACCCGCTTCCCCCTGCCAAAGCCAAAGCGCCAGCTAAACCAACAGCTACCGCCCCCCTAAACGATACCACACGCGAACAACTCAGCCACGTCGCCGACGACGAGCTGCGCGAGGCGCTCTCACGTCTTGCCGCATCACGAGAGCAAGCCAACACTTGAAATCCTCTCCCCGATGCGCAATATAATGCATAACATGGAGACATAATTATGACCAAACGCCGCACCTTTTCGCTAGTATCAATCGCTGCCATCGCCGCACTCACCGCGCTGTATTTTGCTTCAACGCAAGAAAGCATCGCCCAGAATGACGCGCAGCACGACCACGCGCATGAACATGACGCGGCCAACACAACCATCGCAAGCGATCATCCCCTCACCCAAATTCAGGATGCCGATAAGGTGCTGGGCGAGGCCGACGCGCCGGTTACCATCATTGAATATTCTTCCATGTCCTGCCCGCATTGCGCCGCATTTCATAAAGAGCTACTGCCGCATATCAAAACCAACTATATCGAAAAAGGCATTGTCAAATACACCAACCGCGCCTTCCCACTGAATGAGCCCGCCCTGCGCGCCGCCATGCTCACCAAATGTGTTGATGACGACAAATATTTCACCTTCACCAACGTATTATTCGATATGCAGGATAAATGGGCCTTTACCCCCGCCTTCCTCGAAGATTTGAAAAAAATCGCGACCGTCGGCGGCTTCTCACCCGATAAATTTGATGCATGCATGGCCGATAAAACCCTCGAAGATGCCATGATTACCTCACGTCAGGAAGCGACCGAAGCGCTGAACATCAATGCAACCCCCACCTTCTTCATTAATGGCGTCGAGCTGAAAGGCCACCTCACCAAAGAAGGCTTCGACGCAGCCATCGCCGTCGCGCAAGATAAAGCGGCAACCGATAAGGAATAACCCCTAGCCGAGCAGCATGTGAAGCAGGCGATTAAATTATCATTTTCAAAGCCCCAGCTGGTCTATGCTATTATCATGGCCATCTCCATGTGCCTCATCATGTCCGCCGTCACCACCTCCATTTTGGTTGAGCGCGGGCATTTCTGGCAGCAATGGCCCAAGGTCGCCTCACTCGATCTGATGGTCGCCATACCCGCCGCCATTATTCTTGGCCCGCTGGTGCGTTACATCATTAATCGCCTTTACCCCTGAATCTAACGCGTCCCAATGCACACAAACCGCTCATAACGCAGTCAATTTTTGCGCTATACACAAAGCATCATTCACGCTTGACACTAACAGACCCCGCCCCTAGATTGCGCTCGGCCAAAATAGGTCGCAGCGCGGAGGAATAAATGCGTAAGCATGACATACCATCACCCCTCGACGCGCTGGAGAAAAAAATTAAATCGGCACGCAAGGCGCAGGAACAATCAGCCTTGCCGCACCATGGTGGTGCGTCACACGGCATGCGGGCAGGACTCGATCTGGTATCGGGTGTCGCTGTCGGCACGGCGATTGGCTTTGGGCTCGATACTTGGCTTGGCACCATGCCGCTTTTTTTGCTGATCTGTATGATGATCGGCACCGCAGCAGGGGTAAAGCTACTAATGGAAACCGCAAAGCGCGCCAGCGCCGAAGTGGACGAGGAAGAAACAACACAGGAGAGCGACCGTGGCCGGTAAAGACCATAGCCCCTTAGCACAGTTCGACGTGTACCCGCTGATAGAAATGCCGCGCTTAGCTGGCTATAATATCGATTTCACCAACGCCTCCCTTTTTATGGCCATCTCAGGCCTGTTTGCCCTGCTGTTTTTGGGTCTCGGCATGCGTGGCCGCGCATTGGTGCCGGGCCGCTGGCAGTCAATGGTCGAAATGACCTATGGCTTCGTTGCCTCCACTGTCAAAGATAATGTGGGCAAAGAAGGCAAAGCCTATTTCCCATTCATCTTCTCGCTCTTCATGTTCGTGGTCATGTGTAATCTGGTCGGGATGATTCCGTTTTCTTTCACCGTCACCAGCCACATCATCGTTACCTTCGCGCTCGCTGCCGCCATTTTCATCGGCGTCACCCTGCTCGCAATTTATAAACATGGCCTGATCAAATTTCTTAAATTCTTCCTCCCCCATGGCACCCCGTGGTGGATGGCGCCCATGATGTATCTGATTGAGCTATTCTCCTACCTCGCACGCCCCATCAGCCTGTCCGTTCGTCTCATGGCCAATATGATGGCAGGCCACACCATGCTGAAAGTGATTGCGGGCTTTGTTGTTTCACTCGGCCTCATCGGTGGCTGGGCCCCGCTTGCATTATTAGTCGTTCTCACCGGCTTCGAAATTTTTGTCGCCATTTTGCAGGCCTATATTTTCACCATTCTCACTTGTGTGTATCTGAATGATGCGTTGCATCTGCATTGAGGATTGATTTTTTAATTTTGATTGAGTAACCACATCTAAACTTTAAAAAGGAATGAGTAACATGGAATCTGAAGCACTGAAATATATTGGCGTTGGTTTGATGAGCCTGGGTATGCTGGGCGCAGCTATCGGCGTAGGCAACATTTTCGCTGCCATGCTGAACGGTCTGGCCCGCAACCCTGCGGCTGAAAGCAAACTGGCTAAATACATATACGTTGGTGCCGGTCTGGCAGAAGCAATGGGCCTGTTCGCACTCGTTATTGCCCTGCTGTTGATCTTCGCCGTTTAATTAATTAAGGCGGATTTCCGGCATGGATGAAACAATGGCACAACCAGCCCCAGACGCAGATAATGCGGCTTCGGAATCGACTCTTGAAATCATTGAAAGAGACGCCGAAGCCGCAATTGAAGCAAGCGAAGAAGCAATCGAGCATCTGGGTCACGAGTTGAAAGAGTCATTGGCACCCTCGCATTATCAGGAAAAAGTCAAAGTCGAAAAAGAACTGCCACCCCAGCTGAACCACGAGACCTTCGCCTCGCAGCTTTTCTGGCTGGCCATCATTTTCTTCGTTTTCTATCTGCTGATGGCACGGCGCACTATTCCACGCATCCGTGAAGTGCTCGAAAAGCGACAGACACAGATCACCCATGATCTGGATGCCGCCGAAAAAGCCAAAGCCGATGCCGAAAAAGCCCGTCAGCACTATACTAAAGATCTGGCAACCGCCCGTGACCGCGCCGCCAAACTCATTGCCGACGCGCAAGCCGACATCAGCACCATAATAACTGCCGAGCAACATCGGCTCGATCAGAAGCTGGCCCGCTCCCTGCAAGAAGCCGACGCACGCATCGAAGAGCAAGTGTCAAAAGCCCGCCAGGACATCGTGCCGGTTGCAATCGACATCACGCGCAGCATCGTCGAAAAAGTGCTGGGCGTTTCCGCTGACGAAAAAAGCGCCAGCGCTGCTGTAGCCGCTGAAATGAAAGGGTAACCGTGGAAGCTGTTTTGCATAATCCAACCGTATGGGTTGCCGTCGCTTTTGTCATTTTCATGCTCGGCTTTTTTAAGCTGGCAGTGCCTCATCTTGTCCGCGCGCTTGATCAACGCTCCAACGCCATCCGCAACGAACTGGCCGAAGCCGTCCGCCTGCGCGAAGAAGCACAGGCCATCCTCGCCGAATATCAGCAACGCCAGCATGATATGGTTGCCGAAGCCGAATCGATTCTGGTGCATGCCCGCCGCGAAGCCGAAACCATGAAATTACAAGCCGAAACCGATCTGAAAAACGCAGTTGAGCGCCGCACCAAACTCGCACAAGACAAAATCGCGCGCGCCGAGGCCGATGCTACCGCACAAGTCAAAGCCGATCTGGTCACCGTGGCAGCAGCAGCAGCCAAAACCGTGATGACCGACATGATGCCATCGCAATCCGATGCATTAATTGACAAAGCCACGAAAGACCTTGAGCGCCTCGTACATTAAGCACCCAATTATTAGCGCAAGCCTTGCTTGCGCAGCCTTTGCCCTGTGCCAATGCATTTCATCACAAGCACAAGCCGGCGCATGGACGCAAAAGCAAGGCGATATACTCATCGTACAAACCACCGCTATGTATCAAAGCGATAGCTATTTCGACGAACAGGGCAACCGCCAGTCGCAAGGCGATTTCTCTAAATACGAAATCAACCCCTACCTCGAATATGGCCTCAGCGATTCCCTCACCTTAGGCGTCAATCTCTTCGCCCAGTATTTACAACAAGACGTCAGCGAAACCATCAATTTCGGACAGCGCGGCTCAATCACCCATCATTATACCGCCGAAAATATAGGCCTCACCGATAGCGAATTATTCGCCCGCCAGCGCCTATGGCAGCGCAACGGCCTCGTCATTTCATTCCAGCCTCTCGTCAAATTCCCCAGCCTCTACCATGCCGATCATTTACCCAAAGGCGGAAGCGACAGCTTCGACATCGAAAACTCACTTTTGACCGGATACAGCTTCCCGCTATGGGATCGCTATCACTTTATCGATCTCCGACTGGGTTATCGCCACCGGCTAGATACTTTGCTCAACGACCAAATCAAAGCCGATGCCAAGCTGGGCATTGCCATAGATGAAAGCTGGTATCTTATCCCCGCAATCACTTACACTCATGCCACCGCACACACCCCGCAAATCGCATTTGCCGAATCCGGCTTAAACGACTATGATCTGCTGAAACTAGAATGCAGCGTGTTATTCCGCGTAAACCCCGAATTATATTTTTCAGCCGGTGCCTTTGCCCATGCAAGTGGCACAAACACCGGTGAAGGCTATGGCATAATGATAAGTACCGGCTGGCAGCTACAATGATACATCCCAAACACAGCAATAAAAAACTGGGCGAGCTATTACTCGATGAAGGCGCCATCACGCAGGAAAATCTCGATGATGCCCTCCACCAGCAACGCAAATATCCCGAGCGTTTGGGCAGTATTCTCACCAGCCTCAATCGCCTCAACCCGCTCAGGCTCTATCAAACGCTCGCCACACAACAATCGCTCCCCTTCGTCGATCTCACCGAACAACCACCTGACAACCGTCTTTCTGATTATCAGGAGCTCGATTATTACCTCTCGCACCGCTGCGTGCCATGGCGCATTGTCAACGGCCACATGGTCATCGCCTGTTGCGAAGTCACCCACAAGCTGCGCCATTGGGCCACCGGTTTTTATCACGCACAGGTCGAATTTGTCATCTGCACCCCGCGTGATCTGCTAAGCGCCATCGAAACCCTCTTCGGCACCCAGATCGAAGAAGACAAACGCTCACGCCTGCTCAATGCCACCCCACATCTATCCGCAAAGCGCACGCTGTACCCAAGGCAGGCAAAATCCTTAGCAGGCCTGATCGTCCTTGTGACCGCCTGCGTCCTCATCGCCCCCATCACCAGCATGATCACATTACTACTACTCATGAACGGCTTCTACATCGCCACCATCGGGCTAAAATACCTGCTCTATCGTCAATCCAGAAAGCACGGCCTTTACCCACCGGATATTACAGCCCAGGACACCAACTCCCTGCCGCCCTACACCATCCTCATCCCGCTTTATCACGAAGCGGACAATATCCTGCCGCTGCTCGCCGCAATGCGCGCGCTCGACTATCCCAAATCCCTGCTCGATATCAAGCTGGTCGTCGAAGCCGATGACGACGCCACCATCGCCGCCATCAAAGCCGCTCAGCCCGAAGCCTATTTCGAAATCATCCGCGTTCCCTATTCGCAGCCGCGCACCAAGCCCAAAGCCTGCAATTACGCCCTCACCTTTGCACGCGGCGATTTTGTCACCATCTATGACGCCGAAGATCGCCCCGCACCCGATCAACTGCGCCTCGCCGTCGAAACTTTCCGCCGCGCTCCCGATGATGTAATCTGCCTGCAAGCACGCTTGAATTACTATAATTGGGACGAAAACTGGCTCACCCGCTTTTTCGCTCTCGAATATGCCTTGCTATTCAACACAATGCTCCCCGGCTTACAGACCCTCGGCATCCCCATCCCGCTGGGTGGTACCAGCAATCATATCAACCTCAAACGCCTGCGCGAAATCGGCGAATGGGACCCCTACAACGTCACCGAAGACGCCGATTTAGGCATCCGCCTGTCCATGCGCGGCTACCGCACGCAGGTGCTCGACTCACTCACACTCGAAGAATCCCCCATCCGCCTCGGCGCATGGCTCAAGCAGCGCTCGCGCTGGATTAAAGGCTATATGCAGACATGGCTGGTTTATATGCGCGACCCGCGCCAGCTTTACCGCCGCCTCGGCCCACGTGGTTTCTGGGGGTTTCAGCTTTTCATCGGCAGCCCCTGCCTCATTTTCCTGATTTCCCCGTTTTTATGGCTCATCTGCCTGCTGTGGATGTCGGGGTGGGTCTTATCCGCCGCCGCGCCCATCTGGCTATTGCCCTTGTGCTTGCTAGTGTTATTAGCAGGCATTGTCTGCCATATCATGCTGGCCCTCACCACCCTACCCCTCTGGGATAACGATAAAATGCGCCGCTATGCTTACCTCTTCCCTCTTTATTGGTTCTGGCATTCCATCGCCAGCCTGCGCGCGCTATGGCAGCTCATCCATCACCCGCATTTCTGGGATAAAACCACGCACGGCCTCAGCAAACTGAAATCATAGGCAAATGAACGATTAAGTGTTGACACAACCTAGGGCTAGCGCTAAACAAAGCCCTCTTTGAACGTAGAAGGATCGACCCATGAAAGTGTTAAGCTCACTGAAATCCGCCAAAAAGCGTGATAAAAATTGCCGCGTAGTTCGCCGCAAGGGCCGCATCTACGTCATCAACAAAACCAACCCCCGCCTCAAGGCGCGTCAGGGCTAAACCTGCTGCAACCCCCATACCAAAAAAGCCGGTTTCCACCGGCTTTTTTATTGTCTGCAAACTAGCATTTTGTTTATCCCGGGCCATCTATCGATCCCGCCTGCGCTTTAACGTCAGCATGCATCTCACGCAATAATTCCTTCAACTGCATTTCAGGCACCTGCGCATGCACAAATTCTGCTACCATCATAATCTCATCCTTTAACCGCTGCGTATCTGGCCTGCCCCCCGCTTTGCAGCCTTTCATACTACCTTCCACCGACCGTAAAACCGAATGATCAATGCTATTCTTAATCGCCGCCATAAACGGCTCTACATTTGCCGGTGGCGTCATTAAAGCCACAATCTTATCCCGAGTCTCGAAAGTGCTTCGCAAAATCTTAACCGCATCATCCGTAGCCTTACGTATAGCAATTTGATCATCATAAGCGAAATCGGCGTCTTGCTCCGAATAAAAATCATACAATGCTTCTAAAGGCGGACGAGACTCATAATTGATATGTACCCCATCAAGCAGACCATAAACCGACGCTAAGTTTGTCGCTTCTTGCTTCAATGCAGCAGCCCTTGCCACCCTTTGTTCATCTTTCAACTCAGCATCTATGGGATGGAGTGGATAATCAACGATGTTACCGGCAATATTCCCTATATGCTTCGCCACCCAGTTTGCAACGTCATTTGTCTCCCGATGCAAAGACCAATCCGGCATCGCATATTTTGTAAAATCATTTGATAAATCAATCAGCTCCCTTAATGCTTCAACCTCATACCGTTCTTTCCGGTCATGCGCACCTAAAGCAATCTTTTTTTGCATCCCATTTAAATCCAGCGCAAATTTTAGCTTACCATTCGAGCCTTCTTCCGGGATAAAAAGCTTCGGCCCTTCTGCATAAGACAGCATAGCACCTTGCGTAATATTAAATAGCTGTGTAACAAGCGCGCGGTTTTCTGGTGTATTGTCCGCAAGCACTTCAACGCAATCAGCGCCTTTAAGCAGCAAACTCTTGCCCAAAACCCGCCACCAGGCCGATTTCCACGCATCAACATTAATCAGCTTATCTTGGTCTATAATCGCAGCACTATCCGTCACACTCACCCCAAACGTTAATTTCCATTAACATTTAACATGCCAACCAACACACCACAAGTAACAGCCGAAAATTTCACGCAACCGTCACAATTTGCCGCAACAGATAACCCACAGCTAATAATATGAAAAACAGGAAAGAAACAAAGCCCTAGCGCACGAACACATGCACTTCGTCAAAGCGAATGCCGGGCTGCATTTCGCTGGTCACATTCAGCCGCTCCGGCGGAATGCCCATTTTCACCAGATTATCGGCCACCTCACGCAAATGCGCCGAGGCCACTTGCATCAGCTGCTCATTACGGCCCTCGTCATTGCTGCGGGGCACATAGGATACCAGATCAAACACCACATCGGGCTTAGCATCCACCGCTTGTGATACTGCCGTAAACAGCGACTGTTCATAATGCACTTTGCGCTGATTAAAGCGAATCACCACCAACGGCTTGCTGATGCCCGACACGCTGACCGCCATCGGCGCGCTCCATGCAGGCACCGACGCCGCCACCGCAGGCAGCAACGCCATCAGTGCCAAAAATCCCCAAGCCAAGCGCTTCATGATCCTT
Source organism: Alphaproteobacteria bacterium UBA6178 (assembly GCA_002422205.1). Classification (GTDB taxonomy): domain Bacteria; phylum Pseudomonadota; class Alphaproteobacteria; order Rickettsiales; family UBA3002; genus UBA6178. The sequence continues at coordinate 26,317 of DITS01000012.1, forward strand.
TTCATCTGTCTGACATACCATGCCCAGCGCGGCCTTGCCAAGGTTTTTATAGCACTCCAAAATCATTTTCATAAATCACTTGTGTTTTGCACCGATTTTGCTAGTTTTCGCGCCTCGCAGACGGACCCGTAGCTCAGCTGGATAGAGCATCTGACTACGAATCAGAAGGTCGGGCGTTCGAATCGCTCCGGGTCCGCCAATAGAAAAGGCCACATCATGTGGCCTTTTCTATTGGGAGCCGTTTCTGAGAGCCCGAAGGCGTTCGACAATAAGCTTAGTTTTGCCAAGTAGCACTAAACTGCTAGCTTAGGTTTCAAATCCTTTTGCAAAAATAAGCTAAAGAAATCTCTAAACCCCATGTACAGTCATATGCGACGTCTCAATACCAATAATCAACTTATTCAACTCCTTCTCAATATATTTCGATGATTCGTAAAACCACAATTGAGGATTCTCTGGATAAACGGAATAATCTTCATCAATTAAACGATTGGCTTTATCAATAAAAGATTGAGCCCAACTGCCTTGCAGATAAATATAGTCCCAATCTTGGAAACTTTTAAACGCTAATGACAATTTAATTGTATTATCTATAAATTCCACCTGAGCACTCTTATATGCAATATCATTAGCAATCGCACTAAAATCCAACCGATCTTCTGCAGTCATATCCAGAATAAACACCCCCGGATTCCCCCAACTCCCCTTATGATCAAAAATAACCGTATCCTTACCACTACCCAATGTCAGCGTAGCGCTCGAAAACCCAATATGAACCTTGTCATTCCCCGCGCCAGCATTGATGACGTCCACATCCGGTTTATTTTTAATCCCGCTGCTGCCGGTGCGAATCACATCATCACCATCACCCCCATACAGCGTATCATTGCCTGCACCACCCCAGATATCATCATTCCCCTTACCGCCCCAAATCCGGTCATTCCCATCAAAACCATACAGCAAATCATCATAATTACGGACGTTACCGGTATAATTTTTCACCCCCGCATCGGTATGGTCACCGTAAATTATATCATTGCCTACGCCACCGGAAATGGTGTCTTTGCCCTGCTCGCCATAGATAACATCATTATCCTCATAGCTATAAATCCAGTCATTCTCCGTCCCACCATAAATCGTGTCATGCCCCTTACCGCCCTCGATGGAGTCATTCCCTTTACCGCCATAAATTTTATCATCCCCGTCAAAGCCATATAGCGTATCATTGTACTGCAGCACATCACCATCATACCCACCCTTCAACATCGTTGCATCGGTATGATCACCGTAAATCGTATCATTCCCTACACCGCCGGAAATGGTATCTTTGCCTTGCTCGCCATAGATAACATCATTATCCTCATAGCTATAAATCCAGTCATTCTCCGTCCCACCATAAATCGTGTCATGCCCCTTACCGCCCTCGATGGAGTCATTCCCTTTACCGCCATAAATCCGGTCATCCCCGTCAAAGCCATATAGCGTATCATTATACAGCAACACACTGCCACCATACCCACCCTTCAGCATCGTCGCATCGGTATGATCACCATAAATCGTATCATTCCCTATCCCACCGGAAATGGTGTCTTTCCCCTGTTCGCCATAAATCGTATCATTGTCATTGCGGCTATAAATGGAGTCATTCCCTTCACCGCCATAAATGGTATCCTTATCGTTGGTTGGAGAATCGCTATTTTCCCCTCCAAAAATCGTATCATTTCCCTTACCACCAAATAGCTGATCTTTTCCCTCTGCACCTGATATTTTATCATGCCCTTCACCGCCGTAAATCGTGTCATCTCCCTTGTTGCCAGACATCACATCATTACCACGATACCCAAGCATAACGGCTTTAGCCTTGTCAGCATTTACCATGGCATTGGAGCCATCGCTACCACCCATTATTACACCCCCAGAAATAGATTTAATAACAAATGGGCTCAGGTTGCCACTCTTAGTAATAAATGCTTGAACTGCACTTTTAGCATAATGCTCTTCCCCCCCACCAAAAAACATCGCTTCTAGCCACAATGCCTGACTGTTTGTAGACTCATTTCCTGTAGCGAAATTAATTACAGTCTTACCAAGTGCCCCAATGGTAATGGGAGTAGTTGTACCAAGCGCAGATAACCATTGAGTCAGGGTGCCGGAATTTGCAGATGCCACGATATCATGCCAGTTTCCGCCGCCCTGCTCTACCGGCACATAAGCCGTCCATGCGGTAATGGGTAGGCTGTGAACGATAAAAACATCTCTATGATAATCTCGAATATCTTGATATTTAAGGTTGAGAGCGAGTTCTCCTCTTGAAAGTAATATTTCTCGCGTTACCAAATCTGCCGCAATCAACCCTTGTGTAATTGACGCCCATTCCGCACTTGATATAGAGGTGTTCATGCCTGTTATCTTACCGACATTCTCTGCAAACTGCCGTGCGGCAGCGCCCGCTGCCGTATTGGCATTCACCACGCCGAGCGCCAGTTTGGAATAGGCATCCCCCTTACTCACAAGATAATTGTAATAGCCATTTGCATCACCGTTATTCACAAATAATTTGAGCTTCGCAATATCCGTTTTAGTAAGATTTTTAGCCATATCATCCTCCCCCCACTACATCGGTGTAACTATCTTTACATCGAGGTTTTTCTTGCGTTACAGGCCCCACATAAAACCCATCAAGGGCTTTATTAATATTATCCTCTATTGTCTCCCACTCAGGCAGTAGTTTTCGGTTAAAGCTTGCCTTCACCAACAATTTTTTATTATAAAAATAAAAGCTACATACAGGCACCGGCACAGTGTCAACCATACTACAGCGCAAAAAGCGTTTGGGTATCTTCTCATGATCCACATATAATTCATCACCCCACCATGGGAGCGTACCCTGTTTCGGAGTATGGCGTGTTAGACCATACTCGTTGTGGAAGATTTCATAAGAAATAAGGTTTTCTAGCCGACTACTAAATATTCGTCTCAAGGAACCTTCCTGATTATATTCAGGCTCATTGCTACTATGATAGCTCAACAATATCCCTCCACCTTTATGATCATGCCCCACCCCAAAATCTATCTCTCGCGAATTTTCTTTTGTCCGTGGGGTAATATCAGGGAAGATAACATTGAATAGAGCTCTCTCGCTTCGGCAAGCAGGATTCGGCTGTAAATCAAAATAATTAGCAGGAATCGCATATTCCGCATCACCAATTTGTATCTGAATCGGAGTTGTATCCAAAGTCGGGCCGCCTACAAAAGCTTGCCGCTTGTCACCCATCGCATAGGCAGAACTGGCACCCACTAGCATTAATACAGCCATGATCCCATAATATCTGTATTTCATTTCTTTCACTCTTTCCTATAAAATATATATGCAGCCTCAAGCCTCACTGCACACAATCCCGTGAAGTTCGGCCAACACCTTCCCATTCACCATTATCGCACTGGCCATACTGGCTCCACCCCCCCAGTTTTCAAATCATAACTGGGTATACCAGACGACGTTGCATCAGGCGCAGGCACATCAGCAGGCACAATAAAAACAATCGCAGTTGAGAACTGCTCTCCGCTCTCAAGTTCATTCGGAACCATCAGCTCCTTCAGCACCACAAACGTCCTGCCACAATCCAAAAACATCTCTTTATTTGGGCGTTCTTTCTTTATCGCCAGCGCTTCCCACTCTTTGATATCTTCAGCCTTTGCCAACCGGAGCGCCCCCGCCGCTAATTGCGCTTCAAGCCACTGCGCTTCCTCCGGCTTAATGGGGCAAACATAACTGTCATCCTCTCTGGCTTGCTGGCTAACCATGCGGGTAGACTTCTTTAACCTCTCCTGCCCCTGCATCTTCCTGCGCCCGCACTTCATTCCAGACCGCACCAAGCAGTAAGGCACATATACCAGCCATCACAAAAAATCGCATAAGCCACTCCAAACCATAAGAATAAACCAGCCCAACGATACTCTGCCCGCCAAGCGGTTGCAATGCGATTTTGGTTCACAGCCAAAAGAAGAAGTGAAGCATGAAAAACGAGAGTCAACACAGACTAAAAGGGCAATAAAAGTTTTGGTTGAATACAAACCATACAGCATTCAATGAGAATCAAAATCCATTTTACATACAACGAACCACTTTCAACTCATAGCTGAGATTTGGCCATATTGGGACAGACTGGAGGCAAGCGCTGCAAGGTGCTGTTAAACAATAAGATTAAAACCACCTAGAGGCTCTACGAATCAGAAGGTCGGGCGTTCGAATCGCTCCGGGTCCGCCAATAGAAAAGGCCACATCATGTGGCTTTTTCTATTGGGAGCTGTTGCCAAGACACTCGACGGCATTCGACAATAAGCTTAGCGACGCCCATGGTGATCATAAAGAATAATCAAATTCAATAGATTATTAATATTATCCATAATGCGCAACTGCAGCAGCAATATCAAAGAGCCCAGCAGTAATGCCCTTTTCTGAATGATGGCCGGCCCCCAAATTCCACGGGTGGTCGGCCAGTTTCCATGAGCCATTATAACATCCGTCATCCTAGGAATTGCAACGCATTTAGCGCGTGATTGCACTAGGTGGCTGGCCTGAAAAAGCTGCCGCAAAACGGGTCATACCTGTGGATTTAATAGACTCCAGAAGATTTTCAGTAGACTTCGTCGGCTCAAGCCCTTTCAATATTGTGTTCGCCTCTTCGGCATCTAACGCTCCGGCTACCATTAGCCCCGCCACAGCAGCATTCAAAGAAAATACACTGGAATGCTTACTATCACGGCCATAACGTTCTGACACTTCATTTACGATTTTATTGAGCGGGATATGGGGCGACACTAATGGAAGCCGAATACCTGAAGACTGAAAGTGATTGTAAATTTTGGAGTACATTGTTTTAATCGCGTCTTCAGAGTTATGCCCTTTTCCAAGCGGATATTTTCCATCAGTCTCTATCCCTGCAATAGACTCTGTCTCAACAATTATAATGCCGTGTGAAGAGTCGCTCTGCTCAAGAATGTGCTCTTCCTTAATGGCTTTAAGCGTCATGTATCTTAATTTTCCTGATTGCTGCTTCTGTTCCAAATAGTCGGCAAACACTTTCGACTCAGGCCGCTTGAAAGAAGCTTTCTGCAAGTGAAGCCGCCACTTTCCATTTGCATCATGTTGGATGCCATATTTTATATCCTCCTTGCCTCGTAGCGCTTCTTTGATACAGGCATGAGGGATTAGCAGCGTATGTTTACCTTCACTCAGAAGATCAATTACTTTCAGTGGGTCTCCTTTTGTAGCGGTCGCTTTTATATCGGGGGACACCAAAGTATTATGTGCCTTAGCAAGCCTCAGCAGCGAAACCGTATCCATTACATAGACGTGAGGGTGTAGAACATCAGCCATCGCTATTATAACTCTCTTTAAAGCGCTCCGCCGCTTCCCCGAGATTTTCAAGCGGGGGGTAAGACATCTGATACGCCATACATAAATCAAGAAGATCAGAATAATCCGCCAGGCCTAGCCGATCAATAGCACCACCAGCATCTAATATGCCGTCCATATACGATTTGATAATGATTGTTTGCGCCTGTGATATCATCATTACATTTTAGTCTAACTTGCAGGAACTTGTAAACTTTTACCATGATGAATTAAACCATATTTGTCCAATATATCCAAGTCAGAGCCACTAATTTACCATTCCCTTTGCATCTTCAAAGGTTCCTGTTATAATCCCGCCGTCTTTGGGGAGTAACGATGTTCCCGCTGGGAACAGGCTGCGTCAACATACTTATCCGATGGATATGGCGCATCCGGCTTTGGCTTTGTGAGACCGACGACACCGCAGCCGCCCATGGTTGGGCGCGGTTGTGCGTGGCGTATTGGTTTTCACATAAAGCCCAACCCGGAGCCTGATATGACTTTTTCTGCATTACTGATAGTATTTTTCACTGTTTTTTTGGCCGAACTGGGTGACAAAACCCAACTCGCCACCCTGCTATATGCCAGCAAGGGCGATCATTCCCCATGGCTGGTCTTCGTGGCGGCCTCGGCGGCGCTTATCACCTCCACCGCGGTCGCCGTATTGCTTGGCACGGTGGCATCCAAATATATCGCCTTCTTACCGCTCAAACTCATTGCAGGTATCGGCTTCATGCTGGTAGGCGGGTGGACAATTCTGGATTATCTCAAATCCTGACCTTGCAGCCCCAGCCTCGCGCACTATATCAGACACATGAAACGATGGGATATCATGCGCCAGACTGTTGCTGCCGTCCTCGCGATCCTCGCGCTGGGTGCCTCGCTGGCGCTCGCAAACGATAAGGAGCCTGTTATGAGCAAAGCCCAACCAACCGAGACCAGCCACCTCACCCCCATGCAAAAGCATGTGACGCAGGAAAACGGCACTGAGCCACCATTCAATAATGCCTACTGGAACCACAAAGAAGAAGGCATCTATGTCGATGTTATCACCGGCGAGGCGCTTTTCTCCTCCACCGATAAATTTGATTCAGGCACCGGCTGGCCCAGCTTTACCCAGCCCATCAATGCCAATTACGTGCAAGACAAAACCGACGATTCGCACGGCATGAGCCGCACCGAAATACGCGCCAAAAACAGCGATGCGCATCTGGGCCATGTATTCGACGATGGCCCCGCCGATCAGGGCGGCAAACGCTATTGTATCAACTCCGCCGCCCTCAATTTCATCCCCAAGGCCGAGCTTGCCGCCAAGGGCTACGCCGAATATCTCGGCTTATTCTATCCGCAAAAAGCAGCGCCATAATCATGCGGCGCTTTTGGCTTAGCCTGTTGGGAGTCACCCTCATGAGCACATCCGCACAAGCCGCCACCGAATCCGCCATTTTCGCTGGTGGATGTTTCTGGTGTATCGAAGCCGAATTGCAGGAACTCGACGGCGTCCAATCCGTCACCTCAGGCTATAGCGGCGGCGACGAGCCGAACCCAACCTACGAACAGGTAAGTAGCGGCAGAACCGGTCATTACGAAGCCGTCGAAGTCATCTACGACCCTGCTGTTATTTCCTATGACGCATTGCTCGAAGCCTTCTGGTCCAACATCGACCCCACCGATGATGGCGGCCAAATGTATGATCGCGGTCATCATTACCGCACCGTTATTTTTGTCCAAAATGAAGCCCAAAAACAAGCGGCCACCGTTTCACGTGAAACGGTTGTTCAAAAACTTGATAAGCCCGTCGCCACGCAAATTCTCCCCGCAAAAACCTTCTATCCCGCTGAGGCAAACCATCAGGACTTTTACCAAAAAAGCCCTGACCATTACCAATCCTACAAATCCGGCAGTCGCCGCAAAGAAACCCTCAAACGCGTTTGGGGTGATGGTAAATAATTATTCCAGCTCACCGAAGGATTATCCAACCGCACCCGTATAGGGAACAAACCAACCATGCAGAAAGTGGTCTTATGTTCACCTCCCTATCCTTCTCGCGTTATTTTTTAATCTCGCTGCTTGTCGCTACCTTGCTGCTACTAGCAATAGCCGAAAGCGCCAAAGCGTATAGTGAACCTTATTGCCGCGAATACACCCGCAATATTAATGTGGGTGGCCGCGTGCAGGAAGGCTATGGCACCGCCTGCATGCAGCCCGATGGCTCATGGCAGATCACCTCTGAACAGGGAGAGCAACTCGCCCGTCCCCAACCCTTATATGATGATGGCATTTTGCTCAAACGCCGCGTGATTGAAACGCCTTATGGCTATAGCCCATACGGCTATCAGCGCCCTGTGCATGTCGATTTTCATTTCAGTTCGGTGCGTGGTCGTGATTATCATCGCCATCGCTGGTATAATGAGCGCAATCGTCGCCATCATCACCGTTATGGCCGTTAGCTTCGCGTAGTTCGCCCTGCGCTTGTGCAATAATTCGCCATGCACCCGATATCGCCAGCAACGCCATAATGCTGGCAATGGCTAAATCCGGCCAGCGCGTAAGCGTGGCAAACACGCCGCCCGCTGCTGCAATCACCAATAAATTGCCAATCGTGTCATTGCGCGAGCATATCCACACCGATTGCCGGTTACTATCCCCGCCGCGAAAACGGTATAGCAGCACAGAACAAATCAGATTTGCCACAAACGCCAGCGCGCCCACCATTCCCATGGTGGTATGATCCGGTACGCCGCCATCCCATGCGCGATAAAGGGCCAGCGCCAATATCCCGATGCCCAGCACCAGCATGCACCCCGCCTTAAACAACGCAGCCATGGCCCGCATCCGCAGCGAGCGGTGCATCACATATAATGAAATACCATAGTTAAACGCATCGGCTAAAAAATCGATCGCATCCGCCATCAGCGACACTGACCCCGCCGCCATACCGGAAAATACCTCGATCAAAAACATGCTGGCATTAAGCAGCAATGCCACCCACAACACCCGCCGAAACACGTGATCATCGGCAGCAACGCTATGAATATGACAAGAATGGCCCATACCCCAACCAAACATATTGCGCTGCTCATGTAAAAAGGAATAAGCTTTTATTAATCAATTGCGCTTATTATGAACCGGTTATGGTGAAAACAACACGTAAACGCGTCGCCCACGCCACGCACCCGCTCATCGAAGCCGCGATCAGCGGGCTGTATCGTTTTGACGATATCGAACTGGCCTATAACCGCTTAAACGAAATTAAGCAGCAATTCATTTTATCTAAACACCAACCCGCAGATGATGAAAGCCGTGGACCCACTTTACGCTTATGGATTCGCGGTTTCGGGTTAGAGAAAGGCGACAAGGAGCAAGGCTTCCTTGGCCATTACGCGCTGCTATCCATCGGTCACACACCACAAGGGCGATACAATCTACAAGCCGAGAAAGAACTGGCACCGCTTGCTCAGCATCCGCAAAAAGAACGCCCCAAACGCTCACACCCTGATTGGGGCCACCCGATTTTGCGCAGTATCAAAAAAGCAAAAACCTACGCCACAATGGAAGATGCGGACGCCGCATTGCAAAAGCTACATGCCGAATACCCTGCTACCACCATCCCCGGTCAGGCCAAACTACATTGTATTATTTACGAGCGCGCCAACCGCGAATCGGGCCCGCCCGCTGTGAAATACACTTTCATCGTCAAGCCGACAGCCGACGGTGCATTCATCATCGAAGCACAAAAAAACACGCGCAACATCAAACCAGCAACCGGAAAAGGCGAAGCGCCGCAAGGCTATTTCACCGCCATGGTGCAAACCAAACGCCAGCGCAAATCCCGCCCCAAACCGGCTGAAAGCGCCTCTGAGTAATCGCGACAACACGAATTTCATCAAACTGTCACATTCGACCGCCATTATTTGTGCTACTACTACAATTAATAAGAGCCAATAAAAAGAGATAGTGGTGGTCATAATCCAAAGAAGCCCAACGGCACAGCGGATACCCCCAAACAGGTGAGCAAACCAGACATGTCACGCGAGGCGCATTGCGCTGGCGCGACGACATAACCATGCACCTCCCGTGCAGGCCGGAGGGGCTCGCCCCCCGCGAGATCACCTTCGGCCTCTTTTTTAAAGCTGTAGGGAGTAAGGAGAGCAGATGCTAAACTACCTCAAACATAAGTGGAACGAATGGTTCAAAGGCCAGAGCCACGAGGATATGTTTGATGGTAAAAAAACCGCCGTGGATGCCTTCACCGACCCGTCGGTTATCTCCCCGCAACTCGCCCTTACCTTAATTGATACTGCCGTAGCCAACCGCCCCGATGCAGATCAACTGCGTGAAGCACTGGCCATTCGCTTTATCAAAGAGCGCGGCATCAACATGCATGGCACCACCATCCATGACGAAATCACTAACGAAAAATCCGATCCCGACCTGAATCCCGACACGCTGTATGTCTCCCCCTATGCGCGCCCCACGGCTGGCTCCACCATTATGCCCGCCTACCATGACAGCAAAGGCGAAATTTATATCGCACTGGTCAAAAACTGGGTAGACCCGAAAAACCATGGCAAAGGCGTGCGCGATGAATGGTCCTTCCCTGGGGGTTATCTCAATGCGCGAGACGCGCACACACGCAAACCCCAACAATATGATCAAAATCTGGATGCCACCGCCAAACGTGAATTACGGGAAGAAATCAATATCACCCTCGGTGCACAATCAAACCCCGAGCAGCTTTTTATACGTAGTGACAGTGGCGCCGAGCATAACACACCAACCCACAGCATTGATGCCTATTATCTGGTCGATCTGGGACGGTCTGATTCACCGCCGCCCATGAAGGCCGGTGACGATGTGGCCATGGCGCAATGGGTCAATATCCGCAATTTCGAACGCCATGCAGGCCCAACCCCTGATAGCGGTATCTATCATTGCGACGTAAATAATTCGCACGATACCTTTCTGCCCGCGCATTGCGAATTGCTCGAGCGCGGCATAGCCGCCCTACGCGCCAAAATATTTCCGCTGCAAAATGACGCAAACTTCACCTCGCAAGTCGATAAAGATACCTTTGCGCATTATGACCGCGTGGCACAGGCACACGGATTTGGCGAGCACAAACCCACCGCCCCCGCCTCCCCATGGCAGGACCGCATGGCAGTCGCGCCCGAAACACCAAGCCTTGCTATACACTAAATACTTGCCAACGCTTGGCAATCTGTGGCAATGAACGCGATATGAGCCCCGTCACCGTCAGCACATTTTATAAATTCACGCCCCTGCCCGATCCGCGCGCGCTGCGCGAGCCGGTAAAGCAGGCCATGCTGGCACACGCCATCAAAGGCACCATCACCCTCGCGCCCGAGGGCATCAACGCCACCATTTCTGGCGAGCCGCACGCGCTCGACACCATGCTCGATTATTTGCAGTCGCTACCTCCCATCGGTGCATTTGCCACCAAAGAAAGTCATGTCGCGCAGCAACCATTCCAGCGCAGCAAGGTGAAGCTCAAAAAAGAATTGATCTCTCTAGGCGAAGCCGTGGACCCGTCCGTATGCGTCGGCACCTACGTCACCGCCAAAAACTGGAACGCGCTTATCACCGCGCCTGATGTCATCACTATCGACACCCGCAATGATTATGAATACCGCATCGGCCATTTTGCCGGGGCACTCAACCCCGCCACACGTGACTTCAAAGAAATGGTCGCCTTCACCAACACCCACCTTGACCCCGCCACACATCCACGCGTTGCCATGTATTGCACCGGTGGCATACGCTGCGAGAAATACTCCTCCTACCTGCTCAGCCAAGGCTTCCGTGAGGTGTACCATTTGCAAGGCGGCATATTACAATATCTGGCTGATGTCCCACCAGCTGAAAGCCTATGGCAAGGCGCCTGCTACGTTTTCGATGAGCGCGTCGCCGTAAATCATGACCTGAGCACAGCGCAACACATCACCATGTGCACGGCATGCGGCAACCCGCTAGATGAACGTGATCGCCACCACGCCCATTTTCAGCCCCAAACGCGGTGTCCTTACTGCTGAATTAACGCAAATATAATGCTTTCCTCATAATTTCTTAATCTTGCCTTGCGATACTAAATAATAAAAATAAGGCACCGTTCCATGAGCAAAAGCTCTCATCGTTTCAATTTATTAAAAGACCAGTCCGGCCACCATGCAGCCAAGCAAGCATGGTCAAAAGCCATGCGCAACCGCGGCAACAATCGCTTTGAAACTATAGAGCAAGCCACCACCGCGCTGGGCCTGGACAAAAGTAACGTAAATGACATTCAACAAACGGCAAAATGGTTTAGCGGCTGGGAAATACCCGACGCTGAAAACTTTAACAAAATGATGCAATGCATGGGCTTATGGAGCATCGAAGCAATTGAAGAGATGCAGAAAGCCGAAGCAGAACCGCTAACCCGCACATCCCGGAAAGCAAATCCGCCATCTGAATCGGAGAGGATATTATATAATAGCTCCGCTAATGCGCACGCCTTATGGCAAAACGCACGTGAAGAACAAGAGCATATCGATCAAAAACCATTTAATCCGATTTTTTCTTATGCCAGCCATCGCAGCCGCCATGCGCATACTACCGAATTTAAAGCGTTGGATACAGACATTCAGTCGTTAATCGAAAGCGGTGATAAAAAAGGCTTATACCATTTCATTACCTCGCCTGCCGCTCGGGGTGACACATTACAAGGGTTTTTTGCCTGCCTGTGCGCGTACACCGAAACCAAATCGGCCGATTTAGCCGTTGAAATTGGCTTTGAATCCAATGTAATCCGTAGCTGGACCAAAACCCATACACTCCCACGTCGCGAGAATTTTGAAAAAGCGCAAGCTTGGCTAAGAGAACAATTCCCAAATACCGATGCAGTTGAAAAGTTTACGGAGCTGTATATTCGCGAGGCATTCAAAAAATTTGAAAACACCGCCCATTTTCGTAATATGCCCTGCGAATTCTGGGAAGCCAAGGTACTGGTAACCAATGACCCGACTTACCCCAATCATTCCTTTATCCCTAGTTGGCTGCGCGATACAGTGCAGCCCGTCGCACATCAGGGTGAATACGCCAAATGTGTCCGCCGTGCATGCTCCATGCGCCGCGAAGCCTTTAATCAGGAATATGGCATAGCCCCCGGTACATTACGGATTTTTGAAGTAGATAATGAAGCAAGCCAGCGTAGCTATGATACGGTGATGCAGGCAATGAAACATTTAAACGATGACCGCTTACGCATAGGAGCAAGCGATCTGTTCAAGCCGGAAATTTTTGCGCAACTGCAACCGCCAGCAAGCGTAAAAGCCCCCATTGCTGATACGCCGAATCCTCACATTACCAGCCAAAGCTATAAGGGCAAAATAACACCCAAAAAATACCTCAATGATGAGCTGGCTAAATTACATGCACGAATGGATTTAGGCGCCGATCAAAGACTAACGCAAATCGGCATACCGGATACATTAACTGACATGGCCGCCCTTGATACCACTGCCATTAATGCCATCCTCCATAAAGCCCGCGCTTATGCATGGGTTGAAGGGCTAGCCGAAGAAACACAGCTACGCAATACACTTAATACGATAGTCAACACACTCAATGATAAATCCGCTACGCGATAACGCTTGAAACAACAGGCGCACTCGCTACATTAGCGCCATGACTTGCCCGATATGCCATAAATCATCCACACCTGACTTTAAGCCCTTTTGCTCGAAGCGCTGCGCCAATGTCGATCTGAATGGCTGGCTTTCTGATAAATACGCCATTCCCTCCGAAAACCCGCCGGAAGACGAAGAGCTTGAAATGCTGATTGAAGCATTGGAATCACAAGCAAATACCCAGCATTAATCTTGTAGTTGATAAGTCTTGCCAAGCCTTGGCGCATGGATTATACAAGCGCCCGTGCCCAGATAGCTCAGTTGGTAGAGCAAGGGATTGAAAATCCCTGTGTCGCTGGTTCGATTCCGGCTCTGGGCACCACGCTTCGCCCTCATGGCTTCGCGTCACACCGTGATATCCTCAGCCTAGACGAAACTGAGCTCTACCATTAGTGGAGTGAACACAGCGCTGACGATACAGCCTTAAGTCTACAAACCTCCCCAAATCAATATGGTTCTCACCTATCGTACAACCCAGCCCTTGTAAGGGACAGCACCCAAAATAAAAGCAAAATATATTATATTTATCAAATATTTAATAAAATTACCTCACCCCAACTCATACTCAAAGCTTTACAATAAAAGGCATAAAACTTTACAATAGTACATAGAAAACTTTACAATAGGACGCAGAAGACTTTACAATAGAGCATAGAAAACTTTACAATAAGCAGTAAACTATAAATAGTTATGAAACAGTATATTACAGATTATATTTTACATAATGTAGAAAGAAACCCCACGGGTATAACTTCAGAAGCAATGCAAAAATTCTCCTTGAGCAGACCCGCTGTGCTTCATTATGTAAATAAAGCAATAGAAGAAGGATTCCTAATAGCCGAAGGCTCAACTCGTGCTCGGCATTATAGGTTAAAAAACCTGGTTGAACTGAGATTTGAGATCGAGCTTTACCCTGAAACTGAGAGTGCCGTATGGCAATATCGTGTGTTTCCACATTTGAAATTGCCTCAAAATATTATGGCAATATGCGAGCATGGCTTTACAGAAATGCTTAATAACGCGATTGACCACTCCGGAGATAAAACCGCTTACATTTACGTAGATCAAACATACGCTTATATTGAATTCTTTATTAGAGATAGAGGAATAGGAATATTTCAGAAAATTCAGCAAGCATGTGGCTTAGAAAGCCCTCAACAAGCATTGTTAGAGCTATCAAAAGGAAAATTAACGACATATCCAGCAAAGCACGCGGGCGAAGGTATTTATTTTACATCTCGTATGTTTGACCGGTTTGTCATTCGATCTGGCACGCTTTCTTACCATCGTCGACGCGAAGAGGATAGCGATTGGTTAATAGACGTTTCAGAACATGGGCACAGACAGGGAACTTTAATTTACATGAAAATCTCTACCAATGCCCATTGGAAAAAAAATGATGTTTTTGAAAAATATCAAGATGACGATTTACGTTTCCGACAAACACATGTTCCAATTGCACTTGCACGGGAGCCAGGTCAAAATTTAGTGTCGCGATCTCAGGCAAAACGTATTTTATCACGTTTTGAGCAATTTACCGAGGTGCTACTAGATTTTCAAGATGTTGACGAAATAGGTCAAGGGTTTGCAGATGAGATATTTCGTATTTTTCCAGAGGCGCATCCTAACATTCCTTTAAAAGTTATCAACGCCACGCCTGAGATAAATCGCATGATAACCTTCGTTAAGTCAAACGCGCCAATCATACCGCCTTCGCTAAAAAATGATTCATGAGAATCGATGAAAGCACCCCCGCACATCACTGCACGGGGGCTTATTTTGTCTTCGTCATACTGCGGGCGACATAGTCTTTTTATCTCGTCATGCCCGCGACAGCGGGAATCCAGCGTTCTTACTTGCCAGACCCCGCTTAAACTCACCTACTGACCCAGCGGCTTCAACGCCTGCGCGGACTTCGCTAATCGCACCAGATTGATAAACTCGGCGCGGTAGCCGTATATATCTTCGCCTTTTGCGGCTTGCGCGGTGGCGATTACATCATCATAGCTGTAATTGCCAATGGTTGCATCACCCCGTAATAGTTGCGCGAATCCGGCTACGGCTGTGGCAAATCGCGCCTCGGTGGGTACCGCCTCCAACGTTGCATGCTCCAGTGAGCCATCCACGGGCGTGCTGATCAGCTTGCTTTTAGACTCATTGGGTAATTTATAACGGATTTTGACAAAGGCATATTCATCACCAGCCTGAGACTTAGCATCCTCATGCTGATAGCGCAGCGCATCTATTTTTTGTGCATCGCTATCCACCGGTGTCATCTCATAAATCGCCGTAACGGTATGGCCAGCGCCAATATCGCCCGCATCCACCTTGTCATTATTAAAATCCTCACGGTTGAGCATGCGGGTCTCGTAACCAATCAGGCGATATTCCGCCACTTGCGCGGGGTTAAATTCCACCTGGATTTTCACATCCTTGGCAATCGGAAACAGGCTTGATGTCGCCTCTTCCACCAACACTTTGCGCGCTTCGCTTAAGGAATCAATATAGGCGGCGACACCATTGCCATTTTGCGCCAATGCCTGCATCAACGCATCATTATAATTGCCCATACCGAAGCCCAGCACCGACAGGAAAATCCCGCTCTCGCGCTTGCGTTCGATAAAGCCTTTCAGCTCTTCCTGATCGGTAATACCAACATTGAAATCACCGTCGGTCGCCAGCATCACGCGGTTCACACCACCGGATTTAAAGTGATCTTCGGCCAGCTGGTAGGCCTGACGAATCCCCTCGGCGCCAGCAGTTGAGCCACCCGCAGTCAAATTATCCAGCGCGGCTATAATTTTGGCTTTATCCTTCACCGATGTCGGCTCCAGCGCCACACCGGCGCTACCGGCATAGGTGACAATCGAAATGGTATCGGTAGGCTGCAATGTATCGAGCAGCAGCTTCATCGAATTTTGCAGCAGCGGCAATTTATTGGCATCATACATCGAACCCGACGTATCAATCAGCAACACCAGATTGGCATCGGGCAAGGCTTTGCGCTCCATTTCAAACCCTTTAATGCCTACATGCAAAAGCTTGCTACCCTTATTCCACGGCGACGGAAATACCGACATAGTCGCTTTAAATGGCTCAGCCTTATCGATAGGGGTTTCATATTCATACGGGAAGTAATTGATCATTTCCTCAATCCGCACCGCATCTTTTTGCGGCAACACATTCCGGTTTAGTGAGGCCCGCACAAAGGAATAAGACGCCGTATCCACATCGACAGAGAAAGTGGAAACCGGCTCTTCTGTCACCAGCCTAATCGGGTTGGCTTTGACATCTTCAAACTTATCGCGCCCTATATCCTGATAGACGGGCGCAATAAGATCGGGCACAGGCATTGCAATTCCTGCACTCTGTGCCGCAAAATTTTGCATATCGCCAGCCGGTGCCGCTCTACGTTTCGCTTCCATGGCTGTGACTTTTGACGGAGCAGCTGGCGGCGGCGCGGGCGCAATCTGTTCTCGCAACTCCTGCTCGGTAGCAGCACGATCAGCCATCGGCTCCGCCGTTATTGCTGTTTTAGGTGCTTCCTTTTTAATATCTTGGGTTGCTGGCACTGGCATAATGGTTTGCAGGCTCGTTGTCTGCATCAGCGCCACCACCAACACGCAGGCAAAAGCCCCACCGGCAATTACATATCCCTTTTTCATAACATCATCTCCTATCAGGTTATACCGCACCCAATGATGCAGCTTACCCATAAGACGATGCCCGGATGCCTTTCCTTGGGCCGCAGATGCATTTTTTTGATCAAATGCGGCCATGGCCCGACTAATAGACTGATCTTTAATGTTTTTATTTTCATCAGGCACCGGCGTTTTCGCCATCAGCTCGTCGATATTCCATTCATCACTCATGATACCCACCTATTGCTTGCTTGAGTGCCTTACGAATTTCTGCCATCCGCCACGAAATTGTCGATTCGGCACAGCCCATAATATCAGCGGCTTCTGCATGGCTTTGCTGTTCAGCCAGCACCAGCAGCGCCGTCTCGCGCAGATCATCGCCCATTTGCGCAATCTGCGCATAAAGCCATGCCTGTTTGCGCCGCAATTCCTGCGCTTCGGCGTCGGCATGCGCTTCCAGCTCCCTATAGCCCCCCTCCAGCGCTCGGCGATTGCCGTTTTTCTTGATATAGTCCCGGCAGGCATTCACCACCACACGATACAACCAGGTGCTAAACTGGCTATCGCCTTTGAATTGCGCCAGTTTATACACGAGCGCCATACACACCTCCTGCGCCACATCCTCGGCATCGGCAGCGTGGCCGGTAAAGCGATACGCCACACGGTGCATCAGCGTGTAATGCCCTTCCAGCAAGTGCTGAAAGGCCAGTCTGTCGCCAGATTGCGCGCGGCGAACTAACAATAGGGTGTCGTCCTGAGTCATACATTCTGCAAGTTAGACGATTCGCAATAAAACTTCCTTGGAAAAATAATAGCGTTTTTGATATTTACCCCTAGGCATTAGGCAAGATATTCCCTATATTACTTGCCCAATCCTAACAAAAGGCAAGCTATGAAAGAAGTCATCAGCGTTCGCGGCGCCAAAGAACACAACTTAAAAAATATTGATGTTGATCTTCCTAAAAATCAGTTTGTTGTCATCACCGGCTTGTCCGGCTCCGGCAAATCATCATTGGCATTCGACACCATCTATGCCGAAGGGCAGCGCCGCTATGTCGAGTCGCTCTCGGCCTATGCCCGACAGTTTCTGGAGCAGATGGAAAAGCCGGATGTGGAGTCGATCGAAGGGTTATCGCCGGCCATCTCTATCGAGCAGAAGACCACCTCCCGCAACCCGCGCTCTACGGTCGGCACCGTAACCGAGATCTATGATTACCTACGTCTGCTGTTCGCCCGGATCGGCCAGCCCCACTGCCATGAATGTGGCAAGCCGATCACCGCCCAGACGGTCTCCCAGATGGTGGATAGGATCATGGCCTTGCCGGAGGGGACCAAGCTGCAGCTGCTGGCCCCGATGATCCGCGGCCGCAAGGGCGAGTATAAGAAGGAGTTGCAGCAGCTGCGCAAGGAAGGCTTCACCCGAGTGGTGGTGGATGGCGTGGCGCTGGAGCTGTCCGATGAGATTGAGCTGGACAAGAAGAAGAAACACGATATCGAGATTGTGGTTGACCGGGTGGTGGTCAAGGAGGGGATTGGGCGTCGCCTGGCAGACTCGCTGGAGACAGCCCTGGGCCATGCCGACGGTCTGGTGGTGGCCCAGATCGTAGACGGTGAACGGCTGACCTTCTCGGAAAAGTTTGCCTGCACCGACTGCGGCATCTCCTACCCCGAGATTGCGCCGCGCATGTTTTCCTTCAATAACCCCTACGGCGCCTGCCCTGATTGCACCGGTCTCGGTACCCGCATGTATTTTGATGCCGAACTGGTGGTGCCCAACCCCGATCTTTCGATCCGCGAGGGGGCCATCGTGCCGTGGGAAAAGCGGCTTTCGGGCTGGTATCACCTGACCCTGGAGGCGCTGGCCAAGGCCTATAAATTCGACATCACCACCCCCTTCAAGGAGCTGCCGCCCAAGGCCCAACAGGTGATCCTGCACGGTTCCCGCGGAGAGCAGGTGGAGTTCTGGTGGGAGGAGCATGGCCGCCGTCACACCTACCACAAGGAGTTCGAGGGGGTACTCAACAACCTGGAGCGCCGTTACCGCGAGACCGATTCAGATGCGACTCGGGAAGAGTTAGAAAAGTACATGAACGTGATGCCCTGCCCCACCTGCCACGGGGCGCGGCTCAAAAAAGAGGCGCTGCATATCCTGGTGGGGGGACAGAATATCCAGCAGGTGACCGCTCTGCCGATTCGTGATTGTCTGACGTTTTTTGACGCCCTCGTACTGTCCGAGAAGGAGCAGGAGATCGCTCGCCGTATTCTGAAAGAGATTCGCGAACGGCTTGGTTTCCTGGTGAATGTCGGCCTGGAGTACCTCTCGTTGGACCGTACTTCCGGCACCCTGTCCGGCGGCGAG
>DITS01000033.1:0-633 GCA_002422205.1 Alphaproteobacteria bacterium UBA6178
GGCAGCCACGATGGCCGAGCATGGGGTTGGATTCGGCCAGTTGCGCGGCGCGTGCTTTCACGTCTGACACGGAAATACCTGCTGCGTCGGCAACGGATTTCATGTCCTCTTCGGAATGAGGTAAAAACTCGTGCAATGGCGGGTCGAGCAGGCGAATGGTGACGGGCAGGCCCTGCATGATGCGAAAGATATCTTCGAAATCCTTGCGTTGGAAAGGCAGCAATTTAGCGATTGCCGCTTCACGCGCGGATTTTTTCTCCGCCACGATCATTTGACGGACGGCGACAATGCGCTCGGCATCGAAGAACATGTGTTCGGTGCGGCACAGGCCAATGCCTTGCGCGCCAAAATCACGCGCGGTTTGTGCATCGAGCGGGGTTTCGGCGTTGGCGCGCACATCCATGCGGCGTACCGCGTCAGCCCAGACCATGACGGTGGCAAAATCGCCCGACAGGCTGGGTTGGATGGTGGGGATTTCGCCCAGCATCACTTCGCCGGAGGAGCCGTTGAGGGTGAGGATATCGCCTTCGCGCAGCGTGTGGCCGCTGACGGTAAAGGTTTTAGTTTTGTAATCGATGCGGATATCGCCTGCGCCGGATACGCAGCATTTGCCCATGCCGCGCGCGACGACGG
>DITS01000033.1:696-887 GCA_002422205.1 Alphaproteobacteria bacterium UBA6178
CGGCGGTGAAGACGATTTTGCCGGAGGCGGCACCGGGTGACGCAGGCAGGCCGCGCGTGATGACTTGTTTGGGGGCGTGTGGGTCGAGCGTGGGGTGGAGCAACTGATCGAGTGCGGCGGGGTCGATGCGTGTAATGGCTTCTTCCTGCGTGATCAGCTTTTCGGCCACCATATCGACGGCGATTTTAAGC
>DITS01000033.1:894-70395 GCA_002422205.1 Alphaproteobacteria bacterium UBA6178
TCGATGTCCTGCATGTCGCGGTAATGGCCTTCGAGCTTGAGATAAATATCAACCAATTGCTGATAGACCTGCGGCATGACTTCTTCCATCGCAGGCAGAGTGGAGCCTTGCTCTTCTTTACCTTGCACAGTGATTTGCTGCGGCGTGCGGATACCGGCGACGACGTCTTCGCCTTGCGCGTTCACCAAATATTCGCCGTAGAATAATTTTTCGCCCGTTGACGGGTTACGGGTGAAGGCCACACCGGTGGCGCAATCATCACCCATATTGCCAAATACCATGGCTTGCACATTGACGGCGGTGCCCCAGCTGGCGGGGATGTCATGCAGATTGCGGTAGGTGATGGCGCGCGGGTTCATCCAGCTATCGAATACAGCCTGAATCGCGCCGCGCAGCTGCTCATGCACGTCTTGTGGGAAGGGTTTGCCCAGCTCTTGCTGTACAATTTGCTGATAGCGTGAAACCAGCTCGATGAGATCATCGGCGGTCAGGTCGGTATCTTGTGTGACGTCGCGGTCTTGCTTCATCAGCTCCAGCTGATCTTCGAACAGATGATGCTCGATGCCCAATACCACATCCGCGAACATCTGGATGAAGCGGCGGTAGGAATCATACGCGAAGCGCGGATTGCTGGTTTTGGCGGCGAGGCCTTCGACGGTGGCGTTGTTGAGGCCGAGATTGAGGATGGTGTCCATCATACCGGGCATGGAGGCGCGCGCGCCGGAGCGTACCGACACCAGCAACGGATTTGCCGCATCGCCGAATTGTGCGCCGACGGAGGATTCGATACGGGCGAGGGCTTCGTCGATTTGTGGTTGCAGCCCTTCGGGGAATTGTTTGCCAGCATCGTAATAGGCGATGCACACATCGGTGGTGATGGTCATGCCGGGGGGGACTGGTAGGCCGAGAGCGCACATTTCGGCAAGGTTTGCACCTTTGCCGCCGAGCAGGTTTTTCATACCGGCATCGCCTTCGGCTGCGCCATCGCCAAAATAGAAAACCTGTTTGGCTGCGGGTTGCAGATTGCGGGCGGCGGCGCTTTGTGCGTTCATGTCTGTCATCCTTCTATGCAGGTAAAGCCTGCGACATCATCCATCCGCGTGCGGATGAGGTTAAGTGTATAGAGCCGGTTGCGGCGGATATCCGCATCGTCGGCATTGACCATGACGGCCTCGAAATAGGCATCGACATGGGGGCGAAGCGATGCAAGCTGATGCATGGCGGTCGCGTAATCTTCTGCGTCCAGTGCTGATTTAACAGGTTTATAGATGGTTTCAAGCTGCTTATGCAGGGTTTTTTCGGCTTCCAGCTCGAATAATGCTTCTTTGGGTGCATCATCATAGCGGATATTGTCTTTTTTCTCCTCAGCGGTGAGGATATTGCTGGCGCGGCGATAGGCGGCGAGCAGATTGGCCCCATCATCGGTGGCGAGGAATGCGGCAAGCGCACGCGCCTTGGCAGTGATTTTGAGCAAGTCGTCTTCGGCACCTTCATTGAAGACGGCGTTGATGATGTCGTGGCGGATGCCCTGATCTTTGAGCATGGCTTTGAGGCGCTCGGCGAAGAAGTGCAGCAAGGCATCGACGGTTTCATCCTTCGAGGTGGTAAAGATTTTTTTGGCGTATTGCGCGGCGGCTTTGTCGAATAAGACGCGTAGCGGCATGCGCAGCTTATGCTCGAGGATAATGCGGATGATGCCCAGCGCGGCGCGGCGCAATGCATACGGGTCTTTGGAGCCGGTGGGCTTGTCGCCGATGGCGAAAAGGCCGACGAGGCTGTCGAGCCGGTCGGTGATGGCGAGGGTGATGCCCAGCGGTGTAGTGGGCAAAGGGCTGTGCGCGCCGGTGGGTAAGTAATGCTCTAATATGGCTTCGGCGATTTCGGGGTCTTCATTTTGTTCGAGCGCGTAATAGCGGCCCATGATGCCTTGCAGATCGGGGAATTCACCCACCATGCCGGTGACTAGATCGGCCTTGGCGAGTTGCGCGGCGCGCTCGGTTTTGATGAGATCGGCATGGGGGACGAAGACGGCGAGCAAGGTGGACAGCGCGGCGATGCGGTCGGTTTTTTCTTTGATGGTGCCGAGCCTGGCGTGGAACACGACGCCGCTGAGATCATTTGCCCAGCTTGATAGCGGGCGGTTGCGATCCTGGTTCCAGTAAAATTCGCCATCGGCGAGGCGGGCGCGAAGCACGCGGGCATTGCCATTGATCACGGCTTTGCCACCATCAGCATTGCGCATGTTGGCGACGACGAGGAAGCGGTTGCTGAGTGTGTCGTCTTTTTTGGCGAGGGCAAAATATTTTTGATGGTGACGCATTTCGCTTACCAATACTTCGGGCGGAAGGGTGAGGTAGTGCGGCTCGAATTCGCCTATCAGGCAGGTGGGCCATTCGACCAGCCCAACGACTTCGTCAAGCAGTGACCAATCGGTGACTTGCAGATTGTGATGCTCGAGCAATGGGGTGGCCAGTTCGCGGATGGTGTCGGCGCGCTCAGTGCGATTGACGATGACCTGCGCCTCGCGTAATTGTTTTTCGTAATCGGCGGGGCTGGTAATAGTGATGGCTTGCGGCGCAAGAAAGCGGTGGCCATAGGTGATGTTGTTAGCGGTAAGATGGCCGAATTGTACGGGCACAACAGTAGTGCCGAAAAGGCAGAGGATATTTTGTAATGGCCGCACCCAGCTGATGCTATGCGCGCCCCAGCGCATGGATTTGGGCCAGTGAAAATCGTGCAATATTTGTTCGCAGATGGATTGTAATGCGGCAGCGGTGGGTAGGCCTTTTTCGTGGGTGATGGCGAAATAGGTTTCGTCTTTACCGATGATGCGTTTCTCGAGCTGTTCAAGGCTGAGGCCGGTGGATTTGAGAAATCCATCAATTGCCGCTTGCGGGGCAGAGGTTTTGGGGCCTTTGCGCTCGATGGTCTGATCGGGTTGGGCGTCGGGCAGGCCGGTGACGCGTGCGGCTAAATGGCGCGGTGATACGAAGGTTTCAATGGTGATGAAGTCGAGCCGTGCGGCTTTGAGTGCGGCTTCTATACGGGTGTGAAGCTGCTGGGCTGCGCCTTCCTGCATGCGGGCGGGGACTTCTTCGGCGAAACATTCGAATAAGAAATCGGTCATGCTTTCACCTTGTTGCCGGGGTTCATCTGAATGATGGTAGGCGTCCAGTTGCGGGCTTCGGCTTCGCTCATGCTGGCATAGGCGCAGATGATCACGAGGTCGCCTACTTGTACCAGCCGTGCGGCGGGACCGTTGATGGTGATAGTTTTGCCGCCTGCTGGCGCTTCGATGATATAGGTGGTGAAGCGCGCGCCATTGTTGACGTTCAGGATATCGACCTGCTCATGGGGGAGGAGGTTGGCTGCGTCCATCAGATCACGCGGCAGGGTGATCGAGCCTTCATAGCCCAGCTCAGAGCCGGTGACGGTGGCGCGGTGAATTTTGGATTTCAGTAGCGTCAGGTTCATGCAACATCCTTTTGAGTGGCGACCCATGCTTCGCAACAGCCTTTGGCTAGGGCGCGGACGCGGGCGATGTAGGAGGCGCGTTCGGTGACGCCGATGACACCGCGTGCGTTGAGCAGGTTGAACAGGTGGCTGGCTTTGATGCAATGATCATAAGCGGGTAGGGGCAGGTTGCGCGCCAGCAGGGCCATGCATTCGGCCTCGGCATCGGCGAAGTGGTCGAAGAGTTTGTCGGTGTTGGCGAATTCGAGATTATAGGCGGAGAATTCTTTTTCGTTTTGCAGGAACACTTCGCCGTAGGTGACTTGGGGGATGCTGTCGGTGGCATTGTTCCAGCGCAGATCATAGACGTTTTCGACGCCTTGTATGTACATGGCGAGGCGCTCCAGCCCGTAGGTCAGTTCGCCGGAAATGGGATCGCATTCGATGCCGCCGACTTGCTGAAAGTAGGTGAATTGGGTGACTTCCATGCCGTCGCACCAGACTTCCCAGCCGAGGCCCCATGCGCCGAGGGTGGGCGACTCCCAGTCGTCCTCGACGAAGCGGATATCATGGTCGGCGGGGTTGATGCCGAGTGCGACGAGGCTGTCGAGATAGAGCTGTTGTATGTTATCGGGTGAGGGTTTGAGGATCACCTGAAATTGATAATAATGCTGGAGGCGGTTGGGGTTTTCGCCGTAGCGGCCATCAGACGGGCGGCGAGAGGGCTGCACATAGGCGCAATTCCACGGTTTCGGGCCCAATGTGCGCAAGGTGGTGGCGGGGTGAAACGTGCCCGCGCCGACTTCCATATCATAGGGTTGCAGCACTACACAGCCTTGCTCCGCCCAATAATTTTGCAGGGTCAGGATGATGTCTTGAAAAGACAGAGATTGCGGTGTCTGTGCCATGGTCGCATTGGTATAGCGGTTTTTTGTGGTGATTCAACGATTAATTTAGAGTTCAGAGTCCAGAGTTCAGAGTCCAGTAAGGAAGGGAGGAAGGGGGAGGTCAGGAGACCGAGGCTTTAGTCGCGTATGCGTTAGGTTCATCGCGTAGCACAGTAGTGCGGAGCGGGAACGAATATAATAACACGCCGTTAGGCGTGACCGACGCTGTGGGAGAAGAAATTCATGTCGATGCCGAGGGACTGGCTGGCCATGCCCCATTTCATTTCGTCGTCGATATCAAATACCAGTTCACGCGTGGCGGGGACCGTGATCCAGCTGTTTTCTTCGATTTCGCGCTCGAGTTGGCCTGCGGTCCAGCCTGCGTAACCGACGACTAAGGTGGCGTGGGCGGGGCCGTGGCCTTCGGCGATATCTTTTAAGATTCCGGTGTTAGCTGATACAGCGATGCCATCATGCGCGCAGAGCAGCTCGCCTTTATTATAATCGGTGCTGTGAATGACGAAGCCACGGCTGCGGTCGACGGGGCCACCATAATAAACGGCGATTTCATCGTCGCTGCTGGTGCGGGGCAAGTCGGATTCTTCGAGTAACGCATCGTAGGTGACGTATTCGAGCGGTTGATTGACGATAATGCCCATGGCACCGTCTTCGTTGTGCGCGAAAAGATAAATGACGGATTTGTGAAAGCAGCTGGCGGTAATCAGTGGTGTAGAGACCAGTAATTGCCCCTGCAAATAGCCTTCCGAGCGATGCACGGGGGCGATGGTCGATGCGTTAAGCGGGGAATCGTAGGACTTACGTTTAAAAAAGAGCATGGGAGCGCGCCAGATTGGTTTGTATGATGTGTTACTTTAGCATTGCGGTTGCATCCTGCCAACTGCATTTGTCAGCTTGGTGGATGAGCCGCGCCAGCCTCGTGGATTGCCGTGATTTTTTCGGTCATATACGGCGGAAGCGTGGCGGTGAGTGTGAGGCCATTTGCATAAAGAGGCAATGTGGATTGTGCCGCTTCGATACGCAGCAGCGCCAAGCCTATCGTACCATTAGATGAGCGCATTTCACCGACGGGTTTTTCGTTATCAGCACGGGTGATGGGAGTGCCAATCGCTGGCAGCGGGTTATCAGCGGTGATGATGTAGAGGCATTTGCGCAGGATGTTGCGGTAATGCATGCGGGCGGTGACCTCTTGTCCGACATAGCAGCCTTTGGTGAAGCTGATGGCGTGGAGTTGGTCGTAGCCAAGCTCCATGATGACGGCGCGCTCGGACGCATCGGCTGCGCCGCTGGGGATGCCGAGTTGCAGGCGGTGTTGGTCGTAGGCTTCGTAAGGCGCGGTGGCGTCGAGCGGGGTGTGGCTGAGGATGCGGATGCCGAGTGCAGGGTGACGTGGGTCGGGGAAGGCTGGATTCCCGCTTTCGCGGGAATGACATGGTTTATCCTCGCCCCATTCCGCGTAGATGTGCCATTGATTGGATTCATCGGTGATGGTGACTTTGGAACGGAGTTTGTAGCGTTTGAGTTTTTTTTGCAGCGCATCGGCGAGGGGGAATTCGGTTTCGAGCAGGATGTCGTCGCCATCGCGGATTAAAAAGAAATCATGCTGGAATTTGCCTTGCGGGGAGAGCATGGCGGCGAAGATTGCGGGCTGCGTGCTCAGCGCATTGATGTCGTTGGTGATGAGGCCTTGCAGAAAAGGGCGCGTATCCTCGCCGGTGAGGCGCAGTATGGCACGGTTAGGGAGAGCGCAGCGTGAGGTCATGGCTATTATATAGGGGGGGATGCGTTGGGGACAAGGGCACGCACTTGCTGTAGGGCTTGCTGCAGGCGGGCGCTGATAATGGTGATATTATAGGTTTCGTCGATGGTGCGCTGCGCGGCTTTGCCAGCAGCGATTGCAGCGTCGGGGTTTTCGAGCCATTCGGTGAGGGCTTGTGCCATTTGATAGGGGCGGGCTTTTTCGACCATAATGGCATTGCGCTCATGAGTGATGATTTCGCACGGGCCTTCGCTGTCGGTGGTGATACAGGGCAGGCCTTGCGCCATCGCCTCGATAAGGACAATACCGAATGGCTCGTGCTGCGAGGGTAGCACGAAAATGTCGAGCTGATCGAAGAAGGCTTGTTTGTCTTCGACCCAGCCGGTGAAGGTGAGGTGGTTATGCAAACCGAAATCCTGCGCTTGTTTTTGCAGCTGGGTGGTGAGGATGCCGTCACCGCCGAGCAGTGCGCGGAAGGGGACGGATTGATCTTTGAGTGCTTTGAGGGCGTGAAGGAAAATATCGAAGCCTTTTTTATCGACAAAACGGCCCATGCTACCGATGACGGGCGGGTCGCGGAAATGGGTGCGTGCAGCGGCAGTCGGCATGCGTACCATGTTAGGCATGTGGCATAATTTTTCGCGCGGGATATTGAGATGTACCATTTCTTCGAGCAGGTCGCGGGTGATGGTGAAGATACCATCGGCACGAGGAAAGCGTTTTTTGATATTGTAATTATGTGCTACGGCGATGACAGGCACGCGGCCTTTTAATGCTTTGAGCGTGAGACCCAATGCGCGGTTGCCATGCGCGATGGCGATGTCGGCCTGTGCTTCTTTTGCAATGCGGCGCAGGCGACGTGCGGCCAGCCAGTCGCGCTCGCTGAATTGGGAGAGGCTTTGGGTGGGGAATGATTGCGCCGTGAATGTGGGCTGTAAGGCGCTGTGGGGATGCAAAATGCTAGTGACATTGTTGCCTGCCATGTGCAGCGCTTCGTGGTAATCAAGCGCGGCTTGTTCCAGCCCGCCTTTGCCCTTGCCTAACATGATATTGAGAATATGCATTTTATGTTCGTGATTCGTGGTTCGTAGTCCGTATAGCATACGAATCCCGAATTACGAATCCCGAATTAATGAATGAGAAACTCGCCTTTGCCCAAGCGCCAGTCGGTGGGTTGTACCAGCTGCAGCGAATCGACTTTGACGGAATGGATTTTGCCGTCGAGTTCGCGGTTCCAGAAATCAAGAAATTGGGTGAGAATGGGGAATTTAGGGGCGCGGTCGAGCTCTTGCCAGACATAGCTTTGCAGCAAGCGCGGATGGTCAGGAAAGTGATAGAGGATTTCGGCAGTCGTCAGGCGCCAGTCGCGCAGCATCAGCTCGAATTCGGATGGTTTGATTTCATGTGTCATATTGCACCTCACCCTTGGGTAGCCGGACGCCACCCTTCACTTTATTATAGTCAAAAATTCTTTAATTTTCTCTTAATTTGTAGCGATTGTGGATAATGCTTTGTGTCAGGGGTGGGGCGGGGATGATTTTGTTTTTTGCAATCAACGGGTTTTTGTGGCATAACAAGCGTCATCTTTGCGTTGGGGCGAAATGCAGAGGTAACCTGAATTTACAAGGAAAACAGCTATTTATGACCCCCATCCGGATTCATGATAGGGCTTTGTGGTGCGCGGCTTTGGGTTTTGTTGCCCTGCTGTTGGTGGGCGCGTGCAGCCCGACAGAGCAGCCGGTGCAGCCTGCGAGCGTGGAGCCTGCACTGCATGATGATTATTTTATTACCAAGGATAATTACAAGCTGCCCTTGCGCCGGTTTATGCCGGAAGGTGCGCCTAAGGCGGTGATTATTGCGCTGCATGGGATGAATGATTACAGCAATGCCTTTACGGGTGCGGGGGATTATTTTAAGGCGCAGGGGCTTGCGCTTTATGCCTATGATCAGCGTGGCTTTGGGGCGAACGGGATGCGCGGAATTTGGGGCGGCAACCAGAATTTGATGACCGATATGGCGCAGCTGGCGGCGCTGGTGAAGCACGAGCATCCGTCTGCGCCGGTGTATGTATTGGGTGAGAGCATGGGCGGGGCGGTAGCGATTAATGCCATGTCGGCTGCTGATTTGGCGGAAGTGGATGGGGTGATTTTATCGGCTCCCGCGGTGTGGGGCGAGGATGCGATGAACGGGTTTTACCGTGCATCGCTATGGCTGATGGCGCATACGTTTCCGGCTTCGGAATTTACCGGTGAGGATTTAGAGATTCTAGCGTCGGATAATATTGCGATGTTGCGGGCGCTGGCAATGGACCCGCTAGTGATCAAGCAAACACGGGTGGATGCGATGTATGGAATTGTGGGGCTGATGGATGATGCCTACCGTAATATTGAACAGGTGAAAAAGCCGGTATTGGTGCTGTATGGTGCTAATGATGAGGTGATTCCAGCCGATGCGGTGACGGGCGCGATTGGACGGATTACGGCACCTTATACGGTGGCGTATTACCCCAAGGGCTATCATATGTTGCTGCGCGATTTGCAGGGCGAAGTGGTGCTTGGTGATATTGTGAGCTGGATTGAAGACCGGTATAAGCCGCTGCCGTCGGGTTCGGATATGGGCTGGCGGGATGATATGCGGCTGGTGTATGAGCGTAATGCGCATCAGGCGGCGCTGCAATAGGCTGGGGATGGGGCAATGTATTTCCTCGCCAAAGGCGGCTTTTGCCGCTATGGTGGCTGGCGTGATATTTGCAAGGTGTCAGTGAATGACCAAACGCTATGGAAAATTTTGCCGGTTTGTGGCGCTGCTGAGTGTGGTAGGGGCTTTTTATGCTCCTTCTGCGATGGCAGTCCCCCGTGATGCGATGATTGAAGGGGCCAAGCAATGCACGCAGCATTTTCCTACCCATGAGCGGTTAAACGGCATTCCGACACATTTGCTGGCGGCTATCGCGGCGACGGAATCGGGGCGTTATAACAAAACGCTGGGCATGGTTTTGCCATGGCCGTGGACGGTGAATGCCAACGGGCAGGGCTATTATCTGGATACGAAAGCCGAAGCAGTGGCGAAGGTGAAAAGTCTGCAGGCCAAAGGCATTAAGAGCATTGATGTGGGCTGTATGCAGGTGAATCTGTATCATCATCCGAATGCGTTTGCGTCGCTCGATCAAGCGTTTGATCCGCGCTATAATATTGCGTATTCGGCC
The DNA here is from genome assembly GCA_002422205.1 of Alphaproteobacteria bacterium UBA6178. GTDB lineage: Bacteria > Pseudomonadota > Alphaproteobacteria > Rickettsiales > UBA3002 > UBA6178. Next base: position 10,217 of record DITS01000033.1, read on the forward strand.
AAGTTTTTGCGCCGTAATTATGATGATCTGGGGACCTGGGTGAAGGCGACGGGTGCTTATCATTCGCGCACGCCGAAATTCGGAAATATCTATTTGGGTAAAATTGAAAAATCATGGCGTTCGATTGTTGGCAAAGTGCGTGAAGCGCGTGCCAGCCGTGGGATGGATCAGGGGCAATACAGCCTTGCGGCGGACCGCGATTTTGATGCGTTAAGCCGTGCCTTTACCAACCATGCCAGCCGCGTACCGGTATCGGAAGTGGATGGCCGCGCGGGGCTTTCTGCGTCGAGTGCGTCGTCTCGCACCGGTGTATCGTCGCGTAGCATGAAAATGATTTCGGTGCGTGAGCCGAGCGACAGATCACGCGAGAATGTGATGGTGATTCGGCCCACGCATGTACCGGCCAAGGCTAGCGTCAGCGTGAGCGATGATAAGCCGTCGGCGACGCGAGTGGCGTCGATTCACGATAATATTTTTGTGTTGAACACGACCAAAACCAGCGCCAATACCGGTTCGTCCTTTGTGAAAACAAGTGGCGTGACAAATAAGACGACGCCTGCTAAGCCCAGTGCGCAATCGGCACCAAAATTTATTTTTGTGGATTAGGTATGGTAATGACAGCGGACAAAGCATTTGAAATTATCTCGGTCGATCGCATGGCCATTGCATGCGATGGCGGTGGCGGGCCGTTGGGACATCCGCGCGTGTATCTGCATATCGAGCAGGATAAGGGTGATGTGATGTGCCCTTATTGCAGCCGGTTATTTGTGTATAAAGCCATTCATCATAAGGTGGGCTAAATGGCGTTTGGCAATATCATGTTGCTTGTGGTGATGCTGGCGGTGGCAGGTGTGCTGGTGACGGGCGTGGTGGTGATGGCGCGCGGCGGCGAAGCTAACCGTAAATATGGTAATAAACTGATGGCATGGCGCGTGGGGCTGCAAGGGCTGGCGCTGGCGGTGCTGGGCGTTTTGTTTTTGCTTTCGGGTAAGTCGTGATTCGTGGTTCGTTATTCGTCGTTCGTTATTCGGGATTCGTTATTTAAGAACTCTTTCGAATCGCGAACGACGAATAACGAATCACGAAATGCTGCACTGCATGACAGCTATTTGTGTGCGGGGGAAAATAACGCTATACTGAAGCCAGAAGAATAAAAACAAGGGAGGCATCGTGGCGCTTAAAATTCTCGTCCCCGTTAAGCGGGTGGTCGATTACAATGTTAAAATCCGTGTTAAATCCGATTCTTCAGGTGTTGAGCTGGCCAATGTAAAAATGGCCATGAACCCGTTTGATGAAATTGCAGTGGAAGAAGCGATTCGATTAAAGGAATCGGGTGTTGCGGGTGAAGTGATTGCGGTGTCGATGGGTGGCGAGAAGGTGGAAGAAACTTTGCGTACCGCGCTGGCACTCGGTGCAGACCGCGCGATTCGTATTGTTAGCGAAAGCGAAATTCAACCCTTGGCGGCAGCGAAATTGCTGCAGCAGATTGTGCAAAAAGAATCGCCTGATATCGTGATTCTGGGTAAACAAGCAATTGATGATGATGCTAACCAAACCGGCCAGATGCTGGCAGCGTTGCTGGGTTGGGGGCAGGGCACCTTTGCGTCGAAACTGGTGATTGAGGGGGATGCGGTGCGCGTGACACGGGAAGTGGATGGCGGCGCGATGACGGTGGGCTTGCGCTTGCCTTGTGTGGTGACAACCGATTTGCGACTCAATGAGCCGCGCTATGCGAAATTGCCGGATATTATGAAAGCGCGCAGCAAGCCGCTAGAGACCATTGCGGCAGCCGATATGGGCGTGGATATGAGCCCACGATTGCGTGTGCTGAAGGTGGAAGAGCCACCCAAGCGAAAGGGAGGCGGCAAGGTTGCGAGTGTGGAAGAGTTGGTGGCGAAATTGCGGGATGAGGCGAAGGTTATATGAGGGGCTAGAGGCTAGAGGCTAGGGACTAGATTAGTAAGGGCCCTCACCCCGACCCTCTCTCGCAGGGAGAGGGGATGAAGATGAAAGGGAATGTATGATGATATTGCTGGTTGCGGATCATGATAATGTGGGGTTGACTCCGGCAACGCGGGCGGTGATGGGGGCGGCAAAAGCGATTGGCGGCGAGGTGCATGTGCTGGTGGCGGGACACAACTGTGATGCGGTCGCGCGGGCGGCTGCAGCGATGGATGGCGCGGCGAAGATATTGTATGCGGATGATGCGGTTTATGCTTATCCGTTGGCGGAAAATATGGCGTTATTGATTGCGGGGATTGCTGAAGGATACAGCCATATTCTGGCAGCGGCGACGACGACGGGCAAAGATATAATGCCGCGCGTGGCGGCACTGCGTGATGTGGCGCAAATTTCGGAAATTATTGCGGTGGAATCGGCGGATACATTTAAGCGCCCGATCTATGCGGGGAATGCGATTGAGACGGTGCAATCATCGGATGCGCTTAAAATTATGACGGTGCGTACTACCGCTTTTGACAAGGTGGGTGATGGTGGCAGTGCTGCCATTGAGGCGATTGCTGTAGCGGGCGATGCGGGGCTGTCGCAATTTGTATCGTTGGATGCGGCGGCGAGTGACCGGCCCGAGCTGACAGCGGCGCGGGTGGTGATTTCTGGCGGGCGCGCCTTTGGCGATGGTGATACATTCAGAGCGTTGCTCGAGCCGCTGGCAGACAAACTGGGTGCTGCCCTTGGCGCGTCGCGCGCGGCGGTGGATGCGGGCTATGTGCCCAATGATTATCAGGTGGGACAGACGGGCAAGGTGGTGGCACCGGAGCTTTATATTGCAGTAGGGATTTCAGGCGCGATTCAGCATCTGGCGGGGATGAAGGAATCGAAAGTGATTGTTGCCATCAACAAGGATGAAAACGCGCCGATTTTTGAAATCGCCGATTATGGGTTGGTGGGCGATTTGTTTGAGATTATCCCCAAGCTGACGGCTGCGCTTTAAGCTTATCCACACTGCATGGCTTTGGGTAACGAGGCCTCTTGCTCACGAATTTTTTTGGCCATGCCCTGTCCTTCCTCGATTGCCTCTTTGATATCGTCGCTTTTGTATAGCAACACTCTAGCCAGCCCATCATACGACATGATGCTGGCGGGGATGCTCACTTTGAATTGCATGTTGAGCAGGTTGTTTTTGGCACGCCTATTAACATCAGGATTACCAATGGTGGTGATTTTCTCTCCGTTATCGCCTTTGACCGTGTCGTTCAGTGCGTTGGCAAGCGCTTGTGCAACAGGCCCGCGCAGATAGCGGTCGGTCACTACACTGTCGGTGGCTTCATCATAGGTGAATTGGCAGGTGTCTTGAGTTATGGCGTTCAAAACGGAAGTGGTTTGCTGGTGGTTAAATTGTTCGGCTGTGTCCATTTGTTCGGCTGTGGTATGGTTTCCGTGCATCTGATTCTCCTGATTTATTGATGCCAATATGCCAGATAAAACTTGTAAATGTAATGAAGGTTGCGTGAAGATTTGATGAAGATTCAATGTACTGGAATCGATCAGGGAAACATGCTACGCACAGCATTATGACGGAAAAACTTACCATTGCGTGCGCGCAAATTAATCTGGTTGTTGGGGATGTTCCCGGCAATGTGGATGCGATTGCGGACTGGACGCGGCGCGCAGCAGCGCAGGGCGCGGATTTAATTATATTCCCCGAAATGGCGATTACCGGTTATCCGCCGGAGGATCTGGTGTTTAAGCGTTCGTTTCAGCAGGCGGCGATGCGCGCGGTGGAGGAGCTAGCCAAAGAACTGGCTGATTGCCCTACGGCGGTGCTGGTGGGCGGGCTTTGGCGCGAAGGGGATGCGGTTTATAATGCAACATTTTTGATAGAAGGCGGGGCGTGCGTGCATCGCCAGTTTAAACGCTCGTTGCCGAATTACGGCGTGTTTGACGAGAAGCGGCTGTTTGCTAAGGGCGAGCGGGCGGAGCCCGTGATGTGGCGCGGTGTGTCGCTGGGGATTTTGATTTGCGAGGATGTGTGGGACGAGCGCGGGCCACGCCAACTGAAAAAACATGGGGCGGAATTGCTGATTGTGCAAAACGCGTCGCCTTACGAGATGGGCAAGGCACGGCGGCGCAAGCATGTGGTGGATATGGCGGCGAGCCAAAATAATCTGCCGGTGATTTATTTAAATCTGGTGGGTGGTCAGGATGAGCTGGTGTTTGATGGCCGCTCATTTGCTGCGCATCCGGACGGAGCGGATGTGATGAAGCTGGCGGCGTTTGATGCGGAGCTTGGCATTACGCAATGGGAAAAGCAACCCAAAGGCTGGCGCTGTGTGCAGGCGCCGATGGAGGCCACGCCCGATGATTGTGAAACGATTTATCAGGCGATGGTGCTGGGCCTGCGCGACTATGTGAATAAAAACGGATTTAAGGGCGTGGTGATCGGCATTTCGGGCGGGATTGATTCGGGCCTGAGCGCGGCGGTGGCGGTGGATGCGCTGGGGGCCGAGCGCGTGCGCGGGCTGCTGATGCCATCGCGCTATACGTCGGATGAGAGTGTGGAAGATGCGCGTGATTTAGCGCAGCGGCTGGGTTTTCGGCTGGATATGATTGGGATTGAACCGGCGATGGCCGCGTTTGATGGTATGTTGCGCGAGGTGTTTGCGGGCTTAAAAGCCGATACGACGGAAGAAAATATTCAGGCGCGGATACGCGGAAATTTGTTGATGGCGATGAGCAATAAGCTGGGGTTCATGGTGCTGACCACTGGCAATAAATCGGAAATGTCGGTGGGGTATGCGACGCTCTATGGTGATATGTGCGGCGGGTATTCGGTGCTGAAGGATGTGTATAAGACGACGGTGTATAAATTGTCGTGGTGGCGGAATCAGTGCTCAGAGTTCAGAGTTCAGCGTTCAGGAAGCGAAGGGCAGCAAACCCCCTCCTTAGTCCTCCCCCTGGAAGGGGGAGGGAGGGGTGGTGGTGGAGCGCCATTGATTCTGGCCGGCCCTGCGGGTGAAGTGATTCCTCAGCGGATGATTACGAAAGCGCCGACGGCGGAGCTGAAGGCGAATCAGAAGGATCAGGATACGCTGCCGCCTTATGAGCTGCTGGATGCAATGCTGATGGGGCTGGTGGAGCAGCGCTTGTCGGTGGATGAGCTGGTGGATCAGGGGTTTGACCGCGCGGTGGCGAATCAGGTCGCGCGCATGGTCTATGTGGCGGAATATAAGCGTCGCCAGTCGCCGCCGGGGGTGAAAGTATCCGGCATGGCATTCGGGCGCGACCGGCGTTATCCGATTACTAATCGGTGGATATAACTGATTATCATTTATCAGGCAGCTTATTTGCCAGATAAATAGCCTCTTACTATCGCTGCTTCATCATCTATGCTGCCGTGATGACGTGCGCCGTGTGGATGGGCCATAAGAGTGGGCTCATTCGGGATATCCAATTTAATTCGACGCGGCAGTTCTGCAATAACGGAGGCTTCGCCTGCTGTCATCGCATTACATGCATCAACCACGCTATTGGCCCATTCTTCGGTTACTACTGATTTAGCGTCTTCAGGTGTTTGTAAGGGAATGGCACCTTGGGTTATGGCCGTCTCCACTGCTTTTGACATAATGAGTACATGGGCGATGCTGCGGGCTTTATTATAGGGATTATCTGGTTGGTTGATATACGCCACATCACCGTCAATACGTTTGCGCAGTGCTTGTAGCAATGGTTCTTTATCAAAACATTGTGGACTGTTTCGTATGGTGGCAATCCCTGCATCTTCTACCAGGCTGGCTAGTGTCTGATTCCAGTAGGTTTCAAGATTAATGGGAAAATTCCGATCATCGGTTTGTTGTTGTAACGGCGCCCATGTGTAACGCAGTAGTCTGCTTACAGCATCTGCTACAGCCTTTATATCTTTTAGCGTGATTGTATTGTCATTATTGTCGGTCATTGCGTTACCATTTATTTTGTTATTTGATGCTGCGCTTTAGCAGCTTTGGGGTATTATTGTATGACATAATGATGACATTTGCGTGACAATCACGGAAAAAGCGGATTTTGCTGATATAGCCACTTGTTTCAACACGGGAAATTGTCTAAAACTCGGACTCCTTCAATGAAGAGAGTATGTATGTCTGATGCTGTGAAAGTCCGTTTTGCCCCTTCTCCCACGGGTTATGTGCATGTGGGGAATGTGCGCACGGCGCTGATTAACTGGTTGTTTGCGCGTAAGGCAGGCGGGCATTTTTTGTTGCGCAGCGATGATACGGATCAGGCGCGCTCAAAGCCGGAATATGAAGCGGGCATTCAGGACGATTTGCAATGGCTGGGGCTTGGCTGGGATAGTTTTGCCAAACAATCCGATTATTTTGAGGCCTACGCGTTGGCGCAGCAAAAGCTGGTGGCTGATGGGCGCTTATATGCATGCTACGAGACGCCGGAAGAGCTTGATATCAAGCGTAAGATGTTATCTAGCCGTGGCTTGCCGCCTATTTATGACCGCTCGGCACTGAAGCTGACTGATGCGCAGAAAGCGGATTTTGAGCGGGAAGGCCGCAAGCCGCATTGGCGCTTTAAGCTGAACCATGCGCCGATTGAGTGGCAGGATATGGTGCGTGGCGCGGTAAAGTTTGAAGGACAAAATTTAGCTGATCCGGTGCTGGTGCGCGAGGATGGTGTGCCGTTATTTACGCTGTCGACATCGGTCGATGATGGGACGATGGGGATTACCCATATTTTGCGCGGCGAAGACCATGTGAGCAATACGGCGATTCAGGTGCAGATTATGGAAGCACTGGGCTATACGCCGCCAGTATTTGGCCATACGGCGCTGCTGCAAATGAAAGGCGGCAAACTGAGCAAGCGCGAGGGCGGCGGGGATATCCGTAGTTTGCGCGCGGATGGGTTGTTTGCGATGGTGGTGAATTCGTATCTTGCCAAGATTGGCACATCGGATGCGATTGCGCTTTATGAATCACTCGATGCGCTGGTGGAGAGTTTTGATATTGGTAAATTTGGCCGCTCCACGGCCAATTATGACCCGGATGAATTGCAGCGGCTGAATGAGAAATTGCTGCATGGGTTGAGTTTTGATGCGGTGAGCGCGCAGCTTGATGCGCTGGGTGTGCGCGGTGTGGATGCGGACTTTTGGGAGCAGACGCGCGCTAATGTGTCGTCACTGGTGCAGGTAAAAGATTGGTGGGAATTGTTGTATCAGCCGATTACACCAGTGATTACCGATGCTGGTTTTACCAATCAGGCGGCAGGGTTATTGCCGGAAGGCGAATGGGGTGAGCATAGCTGGAGCCAGTTTGTCGATGCGGTGAAAGCGCAAACAGGGCGTAAGGGCAAGGAGCTGTTTATGCCGCTGCGGTTGGCGCTGACAGGGCGCGAGGACGGGCCGGAGCTGGCGAAGCTTTTTGCGTTGCTGGGGCGTGAGAAGGCGCATAAGCGCTTGAAGGGCGAGGCGGCTTAGTGGGTTTGTTGGTGAGAAAAGTGAAGGGGATTCCCCTTAATCCGCTGCGCGGATTCGGGGAATGACGGCAAGGTGAGGGGCGCGGATTCGGGGAATGACAGGCAGGGGGCTGCACGGGTTTGGGGAATGGGTAGAGGTACGATGAAACTGCAATTTTATAATACACTGACGCGCCGCAAGGAAGAGTTTACGCCGATTGATGCGCAGCATGTGACGATGTATGTGTGCGGGCCGACGGTGTATGCGCGTCCCCATATTGGGAATGCGCGCAGTGTGGTGGTGTATGATGTGTTGTACCGGTTGCTGACGCATTTATATCCGAAGGTGACCTATGCGCGCAATATTACCGATGTGGATGATAAAATTAATGCGGCGGCGATGGAGCGCGGTATTAGCATTCAGGCGCTGACGACGGAAGTGACGCAGCAATTTCATGATGATATGGATGCGCTGAATTGCCTGCGCCCGAGCATTGAGCCGCGTGCGACTGAGCATATTGATGGCATGATTGCGATGACACAGCAGTTGATTGATAACGGTCATGCGTATGTGGGCAGCGATGGGCAGCATGTGCTGTTTGATGTGACGAGCTACGCGGATTATGGTGCGCTATCGGGCCGTCAGATTGACGAGCAGGAAGCGGGCGCGCGCGTGGCGGTGGAGGGCTATAAAAAACACCCAGGGGATTTTGTGCTGTGGAAACCTGCGGATGCGCAGGATGATGCGTCGAGTGTGTTTGACAGCCCGTGGGGGCCTGGGCGGCCCGGCTGGCATATTGAATGCTCGGTGATGAGCACGCATTATTTGGGTGCTACATTTGACATTCATGGGGGTGGTGCCGATTTGAAATTTCCGCATCATGAAAATGAAATTGCACAAAGCTGCTGCGCGCACACTGACAGCCAGTTTGCGCGCTATTGGGTGCATAATGGGTTTCTGACCGTGAATGGCGAGAAGATGTCGAAGTCGCTGGGGAATTTTGTGACGGTACGCGATTTGCTTGATCGCGGCATTAAGGGCGAGGTGATTCGGCTGGCGCTGCTGATGAGCAAATATAATGAGCCGCTGGATTGGAATGATGAGAAAGTGCGTGAGGCGGAGAAGCTGTTGGATAAGTGGTATCGGGCTTTAGATCGTCATCCGCGCGAGCACTCTCATGTGGAAAAAGATTTTAAGATTCCTGCTTTCGCAGGAATGACAGATTTTATTGCGGTGTTATGTGATGATTTAAATTTCCCTAAGGCGATTGCTGCGGTGCAGCAAATGCCGGAGGCTGATCAAATCGGCGCCGCGAAATTTTTGGGATTACTACAGCAGGATGCGCAGCAATGGTTTAAAGGTGTTCAAGCGGACGGCGATATTGAGGCGCAGATTACGGTGCGGGCGGAGGCGAAAAAGAATCGTGATTTTGCCACCGCGGACCGCATTCGTGACGAGTTGAAGGCGCAAGGGATTATGTTGGAAGACCGGCCTGATGGCACGACCGACTGGCGGCGGGGTACTTGATTCTCATCGCCGTGAATGCGGAGGCATTAAGATTCCTGCTTTCGCAGGAATGACGGGTTCTATGCAGAATGAGTGGTATGGTGCAATGCAGCGTCAATGCGGTGGATTGTCATAAAATCTTCATCCTATATTTAGCATAATCTCCTATGATTTCTGTGCAGTAAACATCCTTCGGAGCTAAAATTATGGGCGTGGACCCTTCATCATTTATCAAGGCAGATCCTGAATTCAGGGGTGTTGAGGCTATTGTACAACGTCGTCAGAAGGCATGCACTTTGGCTATTGAAGCCGCTTTTAAATCAATGAAAGGTTATATGGCAAAACATTCTTTGCCCGAGTTGGTAGGAGAGGTGAATGCCGAATTGTTAGTAAGGGGAATTAAGGACCGATACGGCGTAAATCTTATTGATGACAAGCCGATTCAGATCGATTTTGAGCGGATAAAAACAATAGCGGAAGAGAGCGAAACAGGCTTTACAGGTGAAATGGTGTATAAAAAATTTCTGGGTCGTATGCAAGGCACGCTAGAAGCATTTAAGCGCGATTGCGCGGATTGCAATATTAGCGGAACGGTGGATGTGCAGGGTATGCAAGATTATGTAAACGAGATGTTTAGCCAAATGAGCCAAGCGGCTGCCGATGCTTCCCGAAAGTATGAGGCTAAGCATATTCAGCCGTTATTAGGCTACTAAGTCGAAAGCTTGTTGCGGTTTGATGGGCTTCGCGCTACAAAATTAGCATGAATAAAGACCGTATCTATTTATATGATTCGACCTTGCGGGATGGGGCGCAGGCGCGGGGGATTGATTTTACCGTGGCGGATAAGCAGGCTATTGCGCGCGAGCTGGATGCGTTTGGCATTGATTATGTGGAAGGCGGATGGCCGGGAGCAAACCCGACGGATGATGCGTTTTTTGCGGCGCAGCCCAAGTTGCGACATGCGGTAGTTACGGCTTTTGGCATGACGCGGCGCGCCGGACGCTCGGCCGAGAATGACCCGGGGCTGGCCGATGTGCTGGGCACCAACACCAAATCGGTTTGTCTGGTGGGTAAATGTTCGGCCACACAGGTGGAGAAAACATTAAAGATTACCCGCGCGGAAAATCTGCGCATGGTGGCGGAGAGCATTGCGCATGTGGTGAGCCAGAAGCGGGAAGCGCTGTTTGACGCGGAGCATTTTTTTGACGGGTATAAAACCAATCCCGAATATGCGCTGGAGGTGGTGCAGGCGGCCTATGATGCAGGCGCGCGCTGGGTGGTGTTGTGTGATACTAATGGCGGGTCTCTGCCGCATGAGATCAGCCAGATTGTGACGGAAGTGACCGCCTATATTCCGGGCACGCATTTGGGCATTCATTGCCATAATGATACGGATAATGCGGTGGCGAATTCGCTGGCGGCGGTGCGAGCGGGCGTGCGGCAAATTCAGGGCACGATTAATGGGATTGGCGAGCGTTGCGGCAATGCGAATTTAATTTCGCTGATTCCGACATTGATGCTGAAGCTGGGTTTTAATACCGGCGTGAGTGAGAAAAATCTGGCGCGCATTACGCAGATTTCGCGCATGATTGATGACCGGCTGAATCGTGATGGCAACCCGCATGCGCCTTATGTGGGTAGCGCGGCATTTGCGCATAAGGGCGGGCTGCATGTGTCGGCGATGGCGAAGGATTCGAGTAGTTATGAGCATATATCACCGGCGCTGGTGGGCAATGAGCGGGTGATCTTGGTGTCGGACAAGGCCGGTAAATCGAATATTGTGACGCGGTTGAACCAGATGGGAATTGCGATTGAAGCGGATAACCCCAAGCTGAATGAGCTGGTGAAGGAAATTAAAGACCGCGAAAAACAAGGCTATGCGTATGATGATGCGGATGCGAGCTTTGAGCTGTTGGTGCGGCGACGGTTGGGCGATGTGCCGGATTTCTTCTCGGTGGAGAGTTTTCGTGTGATGGATGAACGGCGGCGCAATGCGAAGGGTGCGCTGGTAACCATTGCGGAAGCGACGGTGAAGCTGAGCATTCAAAAACGCGACGGGATGGTGATGGAAGTGGCGGAAGGCAACGGGCCGGTGAATGCGCTGGATGCGGCGCTGCGCAAGGCACTGATTCCGCATTATAAGAAATTGCAGGGTATGATGCTTAGCGATTATAAGGTGCGGATTTTAACGCCGCAGGATGCGACCGCGGCACTGACGCGCGTGATGATTGAAAGCCGTGATGCCAAGCAGGTGTGGACGACGATTGGCGTGTCGCACAATGTGATTGATGCCTCGTTCAACGCGTTGTTTGATGCGATTACGTATATGTTGCTTAAGGGTTAGCCGCACGTTTTTGCAGCAGCGAACATCTCATGGCTCAGGCTTGTAACCAGCGTGTCACGTTTACCGGCCAAGCGCGGGTTTATTATATTTGCCTCCTCGCCAAGAGAAATCTCTAGTTGTGTTAATGCCTGCACGAGATGAGGCGCGCTGATGCGCAACTGCGTGCTGCGATGCGCGGGCTGTTCGCTCTTGCTGGGCACCTCGAAACTTAGACCCTGCAAGATTTCTGCTACTTCGGGATCGGTATTTTCAGCCAGCAGAGAGACACTGCTCCGGAGTGCATTGGCAAGGGTTGATGCGGTATTGGTGCTACCGTAAGAGAGGGTAATGGTTTCGGAGGCCTCTGCGTCGGCGGTGCAGGCCCGAATGGCGGAGCGGATAACATGCCCCAGCACTTTGGAAGGTTGTGGGGCAAGAAGCTTTTGTTTATCCACCGGATTACTCAAGGCCTGTATGATGCGCACAGAGCCGGAAGCACCGACGATGGACTCGATATTCGGCCAGTTCTGTTGATTCTGAATAAACGCCTGCATGTCTTCAACCCATTGCATCAATATTTGCGATGACAGACCGGGTATATTGTCTGGATTTAGTATGCTGCTTGGCTTGATAATGAGTATATCCGGCCTGCCTTTAATCTCTCGTTCCTTCAACGTGTGCCTCTCCGCCAACTCAATAATAAAATCTTTATGCACGAAATTATTACCAATGCGCAGCAAATCGACCTTATTTATGATATTCTGAATGTCTTTCTGTTGCCGGTATCCACTGCCGTTGTTGCCCCCTTTGATGGGAATCATAATAGCACAATCATTTATTTTACCGACATCGCGTAAAGATACTTCGCTTAGCAGCGTGATGCGCGCTGCATCGAGTATTTGTTGCAGCCCGGCAAGGATGGCCGGCGGTTCTTTTGTGAGTTTTTCTGCGTGGCTCATGGTGCTGTATCCGTGTTTTTTGTGGTGTTTGAGACAGACTAACCCTACAGATGGGGTAATGAAAGTGAAGGTTTTATGAAGACGGCTCCTGTAATCATTCTTGTGAATCCGCAGCTTGGTGAAAATATCGGGGCGGCGGCGCGGGCGATGAAGAATTTTGGCCTGCATCAGTTACGGCTAGTGGCGCCGCGTGATGGCTGGCCCAATGCCCGTGCGGTGGATATGGCGGCGCATGCGGCAGATGTGGTGGAGGCTGCCACGATCTATGCTACGACAGCGGAGGCGGTGGCTGATTTGCAGGCGGTGTATGCTACCACCGCACGTGAGCGGGATATGGCGAAGGTGGCGTATAGCCCGCGGGAATTATTTGAAGGCAGTGGGGCTGATGATAGTTGTCATGCCGTCTTTATGACGGCATCCGGTCAGCCAGAGCCAGATTTAACGAAGGCCAGACCCCGTCATGAAGACGGGGTGACAAGTGCAAGGGGTTTGCATTCCTTTATCGCTGTTGAGAATGGTAAGACAGGGATATTGTTTGGGGCGGAGCGGAGCGGGTTGTCGAATGAGGATGTGGTACTGGCGGATGCGATTATTAGCATTCCGGTATCGGCGGAGTATGCGTCGCTGAATCTGGCGCAGGCGGTGGGGTTGGTGGCGTATGAGTGGTTTCTCTCGCTAGAGTCCAGCGTTCAGCGTTCAGCGTTCAGGAGTGATGTGGCTAGTAAGGGGGAGTTGCAGGGGTTGTTTGACCAGTTAGAAGGGGAGCTGGATGCGCGGGGGTTTTGGAAGGTGGAGGGGAAAAAGCCGGTGATGTGGCGCAATATCCGCAATTTGTTGCAACGGGCGCAGATGAATGCGCAGGAAGTGCGCACGATGCGCGGGATTGTGCGTTGTTTGAGCGAATATACGCGGAAAGACTAGAATCGTCATCAAACCTTCATTTGAGATGGAGGGCGTGCGGGCTTACACTGAGGATGCCGTATTGTGTAACCTCAACAGCCGTGGAGCGATGCTTTCATTTTTAACATCGATTAAAGAATTTGCCGTGGGAACCGTGGGTGGTTTTTTCAGCTGGGCGCTTGACGGTGTACATTATGGCGGCTGGGCCGGTTTGATTGTAGGCGGCATTATCGGGCTTAGCACCGGTAATCCGGCGATGATACTGTTAGGCGGATTGGGTGGTGCGGTTGGCGGTGCGGCGATGGGCGGGCTGGGCGGCCTGATGTTTGGCGGCATTAGTGAGGTGTGGGATCATTATCAGGCACCGGAAGGATCGGGTAAGGCAGCACCGGCTAAACCGGTTGCGCCTGCCAAACCTGCCATGGTGGTTGATCAATATAAAGCAAAATATGACGCTAAGGCGAGTGCGGAAGCAGATGCCAAAGCGGCATTGGAGAAAAAAGACGAGACGCCTTCTACGGTGGTGGAGGGAGGTGGCACGCTGCTTCCCAGCGGGCCTGCACCGGAAGGGAGGACGCGCTAAATGTTTGATCCGTTACAATATACATTGGGTGCCGTGTGGGGGGCGATTAAAGCGCCGTTTGTATGGGCGTTTAGTGGGTTCTGGGCCGGGCTGAACGGAGCACTCACCGGCGGGGCTATCGGGCTGGGAGCAAGTGTGGCGGTGCAGCTTTTAGGCGGGCCGGTGCTTGCCTTTATTGAAGGATTGGCGCCTTCGCTGGGCGGGGCGGCATGGTTTGAGGCGGCGCGTCATTATGTGGCCTCGACCACCTGGGTGGAAAAGCTGGCCTTGTTTACGCCGGTGGCTGCTGCTGCGGGTGCGGGGTTGGGGGTGGCTTCGGCCATACCACGTGCGATCAGCGAGAATCAGCAGACAGTGCCCGAATTTACCAGTGATGTGACCAAGGAAAAAGTGACCGTGAATGGCTGGGAGCGCGGCCAGAACCATGGGGTGACAGCCGGGGTGCTGCTGGCGGCAGGGGCTGCGGCAATGGTGGGCGTGGGGATGGCCAAAAAATATGGCTATATAGGTGATGGCGAAGAAACCAGTACGCCCGTGCCACCGCCACCGACTGCAAAAACAGACCCAGTGGCGCCTGAACGTTAGGCTCACTCAGACTTTAAGGGCGTTATTTGCTGAATTGTCATAAAAGCTTCACTTTTGTCGGACGGGACTCGTGCTATTATGGGCATGTATAGAGATAAGCACTGCGTGCAATACGCATAAAAAATAAGGATGGATACCATGGCACGACAATCTTATGAGCCGATTAATCACTCGGGCGGATCTGCAGTTGCAACGGAATTAGCTGAAACATCGCGTGGTGGTGCCCGTGGCGCGCTGCGTGGCATTATTATTGGTGCGCTAGTGCCTGTGGCGTTATTGGCTGCGGCGGGCGTTGGTATGGCGGCCTTATTTGGCGGCGGTGCCCTTGCGATGACAGTCGTGGGTGTGACCGCTGGCGCAGTAGGTTTATTTGGCAGTGCATTGGGTGCCACGTGGGGCGCAGTGGCAGGTGGCGTATTGGGATCGGCTAGAGGATTTGACCGTGGCGAAGCACGGGTGGAACAAGAACGTGCCGCGGCGCGTGCGCAGAGCGCCTATGATCGTCAGCGTGCCGGTTTGGAGAGTGTGGTGCAAGCCCAGATGGCGGACGCGCAAGCACGTATGGCGCTGGCACAAGCGATTATGAGTCAAGGCGGTGTTCCGGGTGCGCAAGTAGCGGCTTATGGTGATGCGTCGACTGCCGCATTGGCTGGTGAAGCAGCGGTTGCCGATGAAACGATTCTGGCGGCGAAAAAAGATGATAAGAAAAAAGATGTTCATGATCGTGGCGGATGGGGCACGACACCGCCTGAAGCACCCAAAGCCGCTTTAGTTGCTGAGGCGACACCGCAACAAGCTACTGGTGGTTATAGCGATGTCAGCGCTACGATTCCGGCTGCGCGTTCGTCGATTGAAGTGCCTTCGTCGACTGATGTGCCCAGTGCTAAAGTGAATGCAGCGTCGATTGATGTGGCAACAATGCATGCAATGCAAGAGCAAGCGGCAGTAGAACACGGCCACAGCCAAGCGTAAGGAATTAATGTGATGGGGCGAAAGTTGGATATAGTTGTAGATGGGATTGATGCTGGGCTTGATGTCACGCGTCAAGGCTGGGAAAAGCTCAAGCCGACTCCTATCAAATCTTTTTTTTCAAAACTGGCTGCACGCCCTAGAATGGCAGCGTTTCTGGGGGTCATTGCGGGTGGAGCGGTGGCATCAAAATTTATTATGCCGCATGCCTCTGGTGTGAATGATATATCTGCCGTATCGCAATTGGGTGCGGATGCAGCTAATCGTGATTTTGCGCGGGATATGGCAGCAATGCAGGCACAAGCCCAGCAAGGCGGCGGTTATATGCCGGTGAATATGGCGGCGGCGCGATCGGACATTGATGTGCCCAGCAACCTGATGGCGGCGGCTTCGGCGCAATATGACGGGCTGATGGCTGAAAAACTCGGCAAGACCGTGCATTAATTGCATTTTTTCCTTTAATTTTTCATTGACTTGGCATGATATCGCGCTATGGTGCCCATCCATTCGCGCGGGAGCGTTTCCCTCTGTGTGAATGTATAGAACAACATGCTGAGGAAACACCCGATCTTTCATTATGATAGCGGGATTGCAGCGATCATTTGAAAAGGACTTGTTATGTCAAAACGTAGCTCTGTGAAGTATAAAATTTCCCGCCGTATCGGCCAAAGCCTTTGGGGCCGTCCGAAGGATCCGTCGAATCGCCGTTCGTATGGCCCCGGCCAGCATGGTGCCGCACGCAAGCGCAAATTGTCGGATTTCGGCACGCAGCTGCTCGCCAAACAAAAACTCAAAGGCTATTACGGCAATATGACCGAGCGTCAGTTCCGCAAAATTTATCAGGAGGCCGTGCGTATTAAAGGCGATACGTCGGAGAATCTGGTGGGTCTGCTGGAGCGCCGCCTTGATGCCGTGCTGTATCGTATGTGCATTGTGCCGACGGTGTTTGCGTCGCGCCAGTTTATCAATCATGGCCATGTGAAGGTGAATGGCAAGCGCGTGAAAATCCCCAGCTACCGTGTGTGCGCTGGCGATGTGATCGAGATTAAAGAAAAATCGCGTCAGATTCCGATGGTGCTGGAGGCGATTCAATCGCCTGAGCGTGATGTGCCCGATTATATGCAGGTGGATGTGGCTAATTTTAAGGGTACCTTCCTGCGTGTGCCGAAATTCCAAGAGATTCCCTATCCGGTTCAGATGGAACCGAATCTGGTGGTCGAGTTCTATTCGCGTTAATCGTGACGCTGAGAATAAGTCTAAAAAGCCGCAGGCGTTGTCTGCGGCTTTTTTCTTTCTTAATACCCGCCATACTACGGGTAAGCGTAGTGTCGGCATAGAATTTCATGCCGCCTCATGAGATCCTGCGCTCTTGCTGCGCAAGCCGCAGGATGACCGGGGTAGGTATGCGCAAGCCACAGGATGACCGGGGTAGGTATGCGCAAGCCGCAGGATGACGGTAAAGGGGAGTGTCATTCCATCGCATGACGAAGGCTGGGCTTTTAATTGGGGTTTGTGGTATTATATAGGGTAGATGGGTCTTTTTTCACATAAAGCTGACGATGCACAGATGCGCGAGATATTGGGTCAATATCAGGGTGTCATTGAGCAGTTGGTGGTGGCGATGCTTTCTGGCCAGCCCGATGTGGATATCAAGCTGGCGGCGGTGGTGGAAGGCTGCCCCGAGCATGTGCGTGTGGCGATTGTGGAGAAAATGCGCGAGATGCTGCGGGCACGGGATGAGGAAAAAGCGCGCGAATTAGACCGGATGGTGGAGCAGCAGCAATTGCTGGCAAAGCAGCAAAAAAAACAGGTGATGCAGCAATGGTTGTCGCATGTGATGTCGCAGGAGACGCTGCGCAAAATTCGTGAATCGCTGATGTCGCGACCGGGGTTGGAGAAGGATTTGGAGCATATCGGGCAGGATTTAGCCAAGCGCGGCGTGCTGCAAAATATTCAGCCGCAAGGCAAGCAGGATTTGGGCGGCCTAAGCGCTAGTGTGCAGAATAAAGGTGCCGGGCGTGATGCGGGCAAGGGACGCTAGAAGCGGCGGCCATTACTTGTAGAGACCACACCTAACAGCATATCGTCGCGTTTTGTAGGGGATTGTTCGCTGCGAGCGTCGATGATAGAGATACTGTTATTTTTGCAGGCCTTGGAATCCAGTGCAGCTGTTATGGCATTGGCGGTGGTGGGGCCGATGCTCAGGCCGCTCAGATGTATTGAGGGTTTTGACTCGTCAACGTTCAACACGCGGCTCATACGTGCATCATTTTCGATGGCAGTGCCATAATCCGTGAGGGCAGTTTCGGCACGGTCGCGCAAAGAATCACTTTTAAACAAAAGCGAATCATGCTCAGGCTCACGAAAGAGAACGCAACCCCGCAAGGCTTCTAACACGGGCGTAATGCTTGTGGTTTGACTCTTTTCGTAGCCAAGGTGAGGATGATCGTCTCTGGGCATTATATGCGTGCGCTCCCGTTGTGAAGGGCTAATTTAGCGGATCAATGTAACGATTTTATGACGGTCTGGTTAAGGAAGCGTGACATTATGCGGCCAGCGGCACGCCTTTGGCTTTGAGCAATTCGGCCAGCTCGCCGGATTCATACATTTCGCGTACGATGTCGCAGCCGCCGATGAATTCGCCTTTGACGTATAGCTGGGGAATGGTGGGCCAATCAGCATAATCCTTGATGGCCTGACGCAGTTCCATATCGAGCAGGATATTGATGTCTTTATAGTCGCTGACGCCGAGGCGTTCGAGAATGGCGACGACGGTGGCGCTGAACCCGCATTGCGGGAGCTTTCTGCTGCCTTTCATATAGAGCACAACGGCGTTGTCAGCGAGGTCGGATTGGATTTGGGCGAAGGCGGGATTGTCAGTCATAATGGCTCCTGTTTATGGGCGATATATGGGGGAGGATGCGTGATAAATCAAGCGAGAATGATAAGATAAGGAAGGTTGAAAGGGCCCTCACCCCGACCCTCTACCAGTGGGAGAGGGGGATTGGATGCTGGTTTATGTATGGTACTCGGCGAAGGAAGTGAGGTGGATTCCCGCTGGAGTTTACCCCGTGCTTGTCACGGGGCGGAAATGACGAGCTTAGAGGGATAGGTTTAGGTTAGGGGGTTTTGGTGATGACGGAGAGGGCGTGGAGGGTAGTGCCCATATCCTGGCCCAAAGCGGCGAAGACCATTTTATGTTGCGTGACGCGCGGCTTGCCGGTGAAGCTGGCGCTGGTGACGGTGACCTGCCAATGGTCGTTATCGCCGGCGAGGTCGGTTAGCTCGATGGTGGCATCGGGCAGGGCGGCTTTGATACGTTGCTCAATTTCGGTAGCGGACATGGGCATAGGAGTCCTCCTTAAACACGGCTCTGCATTTGTGCGCGCAACTCATCCAGCGTTGGGAAACGGGCCCCTTCGGGGCGGCGTAGTACGAGGATTTGCTGCATACGGCAATCTTCATACAGCGTACGCCATTGCTGCACGATGTCGGCACGCGAGAGGGCGGTGAATTTTGCGGCGGTCTGATCGATGATTTGTGCGATGCTACGCTCATTATTGATGGCGCTGAGCAGCTCGGCGGTGGCGGCTAATGGTGTGAGCTTTAGACGCACGCGATGCGGCAGGGAATGGTTGAGCGTTTTTTTGCCGATGCTCGTGCGCAGGCTGGCAGACACAGCCGGAAGATGTTGGGGCTGCAAATTGGAGGTGAGGCCAAAAGCGGGAATCAGCGATTCATCATCGGGTGTTAATTCAGCTGCGTGGGTGCCGGTGGTAGCATAAAATGTATGCATGCAAATATTGCCGCATAGCAGCTCGGCGATGGTTTGCTGTTTGCGCAACGGTAATTGTTTAATGCGTGTAACAAAGGATGGCTCTTTGATGTAGGTGGCAGGGTTGTAGATATGATCCTGGTGCGCGTCGGAGGTGACGAATTGTTCAAACTTTGCACCGCAACGTTCCATCCAGTCATAAATTTGTGGCACGGTGTAAGCACGGTCCTGCGAGTGCAGGAATAAATCAAAAATACCCGCATCGCCGAGTTTGACATCGCTGTTTTGCAGCATATTGCCATGATGCGCCCAGTTTCCATATGGTAAATTATCGAGTAGGGTACGGGTGATGGCGATTTGTTTGTCGATCGGCGGATTGTTGCGAAACAGCGTGCGCAGCATATCCTGCATAAGATACACAGGAGTGCGGCCAATTTGTGCATAGACCATGATACCTAAAATGCCATTGGGTTTCAGAACGCTAATGAGCGCGCGTAAACCCTCATCGGGATCGGATAAATGATGCAGTACACCGGCGCAGCTAATATAGTCAAATTTGCCCAGTTCTAATGTCGGCAAATCAAGTAAGGAGGCGTTGACATAGTGGATATTGGTGAGCTTACGGATGGCTGCGCGCTCTTTGGCAATGGCCTGTGAGGCAGTGGACATGTCGAGTGCGACGACTTCGCCACCCAGTGCGGCGAGTTGTTCGGCGAGGACGATGGACGCGTTGCCCGTACCATCACCTGCGCAGAGTATGCGGTAGCCTTTGAAAGTGGCGCGTCCGTCATAAAAACAATGATTCAGATAATCGAGCCGATCATAAGTGGTGGCGGCGAGGCGGGTGTGCTCATCAGCCGGATTGACGGGCGGGTAGGGCATTGATTCATATTGCTCACGGACTTTGGGCAGGTAGTTTACCGCTGCTTCGCTCATGCTTTCCCCCGTTTCAGTCCGCGCATTTGCAGGGTGCTCACATCGGGTATTTTGGCGCCGTCTTCATGACGCAAAACCAGTACAAGCTGCAATCGGCATTCATCGTAGAATTTGTGAAATTGTTGCATCACCTCGTCACGTGACAGGGTGGGATGTTGTTGTTTGACCCGATCGACTATCTCATCGATGGAGCGTTTACCATCAATGGCTTCCAGCAGATCGGCTGTGGTTTCATGCAAGGTGAAAGTGACATGTATGGGATAATTAGGAAATGCGAAGGTGGCTTTTTCTTCTTTTGTATTTCGCATCACATTGGCTGTGTCTTTCGCTGTGCTAGGCGCAATGGCTGATACCATTGAAATACTCGGAATAAGTGATGTATCTTCAATTGTCAGCTCCTCAGGCACTGGCCCATTTGTCACATAAAATGTTTGTTTGCTGTTTAAACCAAATAGCAAATCAGCGACATGCTGCTGATCAGGAATGGGTATGGTTTTGGCCTGCGCCACAAATTCAGGATCAGTAATATGTATCGCGGGGTTCAGTAATACTTCCTGATGATTTTCGCCAAAAACAAATTCGGCGAAAGTGCCGCCACAATTTTTTACCCATTCATAGGTTTGGGGGATGGTATAGGCGCGATCCTGCGTGTGCAGTAACAAATCAAAAATGCCGCTATCGCCGAAATGCAAAATGTCATGCATGGTATAGTTATGCATATGCCATAGCCAGTTACTCTCTGGTAAATGGTCGATAATGGTGCGCGCCAGATTTATTTGCTCATCAATGGGATCGTTTTTTTTATCAAGCAATTCATTCAATAATGCTTGCATGTGGTAGATGCCGGTGCGGCCTGTTTGTGCGTAGACCATGACGCCCAATATGCCACCGGGTTTGAGTGCGCCGATTAATGTGCGCAACCCCTCATCGGGATCGGCCAGATGGTGCAGCACACCCGAGCAGCTAATGAAATCAAACTCACCCAAATTCAGTTTTGGAATATCGAGCAATGATTCATTGAGGTAAGTGATATTGGTGAGGCCACGAATTTCAGCGCGTCTCTTGGCGATTGCCTGCGAGGCAGAGGACATGTCGAGCGAGACCACTTCGCCGCCGAATTCGCTGAGCTGTTCAGCCATAAATACGGATGCGTCACCGGTACCATCGCCTGCGCTTAACGCGCGGAAGCCTTTGAAGTTGGCGCGCCCACGATAGAAGCGATGATTCAAATAATCTAACCGATCAAAGAGTGTCACGCTCAGGCGTTTATATTCATCTTCCGCATCGCATGGCGGGTAGGGCAATGCTTCATATTGCTCGCGGACTTTGGGGAGGTAGTTGGGTGCGGTTGCTTGTTGTGCCATGCTGTTATCTATCTTTTATACTCAGGCCGGACCCCGTCATGAAGACGGGGTGACAGGCTTTCGTTAGTTGGACATATAGCCGGGTAGCCAGCAATCATTCACATCGCGCAGATGGATGACAGGGATGCTGGTGTAGCCGGTGATGGTAATCTGATTGCCTTGTGTGGTGCCGAGATCGGTCAAGGGCAGGCCGAGCTGATTGGCGCTGATGAGGACTTCGTCACGGAATTGTTCGGGCACGCATAGGACATAACGCGCCTGATCCTCGCCAAAGGCGAAGCTGAGCGGATGGTCGATGCTGGAGGGGAAGGCGATTTCGGCGCCGATGCAGTTGGGTAATGCCATTTCGGCGATGGCGACGAGGAGGCCGCCGTCGGAGACATCGTGGCAGGCACGCAGGAAGCCCAGCTCGATCATGCTGCGCACAAAGGCGCTATGGCGCTTTTCGGCTTCGAGATCGACCGGAGGCGGTGCGCCTTCTTCGCGGCCTTCGACTTCGCGCAAATACAGCGATGCGCCCATTTGTCCGTCGGTGGTGCCGAGCACATAAATGCTGTCCCCTTCATGGGTGAAGGATTTGCCGATATGGCGCGATACATCGGCCAATATACCCACGCCGCCGATGGTGGGGGTGGGCAGGATACCTTTGCTGTAGGTTTCGTTATACAGCGATACATTACCGGAGATGACGGGGTATTCAAGCACGCGGCAGGCTTCGGCCATGCCTTCGATGCAGCCGACGATTTGCCCCATGATTTCGGGCTTTTGTGGGTTGCCGAAATTGAGGCAGTTGGTGATGGCGAGCGGCTTAGCGCCCACAGCGGTCAGGTTGCGGTAGGATTCGGCCACGGCCTGTTTGCCGCCTTCATGCGGGTCGGCGTAGCAATAGCGCGGGGTGACATCGGTGGTGATGGCGAGGCCTTTATTCGTGCCATGCACACGCACGATCGCCGCGTCGCCGCCGGGGCGGGCGACAGTGTCGTTCATCACCATGTGGTCATATTGTTCCCAGATCCAGCGCTTGCTGGCAATATCGGGGCAGCCCATGAGGGTTTGCAGCGCGATGCCCATGTCTTGCGATGCATCGAGTTTGTCACCGAGAATGGATTGTTGTTTGGGGGTAGGGCGATAGGGGCGGTCATATTGCGGGGCAGCGCCGGAGATGGGCGCGACGGGCATGTCGGCCACCACTTCGCCATGCATCTTCAGCACCATGCGTCCGGTGTCGGTGAGGTGGCCGATGGTGGCATATTCGAGCTCCCATTTGCGGAAGATGGCTTCGGCCATTTCGACGCGCTCGGGTTTGAGCACCATCAGCATCCGCTCTTGGGATTCGGAGAGCATGATTTCATAGGGCAGCATGTTCGGCTCGCGCTGGGGGACGTTCTCTAGTTGTAGCTCGATGCCTAATCCACCTTTGTCGGCCATTTCGAGTGAAGAGCAGGTGAGACCCGCCGCGCCCATATCCTGAATGGCGATGATGGCATCGGTCGCCATCAGCTCGAGGCAGGCTTCGATGAGGAGTTTTTCGGTGAAGGGGTCACCCACCTGCACAGTGGGGCGTTTGTCTTCTGTCGAATCATCAAACTCGGCGGAGGCCATGGTGGCGCCGTGGATGCCGTCGCGTCCGGTTTTGGAGCCGACATAGATGACCGGATTACCGACGCCCGCAGCGGCGGAGTAGAAAATTTTATCGGTGCTGGCGAGGCCGACGGTCATGGCGTTGACGAGGATATTGCCATTGTAGGAGTCATGGAAGCGGCATTCGCCACCGACGGTGGGCACGCCGACACAGTTGCCATAAGCGCTGATACCGGAGACGACGCCGCTGAGCAAATGGCGGGTTTTGGGGTGTGCAGGGTGGCCGAAGCTGAGCGCGTTCATGTTCGCTATCGGGCGGGCACCCATGGTGAACACATCGCGCAAAATACCACCCACGCCGGTTGCCGCGCCCTGAAAGGGTTCGATATAGGAGGGGTGATTGTGGCTTTCGATTTTGAAGATGGCGGCTTGCCCGTCGCCGATATCGATCACGCCGGCATTTTCGCCAGGGCCGCAGATGACGTGCGGCGCTTTGGTGGGGAGTTTTGACAAATGCATGCGCGTGGTTTTGTAGGAGCAATGCTCGCTCCACATGACCGAGAAAATGCCCAGCTCGACGAGGTTGGGGGTGCGGCCCATGATTTCGACGATTTTTTCGAATTCGTCATGCGTGAGCCCATGATCGGCGATCATGTCTTTGGTGATGGCGGGCTCGGTGGATTCGGTTTGGAGAGCGGATTGCGTCATGCGGTGTCATTGCCTTCGTTTGATGAAGGCCGCAGCATAGCAATATGCCCGCGTTTGACAAGCGGGATTGCATGGAATTACAGGAGAAAATTAGCCGATTTGGGTGGTGTCTCGGATTTCATTGGCAGCGTAGCTGGTAGAGGGCGCGAGGCTCGTTGCTTCGATGGACGAGGCTTTGCTTACACCGGCATTGGCTACATCAATTCCGGCTTTGGCAGAGGCATAGGCACCGCCCATTAATTCCTGCAGGGTATCCATGAAGATATCCGGCACGCCATATTGACTAGCGGTATCGATGCTAGCGCGACAAAAATTTACGGCATTCGCCAAATTAATAGGCTGAATCGCTGCTCCCATTATGCTTGCCTCCCTAATCACCTTCATACGGGTGATTTTATCTTTTTATCTTACCCTGAATATAGCATGAAAAGTATTAAAAATATATTAAGTTTATGGTGGGTTTATGGGTGGGATTTTAATCAAATGCTAGGGAATTTGGTAGGTGGATTCTAGAGTTCAGATTTCAGATTTCAGAGTTCAGAAAGGTGTCATCCCGTCGCATGGCGGGGTCTGCTTTAAGTGAAGGAAGGCCGGATGCCGTGATGAACACGGCATGACAAAAAACGGAAATGTCAGAGTTTAGAGTTAAGAAAGGTGTCACCCCGTCGTATGACGGGGTCTGGTCGGCCTAGGAGGAAGCAAGGCCGGACTCCGTAACAAGTACGGGGTGACGGTGTGGGGCTTCTTTGCGTTGTCATACCCGCGGAAGCGGGTATCCAGTAAGGGAAGTATGGCTGGATTCCCGCTTTCGCGGGTATGGCAAGATTAAAATACCGAGGCTAATGCAAAATTAATGGAAGCGTTTGAGGAGGGATGTAAACATGGCCTGACCATCGGTGCCGCCGGTGGCAGCGTCGGCATGGCGCTCAGGGTGGGGCATGAGGCCGAGGATGTTTTTGCGCTCGTTGAAAATGCCCGCGATATTAGCGCGTGAGCCATTGGGATTAGACAGGGGCGAAATATCACCATTGTCTTCGCAATAGCGGAAGGCAATCTGGCCGTTATCCTGCATGCGTTTGATCGTGTCATCATCGGCATAGTAATTACCTTCGTGATGGGCGATGGGGATGGAGATAACCTGCCCTTGCTGATAGTCGGCGGTATAAGGCGAATCGGTGGTTTCGACGCGCAAATTGACCGGCTTGCAATTGAATTTGAGGTGGTCGTTGCGCATGAGGGTGCCGGGGAGCATGCGGGTTTCGCATAGAATCTGGAAGCCGTTGCAAATGCCCAGCACATGGCCACCATTATCGGCGTAGGTACGCACGCTTTGCATGATGGGTGAATGCGCGGCCATGGCACCGCAGCGCAGATAATCGCCATAGGTGAAACCGCCGGGGACGATGATGAGGTCGAGGCCGTCGGGCAGTTCGGAGTCGCCATGCCAGATCATTTGCGGGTTCATGCCTTCACGCTCGAGGGTGGTGAAAGCATCGCGTTCGCAATTGGAGCCGGGGAACTGGATGACGGCTGATTTCATGGTTAGTCTACTAATTCAAACTGGTAGTTTTCGACGACGGTATTGGCGAGTAGTTTTTCGCACATTTCTTTGAGCTGGGCTGAGGCTTTGTCGTGACTGGTTTCGTCGAGAGCCAGCTCGATATATTTGCCCTGACGCACCTGATTAATGCCGGAAAAGCCCAGATGGTCTAGTGCGTTTTCGATGGCTTTGCCTTGCGGATCGAGGACGCCGTTTTTTAAGGTGATATGGATTTTTGCTTTCATAAACTCTTACCCGTTGTGGCTGTGATCGCCTTATTTTTTACGGCCAGTGCTGCCTTTGGGGGCGGCTTTGCGTGTTGGTGCCGGTTTTTTAGCGGGCGCTTTGCGCTTTGTCGACGGCTTTTTTGCGCTTGAGGTATCCAGCACTTCGGCACCGACGAGCACGCCTAAGCGACGCGCGACTTCGCGGTAATAGTCGCCGACTTTGCCTAAATCGCGGCGGAAGCGGTCTTTATCCATTTTTTCGCCGGATTCGATGTCCCACAGGCGGCAGGTGTCGGGGCTGATTTCGTCTGCCAATACGATGGAGACGGTGTCTTCGGTGTAAACGCGGCCAAATTCCAGTTTCATATCGACCAGCTTAATGCCAACGCCCATGAACAAACCGCTGAGAAAATCATTGATGCGTAAAGCGTAGTGATGAATCTCATCCAGTTCAATGGGTTCGCAAATGTCGAATGCGAAAATATGCGATTCGGCAATGAACGGATCGCCCAGTTGATCTGATTTGAGGCAAAATTCGACCAAGGGCAGGCCGATGGGCTCGCCCTCGACGGCTTTGAAACGCTCGGCGAAGCTGCCAGCCGCGTAGTTGCGCACGATCACTTCGAGTGGAATGATTTCGACAGCGTGCACCAACTGCTCGCGCATATTGATATTGCGGATGAAGTGTGTGGGGACGCCCATTTCGCCCAGCTTGGTCATCAGCAATTCGGTGATGCGGTTGTTGATGACGCCCTTGCCGCTGATGCTACCGTGCTTTTTGCCGTTGAAGGCGGTGGCATCATCTTTGAAATGCTGGATTAACGTGCCTGGCTCCGGCCCTTCAAATAATTTTTTGGCTTTGCCTTCATAGATCGGTTTTTTGCTCATTATGGCTACAATTTCTCATGGTTAACGCAATAGCGCCTTTGTAATGAATAAGCTTTCAAGACGCAAATTATTTTATGGATGCGTCAGCATGGCAGGTTGCTGTTGACTTTTTGCTTTGCCCCCGCCATCTAATCCGCCATAATTATATTAACAGATATTAAGCAGGAGATGCTATGACCACTTTTGATGATCGCGAACAATCCTTTGAACGCAAATTTGCCCATGATCAGGAATTGCAGTTTAAAGTGATGGCGCGCCGTAACAAATTGCTGGGTATCTGGGCTGCTGGCCAGCTTGGCAAAAGCCCTGATGACATTGATGCGTATGCTAAATCGGTCGTAGTGTCGGATTTTGCTGAGCCGGGGGATGATGACGTGCTGCGCAAAGTACTGGCTGATTTGCAAGGAGGGGGTGTGGATATTGACCGCCCGCAGCTGCGCCAGAAAATGGATATGCTGATGCGCGAAGCCATGGATCAGATGACGCGCGAAGCGTAGCTTTTTCAGCTTGTAGTTTTTTAATCGTAGATAACGCCGGTTTTCACCGAGGCGCTGCAGACCCGGGATTTGACATTGCGTGGGTAGACGGCGGTGTCCGGATCGGTGGTGGTGGTGCAACTACCATTGCGTGGGGCAGCGATGACTCTACCATAACCGGGGAGCCCATCGTCCATTTTGGTGTCGATATTCCATAACTCTTTAGGGGTAAAATCATAGACAGCGGATGTGTTACCACCGATGGTGCGAATAATATGACCATAATCGCTAGGAAAGTTATGGGTTGAGCTGTAATTGCCGAAAAATTGGATAGCATAATAATTATCCAGGGGCGTTGCAGGGGCATTGATACCCGGGACATAATGATTTTCGTTATTTGGCCCAGTGACACCGCTATAGACGCCCTCAATTAATCCGGCGTTGGCCAGATGCTGCCATGCGCGGAAGCGTTCATAAATCGTGGCGCCGGTATGTACGGTGCTGTGGATGCGGCGGTTGCCATCCCCATTGCATGTTTCTTTGCGTGGGGTTTGCACGGCGTTGCTGGGGCAGCCATGCGGGTCGGTGCCCCACACCTCCTCGGCATTCGGCATGTCGCCAGGAATAGCGTGATAGTTATCGATAAAGGTGAAGAGTGCAATACGGATGGTTTCATAATCCTTGGTGTAACCGCGTAATTCAGCGCCGCGTATCAGCGCTTTTCCGCCCATGAGGCCGCCCATCAATAAGCCGATAATTACTAACACTATGCTGAGTTCGACCAGCGTGAAGCCTTGGGTGGATTGTCGTGTGGAGAGCATCCTTTGCATCCGTACAGTATAATATTTTTAAGGTAATGCTACAATATGAATCAGGGTTATGCCGATAAATTTAAATTATATCTCTGAAATATAGCGCACAGCGAATCGCGCTGTCGCTGAGTTTGTAACTGGCATTCAGGTCGTTATTGGCGTGGGTTCCGTCATCGGCGGCGGCGCATAAATTATTCCAGAAGCGGGCAATGATTTTGCCGTAAGCGGGGCGTCCATCATCCACTTTTGTATCGATGTTCCATGCCTCCTCAGGTTTGAGAAGCGGGGCGTAGGGCAGGTTGTTGGTTGTCGCTGCGCCTAAGATAAAATAATTGTTGTAGACCACGGCGTATTGTTCGGTATCACCCCCGCCAGTAAAGGAGGAATGTAGCCCCCATGCCCCATTGCCTATTTTAGATTTCGGGGCATTCACGGCTGCTGAGACATGATGCGTGGTGCTGCCGGAAAGACCGCTGTAACTTCCTTCAATGAGGCCCGCTAATGCCAGTTGCTTCCAGAATTGGTGGCGTTCTCCGGTTGCGCCGGCAGAGGCGGCGGCGGCGATATTGCCATCGCCATTGCCATTGCAGGTGCCGGGCGTTGCCGCTGTGCCGGTATCGCCGGTGCAGGCGGCGTTATCCTTGCCCCAGAATTTGGTGGCGTCTTTGAAGTCGCCGGGGATGGCGAAATATTTGTCCTGAAAGGTTTTAATCGCGGCGTGATACTGCGCTAATTCGGTGGATACGCTGCGCAATTCGGCGGCGCGGATGAGGGACTGACCGGATAATATGCCGCCGGTGAGCAATCCGAGAATGACCAGTACGATCGAGAGTTCTACCAGTGAGAAGCCGTGCGTGGATTTCATATTTTTTGCCCCGAAAATGGATGGGATGACTCTTCAGTATTTAAGCATAAATGCCTTATCTTATACTAGCGCTTTATATTTAAGAATTAGTAAAGAATGGTTGCTTGCCGACGCATTTTTGAGGGTGGTTTTCAAGGAAATGGTGAGTGAGGCATGGCCGTATTCGTGACCTAATTGTCACATTGGGGCGCATTTATGCACAGGCGGCGATTTTGCTACAAAATGTGGTTGTCAGGATACAGGCGGGGCTATATATAGTGTTTGTAACAAAGCAAAACAACAAACTGTGGCGTTAACCGAAATATACATGGAAGCAGTGTTAAGCAAACCAAGCGGCTTTACAGATCAGCTTACCTTCCTTGGGCAGTGCCTGCGGAAGTGGTGGTCAGTCCAATCGAGTGGGTATGCACAGGAGGTTCATGGGCAGGTGAGTGCTGCGGCAACGGAGGATACCCGCCAGATTGCGTTTACCTTTGCCATTATTGCGCTGGCAGCTAAGCTGGCGCAGGTGGATGGGGTGGTGTCGAAGCAGAGTTACTGGGCGTTTCGGGAAGTATTTCCGATGCAGGCCAGTGAAGACACCAAGATTCGTTCGCTGTTTTTGATGGCGATGAATGAGCAATCGCAACCCGATCAGTATGTACGCCAGATTGTGCGGCTGTTTCCGGGGCGGATCTCGCTGTATCGCGAAATCGTCAACCGCCTACTGAAGGTGGCGACGGCGGATTCGGGATTGAGTGCGGGACAGATGGATTATATGCAGCGCGTGGCCCTGAAGCTGGGTTTGTCGCGACGTGAATGGAAGAAAATGGCGGATAGTTTTAGTGCGCCCCGACAGACCGATCCGTATGCGGTGTTAGGGATTTCGCGCACAGCTGACGCCGCAGAGTTGAAGGCTGCGCACCGCGAATTGGTGCGTGCGCATCATCCGGACCGGTTTGCCTCGCAAGGGGCGTCGACTGAGACACTGGAGATGCTCGCCGCGCGCATGGCAGAGATTAATGCTGCTTATGATGAGGTGCGGCGAATGAGGCCTAAAAAAGGCGCGTAACCCTTAGGGAAACACGCCTTTTTGATACGATATAACCGGTTGAGCCTTTTCATGGTGCATACCGGTGACCAGTTGCTTGCCGAGCGACTTGTGGGCTAAAGCTTGCTTTAGCCCTCTTTTTTTGTTCGGAGAATGACGCTAACACAGCCTGTGGATAAAATCCAGAAAATTTATATGCGGGCTGTTTTTAGCGTGAAGTTTGCAGCAAATGGCTTTAGAGACTGGCGTATGCAACAGACAAAAAATATGGGCCTTTTTGCTAGCCTCATGGCCATTGGGGTGGCGTTGATATGGGGCGGTAATTTTGCGGCGTCGAAATATGCCTTGCTGCATTTCCCGCCTTTTTATGTGATCTTCATTCGCTATCTGTTAGTGGTCGTGCTGCTGTTGCCTTTTGCCCGACCCTCTGGATTGAAAAAATCACAACTATTTACGCTGTCCCTGCTTACCATATCGCTGCATTTTACTCTGGTATTTTCAGCATTATGGCTCGGGTTGAATATTGGTACCACGGTAGTCGTGATTCAACTGGGGGCGCCATTCAGTTGTTTGTTGGGTGTTATCTTTTTAAAGGACCTGATGGGACCGTGGCGTACCTTTGGTATGGTCGTTGCGTTTATTGGAATTATCGTGGTGGCAGGCACACCGGAGGTAGCAGATAACTGGTTCGCATTTTTACTGGCAATAGCGGGGGCTTGTGCGTGGGCAGGCTCGAATGTGTATCTGAAGACATTGGGGTCAATACCGGTGGTGCCATTATTATTCTGGACGGGTTTATTTTCGTTGCCGCAAACGTTGTGTGTTTCGCTACTGATTGAACATAATCATATTGCATTGCTTCAAGCAGCGCCAGTAACTGCTTGGTTTGGAATTGTTTATAGTGCGGTATTTTCTACTATGTTAGGCTATGGGATGTGGTATTGGCTTTTGCGAAACTATAATGTGAGTCAGGTAACGCCGTATTCGTTATTGGTTCCGATTGGCGGGTTTAGCTCTGGCATTATCTTTTTTAACGAGCAGCTTACTCTACATATGTTAATTGGTGCTGCCATTACGATTGCTGGTGTTGCGATTATTACAATAAGACGCCCCAAGCTGGTGCCGGCTCCGCGGGCTTAGTGAAGGGAAATGGAGCCTTCCATATCACCGCTGTGACAACGGGTACGGATATAGTCTGCCACGCGATGCGATGCCTGTTTGAAAAGTGAGCTGGTCTGAACAGCCTGAGCGTAATTCGTATTGGGGTTATCAAAGAAGAATAACATCTTATAGGATTCCGCATGTCCGGGTAAGGCGGAATGGATATAGGCTTGCTGGGTAATGCCGGTAGTATTGCCCAGGGTGTAAGTCAATGCCTCGTGTAATAGCCAGAATGCCTTATTTAATATCGTTGGATCCATGGGTAAGTGGTCTAACGGTACGGCGATGCATAATTGATGTGCTGCGAATTGGGGCGTGACGGCTAAATCAGGGGCCGCTACTTCCAGTTTTTCGATCGGAAGATATTGCAGGCGCGCATAAAGCTCCGTTGTAACTGCCTGCAACGTTACCCGTTCTTGATCAGCCGTGGTGGTGGCAAAATTATTCAGCCGCTGCATTGTTGAGCGTGTTGATGGTTGGGACTTTATCGCGGCTAAACGTTCAATAATCTGAGGTATATACTGGCAGAAATTTATAATCTGCATCGGGTTTGCAGGATCAAAATATAAGCGAACATGGTGATTATTTTCAGTATCGCTTTCTATGGTAACGGCATGCAATAAATCGGGACGTTCAGCGGAAATAGCCTGATTGAGGATTTCATTGAGTTCACTCTCCTGATCAGAGGATAAGGCATGTGGCAGACGATAATCATGCAAAATTTGTCCTTTCGCTGTGACGATATGAGAGTGGGTTTGCCATGTCTTACAAATGGCAATGGCAAGATCAACCATATTATCAGCAGAATTGCTCGTCACATTGATTTCGGTATTGGGTTTTTTATCGGATGCGTCAGTCATATCTTTTCTAAACTAATTTAATGGGTGAGGGCGGACTGCATGTGCTCATCTTTATTCATATATAGCACTTTCCGCATGTATGTGCGGATTGACCGCGCGTTGTCCTGTATTTCTTTTCCTAATATTTCAGCGGCATGGCGATCATATTCATATTCGTTGGGTTTATGCGGATTGCACGCACGGATTTGAAAAACTAATTGTGGCGGGGTGCCGGTTTTAGGGTTGCCGGATGTGCTGGCAACCCTTTTATCCAGTTGCATGATATTGCTACCCAAAACACCGTGCAGGCTATTAAAGGCTAAATTCAGGCTACCATCTAATATTTTCTCATCACTGGTCAGTTTCTCGAGCGGAATTCTGATGGTGAAAGACTGAGTGGGCGACACTGCGGCAGACTGCTTAACAGATTGCTCGATGCAGGCGGTTTTTAACTCGTCGATTATGGTTAAAGTGTTGATATGCAGTTTATTTATAGTGATTTGTGAGTGGTGGGGCCTATAATCATCCAGCCGATGCCAGGCATGCTTGCCTTCGGTGAGGGGTGGGGGCAATAAATCACGCAAATAAGACTTGATATCAGCAAGTGATTGCGCAACCGAAGTGGCGTCTGGTGTGATATGCAGCGTAAAATATTGCTTCTTATCTTTTCCTTCTCCGCTTCGATGCGTGACGGTGAGTGGTAGATGCAATGATTCAAAAGACTCATTTAAAAGCCCCGCAATGGATGGGGACTCCTGTGCTGTAACATTCAGCGGTAATTCCCAATCAACGGCGTGGTTAGGGGATTGATCCTTGGCCATGACTCGCCAATCGGTACAGAGGCTCATTGCGGAATACAGCATGTGGGTAATGTTGGATGCTGATGCCGAGCCATATACGGTTAAGGACGGGGTGTTAGCGTTGTCTAATGGCATAAATCGTGTTTTCTCTTTTATGGCGGGGTGATGAGTAGTATAGGTATGTACAGGGAAGTTATGACAGTTTCGTGACAAAGCAGGGATATTCCGATGACATTGCCAGCGTTTATCCCGTGTCCTTCGCCTAATTTCGATGGGAGAGGCGACGCGCCGATTGAAAAGCTGGTGCTGCATTATACGGGCATGCCCAGCGGTGCAGAGGCGATAGCGCGACTTTGTGATGCAAAGGCCGAAGTATCTGCGCATTATGTGGTAGAAGAAGACGGGCGGATTTTTCAGCTGGTGGATGAAAAAGAGCGGGCGTGGCATGCGGGCATTGCCTTCTGGCGCGGCTGCCGCGACATTAATGCGCGCTCAATTGGCATTGAAATTGTTAATCCGGGGCATGAATGGGGCTATCGCCCGTTCCCTGAGGCGCAAATGCACTCGGTGCTGGCGCTGTGTCAGGATATCTTTGCGCGACACCCAACGATTATACCGCGTAGTGTGGTGGGGCATTCGGATGTGGCCTTCCGACGCAAGACAGACCCGGGTGAGCTGTTTGACTGGCGCTGGCTGGCCGCCCATGGGGTGGGGCTGTGGCATGGCGATCCGCCGCCCAAAGAGGTGCATCATACCCTGCAACGCGCCGATGCGGGCGAAGCGATACGGCAAATGCAGGAAATGCTGGTATTTTATGGCTATGGCATGCCGGTGGACGGAATCTATTGTGATGTGACCGAGCTGTGTGTGCAGGCGTTTCAGCGGCATTTTCGCCCCTTGCGCATTGACGGGAAGTGGGATGGTGACTGCGCGGCCAGACTTGAACATTTGTTAAAACTGCTGTAATCAGGCCGGACCAGAGGGTCGGATGGCTGCGGGAGGAAACTTCCGAGGAAAGTCCGGGCTCCACGTAGCAGGATGGCGGGTAACACCCGCCCGGAGCAATCCGAGGGAAAGTGCAACAGAGAGTAGGTTTCCTTTTTTGTTGTTTCCCGCTTCGGTCTACTGACCGCCGCGATGAAACAGGCTCAAGGCTGGGTTGCGCATCTGCGCTCCCTTCTTGTTCCCCGTAAGGGCATTAAGGGTAAAAGTGAAAGGGTGCGGTAAGAGCGCACCGCGCATCTGGTAACAGATGTGGCATGGTAAACCCCATCCGGAGCAAGACCAAATAGGGGCTGGCAGTCTCATTCGTGAGGCTTCGTGTGCTGCGCACGGTGTATCAGCCCGGGTAGGTTGCTAGAGGCGGCGGGTAATCGCCGTTCGAGATGAATAGTCATCACCGCGCAAGCGGGACAGAACCCGGCTTACAGACCCTCTGGTGAGGATTTTTGTGTTTGCTCCTGCTTCGGGCTACTGCCCTTCGCAATGAACCTAACGCCTTCGGCGACTGAAGGCTCGGTCTGCTGACCTCGCTCTTTATTCTTCTGTCATGCTGCGGGGCGCGGAGCGTCAGCGCAGCATCTCGCTCCACCTCATGATATCCTGCGCTCTTGCTGTGCAAGCCGCAGGATGACTACCTTGGGGTTGGGCTTGGTCTACTGACCTCGTGTTATTGAATTAGGCTTGGCCGTCTAGAGTTGTGGGCCACCTTTATTCGTAATCGGGAAAGCATTTAAGTACTCTGCCCAGCGATTAACTGGCATGCCGTTATTGGTATCCGGATGTATAGGTGCTTCGCCTTCATTATGTGTAAAGGTAGGGCCTTTGGGGGTGTAGTCAGGAATATCCGAGCCGGGCGAAGGGCCATGGGAAGCGGCATTCTCGCGTACAGCATCTGTCAATGGAGGTATGCCGCTAACACGTGGTCCATGCAATAAGATGCTCCGAAGGTGGAAGCGTAATTAAGGTCGAAGGCTTACTCATAGTTTTCTCTCATTTCTCTCGGTTGGCTGATCTGTATAGGGCCTTCACATATAGCATCCCAATATGACGATTTGATGATGATGAGAGGAAAAATTGGCTTTTTTATCGTTCATCGTGGCGAATTTTTCAGGCAATTCAGTTAGACGCTTAACTCATGCACATCCCAAATAATGCTTGACTGTACCCAAAATTATACATACCATCCCAATTGTTCCCAAGAAAACCCAAGATCAACCAAATGGGAACCTTGAGGCAGGCAGTCGCTGGATTGAAAGGGATCGTCCGCCCCATGTTTAAAAAACAACAAGGTTGGTTACGCGTATTTGATAGGGGATGGGTGTTGCTCATCCCCGTCGCGTCAGCCGCCGCAGGTGAGGACGGGTGGATTTGTGTGATGGCGCTGTTTCTGTCCACATATGAGAAAAAGATCGACAAGAAGGGGCGGGTGTCCGTTCCGGTGTCGTTTCGCGGCGCGTTGGCAGGGCAGAATTTTAACGGCGTCATTGTGTATGCGTCGTTTATCCATTCCTGCATTGAGGCGTGCGGCATGGATCGGATCGAGAAGCTCTATGAGCAGATCGAAACACTGGACCCGTTCTCGGAAGAGCGCGACGCGTTTGCGACGGCGATTCTGGGCGGTAGTCAGCAGTTGGCATTTGACGGCGAAGGCCGTGTGAGTTTGCCAGAAGAGCTGATGAAGGAAGCGGGGATTGAAGAAGGTTGCGTGTTTGTGGGAAAAGGCGCGACATTTGAGATTTGGGAGCCGAAGGCATTTGCGACCTATGAGGCTGAGTCGCGGAAGCTGGCAAAAGAAAAGCGCCTGGCGCTGCGCTCGGATTCGATGCGCGGAGGCGCGGCATGAGCGGGGCGACGGAGACATTGCACAAGCCGGTGATGCTGGCGGAAGTGATGCAGGTGCTGGGACCGCGCGACGGAGAGATATATATTGATGCCACATTCGGTGCAGGCGGTTATAGCCGCGCCATGTTGGAATCAGCGGAATGCAGGGTTTACGCGATTGATCGCGACCCTCAGGTGGTTATGCTTGCCGATGCACTCGCCCGGGATTTTCCCGGGCGCTTTCTTTTGCTGACGGGGTGTTTTGGTGACATGTTGTCGCTGATGGAAGCCGAAGGCGTTGCGTCGGTGGACGGCATTGTGATGGATTTGGGCGTATCGTCGATGCAGATCGACCAGCCGGATCGCGGGTTTTCCTTTCGTTTTGACGGGCCGCTGGATATGCGCATGGGCAGCTGTACGCTGGATGCGGCGACGCTGGTGAATCATCTGCCCGCCGATGAGCTGGCGGATATACTTTATCAATATGGTGAAGAAAAAGCGTCGCGCAAGATTGCAGCGGCGATTGTGGCGGCGCGCGAGATTGCGCCGATTGAAACCACGACGCAGCTGGCGGATATTGTGCGCAGTGTGGTGCGTAAAACCGATAAGATCGATCCGGCGACGCGGACCTTTCAGGCGCTGCGGATTAAAGTCAATGACGAGCTGGGCGAGATTGAACGCGCGCTGGCGTCGGCGCCGCATTTGCTGCGCCCGGGTGGACGGTTGATTGCAGTGAGCTTTCACTCATTGGAAGACCGGATTGTGAAGCGGTTTTTGCGCCCGCAATCGAAAGCAATTTCACGGCATGATCCCCATTTTATGCTGCAGCAAGAAGAAGCGGTAAACGCTCATTTTGATTTGCCTCAGTCCAAGCCGATACACGCTTCGGATGAGGAAAGCTATGTCAATCCCCGTGCGCGCTCGGCCAAGTTACGCGTTGCAATCCGCAATGAAGTACCGGTGCTGCATGGGGAGTCGGAGACATGACGCGCAAGCTTTCCACAATACATTGGGTATTTTTATTTGGGCTGGCGGCGCTTGCACTCTATTTAGTAAAATATCAGGTGCAGGATGTGAAGCGCGAGCTGGTGGGTCTGCGTTATGATTTGCAGCAAGAACAAGAATCGCTGCGTTTGCTACAGGCGGAATGGGCGTATCTGAACCGGCCTGAGCGGCTGCGCCGTTTGGCGTCGCGCTATTTACAATTACAGCCTTATCAGGCCACCCATATTATGGCGATGGAGCAGCTGCCGATGCGTGCGGCAGGGCTTTCGACACCCATTGGATTTGATGCACCGTCTTCAGTGGGGGGGCAGTAATGTCGCGCCGCATGTATCGCCATACCCGCCGTCCTGCTGCCCGCGTGATCAAGCGCGAAAGTAAAATGCTGCATGTGATGGAGCAAAGCCAGATTCGGGTGTTTACGATTCTGGTGGGGTTTGGGTTTTGCTTTTTGGTGCTGTCGTTGCGGTTGATTGAGGTAAGCCTTGTGGGTGGCGGCGAACTGCCCTTTAAGCGGTTGGTGACGGAACCGCAGCTGATGTTGCAGGCGGAAGAAAAGCGCGATGACAAACCGGTGTTGCCAGCAAAAATATTGCGCGGTGATGTGGTGGATCGTAATGGTATGTTGCTGGCCACTAATGTGCGTTCGGCATCACTCGCGGCTAACCCGACATTGATTCGTCAGCCGGCCAAAGTCGCGCGTGATTTAGCGTCGGTTTTAAGCGGGGTGAATGAACAGGAATTGCTGCGCAAACTGGAGCAGAAAAACAGCAAATTTGCGTATGTCAAACGTCACTTAACGCCACGCGAGCAAGAGCGGGTGAATGCGCTGGGAGTACCGGGTTTATTCTTTGAAGACAGTGTGCGGCGCGTGTACCCGTTTGGTGCGCTGGGCTCGCATGTGGTGGGGTATGTCGATGTCGATAATAATGGCATTTCGGGCATTGAAAAACAGTTTGATGCACAGCTGGCGCGCAGTCTGGATAGCAATCCGGTGACCCTGTCGCTGGATATCCGCCTGCAATCGATTATGGCGGAAGAAATTCAAAAGGGCATGGATGAATTTAAAAGTATCGGCGGCGCGGGGCTGATTATGGATATTGCCTCGGGTGAGATGCTGTCGATGGTGAGTTTGCCCAGCTTTGATCCCCATGATGCGGGGCATGCTTCGGCGGATAGTAAGTTTAATCGCGTGTCGCTGGGCGCGTATGAGATGGGCTCGACCTTTAAGAGCTTTACGGCGGCTATGGCGCTGGAGAAGGGCGTGGTGGGCATGCGTGACGGCTATGATGCGAGCAGCCCGATTCGCAGCGCCGGTTATACGATCAATGATTCGCACCCTTATTATCGGTGGCTGAGCGTGCCGGAGATTTTTGCGTATTCGTCGAATATCGGCACGGTGAAAATGGCAATGGATGTGGGCACATCCTATCAGAAACGCTTTCTGGGTAATCTGGGGATGATGCGGCCTGTGGACATAGAATTGCCCGAGCGGGCGCAACCTTTGTCACCGGCTGACTGGCGGCCAATCAACAGCATGACGATTTCGTACGGGCACGGTATTTCGGTGTCGCCTTTGCATCTGGCGCAAGGGATTTCGACGATGGTCAATGGTGGGTATAAAACGTCGATGACATTGCTGAAAGATGGCAATAAAGACAAAGGAAAAGGTGAGCGTATCATTAAGGAAGAGACATCCTTTCAGATGCGTAAGCTGATGCAGTATGTGGTGGAATATGGTACCGCCAAAAAGGCCAATGTCGCGGGCTACCAGATGGGCGGTAAAACCGGCACAGCAGAGAAGGTGGTCAACGGGCGTTACAAGGATAAAGCCAAGCTGGCGATCTTTGTCGGGGCATTTCCGATTCAGGACCCGCGCTATCTGATTTTTGTGATGATTGATGAGCCGCAGGGCAATAAGAGCACCTTTGGCTATGCGACCGGTGGTTGGGTGTCGGCACCGGTGGTGTCCAATATTGTGTCGCGCATGGGGCCACTGATGGGGCTGGAGCCGGTGTTCTCCGAGCCGGACCCACAAGAAAAAGCCTTCTGGCAAACCGCAGAACAACGCAACCGCGATGCGCGTGAGCGACGCTTTAATCCGGGGAGGGATGTGCATGCAGTCTCTTACTGATTTATTGGCGCTGTCATCGGTTGATGCGAGTGTGGAAGG
This sequence comes from Alphaproteobacteria bacterium UBA6178, assembly GCA_002422205.1. Classification (GTDB taxonomy): domain Bacteria; phylum Pseudomonadota; class Alphaproteobacteria; order Rickettsiales; family UBA3002; genus UBA6178. The sequence goes on from DITS01000033.1 coordinate 48,456, forward strand.
GGATATGGCGGTGCAGATTCACTCGATCACCTCGGATTCGCGTATGGTGAGCGCGGGCGCGCTTTTTGCAGCGATTACCGGTGTGCAGCAAGATGGCGTGGCGTTTATTGATGATGCGATTCAAAAAGGCGCATCGGCGATTATGTTGCAGCGCAAAATCGAGAAGGATAATCCGCAGCAGAATACTTTTGTGCGGGTCGATCATGTGCGGCATGCGCTGGCACGAATGGCTGCAGCATTTTATGGTGCGCAGCCAAAGCATTTGGTGGCAGTGACGGGTACGAATGGCAAAACCTCGATTGCCGAATTTTACCGTCAGTTATGGATGCTGGAAGGCAAATTGTCGGCGTCGATCGGGACGTTGGGATTGCGCAGCAATGATGCAGAGCGCGATGCGCAATATCCAGCAAATAATACCTCGCCCGATCCGGTGATGCTATCGCAAATGTTGGCTGATTTGGCGCAAGGCGGGGTGCAGCATGTGGCTTTGGAAGCATCGAGCCATGGGTTGGATCAATACCGGTTGGACGGGGTGAAAATTGAGGCGGCGGCGTATAGTAATATCAGTCGTGATCATCTGGATTATCATGCGTCGATGGATGAATATTTTGCGGCGAAAACACGGCTGTTCACGCAACTGGAATGGTCGGGCAATGTGGCGGTGATTAATGCGGATGATGCGCATGCCGAGTCGCTGATGGCGTTGTGCATAACGCATGGGCGTGAGGTGCGAAGCTATGGGCATGCGGGGACGTATTTGCGTTTGCTGGAAGTGACACCAACAGCGCAGGGGCTGCATGTATCGTTGGAGATGGCAGGGCAGCCATGGCAGGGGACAATTCCGCTGTTTGGTGCGTTTCAGGTATATAATGTGGCAGCGGCTTTGTCGCTGGCGGTCGCGAGTGGGATGAGCGTGGATCATACGCTGGCGCATATACCGCGGCTGCAAGGGGTGCGCGGGCGGATGGAATGCGTGGCGCATCATCCTGATGGCGCACCGGTATTTGTGGATTATGCGCATACACCGGATGCGTTGCAGAATGTGTTGCAATCCTTACGCGCACATACGGCGGGGAAGCTGCATGTAGTGTTTGGTTGTGGTGGCAATCGCGATGCGGGCAAGCGCCCATTGATGGGTGATGTTGCAGCGCAATATGCGGATGTGGTGATAGTGACGGATGATAACCCGCGCAAGGAAGAGGCGGCAGCGATTCGTGCGGCCATCATGGCTACCGTGCCGCAGGCAACAGAGATTGGTAATCGTACCCATGCGATTCGCCATGCAATAACGAAACTGGCTGCTGGCGACGTGCTGGTGGTGGCTGGAAAAGGACATGAGACCTATCAGATAATAGGCGAAAAAAGCGAGCATTTCGATGACGCAGAACAAATAAGGGAGGCGATAGCCGCGCTATGAAACATTTATGGACCATGCAGGAGGTGGCGCAGGCCACCCAAGGAAAAGGTGGCAGCGACTGGGCTGCGACCGGAGTGAGTATTGACAGCCGAAAGGTGCAGTCCGGAGATATTTTTATTGCACTCAAAGGTGCAGCATTTGATGGGCATGATTATGTGGCCCAAGCGCTGGCATCGGGTGCGGTGGCGGCGATTGTGAGCCATGTTCCGCAGGGTGTGGATGTGGCAACGCTGATGCTGGTGGCCGATACGGAAAAGGCGTTGCAGGATTTGGGTATTGCTGCGCGCAAGCGAAGCCATGCAAGGGTGATTGGCGTGACAGGTAGCATCGGTAAAACCGGCTGCAAGGAAATGCTGAAAGTGGCGCTGGCAACAGCGGGGAAAGTGCATGCGACTTCGGGCAATTATAATAATCATCTGGGTGTGCCGTTGACATTGGCGACGATGCCGCGCGATACGGAGATTGCCATTTTTGAAATGGGCATGAACCATGCGGGCGAGATTTCGCAATTGTCGAAATGGGTGAAACCGCATGTGGCAGTGATTACGACAGTCGAGGCCGCGCATATAGAATTTTTTGAAAATATTGACGCGATTGCGAATGCGAAAGCGGAGATTTTTGATGGAATGGGCGGCGCTGGTGTGGCGGTGCTGAATATTGATAACCCACAATTTTTGCGGCTGCAGAAGCATGCGGTGACGCGTGATCTGGATCGGGTATTGTCGTTTGGCGCGTCGGATGATGCGCTGTGCCAGCTGGTGCAATATGGCATTGAGAATGTGCATTCTACCGTTGATGCGGTGATTGCGGGGACGCGTATGCAGTATCGTCTGGGCGCGATTGGCAAGCATTGGGGGTTGATGTCGGTGGCGGTGCTGGCGGTGGTGGATGCGCTGGAAGCGGATTTGCCTAAGGCCGCTGCGGCGCTAGAGTTTTTCAGTGAACCGGAAGGGCGCGGCAAAATTTCGCAGATGCAGGTGCAGGGCGGGTATTTGCGTTTGATTGATGATTGCTATAATGCATCGCCCGCGTCGATGGTGGGTGCGTTTGAAAAAATGGCGGATTTGCGCGATGCAAGCCCCGAGCCGGTGCGTACGATTGCAGTGCTGGGGGATATGCTGGAGCTGGGTGAGCGGAGCCGCGAGCTGCATGTGGGCCTGGCTCCTACACTTGTGAATAACCATATTGATCTGGTATTTGCTGCTGGTGAATTTATGAAACAGCTTTATGATGCGTTGCCGGAATCGATGCGCGGGGATTATGATAAAACCGCAGCAGGGCTTGCACCCAAAGTGGTCGGGCGCCTGCAGCATCAGGATTTGGTATTGATTAAAGGATCGAATGGCAGCCGTATGCGTGATGTGAAAAATGCGATTGAGCATAACGCGCAAAAGCTGGAAGAACGGAAGGACGCGTAAATGCTCTATAATCTGCTGGTGCCGTATGCTGACCAGTTCCAGCTGTTTAATCTGTTTCGCTATCTGACGTTTCGTAGCGGTGGCGCGGTGATGACAGCGCTGATTTTGAGTTTTCTGATCGGGCCGGCGGTGATTCGCTGGTTGCGGCTTAAGCAGTCGGGCGGGCAGCCGATTCGCGAAGACGGGCCGGAATCGCATCTGTCGAAAAAAGGCACCCCGACCATGGGCGGGCTGATGATGCTGTTCTCCGTTGGGGTTTCGACGCTGCTATGGGCTGATCTGACCAATGAGTATGTGTGGGTGGTGTTGTTTGTCACGCTGAGCTATGGCTTTATCGGCTTTAGCGATGATTATTTAAAAGTGAGAAAGAAAAACAGTAAGGGCCTGCGCGGTAAACTTAAACTGCTGGGGCAGATTGCGGTGGCGCTGGTGGCGGTGCTGTGGGTGCAGAAAATTTCGCATGATTCGCTCGATAATATGCTGGCGATTCCGTTTTTCAAAAACCTGCTGCTGGATTTAGGCTGGCTGTTTATTCCCTTTGCGATTGTGGTGATGGTGGGTGCATCGAATGCGGTGAATCTGACCGACGGGCTGGATGGGCTGGCGATTGTACCGATTATGATTGCGGCGGGCTGCTTTGCGCTGATTGCGTATCTGGTAGGCAATGCGGTTTTTGCGAATTATTTGCAGATTCTGCCGGTGCCAGGAACGGGGGAGCTGGCAGTATTTTGTGCAGCGATGATTGGAGCAGGGCTTGGATTTTTGTGGTTCAATGCGCCGCCGGCGATGGTGTTTATGGGGGATACGGGCAGCTTGTCTTTTGGGGGTGCGCTGGGTGCAATCAGCGTGATTACCAAGCATGAGCTGGTGCTGGCGATTATCGGTGGATTGTTTGTAATGGAGGCGGTGTCGGTGATGATGCAGGTAGCGTCGTTTAAGCTTACGGGTAAGCGCGTGTTTCGCATGGCGCCGATACATCATCATTTCGAAAAGAAGGGCTGGGCCGAGCCGACGGTGGTGATTCGTTTCTGGATTATTGCGGTGATTCTGGCGTTGATTGGCCTGTCGTCGCTGAAGCTGAGATAGTTATGATTCGCTTGCCTTTTTTAGCGCAAAAACATGTAGCGGTTTTGGGGTTGGGCAAAAGCGGCATCGCAACGGTGGATGCGTTGCTGGCTAGTGATGCAATGCCCGTGGTGTGGGACGACAAACCACAAGCGCTTGAGGATTTTGCTGCGAAATACCCGCAGGTAAAAGTGGCCGAACCTGAGGCATGGGATTGGGCGCAGGTGAGCATGGTAGTGTTATCGCCCGGCTTGCCTTACACGCATCCTGCACCCCATAAGGGCGTGTTGCTGGCGCAGCAAAACGGGGTGGAGATTGTGGGTGATATTGAGCTGCTTTATCGCGCGCAGCCGGATGCTACCATTATTGCGATTACGGGGACGAATGGGAAATCGACAACGACGAGTCTGATTGGCCATATATTGCAGCAGGCGGGGCGTCACGTGCAGGTCGGTGGTAATCTGGGGCTGCCGGTGCTGGCATTTGAGCCGTTGGGTGCGGACGGTATTTATGTCGTGGAGTTATCATCTTATCAGCTCGATCTGGTGCGCACGACGGTGTTTGATGTGGCGGTGCTTTTAAATCTCAGCGCCGACCATATTGACCGGCATGGCGATTTGCGCGGCTATATTGCAGCGAAGGAGCATATTTTTGAGCGTCAGGGGAATGAGCAGATTGCGATTGTCGGGGTGGATGATGCGATAAGTGAATCGCTGTGTCATAGCATGATTGAGCGGGGCATGCAGCGTGTGATTCCGATTATGACGACGCAATCATGCGATGCAGGGATTTGGGTGGAAGACGGGCAGTTGCATAATGCACTGGCGCAGCCGGAAATGATGATGAATTTATCGCAATGCAGCAATTTACGCGGAGAGCATAATCATCAAAATGCTGCGGCGGCTTATGCGGCCTGCTGGTCGGTGGATGTGGCGCATGCGGATATTGAAAAAGGCATGATGAGCTTTCCCGGTTTGGCGCATCGGATGCAACGTATTGCCGAGCTGGATGGGGTTGTGTGTGTGAATGACAGCAAGGCGACCAATGCCGATGCGGCGGCGAAATCGCTGGGTAGTTATGAAGCGATATATTGGATTGCAGGCGGTGTGGCGAAAGAGGGTGGCATAGAGCCGTTGGGCCATTATTTTCCGCGCGTGCGCAAAGCGTTTTTGATTGGTGCCGCGCAGGATGATTTTGCGGCGACGCTGGAAGGGCATGTAGGTTACGAGAAAAACGGTACGATGGAGGCTGCATTTGCTGCAGCATTGCGTGCAGCAAAAATGGATGCGGTTGAGGGGGCAGTGATATTGTTGGCACCGGCTTGCGCATCATTTGATCAGTATCAGAATTTTGAGCAGCGCGGTGAGCATTTTGTGCGGCTGGTGATGGATGCGCAGGCGCAAAACACTGAGGCAAAATATGCAGTTTGACCGCACCAATTTATCGGCGATCGGGCGCTGGTGGTGGACGGTGGACCGGCCCATCTGGTTTGCGCTGTTGATGTTGATGTGTTTGGGTGCGGTGATGGTGACGGCATCGAGCCCGCCGGTAGCAGAGCGGCTTGGCTATGACGCCTTTTATTTTGTGGGGCGACAGCATGTGTTTTTGGTGTTGGCGTTGCTGGTGATGTTTACGGTGTCGCTGTTATCGGTGCCGAATGTGCGGCGGTTGGCGGTATTATTATTTCTGCTTTCGCTGGTGATGTTGCTGCTGCTGCCTTTGATTGGCTATGAGAATAAGGGTGCGACGCGGTGGTTTCGGTTTTTGGGTGTGTCGGTGCAGCCATCGGAATTTATGAAACCGGCCTTTGCGGTGGTAGTAGCATGGATGTTTTCAGAGCGGTATAAAACGATTGGTTTTCCCGGTTTTCGTATTGCGCTTGTGACCTATGCGATTGTGACGGCATTGCTGATCACGCAGCCGGATTTTGGCATGGTAGTGACGGTATCGGGCGTGTTTGGCGCGCAGTTTTTTTTAGCGGGCGTGCCCGTGGTGTGGGTGCTGGTGATGCTGGCAGCAGGTGCTATTGGTGTGGTGATGGCGTATCAGATGCTGCCGCATGTGAGCCACCGTATTGATCGGTTTTTGGACCCGTCATCGGGTGATAATTATCAGGTGGAAAAATCGCTGGAGGCATTTAAAAATGGTGGCTGGGTCGGGCAGGGGCCGGGCGAGGGGACGGTGAAGCAATTCATTCCCGATTCGCATACCGATTTTGTGTTCTCGGTTGCGGGTGAGGAATATGGCGTGCTGGTGTGTTTGGTGATCATCGGGCTGTTTGGGTTTATTGTATTGCGCGGTTATTTGCGGCTGATGCGCGAGACCGATTTATTTATTATTATTGCGGTGGCGGGCTTGCTGGCGCAGTTTGGTATTCAGGCGATTATCAATATGGGTGTGGCGGTGAATTTGTTGCCTGCCAAAGGGATGACGCTGCCGTTTTTATCCTATGGTGGGTCATCGTTGATTGCGATGGCGATTGGTATGGGGATGTTGCTGGCGCTTACGCGCAAGCGGTATGGGCAGTATAAGGTGAATCTGAGGTAGTAGGTTTTAGGTTTTAGGTTTTAGCTAAGTACAGATAGGCTTTGCACTCGTGGAGAGGCTATTGTAAGCATAAGGTTTCACCAGTGAACGGGTTTATGCAACAGACAGGAACAGGACAAGTGATTGTGCTCGCGGCAGGCGGGACGGGTGGTCATATTTTTCCGGCAGAATCGCTGGCGGAGGCGCTGATTGCACAAGGGCGCAAGGTGGTGCTGATTACCGATAAACGCTTCGCGGATTATGGCGCGTCGAGCTATGAAGGCGTGATCGGTGATATTCCGGTTTATTATATTCATGCCGGTGGGCTTGGTGGCGGACTGGTGAAAAAACTGTGCGGTATGGTCTGTATCGCGCTGGGGACATTGCAGGCGCGCCGCATTATGCGAAAATTAAAACCGGCGGCGGTGGTTGGGTTTGGCGGGTATCCGTCGTTCCCAACGATGCTGGCGGCAACGCAGATGAAGCTGAACACGGTGATACATGAACAGAATTCGGTGGCAGGGCGCGCGAATCGTGCGTTATGCCCCAAGGTAAAGCGGATTGCCACTTCGTATCCTAATACGCAAAGGCTGCCGGGGCAGTGTGGCAATAAGGTGCAGATGACGGGGAATCCAGTGCGGGCGGCCATTAAGGCGCTGCATCATGTGCCGTATCCGGAAGTGCAGGAAGATGGCACATTGCGGATTCTGGTGATGGGAGGGTCGCAAGGTGCGCATGTGTTTAGTGCGGTGGTGCCGGAGGCAATTAAATTATTGCCGGAAGCGATGCGCGCGCGGGTGCGGATTGATCAGCAATGCCGTGCGGGGGATATTGAGCCAACACGGGCGGCCTATAAAGCGATGGGGATGCAGGTGGATTTGGCACCGTTTTTTAATGATATTCCGGCTAGATTAGCGTCGGCGCATCTGGTGATTTGCCGTGCGGGTGCCTCGACCGTGGCGGAGCTGACCTGCGCGGGGCGGCCTGCGATTTTGGTGCCCTACCCGCAGGCAACGGATAACCATCAATATCATAATGCGCAGGCGATTGAAGATGTGAGTGCGGGCTGGGTGATGCCGCAGGAAGGCTTTACGGCGCAGGCGCTGTCGGCGCGGCTTGAATCCTTTTTGAATTTGCCGCATTTGCTGCCTAAGGCGGCGGCGCAGATGCGCACGCTGGGACGTATTGACGCGGCGCAGGATCTGGCCAGGCTGGTACATGATGTTTCGGGTAATGCGCGGGAGGCGAAGCAGAATTATATTCCGTGAGGAGTATTGGAAGACGGGAAAGAGTCGTCATCCCTGCGGAAGCAGGGATCTTCATGGGAGGTGGATTAAGATTCCTGCTTTCGCAGGAATGACGGCAATAGAGGATAATTATAAAGCATGAAGGTAGTCGTATGAACCAATCACCTATTCGACCGTTTCCGGTTGCCAAGACCATGTCGCTGGATGTGGGGTTATTGCATTTTGTGGGGATTGGCGGCATTGGCATGAGCGGGATTGCCGAGCTGCTGCATAATCTGGGTTATCAGGTGCAGGGGTCGGACGTAGCAGAAAGCGCTAATGTGGAGCGGCTGCGCGGGTTGGGGATGCAGGTGATGGTCGGCCATGAGGCGGCGCATGTTACCGATGCGGCGGTGGTGATTATTTCCTCGGCGGTGAAGGCGACGAACCCGGAGGTGGTCGAAGCGCGCAATCTGCGTATTCCGGTGTTGCGCCGCGCGGAAATGCTGGCGGAGCTGATGCATTTGAAAATGACGGTGTCGGTGGCGGGTACGCATGGCAAGACCACGACGACGTCATTGATTAGTGCGTTATTTGAGGCGGCGGGGCGCAATCCGACGGTGATTAATGGCGGGATTATTAATGCCTATGGTACCAATGCGGTGCTGGGTAAGGGCGAGTGGATGATTGTGGAAGCCGATGAATCGGACGGGACGTTTATTCGCATTCCGTCATCGGTGGCGGTGGTGACGAATATCGACCCTGAGCATCTTGATCATTATGGCAGCTTTGATGCGCTGCGTGCGGCGTTTAAGCAATTTCTCGATCATATTCCTTTTTATGGGTTTGGCGTGTTGTGTATGGACCATCCGGAAGTGCAGGCGCTGATTGCGCAGATTACTGACCGGCGGATTATTACCTATGGGGTGTCGCCACAGGCCGATGTGCGCGCGGTGCAGGTGCGGCAAACGTCGAGCGGGCAGCATTATGATGTGGAAATTACCAACCGTGCGGATGACAGTGTGCATGTGATTCGTGATGTGCATTTGCCGATGTTTGGCCAGCATAACCTGACCAATTCACTGGCGGCGATTGCGGTGGCGCATGAGCTGGGGATGCCGGACGGTGCGATTGTCAAAGGCTTTGGCAGCTTTAGTGGTGTGAAGCGGCGCTTTACCAAAACCGGCGAAGTGGGTGGCATCACGGTGATTGATGATTATGGCCATCATCCGGTGGAGATTGCGGCGACGCTGAGTAGCGCAAGGCAAGCGGTGAGCAGCAATGGCGGGCGCGTGATTGCGGTGGTGCAGCCGCATCGCTTTACGCGGTTAAAAAGCCTGTTTGATGATTTTTGCACCTGTTTTAATAATGCGGATATGGTGCTGGTAGCTGATGTGTATACGGCAGGAGAAGACCCGATTGAAGGTGCAAACCGTGATGCGCTGGTGGAGGGGATTCGTCGTCATGGGCATAAGCATGTCGCGCCGCTGGATTCGGAAGAGATGCTGGCCACACAGGTGGCGGCATTGGCTAAACCCAATGATTTTGTGGTGTGCTTAGGCGCGGGCAGTATTTCGAAATGGGCAAACGCATTGCCGGCGCAACTTGAAAAGGTGATGGATGCAAGCCGTAAAGCCAGTGCGTGAGCCGACGCTTCTAGCGCGATTGCCGTCTGTACGCGGGCGTTACCGTGAGCATGCTTCGCTGGCGGAAACCACCTGGTTTCGTGTGGGCGGGGTAGCTGATATTTTGTTTAAACCTGCGGATGTGCAGGATTTGGCGGATTTTATGCGAGCCAAACCGGCTGATGTGCCGGTGACGGTGCTGGGTGTGGGATCGAATGTGATTGTGCGCGATGGCGGGATTGACGGGGTGGTGATTCGCCTTGGGCGGGGCTTTACCGATATGGATATGGAAGGTGATATGCTAGTGGTTGGCGCGGCTTGCCTTGATGTGCATGTGGCGCAATTTGCGGCGGAGCAATCACGCGCGGGGCTGGAGTTTTTGGTGGGCATTCCCGGCACTATGGGGGGGGCGCTGGCGATGAATGCGGGCGCTTATGGGCGCGAGATGGTGGATGTGCTGGTGGCAGCAGAGGCCGTGAGCGCGCAAGGCGAAATCCGTTGGTTTGATTGTGCGGAGCTTGATTATCGCTATCGCCATTGCGGGCTGGGCGAGGGGTGGATATTTACCCGTGCGCGCTTGCGCAGCGAAGCGGGCGACAAAATGGCGGTTTTACAAGCCATGCAGGCGATATCGGATGCGAGGGAAGCCAGCCAACCGGTGCGCGCGCGCACCGGTGGCAGCACATTCCGCAATCCAACGGGGCAAAAAGCGTGGGAGTTGATTGACGCCGCCGGTTGTCGTGGTATGATGCTTGACGGGGCACAAGTGTCAGAGAAGCATTGCAACTTTCTGATTAACACGGGCACCGCTACCGCGCAGGCGCTTGAGCAATTGGGTGACATGGTGCGGCAAAAAGTCAAAACGCATTCCGGCATTGATCTGGAATGGGAAATCAAACGAATCGGCAAGAAGTGAATGAAGTGGCTGGTGACTAGTGGCTAGTGACTAGAGAGTTATAATGTAGAAATGGCTAACAGCATTTTTTGTTTTTCTTTCTAGCTACTAGCCACTAGTCACCAGCCACCCTGTAGGTGGAGCCGATGCATATTGCCGTATTAAAAGGTGGATTTTCAGCTGAGCGCGAGGTGTCGCTGATGAGCGGCGCGGCGGTGGAGCGCGCATTGCAGGCGTTGGGTTACCGCGTGAGCGTGATTGATGTGAGCCGCGAATTGTCGTTACAGTTGGATGCGGTAAAGCCGGATGTGGTGTTTAACGCGCTGCATGGGCGCTATGGTGAAGATGGCACGGTGCAGGGCGTGCTGGAAATTGCGGGGATTCCCTATACGCATTCGGGTGTGCTGGCGTCGGCGCTGGCGATGGACAAGCCGATGGCGAAAAAGATTTTTGCGCAAGCGGGGCTGCGCTGTGCGCGTGGCGGCGTATTTACCAAGGACCAGATGCTGGCGGGCGATGTGATGGCGCGGCCCTATGTGGTGAAGCCACTGAACGAAGGCTCGAGCGTGGGCGTGAGCATTGTACGCGAGGGCGATAATTTTTATTTTGATAGCAATAACTGGCCATTCGGGGAGACGGTGCTGGTGGAGCAATATATTCCCGGGCGCGAGATTCAGGTGGCGGTGCTGGATGATACAGCGCTGGGCGCGATCGAGATTAAACCGTTGAGCGGTTTTTATGATTATGAAGCGAAATATACCGATGGCAAGGCGCAGCATTTAATGCCCGCACCGCTGGATAAAACGCGTTATGACGAGGTGTGTGAGCTGGGCTTGCGCGCGCATCAGGCGCTGGGATGCCGTGGGTTGACGCGCTCTGATTTCCGTTTTGATGAGGCGGGCGATGGGTTGTTTTATATTTTGGAAACTAACACGCAGCCGGGGATGACGCCACTGTCGCTTTCGCCGGAAATTGCGGCACATGCTGGCATTGATTTTAATACACTGATTGACCGGCTGGTGAAGGGAGCGCGACTGGATGGTTAGGCGCATGACCAAAGCGCGCCGTGCGGCGCGGCCCGTTGTGCATGCCAGTAAATGGCAGGCGGAATGCGCGCTGATTAACCGCCAGAAAGGCAAGCAGCGCTGGTGGATGAGTTTTCGCCGCCGATGCATGATTGTGGGGGCGGCGATGGTGTTGCTGCATTTGGCCGTGGGCGGCTGGTGGGTGGTGCATACGGGACAGATTCAGGCCGCGTATATGGCGGCGCAACTATGGATGGGCGACCAGACCAAACTGGCCGGATTTGAAGTGAAGCGCATTGAAATTGAAGGCTCAAAAAAAGTGCCGCCGATGATTATAGTTGAGGCGATGGGGGTGAAGGTGGGCGATCCGATTTTGCCGCTTTCCATTCGCGATATGCGTGACAAGCTGGAGGCGTTGCCGGAGATTCGCAGCGCACGGGTGGAGCGGAATCTGCCCAATATCTTGCATATCAGTGTGGAAGAGCGCGAAGGTGCGGCGTTGTGGCAACATTTGGGTAAGCATCAGCTTATTGACCGCGACGGCACGGTGCTGGCGAATCAGGAGCGTGAAGCGGGGAAGCGGTATTTGGTGCTGGTGGGTGAGGATGCGCCCAGCCATGCGCAGGCGTTTTTTGCCATGCTGAGCCGCACGCCGGAGCTGGCAGCGGAAGTGGTGGCCGCCAAACGGATTGGGAAAAGACGGTGGAATATTAGTTTGCGTAATCAGCTGGTGGTGAAGCTGCCGCAGGAGGCGCCGCAACAGGCATGGTTGCGCTTTGCGCAGATGGTACGCGATGAGCAGTTGCTAGATCGTGCAATTAAGGCTATTGATATGCGTATAGAGGATCGGCTGTTTATTGCCACAGATCCCGATGATGGTCCGACTCCGGCAGGCGCGATTCAACCCGTGCTGACATCGGCGCATGATACATGAGCAGCTATGACACTACTTGTACTGACGATTGAAACATTATGAAGCACGAAGCCATCAGAGGACGCCCCGGTAGTGTGGCTGTGCTGGATATCGGCACCACCAAAATTGTCTGTTTTATTGCACAAGTCGATGATGAGGGCGTGCTGCGTGTGCTGGGCGTGGGGCATCAGCTGGCCAAAGGCATTAAATCGGGTGTGATTACCGATGTGGGTGAGGTGGAAACCTCGATTGTGGCCGCCGTGCATGCGGCGGAGCAAATGGCCGGTGAAACGATTGAGAATGTGATTGTGAGCGTGAGCGGCACCAACATGCATTCGCGCAGTGTGACGGTGGAGCTGGAAGTGACCGGCGAAGGTGTCAGCGATTATGATATTGCGGATTTAATTCAGGAAGGCTGCGCCAGCTTAGAAGATGACGCGCATACGATTTTGCACGCGTTTCCGGTGCAGTATTATCTGGATAATGCCAAGGGGTTGGGCGATCCGCGCGGGATGGTGGGCGATGTGCTGGGCAGTGAGCTGCATGTGGTATCGGCGCGTAACAGCTATCTTAAAAACATGATTAATTGCGTGGCGCGGTGCCATTTGAATATTGATGAATATGTGCTGGCCAGCCATGCATCGGCCCTATCGGTGCTGGAGCCGGACGAGATGGATTTGGGCGTGACGTTGATTGATATGGGCGGCGGCGTGACCAGCTTTACGGTGTTTGTCGGCGGCAAGAATGTGTACAGCGATTCGATTCCGGTGGGTGGTAAGCATGTGACGAATGATATTGCCAAAGGCCTGTCGACCACGCTAACGCAAGCCGAGCGACTGAAAACGATTCATGGCAGCGCCATCGGGTCGGTGAAGGATGCCGAGGTGATGATTGAAGTGCCGCAGCTGGGCGAAGAAGAAGACGAAGATGATGTGAATATGATGCCGCGCTCGATGCTGGTGGGGGTGGTGCGGCCGCGGATGGAAGAAATTTTTGAGTTGATTCGCGCCAAGCTGGAAGCGGCGGGTGTGGATAAGGTGGCGGGACGGCGCTGCGTGATTACGGGCGGGGCCAGCCAGATGATCGGCGTGAGTGATTTGGCCGCGCGCATGCTGGGCAAACAGGTGCGCAAAGGTAAGCCGCATGCGGTGCCGGGCTTGGCGGATATGGCGAGCGGGCCGGCATTTGCCACGGCGGTCGGCATGCTGGAATATGCCACCAAACGCCCATGGGAAGATGTGCTGCTGCGCGGCTCATCCGTGCGCGGCGGGCTGGCGCAGACGAAAGAAAAAATCGTCAACTGGTTCAGAGAGAATTTTTAATTAGCGGGTGGCAACAGCCGATGTCCCTGTACCACCGCTCTCAATTTGCAATAATTCGTTCGTTTGACTGGCATAATGTTTGCCCATATGGCCGGCCAGCTCCGTAAATTGCTCTTCGGTTAGGTGGGTTTTCCAGCCTGTGCTAACAAGCAATTGATAAACGCCATAAGCCACTGTGGCTACGATACCAATATTAAGCCCACCATTAACCATGCTTTCTACAGTTGTGTGTGGTTCTTCGTCAGAGGGTTTCAGGCCATATGCTGCAGCAGCAATCACCGCTGCTCCACCTGCTTTTAAAAACGCACGGCGTCGCATGGTATCCCGTGCTTCACCCGGTAATTCATTGCCTATGGGAAAGCCGGTTTTTACACGATTGTCATATTTATCAGTGCTACCAAACCCATCATAATTAAGCTTATGCAGTCTAATTGCGAAGCTTTTTTCGGCTCTACGAATCGCGTTTCTGACTACATCATTATAGTCTCTTTTAATATCAACGTTTTCGCCAGCGGCGACAGCCTTAAAAAAGGACATCAGCTCTTCAGCATTCTGCTGGAAACGCTCATTGGCTAAGCCCGCCATTTTTCGGTTAAGGTTATATTCAGGATCCTTTAGATGATCTGTGCCATAAGGATAATGAATTTGCAAATCAGGATTATCTGAAATTTTTAGCTTACTAGAAACGCCGTCGGTTGTGTTTTCATCATAAAATCGACGGGCATCAATTTCCAAATGCTCAAATGCCATGGCTACAATATAAGGAAAGGCGTATGTCTGTATAAGCGTTTTGGGGTCTTTGCGTAGCGGATCCTTATCGGCCACATAGTTGACCATACTATCAGTTACAACATCATATAATTGGTTATGCGCCTTATGCAATTCTGTATTACTACGCGTTAATTGTGGCATTGTGTGTCCCCATAATTAAAATTTAAAATCCGGTCTTGTATTAGCTGATTAAAATAAACCATAGTGTTAATTATTTATGAAGAAACCGCTGTGTTAGGAGATGAGTTATGGAAAGGGGCGCATGTTATCCACAACTATATCTTGCGGGGGTTTTTTCCGTTGCAACGAGATTTAGGATTCTGCTATAGGTAGAGGGAGCTTTTCATGCACTGAAAAAGCGTAAAAAAGATAATAAAATACCGTTTCGGCAAGATATAAAGATTTGAAAAACAAACATTTTAGGCCTGTCCTGCCGGAGAGTTCGTATGACCATTAATCTGCATTTACCGTCGCATTCGGAAACATTGAAGCCCAAAATCACCGTTGTCGGGGTGGGGGGTGCCGGTGGTAACGCCGTGAATAATATGATTGCCGCCAATCTGGAGGGCGTCGATTTTGTGATGGCCAATACCGATGCGCAGGCGCTTGAGTCCGCGATGACGGATCGCACGATTCAGCTGGGTATGTCGGTGACGCGCGGTTTGGGCGCAGGGGCCAGCCCGCAGATTGGTCAGGCAGCTGCCGAAGAAGCGCTGGATGAAATCGCCGATTATATTAATGGTAGTAATATGGTGTTTATCACTGCCGGTATGGGTGGTGGTACGGGCACAGGTGCGGCGCCGGTGATTGCGCAGCTGGCGCGCCAGCAAGGCATTCTGACCGTCGGTGTGGTGACTAAGCCATTCCAGTTTGAAGGCACGCACCGGATGCGTATCGCTGATCGCGGGATTGAAGAATTGCAGCAATATGTTGATACGCTAATTGTGATTCCGAACCAGAATTTATTCCGTATTGCCAATGAAAAAACAACCTTTGCCGATGCGTTCCGCATGGCAGATGAGGTGCTGCATTCGGGTGTGCGCGGCGTGACCGATCTGATGGTGAAGCCGGGTTTGGTGAATCTGGATTTTGCCGATATTCGTGCCGTGATGAGCGAGATGGGCAAAGCGATGATGGGCACCGGCGAGGCGGAGGGCGATAAGCGTGCGATTGACGCCGCCGAATCGGCGATTTCGAACCCGCTGCTGGATGATGTTTCCTTACGCGGCGCGCGAGCGGTGCTGATCAATATTACGGGCGGCCCTGATATGACCTTGTTTGAGGTGGATGAAGCGGCGAACCGTATCCGTGATGAGGTGGACCCTGAGGCGAATATTATTTTCGGCTCGACCTTCAGCGATTCGATGGAAGGTAAAATGCGGGTGTCGGTGGTGGCGACAGGGATTGATGCAGCTGCGACAGCGGCGAGCATTACCAGCCATCGCAGCCAGTCGGCGGCGATGTCGCAACCGCGCCCGATGGAAAATGTTGCGAGGGAAGCCCGGCAACCCAAGCCATTCAATATTATTCCGCCCAAACAGGAAATGAAGCAAGAGCGCAGCCCTGCAGAAATCGTGCGTCAGGCTGGTAGCGCCTCGGCATATGATATTGCGCGGATGGCGAATGAGCGCATTATGGGTCAGCCACAACAACAGGCGACTGCTTTGCAAGAGCCGGTGGTGCGCGTGAAACAAACACAACAGGAAGAAACGCTGTTTGTGCAGGAGCAAGGCCAGTTGGCGATTGATGTGCCTGGCGAAGACCGCCGCCGCCCGTTTAAGCTGGGTGAGGTGAAAGACCAGTTTGGTGATGGCCCGTTATTTATGAGCCCCAAGCCGGAGCAACCCGCGCAGCGCACGCATTTTGCTGCGCAACAGCCAGAGATCGATGAAGCAGTGGCTGAGGAAGAGCAAGAAGGCACGGCCTTCAATTTCTTCACACGAATTGCCGGTGTGGGTAAGGCGTTGTCAGGCAAGGTGGAAGCTGCGCATCAGGCCGCATCGCCGCGTGAGCGGATGGTGCAGCAAGGCGGTGCCGCTGCTGTGGTCAAAGATTCGCCACTCACCGAGGAAAATGACGATTATCTGGATATTCCAGCCTTTCTGCGGCGTCAGGCGAATTAGTAAGTAGATAATAGTGGCTAGTGACTGGTAGGCCACTAGCGCTACTCTTTTTAGCCGCTAGTCACTACCACCAGCCCCTTATTATATGTCGGTCGCTCTGCGCATAGCGCAACCGCTTCCCTTGCGTTTGTAACACTCCGTAACAATCTGTGATTTGCTTTGGACGGGTGCATTTCCTACATTCACACTAACAAAAGATATCAATAAGCGCGCGAGCGCCTGTGTTTAAAATTAGTGTGAAAGATAAATAACATGCAAATGGATGTGTCCCCTTTTCAAACCACGTTGCACCATGCCGTTACCTGTAATGGGGTGGCGCTGCATAGCGGTGCGACGGTGTCGATGACGCTTCACCCTGCCGAAGCCGGCCATGGCATTGTGTTTAAACGCCGCGATGTGGAAGGCTTTAAATCGCTGGTGCCAGCGCGCTATGACGCGGTGTGCGATACCAAGCTGGGCACGACGATTTGCAATGAATATGGCACCAAGGTGATGACCGTTGAGCATCTGATGGCGGCGCTGTGGGGCAGTGGGATTGATAATTGCCTGATCGAGCTGGAAGGGCCGGAAATTCCGATTATGGATGGCAGCTCGGAGCCGTTTGTGTTTTTGGTGGAATGCGCAGGCGTGCGCGTGCTCGATGTACCGCGCCAGATTATTACCGTAAACCGTGTGGTAGCTGTGGAAGATCAGGGCGCGACGGCGGTGATTGTACCGGCGGATCATTTCAGCCTCGATATCACCATTCATTTTGACCATGCGAAAATCGGCACGCAACAAGCGGTGTATGATTTTACGGAAACCAGCTTCAAGCGGTCCTTGTGCCGCGCGCGGACCTTTGGTTTTGCGCGGGATGTGGAGCAGCTGCGCAGCATCGGGCTGGCGCAGGGCGGTTCGCTAGCTAATGCCATTGTGCTGGGCGATGACACTATCATGAATGAAGATGGCTTGCGCTATAATGATGAGTTTGTACGCCATAAAGCGCTGGATTGCTGCGGGGATTATTATTTAGCGGGCGCGATTTTGCGTGGTGCTGTTACCACCTTCCGGCCCGGCCATGGCATCAATAATCAATTGATGCGCGAGCTGTTTTCGCATGCGGATAATTACAGCATCAGCGAAGCAGGTGGCTATATGCATACGCCAGCGGCAGCCGCTTTTGCTGCCATTACAGCGCAGGCTATTTAAACTTTTTCCGGAATTACCCTTTAGCGCACCATGTGCGGGTGGGGAATGACGATGGGCAGGTAAATGGTCGAGGGGATATTGTCATATTCCGCGCGGTGCAGATGGCTGGTGAAGCTGCTGTTTTCTGCTACTTCGCGCGGGAGATTGATGATGGCGTGGCCACGGCCTGTGGATTCGAACACAATCGCGCGTGGGCGGCCCGTCGCGGCAATGGCCGCTTCCTGCAACTGTCGTACAATATGTGGGGCGCGGATGAGGGTGGTGATGGCATGATAGCCGTTGCGCAATAGCGACGGATTGCTGGGCGGCAAGGCCCAGCGCAGGCCGGTTGCCTGCTCCAGATGATCAATAATTTCATGCGCGTGGGTGTCTTGACTACTTGCCGGACGGGTCATCGGTGGGTCTCCTTGCGGCCTTATCGGGCTGCGTATTCGGTTTCTTATGCTTTCAGCTTAGCATCTATTTATTAAATGATAGTTAAGAATGCATCAAAAACATACTTTATTTTCAGCTGGTTATCGTTGATTTTGAATTAAATAATGCTAAAATGCTGTGTAATTTTTTGCGGGGGCCACCATAGCATAGAGCTGTCAGGCGGGGGCGGCATGCAGCTGTTAACAATCCGATAAAGACAGATGACGTGCGCGCCTGCGCTTGCTATAACCTAGCGGTAAGGAGATATCAGATGAGAATGATCCCGTGGTGGACGCGTATTGGCATAATAGTATTGTGCGGGGTGATGGCATGGATGCTGACGGGCTGCAGCGGCGATGCGCCATCGGATGATGCGGATGATGACGAGCTGATGTCGGATAAAAACGAGCCGGTGGATGTGCTGTATAATAAAGCGCTCACCAGTTTTGAAACGGGAGATTACAAGCAAGCGATCGAGCAGTTTGAAGAGGTGGAGCGGCAGCATCCTTATTCGGAATGGGCGAAAAAATCCCAGGTGATGGCGGCGTATGCGGCGTATCGCGGGCAGGAATATGATGAAGCGGCGGTGATTTTAGAGCGGTTTGTGAAGCTGCATCCGAATAATGAACATACGCCTTATGCCTATTATTTGCGTGCGCTGTGTTATTATGATCAGATTTCCGATGTGGGCCGTGATCAGAAAATGACGCGTGATGCACGGCAGGCTTTGCGTGAGGTGGTGTCGCGTTTTCCGAATACCGATTATGCACGCGATGCCAAGATTAAGCTGGACCTGACCGAGGATCATCTGGCGGGCAAGGAAATGCAGGTGGGGCGCTATTATTTGCAGCGGCAGGAATGGCTGGCGGCGATCAATCGTTTTACCTATGTGCTCGATAATCACCAGACCACCAGCCATGTGCCGGAAGCGCTGCATCGTCTGGTGGAAGCGTATTTGCAGCTGGGCGTGAAGGATGAGGCGACGAAATATGCGTCGGTGCTGGGGCATAATTATCCGGGTAGCGAGTGGTATCAGTATAGTTACCAGATGCTGCATGGCGAGGTGAACCCTGAGAATAAAAACACGGGTGGCGGTTGGCTCAATCCGTTTTAACTGATGCCCTCGATGTGAGGTAAGGACGCGATGCTCAAACAATTATCAATTCGCAATATTGTGCTGATTTCGGCGTGCGACATTCCGTTTGAAGACGGGTTGTGCGTGCTGACGGGCGAGACCGGTGCGGGCAAATCGATTCTGCTGGATGCGCTGGGGCTTGCGCTGGGTGAGCGCGGTGATTCGGGCTTGCTACGCGACGGCGAAGAGCAGGCGAGTGTGACGGCGGAATTTCATTTGGTGCCGAAAAGCACCACACATGGTGTGTTGTCCGATTTGGGGCTAGAGGCGGATGATGTGCTGGTGATTCGGCGCATTATTGGTGCGGATGGTAAGAGTCGTTGTTTTGTTAATGATCAGCCGGTGAGTGTGACGGGGCTGAAGCGTATCGGCGAAACGCTGGTGGAGGTGCATGGGCAGCATGATCAGCGCGGGCTGCTGGATATGCGCACGCATCTGGATTTGCTCGATGCCTATGGGCGGCTGGAAGCGCAGCGCGCGGAAGTATCGATGTTGTATGAGCGCTGGGCTGAGAAGCGCGATGCGTTGCGCCGCTTGCGAGAAAGCATTGTGGAGTCGCAGCGTGAGCAGGACTATTTGCAGCATATGTGCGGCGAGCTGCGCACACTGGCGGTGGAAGAAGGCGAAGAAGCGCGGCTTGCCGATCAACGCGCCACAATGATGCAAAGCGAAAAACTTGCGGATACGATACAGGATTGTTTGCGCGAATTGCAGCATGATGTGGCGGTGGATGCGGCGCTGCGTACGGCGCAACGGATTTTAACGCGTTCGTCGCAGGCGATGTCGGTGCCGTTTCAGCAAGCGGTGGATGCACTGGAGCGCGCGCAGCTGGAAGTGCAGGAAGCGGTGGGGCATTTAGAGCAGATTGCACAAGACAGTGCCTATGATCCGCACAAGCTCGAATCGATGGAAGAGCGGCTATTTGCGATTAAAGCGGCGGCGCGTAAATATAATATTGCCGCCGATGACATTCCGAAATTGCTGCATGAGGTGGAAGATAAATTATCGACGATTGATAATCAGCAGCAGCGCATTGGCGAGATGGAAAGCGACATGAAAACGGCGCGCGATGTGTATTTGAGTGCAGCACAGAGCTTATCCGATGCACGTGGTGCGGCGGCGCAGCGATTGCAACGGGCGCTGATAAAAGAGTTGGGGCCGCTAAAAATGGGGCGCTGCCGTTTTCGGGTGGTGCAGGAAGAGCTAGGTGAAGACCAATGGAATGCACGCGGCACCGATGCGGTGCGGTTTGAGGCGGCAACCAATGTGGGGCAAAATTATGCGCCGCTGCACAAGATCGCATCGGGCGGGGAATTGTCGCGCTTTATGCTGGCGCTGAAAGTGGTGCTGGCGAGCTTGAAATCGACGCCGACGCTGATTTTTGATGAGATTGATACCGGCACGGGCGGGGCGGTGGCCGATGCGATTGGTGCTCGGCTGGCGCTGCTGTCGGACAGTGCACAGGTGCTGGTGGTGACGCATTTGCCGCAAGTGGCGGCACGCGGCACGCATCATTTATACATCGAAAAAAGTGACAGCAAAAAAGCGACCAACACGACCGTGACAGTGCTGGATGTGGCGGCACGCAAAGAAGAGCTGGCGCGGATGCTGGCGGGTGCAGAAGTGACCGATGAGGCGAGAGGCGCAGCATCGAAACTGATGGAAGCCGCGGGGTGATGTCAGAGTCGAGAGTCGAGAGTCGAGAGGTGGCGCAAGCGGAACATGCGCGGCTGGCTGAGTTGATTCGGTATCATGACAAGCGCTATTACCAGCAGGACGACCCGGAGATTTCCGATGCGGAATATGACGCGTTGCGCCGTGCGCTGGAAGCGCTGGAGGCGCAGTATCCCGAACTAACCACGCCTGATTCGCCGACGCAAACAGTGGGCGCGGCGCCGGCGGAGGGGTTCAAAAAAATCAAACATGCCGTGCCGATGCTGTCGCTCGCCAATGCGTTCAGCGAAGAAGATGTGCGGGATTTTGTGGAGGGCATCAGGAAGTTTTTGAAGCTGGATAGCGATGAGCCTGTAAGGTTAGCTGTAGAGCTTAAAATTGACGGCCTATCTTTTTCTGCGCGCTATGAAAAGGGACAGCTTGTTTACGCAGCAACACGCGGTGATGGAGAGGTGGGTGAAGATATCACCGAAAATATCAGGCAGCTTAAAGATTTTCCGCAGCAGCTGATAGGAAGCGACTGGCCGGATGTACTTGAGGTGCGAGGTGAAGTTTATATGGATAGAAAGAACTTTGCTCTACTAAATGAAGCCCAATTGAAAAACGGTGGAAAGCTCTACGCGAATCCTAGAAACGCAGCAGCTGGTAGTTTGCGGCAATTGGATCCGAGCGTAACAGCTAACAGAAATCTTCATTACTCTGTTTATGGATGGGGTGAAATAAGTGAAGGATATGATACCGGCAATAGTCATTTGGATTTTCTTGGTCGATTAAGTCGCGGCGGTAAAGGCTTTGTGATTGAGGCTTGGGATATATTGGATTCGCTAGATGGAGTGATGAAGAAATACCAAGAGACAATGGAGTTGCGTGAGCAATTAAAGCTCGAATTGGAAATAGACGGATTAGTCTACAAAGTCGATCGCCTCGATTGGCAGGAGCGGCTCGGCAAGGTGGCACGGACACCGCGATGGGCGATTGCGCATAAATTTCCCGCTGAGCAGGCCATCACACGCATAGAGGCGATTGAGATTCAGGTCGGGCGCACGGGCACGCTGACGCCGGTGGCGCGGCTGTCGCCTATCACCGTAGGCGGCGTGGTGGTGAGTAATGCGACGCTGCACAATGCCGATGAGATTGCGCGCAAAGATATTCGCGTTGGCGATGCGGTGACGATTCAACGCGCGGGCGATGTGATCCCGCAGG
>DITS01000031.1 GCA_002422205.1 Alphaproteobacteria bacterium UBA6178
CATCGGCACCCATGCCTTGTTTCAGCAATCGGTTGCATTCGCTAAACTCGGCATCGTCGTTATCGACGAACAACACCGATTCGGTGTCGAGCAACGCCTTGCCTTGTCTGCTAAGGGCGACAAGCCACATATCTTGCTGATGACCGCCACCCCGATTCCGCGCAGCCTCACCATGACCGCTTATGGTGATATGGATTCCTCATCTTTGCGTGAAAAACCAGCGGGCCGCCCGCGCATCGACACCCGCGCCATACCGCTTTCGCGGCTGGACGAAGTGGTCGAAGGCCTGCATCGCGCCATCGCCGGTGGTTCCAAAATCTATTGGATATGCCCGCTGGTCGATGAGCCTGACCCCGAACAACCCACCGCCTTCGAAGGTGACTTGGCTGCCGCCGAAGAGCGCCATCGCGTATTTACTAAAATTTTTGGTAATCGTGTCGCACTAGCCCATGGCAAAATGAAAAGCGCCGACCGCGAAGCATCCATGCAAGCCTTTGCCACAGACGGCGCCGATATTCTGGTTGCCACCACCGTGGTGGAAGTGGGCGTGAATGTGCCCGAAGCAACCATCATCGTGATCGAGCATGCCGAGCGATTCGGGCTGGCGCAATTACATCAGCTGCGCGGGCGGGTAGGGCGCAGCGACAAAGCCTCCAGCTGCATTTTGCTCTATAATCCGCGCTGCAGCGAAGTGGCAAAACAGCGCCTGAAAATCATCCGTGAAAGCGATGATGGTTTCCGAATCGCCGAGGAAGATTTGATATTGCGCGGTGCAGGCGACGTGCTGGGCACGCGCCAAAGCGGCTTGCCGGATTATTACTTTGTTGATCTGGCCGCCCATCGCGATTTGGTCGCCTTGGCGCGTGATGATGTCAAACTCATCCTCCATCGCGACGCGCCACTCGCATCCCCGCGGGGCGAAAATTTGCGTCATCTGCTTTATTTGTTCGAATATGACAGCAGCCTGCACTATGCGCAGGCGGGTTAGTTAGCGTGCATAACTCAGTATAATGTGCGCGGCTTTGTCGGTGGGTGATTGGCTATCGCTCGCGCCCAGCATATCCCCCACCTGTTCAAATGCAGCAAGCTGCGCTTGCCGTGCCATATCATCCTTGGCTAACTGCAATAAATAAGGGCTGATAGTCTCTACATCGCAATCCTGCTGAATACATTCGGGAATCACCGCCCGTTCCAGCAAAATATTGACCAGATTAACATACGGCACCCGAATCATGCGCCGGACAATCCACGCGCTTAAAGGATGTACGCGATAGGCAGTCACAGTGGGTAAGTAAGCCAGCGCCGTTTCAAGTGCCACTGTGCCGGATTTGGCCAGCGCCAGATTACAGGCGGCAAAGGCACCTTTTTTCTCCGCATCCCCCACAATAAGATGGTGATGAATACGCCAGCCTTTCAGCATGGTGCGCACCTTGGCTTCCATCGCGGGGCGCAGCGGAATCACCACCTCTAGCCCGTTGGATTGCAGCGCCAGCCTTTCGGCACACGCCATAAAAACCGGTAGATGGCGCGTAATTTCATTGGCACGACTCCCCGGCATCATCCCCAGCAACAATCGTTTTGGCTCAATCTGATGACGGATACGAAACGCCTCGCCATTGCCATGGGTGCGCCAGTCCCACGCAACCGGATGGCCGATAAAATCTGTCGCCAAACCTTCTGCCGTAAAATAGGGCGGCTCAAAAGGCAGTAACACCAGCAACCGGTCAAACAAAGCCGCTGTACGCTTGGCACGCTGCGGTTTATAGGCCCATACCGTTGGCGCCACGATATGCACGCAAACCGGCGGCTTATCCATTTGCTTTTTTAGCTGTGCCACTACGCGATTTACAAAGCCTGGGGAATCAATACTCACCACAATATCTGGAGTGCCTGCGATAATATCAGCCACGGTTTCACGAATGCGCTGCTTAAGCTTGCGAATATGCGGCACCACTTCGGCAAATCCCATCAGCGATAATTCCTGCATCGGAAACAGCGATTGCAAGCCTGCCGCCTGCATGCGCTCACCGCCAATGCCGGATATTTTAATATGATCGTTCGATGATAGCTTGAGTGATTGCATAAGGCTAGAGCCAATGAAGTCACCAGATGCTTCGCCAGCAATCAGGTAAATATGGGAAGGGGCTGCCATCTTAACAACCGTTCAATCAAGCACACTAAAGCCGATAACAAAAACCCCAAGCTCATCGGCGCGGCGGGCAATGGCGCGGCGGTCGATCATCAGCGAACCACCCGCCTCGGCGGCTATGCCAGCCAGTCCGGCTTTGGCCACATTCTCCACCGTTGCCAGCCCGATGGTGGGCAGATCAATCCGCGCTTCCTGCTGCGGCTTCTTAACCTTCACCAGCACGCCGCCTTTATCTTCAACTTTAAGCGAGGCGCAGCGTAACACCAGCGCGTCCGTGCCTTCAATCGCCTCCACGCCAAGCACCTGCTGGTTTTGAATCACCACCGACTGGCCGATATCGAGCTCACCGATTGCCCGCGCAATTCGCGCGCCAAATTCAATATCCGCCTGCGCGCGCTTATCGGGGTAAATCGTGCCGATCAGGCCTTCCGGTGTTAAAATATCTTCCACCACTTCTTCGACACCCACCACGCGGAAGCCTTCTTCCTCTAGAAAGGTGATAATCGTGCGCATCAGCTCATCGTCGCCTTTCAGGAGATTAGAGCCTAAACGCGCAAGCAGCTTGGTGGCTTTTAAATCGGGGCGCAGGTTGGCCAGCTTGGGACGAGTGACCTTGCCTGCCAGCACCACTTCCTGCACGCCTTCTTGCTGCATACGGCTGATGGCTTTGCCAATCGCACCCAATCGCACCCATTCATGCGGCACGCCTGCGGGTGTCTCCACATCAGCAAAATCCTCCAACGCAATCACAAAAAAATCACGATCCTGACGTTGGCATGATTTGATAACCTGACGTGGCAATTCGGTCCCACCGGCAATAATCCCCAGTTTGGGCAGGTCGCGGCTGGTTGCGGCGGGGGCGCTGCTCATATCAGGCTCCACTTTTGGGAGTGCAAAAAGATCGGCTTGAATCATCACTCAAAAACGCCAACAGTTCGGTTACTTCAGCAGAATCATAGCTGCTCTTCACTTTCGCCGCTCGCTCAGCCAATGTGCCGCCGGTTGCTTCAAATAACGCTTTATAGGCATTGCGCAGCGCGTGAATATTATCACGCTCAATCTGGCGGCGTTTCAAACC
The DNA here is from genome assembly GCA_002422205.1 of Alphaproteobacteria bacterium UBA6178. Classification (GTDB taxonomy): domain Bacteria; phylum Pseudomonadota; class Alphaproteobacteria; order Rickettsiales; family UBA3002; genus UBA6178. Next base: position 3,228 of record DITS01000031.1, read on the forward strand.
CACCAGATTTAATCCAGCCAAATGCGCGCGCTCGCCAATCACCGAGCCGTAAGGAATCACATCTTTTTCAACACCCGACATGCCGCCGATAATCGCAAAGCGGCCAATGCGTACAAACTGGTGAATCGCCGCCAACCCCCCGATAATCGCACCGTCACCCACATGCACATGCCCCGCAAGGGTAGCGTTATTTGCCAGAATCACATGATCACCCACCATGCAGTCATGCGCCACATGCGCACTCATCATAAACAGACAGTTATCACCCACTTTCGTTAGGCTGCCGCCGCCCTGTGTGCCGGGGTTCATGGTTACATGTTCACGGATTTTATTGTTTTTGCCAATTTCAAGCCGTGTTACTTCACCGCTAAATTTCAAATCCTGCGGCGCGGTACCAAGCGACGCGAAGGGAAAAATCTCGCAGCCCTCACCAATCTGCGTATGGCCGCTGATATTGACATGGCTATGCAGCGTTACCCGCTCGCCGATCACCACATCTTTGCCAATTACGCAATAGGGGCCAATCTGTGCGCTGGTGGCAATCTGCGCGCCATCCTCGATCACTGCAGTAGAATGTATGCTCATGCGTCATCCATAATCATGGCGGAGTAGGTGGCTTCGGCCACTTTTTTGCCATCCACCATGGCGACACCATCAAATTTCCAGACATTGCCGCGGCTTTGTTTGACGGTGCAATGCACGCGTAGCACATCCCCGGGCACCACGGGTTTACGGAATCGCGCGCTGTCAACGGTCATAAAATAAACGATCTTTCCGCGCGCGCGCGCGCCCAGTGTATGCACGACCAGCGCGCCAGCTGTCTGCGCCATTGATTCGACAATCAAAACCCCCGGCATCACCGGATGGTTAGGAAAATGCCCCTCAAAAAACGGCTCGTTATTAGTCACATTTTTAATGCCAACACAGCTTTGGCCATCCACCACATTCACCACCTTATCCACCAGCAGGAACGGATAGCGATGCGGGATAAGCTCTTTAATCGCAGCCAGATCAAACATAGCCAGATCGGGATTAATGGTAAAGTCAGTCATCGTTTGAGCCTCGTACGTCTTTTTTGATGATTCGGTTTAGCGCAATGACCTGCCGGTGCCAATCTTTTATTGGAACCGCAGGGGTGCCGCCATAGACTTTTCCGGCAGGAATATCAGCCGCTACGCCACTACGAGCAGCCAGCCTTGCACCTGGTCCGATTTTCAGATGTCCGGCAATCCCAGCCTGACCGCCAATTACCACACCGTCACCAATGCGCGTGCTGCCCGAAATGCCGACTTGCGACACGATAATCACCCGCTTGCCAATCTGCACATTATGGCCAATCTGTACCAGATTATCGATTTTAGTGCCTTCGCCAATCATCGTATCGGGGCCGGTCCCGCGATCAATGCAAGTGCCTGCGCCGATTTCCACGTCATTATCAATCACCACGCGGCCCAATTGCGGCACTTTCACATGCCCATCGCGCCCCAGCGCAAAACCAAATCCATCCTGACCAATATGCACACCACGATGGATAATACATGACTCGCCAATCAATGCATGGCTGATGGTGGAGCAGGCACCAATGCGCGTCTGACGACCCACGCTCACCCCATCACCAATCACCGCATTAGCGCTGATAATGCAGCCATCTCCAATGGAAACATTCCGCCCGATTACGACACCGCTATCGATGGTGACATCGGTGCCAATACTGGCGGTTGAATGAATTTCGGCTTTGGGTGATATGCCGTCTGTGGGTGGAACAAATGGATAAAGGCGTTGTGCCACTAAGGCATAGGCTCGATACGGGTCGTCGCATATCAGCAAAGCCATGCCAGCCGGTGCTTGGGCTGCAAATTTATCTTTCACAAAACAAGCACCGGCGGCAGAATTAATATATTGCTCGATATATTTCGGATTATCAAAAAAACTGATATCCGATGCCGTGGCACGATCAAGCGGTGCCACGTCAACAAGCGACAAGGCGGCATCACCTTTTGCCGTTGCACCCGTTAAATCCACAATTTCTTGCAAACGTAACGGGCCGTGATTAGCAAAAAAGCGCTGATCCACCATGCTGTCAGTTCACCTATTTAAAGGTAACCGTAACGCTCGGAAGCTGCGCATTCAGGCGCGAGATCACCTCTTCCGTAATATCCAACGCGGGGTCGGTATATAGCACTTGCTGCGACGAAATGGCGACTTGGAACTGCTTTTCTTTTGACAGTACGGCCACAATTTCTCCTACTTTTTGCTGAATCTGTGCCAGCGCTGTGGTGAGCCCGTCATTCAGGCTGCTACGCTTCGCCCGCACTTCTTTTTGCACATTGGCCGCTTTTTCACGGAATTCGCGGTATTTTTTCTCAAATGCTTCCTGCGATAAAACGGAACGCTGTTTAGCCAATTCCTGATCTTCTTTTTGTAGGGCGCTTTCACGCTGATCCAACTCGGTCTGGAATGCTTTTTGTTTGCTTTGCACCTGATCGCGGATGGCTTGCGCTGCTTTCGCTTCACGCATGACTTTTTGCACATTAACCACAGCAACGGTCGATGCTGCCTGTGCGGGGGTGCTCCAAACGGAAGAGAAGGTGACCGTCAAAGCGGATAATAGGAGAGTGAAGAAAAACGTGTATGCAGATATGCGCATAAAAATGCCTTTAAAATAGTGGTTAAGTGGCGGTACTATGGCGGAAAAGAAAACTAAAATCTAGTGCCAAAACTGAAGCGGATTGATTCTTCTTCGTCATAATCTTCTTTGAGGAATGGAATACCATAATCAATACGGATAGGGCCAAAAGGTGACGACCACGCGATGCCAATACCGCCAGCAGCGCGCAACGAGTTTTTATCCACCACTTCGGGCCCGACACTATCTACATCCCACAATGACCCCACATCAACAAAAACCGCGCCGCTAAAGCCCAGATCATCCGGTAAACCAAGTGGAAAACGCAGCTCCGTAGAGCCGGTATAATACATATTGCCGCCCAGCGCATCGCGCGTGTTAATATCGCGCGGGCCGATACCTGCCTGATCAAAGCCGCGCAAATCGCGCCCACCGACGAAAAACCGCTGATTAATGCGGATATCATCTTCGAGCGCATATAAATGCCCCCCCGAGCCTGCGAGTGCAATCGTCCATTGCGGGGCGAGGGGGATGTAATATTCGGTTTTTAATTCATGGCGTACAAATTTATCGTCACCGCCCACGCCCGCCACATCCTGACTGACGCGCCAATACCAGCCCTCGGTAGGTGCAAAGCGGTTGTCGCGATCATCATAGGTAATGGAGTGCCCGACCAGCGAGGTCACATTCTCGCCTTCTTGATCTTTAATAAAGCGCGAAGCGTTAAAGGCGATATTTTCAATCGAATTCTGCTCATAACCGTAATAGACCGAATGCTGCAAACGCTCACTCAGCGCATAACCGGCCCGCAGCTTACCACCAATCGCATCACGGTCAAACGAGCTCTCAGAGCGGAAATCCTGTGTAATTTTATATAAATCAAAGCCAGTCGAAAGCTCGCGGTTAAACGTATAAGGCTCGGTGAAACCAATATCAAATTGCTGGCGCTTCGCCGCGGCCATAATGCGCGCGCGCAACTCCTGCCCACGACCCAATAAATTCCGCTCGCGTATACCCACATCAGCCAAGGGCCCGTCCACGGATGAGAAACCGGCACCCAGCGTCACTTCACCGGTCGATTTTTCAATCACATCGACATTGATAATGGTTTTGTCTGCCGCACTGCCGCGCTCTGTGGTAACGGTAACCTTCTCAAAATAACCCAAATTATTGAGGCGCTGCTCTGAGCGGCGTAAACGGGTGGTGCTATAGGCATCGCCCTCCGATACGCGAAACTCGCGGCGGATCACCTCATCCAGCGTACGTGCATTGCCCTCAATGTTGATACGCTCCACATAGACGCGCGGTCCTTCTTTGACTTCGTAAGTCAGATCAATGACATTCTCATTTTGCCGCCGATCGAGTTTCGGCTCGATATCAACAAAGGCAAAGCCCTGATCACCCAGTGATTCAACCAGTTTGTCAATCGAGGTTTCAATATCGGTGGCATTAAACCGGTCGCCGGTTTTGGTCACGATATGCTCACTCAGATTCAGATTGCGCTTCTGAAGCAACGAGCTATCCACTTTCACTTCACCAAAATCATAACGCGGCCCTTCATCAAGGGTGAAGGTGAGGTAAAACGCATCACGCTCCGGTGTCAACTCGGCAAAGGACGCTTTAACTTGAAAATCGGCAAAGCCTTGCGAACGGTAAAAACGCCGCAACAATTCTTCGTCATAGGCTAAACGATCAGGGTCATATTTGTCATTATTGGAGAGGAACTGATACCAGCGATGCTCTTCCGAATTCACGACTTGCCGCAAATCGGACGTGCTGAATGCACTATTGCCGATGAAAGTAATATTGCGAATGGACGTCACCGGCCCTTCAGCAATTTCATAGACTAAATCCACGCGGTTTTGCTCACGCTGAATAATTTTAGGCTCCACCTTGGCCGAATAACGCCCATTGCGGCGATAAACATCCAATAGGCGCTTCACATCATTTTGCACGGCAGTCCGTGTATAAATCGAGCGCGAGCGCAGGGTAATCTCTTTTACTAAGTCATCATCTTTGATCTTGGAATTACCCTCAAACGCAACACGGTTGATGCTGGGGTTTTCCTGTACCTGCACCACCAGATCATTGCCCTGTAGTCCCATGCCCACATCGGAAAAAAAGCCGGTATCATACAGCTCTTTAAGGCCACGATCCATATCGTAGCGGGTGACCATGCTGCCGCTGGTCATCCCCAGATAGGTTTGAATGGTCGAAGATTCGATGCGCTGATTGCCCTGCACCACGATACGGTTGATCACTACACCATCAGACTGAGCCGCGCCGGTAACAGGTGCAATGCATGCCGCTATGATGGATAAAACCGCTAATCGTTTCACACGTACCCGCAACTAAGTTGTCTTGATACACACTGGTGCAAGAACTGGGCATAAGAATCAAGCGAAAAAGGGCTTTCGCACACAGTTAAAACAGCATTTGGCGCAAATCATTATAAAGGGTAAATGCCATCAGGCAGATAATCAGGCCAAAGCCGAAACGGAACCCATATTCCTGAAAGCGCTGCGCCATCGGCTTACCGCGCACGCCTTCAATCGCGTAATAGGCTAAATGGCCGCCATCAAGCATGGGAATGGGCAGCAAATTCACCAAACCCAGATTGGCCGATAGCATAGCGATAAACCACAAGATCATGCGGGTCGTTTCACCCACCGTATCACCGGTTTGTGTCACCTGACCGGACATTTTGGCAATCCCCACCGGCCCCTTTAATTCATCCGGCGAGCGATCCCCCATAATCATCTGCCCTAAGAACCGCAACGACATTTCGCATAGCTGATAAGTGCGCTTGGTCGATTCCCAAACAGCTTCGGGAAAAGTAAAATCCTCCACCGTCATTTGCTGGCTTTTAATGCCAATCAAGGGCCGCTTCACCGGATTGCCCAGCGCATCTTTATCTTCATAAGCGACAGGAGTAAGTGTCAGGCTCAGTTGTTCCTCGGCGCGTTCAATCGATAAGGTCACCGGTGTACCCAGATTGGTAGCGATCATATTCGGAATATCGCTAAAACTGCGCACTTCTTTACCATCAATAGCGGTAATGCGGTCACCCGCAATCAGCCCTGCGGCTTGGGCAGGCGTGTCCGGCAATATCTCACCCACCACCGGCTCGGACGACGCAACGCCGGTCGTATACAAAAACCACGTCAAAATCCCGATGGTCAGAATAAAATTCGCAATCGGGCCAGCGGCTACGATCAATGCTTTTTGCCATAAAGGTTTAAAATGAAAGCTAATACGCTTTTCATCTTCGCTCATAGCATTCAGATTTTCGGTATCGGGCGTGCTGGCCGCTCCCATATCGCCATGCATTTTCACATAGCCGCCAAAAGGTAGCAGCGAAAATTTCCACCGCGTGCCACTTCGGTCATTGATGCCGAATAATTCCTTACCAAACCCGATGGAAAAGGTATCAATTTTGACGCCACATAATTTGGCGACAAAGTAATGTCCGAATTCATGGATAAATACGATAACCGACAGGATCAGGATAAAAGAAAGCGTGTAATGCACGCCGGAAGTAAGAAATTCCATAGCTACCTCTAAAGGGTGTTTGCAATCATGCGCGCTTCCGCGTCACACGCCAGCACATCGTCGATATTAGATATAGCGCGCGCCGAGATTTTTTCCAGCGTCGATTCCACAATCCGTGTGATTGCGGTGAATTTGATGTCCCCTTGCAGAAAACGCGCCACAGCCACTTCATTGGCTGCATTCAGTGTTACCGGCGCACAACCACCGCTTATCAGTGCATCACGGCATAAGCGCAAGGCAGGGAATTTGGCCATATCCGGTTTCTCAAAATGCAATGTGGCAATTTCCGTCAAATCCAGCCGTGGGGTGTTAACCGACATGCGCTTGGGCCATGCCAGCGTGTAAGCAATCGGAATGCGCATATCCGGCATGCCAAGCTGCGCCAGCACCGAGCCGTCGCGGTAATGCACCAGGCTATGAATCACCGACTCCGGATGAACCACCACATCAAGCTGCGCGATATTCACCGGAAACAAATGATACGCCTCAATCAGCTCCAGCCCTTTATTCATCATCGTGGCGGAATCGACGGAAATTTTAGCACCCATATCCCAATTGGGATGGGCGACGGCCTGCGCGGGGGTGATATCGTCTAAATCGGCCAGTGCTCGGGTACGAAACGGCCCGCCCGATGCGGTGAGAGTAATTTTTTCAATCTGATCACTCGCACCAAAATCCAGCACCTGAAAAATGGCGTTATGCTCCGAATCAACCGGCAACAACGTTGCATTATGATTACGGCACGCCTGCATCATTAGCTCACCGGCGCAGACCAAACATTCCTTGCTGGCAAAAGCAATCGTCGCGCCACGCTCAATCGCTTGCAAGGTAGGCTTAAGCCCAGCCGCCCCAACAATGGCCGCCATTACCCAATCCGATGGGCGCGCTGCCGCATCACAAATAGCTGCCGCACCCGATGCAGCTTCCACACCACTGCCCTGCAAGGCGTCACGCAGCGCTGCATAATGCGCGTCATTACCAATCACGGCGATAGCGGGGCGAAATGCCAACGCCTGCTCAATGAGTTTTTGCACATTATCCTGTGCGGTTAATGCTTCCAGCTCATAGGCATCGCGGTGCTGGCTGATCACGTCTAATGTACTGGTACCAATCGATCCGGTAGAGCCGAGCACGCTGACGCGTTTGATGGGCTGAGTGGGAGCAATGGCAATAGTGCGTTGGGGCTGTTGCATGCAAAGGGTGTAACAGGATAATGGCTGAAATTAAAGCATTATAACAGGCTCATCAGGGCAAAAACCGGCGCTGCAAATACCAGCCCGTCCAGCCGGTCAAGCAAGCCGCCATGGCCGGGCAGCAGCACACCCGAATCCTTAACTCCTGCCTGCCGCTTAATGAAAGATTCAAAAAAATCTCCGCATTGGGAAATAACCGCAATCAAAGCACCAATGAGCAATCCGCTACTCCAGCTGGCAGGGAAGGGAACAAAGAACGAAGCGACAACGCCAGCTATCATAGCTGCAATCATGCCGCAGCCTAGCCCTTCCCATGTTTTGCCGGGGCTGATAGCAGGCGCAATTTTATGTCGGCCCCATGTTTTGCCTCCAAAATAGGCCATCACATCGGTGGCAATCACCATGGAACACAGCGCCAGTACGCTGGCCGCGCCACCAAAATCATAAATTGCCAGCATCGACCATACCGGCAACCCCACATAAACAAGGCCGCCCAGCCGGTTCATAAGGGGATAATCTTTAGTCAGCTCCAGCCATTCGGCATACATAATCAAAGCCGAAACCAACACCAACGCATAAAAAGTGAGCGAATGAAACAGCAGGCAGAACAAAGCCAGACCGCCAAACAACACGCCATAAATCACACGCGGCGCCAAATCACTCCAGCGGCGGCGCTTCAAAAATTCAGGTGGATTGTCGTGTTCCGAATCGGCGTTCACGTTGGCCATACTCCTCGATTGCACGTTTAATATCCTCTGCCGCAAAATCCGGCCAGAGGGTTTCGGTGAAGTATAGCTCGGTATAGGCACATTGCCATAACAGAAAATTACTCAGCCGCATATCACCACCGGTACGAATCAGCAAATCCGGATCGGGCAGGTTAGCAGTATCGAGGTAAAGCTGCACGGTATGCTCATCAATCGCATCGGCAGTTAATGTGCCTTCCGTTATCGCAGTTGCCATACGCGCCATCGCACTCATCATTTCCTGCCGCGCGCCATAGCTAAGCGCCACACTGAGGTGCAAACCGGTATTGTTAGCGGTGAGTGCTTCCGCCGCGCGTAATTCGTCCTGAATATCGGGTGCGAGTTTTTCGCGATTGCCGATAAACTGTACGCGGGTATTATTTTTATTAAGATGCTTCACTTCGCGTCGCAAATAAAAACGCATCAGATCCATTAAATCCGTGACTTCATCCGGCTCACGTTTCCAATTCTCCGATGAAAAAGCATAAACGGTAAAATATTTAACGCCCGAATCGCGGCAGCCTTCCAGCATGGCTTTCAGCGCTTCCGCCCCGCGCTGATGGCCTAATTTACGCGGCAATCCGCGTTGTGCCGCCCAGCGCCCGTTACCATCCATAATAATAGCAATATGGCGGGGAACGCGTGCATCACTCGTCTCGCGGGCAACATCAGGGGTGAGGGGTTTGGCCATAGGCATCTGATCGCCTATACGCTCATGATATCTTTTTCTTTAGTGGCCAGCGCTTCATCCACCAGCTTGATATGCGCGTCGGTTTTTTTCTGAATTTCATCCGACAGGCGGCGCAAATCATCTTCCGATATGTCGCCGTCTTTTTCTTGTTTTTTTAAGCTGTCCATCCCATCGCGGCGCACATTGCGAATCGCGACCTTAGCATTCTCTGCATATTTGCCCGCCACTTTAGCAAGCTCTTTACGGCGCTCTTCGGATAATTCAGGAATCGGCACGCGAATGCTTTGCCCGTCAACCGATGGGTTGAGGCCCAAATTTGAATCACGAATGGCTTTTTCAACCGCTTTAACCGAGCCCTTATCCCATATCTGTACGCTCAGCATACGTGATTCGGGCACGCTGATGGTGCCCACCTGATTCAGCGGCATCATGCTGCCATACACTTCCACCATAATCGGCTCCAGCAAACCAGCAGAGGCACGGCCCGTACGCAGGCCGCCAAATTCGGCATGCAAACTTTTCACAGCTCCGTCCATACGGCGGTCAATATCACTCATGTCCGTCATTGGTTGTTCCTTCCTAATCTTTGATAATGGTATAGGTGCCTTCGCCAGCCACTACCCGCGCGAATGAGCCGTCTTCCTGAATAGAAAACACCACAATCGGAATCTTATTCTCGCGTGATAAGGCAATTGCCGAAGCATCCATGACTTTCAGGTCTTTCGCCAGCACATCGTGGTAGGTCAGGCTGTCATAGCGCTTGGCATCGGCGTGCTTTTTGGGGTCTTTATCATAGACACCATCAACCTGCGTGCCTTTCATCAGTGCGTCGCAGCCCATTTCCGATGCACGCAAGGCGGCAGCCGTGTCGGTAGTAAAAAACGGATTGCCGGTACCGGCGGCAAATATCACCACGCGCCCGCGTTCCATATGGCGTATCGCGCGGCGGCGAATATAAGGCTCGCTCACTTCACGAATTTCAATTGCCGACATCACGCGCGTATCCAGCCCGTTTTTCTCGAATACATTTTGCAAGGCCAGCGCGTTCAACACAGTGGCAAGCATCCCCATATAATCAGCGCTCGCGCGGTCCATACCCTTCGCGGCACCGGAAATGCCCCGAAAGATATTGCCACCACCGACAACAATGCATACCTCAACGCCCATCGCGATAACATTTTTGATGTCTTCAGCGATGCGCTGAATGGTTTCTAAATCCTGACCAAATTGCTGATTGCCCATCAATGCTTCGCCGGAAACCTTGATCATCACGCGCTTAAAGCGTGGGTGAGGGGCGACATGTGGTGAAGGATTAGGCATGTCGCCAGATATAGAGGAAAGCGCAAGGGCTTGTAAAGTGTCAAATAGACGGGATTATAATAATAAAAAGCCCCGCGCACATGGCGCAGGGCTAATCAGGTTGGTTTAAACGTCAAGATTAAGCGGCGCCAGCGGCCTTGGCTACTTCGGCGGCAAAATCTTCTTCTTTTTTCTCAAGGCCTTCACCTAAAGCGAAGCGCTCAAAGGCAACCAGTTTAATAGGTTTGCCCGCGTCTTTGGCTGCGGCTTCCACCACATCCTTCACTTTGGTTTTGCCATCAATCACAAATACCTGCTCCAGCAATACCACTTCTTCATAATATTTGCGGATGCGGCCTTCGACCATTTTCTCGGCAATCTCAGCAGGTTTGCCCGAAGCCATCGCCTGCTCTTTGAATACAGCACGCTCGCGCTCCAGATTCGCAGGGTCAATTTCCTCGGCGGTCAACGCGTCGGGGCGGGCAGCCGCCACATGCATGGCAATCTGCTTACCCAGCGTTTCCAAAGCGCCCTTTTCGCCTTCGGATTCCAGCGCAACAAGCACGCCGATTTTACCCATGCCGGGCTTCACAGCGCTGTGAATGTAGCAAGCCACAATCCCATTCGACACACTCAGCATCGATGTGCGACGCAGATTCATGTGCTCGCCGATCGTTGCAATCGCTTCGGTAATGGCTGTTTCAACCGGTTTACCGCCGCAATCCAGCGTTTTCAGCTTTTCAACATCGCCATTGGCATTCAATGCTGCTTTGGCAATATTTTCGGCCAGATCCTGAAACTTATCGTTACGCGCCACGAAATCGGTTTCGGAATTCAGCTCGATCAGCGCACCTTTGCCATTTGCCGAAGCAAAAGCCACAAGCCCTTCCGCAGCGATACGACCGGACTTTTTAGCCGCTTGCGCCAGACCTTTGGTACGCAGCCAGTCAATGGCAGCATCCATGTCACCATTATTTTCGGTGAGCGCTTTTTTACAGTCCATCATCCCTGCGCCGGTTTTTTCGCGCAGCTCTTTAATCATTGCTGGTGAAATACTCATCAGACAGTTCCTTATTTTTAGTGATTCAAAAAAATTAAGCGATTTTCTCATCCGCTTCCGGCGACTCGTCCGATGCAGATTCCTCTTTCACTTTATCAACAGCCGCGGTGGCTTCTTTTTTCTTAGCGGCCTTTTTAGCGGCTTCAGCGTAAGCTGCTTTTTTGGTGGTCGCTTTCGATTTAGAACCAGCATCCGCTTCGCCTTCCGCTTCTTCAGGCATCAACTCTGAGGGCACTTCTTCGGCTTCACCAGCGTCAAAATCCTCGCGGGAGAGAACATCCTGCAAACCGCTGAGGGCTGCATCGGAAATCAGCTGGCAATAAAGCGTAATCGCGCGGGTTGCATCATCATTGCCAGGAATCGGATAATCAATGCCATCTACCGATGCGTTAGTATCAATAATGGCGACAATCGGAATACCAAGCTTTTGCGCTTCTTTTACTGCCAAATCTTCGCGGGTGGTATCAATGATGAATACCAGATCAGGCTGGCCGCCCATCTCGCGAATACCACCCAGCGAACGCTCCAGCTTTTCATGCTGGCGTTGCAGGCTCAGCAATTCCTTTTTCGTGAAGCCCACGCGGTTGGAATTGAGTGTTTCTTCAATCTTTTTCAACTGACGAATAGAATTCTGGATGGTTTTCCAGTTGGTCAGCATACCGCCCAGCCAGCGCTGGTTAATGTAATACTGGCCGCAGCGCTTAGCGGCTTCTGCCACCACATCAGACGCCTGACGTTTGGTGCCGACAAACAAAATACGGCCATTTTTACCCGCAACATCGCGCGTTACAGCCAGCGCACGATGCAGCATCGGCACGGTTTTTTGCAGATCGATAATATGCACATTGTTACGCTCCCCATAGATATAGGGTGCCATACGGGGATTCCAGCGCTTGGTTTTATGGCCGAAATGAACGCCAGCATCAATCAGCTCGCGCATAGAAAATTGCGGTAAAGACATATCAGTCTCCTTCTTTTACCGGTTAAACCTCCATGTATGATGGCCATTACTGGCACCGGATGGCAGGGAAACTGCCGCATACATGTGTGAATTCGCTCCAAACGAAGCGTGGGCGGCTTGTACCCTTACTCCCCCATCTTTGCAAGAGAAAAATAACTAAAAACAACGAAAAATCAGCGCTCCTGATGAGGCGCTGTTGCAAGCTGCATGCTTTGTGCCGGTGCATGGATGTGATTCTCGGGAGCCAGCGCCGCCAGTCTTTGCGCAGCTTTTTCGCGATATGCCTTGATATCTTGCTTGATATCACTTGATGCGCCTAAGCTTTTGGCTATCCAACCGCTCATGCCGTTGTGATCCAGGTTGGCCTTCAGCGGATCTAATCCGATTTTCACCAGCGTCTTCTCAAACCCTTCTTTGCGGAAATGCTCTGTCAGTTCCTTCTTACAGGCTTCCTTATCCTCGATGGGAATGCCACCACGACGCCAGTATTTATCCCTGACCGCATAGAGCTCATCCACAAAGGCATCTTCTTTAGCCTTCATCTCATCGGCAGGTAGAGTAGGGTAAAGCTTGGCAATCACCGCATGGGCCATCTTATCAAATTCCTGCGGAAACTCGCCCGGATTATGTACCGCATACTGAATCGTCATATCCAATAATTTTTTAATATGAAACGGATAGGTGGAGGGATTGCCTGACCACACACCGCCCAGCCCGGGAGTGGCCACCTGCTGGCCCTGTGCCATCAAAAAGCGGTTTTGCAAATTGCTACTATAGCTGATTAAGGGCAGCAAATGCACACCGGAGCCGGTATTTAAAATAGACGTAACACCCGCCCCACGCGCATAAATCTCAGATTCATCCAAAGAAATTTTGTCGGTATAATCTTCCAGATATTCAGCTTGCTTGGCCTGCGTGATACGGTCTTTGAAAAACAACCGGCTACCGGTATACGTACCGCAGGCACCCACAGCCACCGGCAATAGCTGATGTGCCACATATTTCCACCGATCTGCGGTATGGCCCGATTTCCACACATATTCCATAGTGTTATGTAGCATCGGGAACCATACTTGCTCCTTCGATAGAATTTCGCCCCGCAACCCCCGTCCTGCCAGTGAATTTGAAAGCTGCATACCGCCATATAAAAATGTACTCAGCGACGCCGCATTCATAAAGCGGTGCAGGCTGGGGGGAACCACCAGCACGTTACTCAGCCAATTGAGCGCATCCAGCGGCTTGGCATTAATTCCCGTTGGCGCTTCCTGATTTAAATGCGCCAGCCGTGCCGCTTCATGCCGTGGTACATTGGCGGGCCGAATCTCGTTCATATCGTGAGGCTTCGGCTTGGCATGTGCGGTGGCGCTGCCAATAACCCCGAGCGTCGCAAGGCTGGCAGCCACCACCCCAATACTTGCCAGCACCACATGGTCCATAAACAAGGGGATGCCCTGATGATAGCGCTTAATCTCCGCCTTGCCGGTTTCATGGCGTGCCTGAAACGCATCGCGCCATTGCTGCTCCACTCGTTCCACCTCTTTACCATCACCCAGAATTTTAGCAAAACCACTGATAATGCCATTATCGCCAAACAGCACCTTGCTTTTCTCCGGATGATGCGGATCGAGTAATCCCATCTCGATAAATTTATTCTCCAGCCCATTACTCCAAAATGCCTGCTGCAGGGTGGAGGTAAATTCTTCGTCTTTTTTAAGCTCTGCCAACAATGCATTACCCGCACTATTGCCATACTCGCGGCTGACACGCTGCGCGGTTTGCTCCAGTTTTTGTACATTGCTTAATATATATTGCTCAAACTCAGCCGCTTGCTCGGGCGTAATATCTTTGAAGTTTTGCAAGGCATTGCGCGCCTTCTTAAACAGTGCATTATTTTCCTTGTACCATTCGGTACCGCCGTAATGGGCAATGTTATTCTCCGCCCAGCTCATCATATCCTGCAGGGAATGATAGAGATTCATTGATTGCGTGCCGCGATTGCCCGTTAAGCCGAATAAGCCCGGAAACATAGGCTTCTTACCCGCCCCCAACTGAAAACGAATAGCGCTGCCCATGGTATTGAAGGGATTGGGGAATAAATGCATCCCTGTGGTGCTACCCAGCGTAAAATTTAGCCCAGCCAACCGGTTATAATATTTGGATTGCACCATATTGGCCATATAATCAGCCTGCTGCATATAGAGCTCGCTTTTGCCACTGGCCAGCTCTTGCGTCAGCTTTTTCGCAGCGGGGTGCAACGCGCGGAAAAAATACGCGCTGCCAATCATCGCACCCGCGGCACCTACAATTGCGGGCGCGCAATGATCGATAACTTTCTGCCACTTGGCATGAGGGCTGTCATCGAATTTATTATAATAAAAAATGCCATGATAAGGTTGTAGCGGAGGGGGAAGCTTGTTTTTATCGGTAATCTCGCCATTGCGATCGGTACCCACCAGAATATCCATTACATAGCGGCCCGCCATCAGCCCGCTCATCAGGCCAAGCGCTGTCATGAAGCGATGCAATCCCGGCGCAATATAGGCATTCTCGGCAAACCAGTCAGCCACTGGTAAAACACGCTTATTCAGAATCTGTTCTGTGCCGCTAGGTAGCATATCGTTCCTGATTTCCAGCCTTTAATAGGCAGAATATTTTAGGCTCACACTAGCACTCAACCGGTGCTGGCGGCAAAACAATAGGCCGAAATCCACGCAATCTTCATCAAATTGCAACATATCGCAGCGCAAAAAAATCGTTAAACCTCCGTTGGTCGGGCTGCTTTTGTCATAAAAGCTTCACATTAAGCCACTCAGATAATTGGTATAACTATAGGGTAGGCGTGGAGTATCACGTCTATGACACAGACACGTACAGAACATGACAGACGAAAAAAAACCGCTGCATTATTCTCCGTTCACTGCCTTTGTCGGCTATGAGCAGGGGAAAAATACGCTCAATCGCCATGATGAGGCGGAAAGCTATGGCAGCTATTTGTTTGGCTCGGCATTCGATATGCCCGATGGTGATACCAAAACCAACTGGAGTAGCTATTTTGGTGGCCGTACCTGCATTCGTTTATTCTCACGTGGTATTTTAGGTGCCACCTTCTATACCTTCGCAAACCACGCCATTCCCAACCAGCTGCGTGGATACGATAAGGACATGGAAAACCTTGGCAGCTTTGCAAAATATCCGCTGCGCTACGTCGCCAAATTTTTTGATACCGCCTATGGTGTGCCCATCGAATTTTATATCCGAAAAATCGCTCCGGTAGCAGAAGCAGACAAAATGGTGGAAAACGCGCTGTGGTTCCGCCGCAAGAATAGCTTTGCAAACCCCTTTGGTCACATGGGCCGCAGTATTGGTGCCGAGGTAACTGCGATGTCTTTTGACTTTGCTATGGGTAGCGTTGGCGACGCCACTGGCCGTTATATTGCCACCACCATCGATCCCAATGTAGATAAAAAATGGCTCAAAGACGGGCATATTGATGGCAAAGAGCTTGGCAAAGAATTAGCGGCTGAAGCCTGGAAAATTTTCAGTAAAAACCAAGGCGAAGACTGGGCAGCAGCGTTGCCTTATGTCTTCCAGATGAAATATCAGCGGCAAGCAATCAACAATCTTTATCCGGGGTTCAAATTTACCTCCGATCGCGGCCTCAATGGCGGTAGCTGGCTCGTAGACAGAGAAGGGCGTATCACCGATAGCTATTCCAAAGCTGGTGCCATAGATTTGCAGGGCCGCTTTACACTGTATAACTGGTACACCCTTATGTATCGCGATTTATATGAT
This sequence comes from Alphaproteobacteria bacterium UBA6178, assembly GCA_002422205.1. Taxonomy (GTDB): domain Bacteria; phylum Pseudomonadota; class Alphaproteobacteria; order Rickettsiales; family UBA3002; genus UBA6178. Next base: position 19,148 of record DITS01000031.1, read on the forward strand.
ACGTTGGCAGATAAGTTCACTGGCCTGACCAAACATAAGGAGGAAGGTAAAAAAGAGTCAATCCTGCCTACTCATTTCGATCCGCTACACACCCCGGTTGACTGGGCAGGTAAAGGCATTCGCTATGTGGCTAAAAGCTTTATAAAATCCGCCATTTACATGACACCAGCGGTGCCATTTTTCTGGATAACCCGCACACCACAGACCAAATATAAAGGGGTAGGCATCTATCTGGACCCGCATGACCGTATGCAGGGCGGTGTTGTCCAGATGCCGAACGGCTCGCCCTATTCATTCGCCGATAGTAACCCCGAATTTTACTCCGCATCAGGCTATACATTGCATCCCAATGACGTGCTGAACCTAAACGGACGGCCACTGCCACATTCCGAAATCGGCTATGGATTTGACCCATTCGCCCAAGAACACACACGCGGCGCATTCGATGCGGGTATCGCACCCTTTGGTAGTATCTGCTATAAAACGGGCGATGTCTTATTCAAAGGGCTCAAAAGCGTGGGCATCGCGCAGCGTGAAAATAAAAGGATCAATAAACAATTCGTGCATGACTGGACCAACGCGTCGCTAAGCTATACCCCCTACATGATTGCCAAAGCAGAAACCGCTCTGCGCTGGGACCGTCCCTTAATGGATAAGGCAATTTACCGCTTTATCGATGGTATTTCATCCCTCAGCCTGCCCGAAATGACCGGTGGTCTGTCCGATATCCGCGAGCAAATCATGCATCCGCCCACCAATCGCAAGATTGAGCAAGTCGAACAAGAAGAAGCCCTGCGGGAGCAGCGCGAAAAAGAAGCCGCAGAACAGGCAGAAAAAGAAAAATCGCCCGAAACGAAAGTGGCCGATACGCAAGGGCAGGGGGTAATCAAAAAATCCACCGCCGAAAAAACAGCAAAAGCCAATCCTGCAGCGGATGCGGCATGGCAGGAGCATTTTAAACACGAATCCGGTGCCCCTCAGGGCGTAACAATCCACTGATCTCCACTCTAAGCTTGGCAATTGATGGCGTCACGGCTAGTCTCCTCGCAGATTAATCGAACAGGAGGATAACAGATGACCGAAGTTGCCGTTATCTTATCGGGCTGCGGCTATCTCGATGGCGCAGAAATCCGCGAATCCGTACTCGCATTACTTTATCTGGATGAGCGCGAAACGAATGTGACCGTATTCGCACCCGATATCAATCAACATCATGTGATCAATCATTTAACCCAGCAAGAAGTATACGAAACCCGCAATGTATTAGTCGAATCGGCTCGTATCGCCCGCAGCAGCATTCAGGATCTGGCACAATTACGCGCCGATGATTTCGACGCCCTGATCATACCCGGCGGCTATGGCGTAGCCAAAAATCTGTCCGATCTGGCAAGCAATGGGAAAAATGCAACCTTGTTGCCTGACTTTGCCAATGCCATGATACGCTTTCATGCACAGCAAAAACCCATAGGTGCGATTTGCATTACCCCTGCGGTGCTGTCGCTGGCATTAAAAAACAGCGGAGCCCAGCTTACCATCGGTGACGATGAATCCACCGCTGCGGTTATCACCGAGGTGGGCTGCACGCACGTCAATGCCGGCTCTGCCGAAGTGGTATGGGACGAAAAAAACCGCATTGCCAGCTGCTCTGCCTATATGCGCGAAGATCGCATATCCGAAATAGCCAAAGGGATAAAAGCCGTGATCGATCATGTGATTGATCTGGCAAAAAGCAAAAAATAATAGTAAAAGAGCCATATAAGAACAAGATTGCACAGGGAGTGTTAATATGAAGCCGCTAAGCTTAAATAAAATTATGGTATTATTGCTGATCGCGCTGGTATCCTCCATTGCGATTATCATCGTGCCGCTGTTAGGCGACATCGACCTGCGGCCCTGGATTTTGGGCCATGCGGTGATCACGTCTCTTTGTGTGTTATTCTCGTTGGCATCGCTAGGGCAGGTGCGACTGATGGTGCAGGAAATAAGCTTAACGATCGGGCTGGTAATCAAAGGCAATCTGGATCGCCGCGTTAATCCCGCTGGCACTAAAGACCAAATCGGCATCATGCAGCACCGGCTTAATAACCTGCTCGATATCATTGATCTGCTAATCCGCCCCGATAATGCCATCATCGAAGACGAAGAAGACAGCCAATATTACAATAAAATTGGCAATTCACCTTTAATGACGCTGATGAAAGAAAGCGCCGCGCCAGCCAGCGCGCCCGAAGTAACACTGCCTGTCGCACAGCTGAGCACCTTGGCAGATTATGCCAATTTAAATACAGGGATTGGTAAAATCACCGAACTGGCAACGCGCATGCAAAATGTGGCCTCCGAATTGGTAGGTGTGCTGGAGACAAACAAAATTGGCGATGGCGGCGACCGCTCCGCTATCATCGAAGCTGCGCAAGCCGCGCGCCACAATGTCGAAACCGTAGCCGCCGCCGCCGAAGAGTTGAGCTACTCCATCAGCGAAATCAGCGCACGGGTGAGTGAATCCAGCCGTATCGCCGAAGCCGCCGTCGAGCACGCCAAACGTAGCGATGTAATCATGGGCGGGCTCAACAAAGCTTCTGATAAAATCGGCGATGTGGTCAAACTCATCACCGATATTGCGGGCCAAACCAACTTGCTGGCACTCAACGCCACTATCGAGGCCGCCCGTGCAGGCGAGGCAGGGCGTGGCTTTGCGGTGGTCGCATCGGAGGTGAAAAGCCTCGCCGATCAAACCGCCAAAGCCACCGAAGAAATTTCGCAGCAAATCGGGATGATTCAATCCTCCACCGGCTCAGCCGTGAAGGCCATTCACGAAATCGGCAACACCATCCGCCAGATGAGCGAGATTTCCACCGCCATCGCAGCCGCAGTCGAAGAGCAAAGTGCCGCCACCAACGAAATCAGCCGCAATATTCAGCAGGCTGCCGGTGGCACACAGGAAGTGGCAGAATCCATAGCCAAAATTGGCATTTCAGAAGTAAGCGGTAACGGTGTCGCTACAGCGCATGATGCGTTGCAAATTTCCAATCAACTGATGGAGCAAGCGGCGCTTCTGGGCGAGGAAATCCGCGAAGATATAAGGAAATCAGCATAAATGCGCGCATTGGCATATCCATTCTTTCATCTGATTATGGGGGTAATGCTGATTGTGCCCGCAACGGCATCGGCACAATCAGAAATAATGGATCGTTACATTAAGCCGGATTGCAAAATTACACCCGCTATCGGCACTACAAAATATCCGGGCTATAATAGCATTATGTCCTCAAACAAAATCGCCATTCCACCCGGCAAGGCCGTATTGGCAGAGGGGCAGAAGGTCTATCTATTCGCCCGCGTGTTTGATGCCAACTGCGTGCCGGTATCCGATGCCAAAATTGAGCTATGGCAAGCCAACCCTCAGGGCAAATACCAGTTTGCTACCAAAGCAGCACTGGCAACACCTGATCCGGTATTTGCAGGTGGCGGTCGTACCTATAGCGATAATCTGGGCGAGTTTATGTTCGTAACCCTCTATCCAGGCCCTTATGAATGGCGCGAGCGTCGCACTGGCAGCAACGGTAATAGCTATCATGTCACTATTAAGCGCGCCCCGCATTTCAATATCCGCATCACCCATCCCGATTTTAAACGCGCGTGGGATACCAGCCTTTATTTTGAAGGCGACCGCCGCAACGAAGAAGATGCGAAGCTAAAGAACGTCAAAGCTATCAATCAGCCACCACTCATGATGAAGGTAAGCCCCCGCCATGGCGAGGATTGGAACGAAGGCGTGCAGGCCAATATCGACATTATCCTGCCGCACACCAGCCCGTGGCGTCGTTTCTAGGCTAGTCCTTCGGCCCGATCATATCTTCGGGGCGCACCCATTCCTTAAATTGCTCCTCGCTCAGCAAACCCAGTGACAAAGCTGACGCCAGCAAGGTGGTACCCTCTTTATGCGCTTTTTTGGCAATTTTCGCTGCATTATCATACCCGATATGCGGATTCAGCGCTGTCACCAGCATCAGCGATTCATCGCGTAATTGCTCGATGCGCGCGCGATTCGCTTCAATCCCGACCACGCAATTATCGGTAAAGCTCATCGCCGCATCGGCAATCAGACGAATCGATTGCAGCACATTATAAATAATTACGGGCTTAAACACATTCAGCTCGAAATGTCCGTTGGAGCCAGCCACGCTCACACCGACATGATTTCCCATCACCTGCGCGCACACCATGGTCAGCGCCTCGCACTGCGTGGGGTTGACTTTGCCCGGCATAATCGAAGAGCCCGGCTCATTCTCCGGCAATTGCAACTCACCCAAGCCACAGCGTGGGCCAGAGCCCAGCAGGCGAATATCATTAGCAATTTTCATCAGCGATACGGCCAGTACATTCAGCGCGCCCGATGCTTCGACCAATGCGTCATGCGCCGCCAGCGCTTCAAATTTATTAGGCGCCGTAATGAAAGGCAGCTTAGTCACACGGGCCACTTCCTTGGCAAAGGCTTCGGCAAAACCTTTTTTGGCATTAATGCCGGTACCCACCGCCGTGCCGCCCTGCGCCAGCATATATAAGCGCGGCAACACCGCCTCCATCCGCGCTATGCCATACGCCACCTGCGTCACATAGCCCGAAAATTCCTGACCTAGTGTCAGCGGCGTCGCATCCTGCAAATGGGTGCGGCCAATTTTAATAATATCATCAAACGACTTTGCCTTTGCATCCAGCGCATCGTGCAAATGCTTAAGCGCCGGAATCAGGCGGTGATGAATTTCCTCCACCGCTGCAATATGCATGGCGGTAGGGAAGGTATCGTTTGATGATTGTCCCATATTCACATGATCATTCGGATGCACCGGCTTTTTGCTGCCCAACTCACCGCCCAGCATTTCAATCGCACGGTTGGAAATCACCTCATTGGCGTTCATATTGGTTTGTGTGCCGGAGCCCGTCTGCCATACCACCAGCGGAAAATGTTCATTCAGCTTGCCATCCATTACTTCTGTCGCCGCGCTCACCATCGCATCACCCAGTTTTTTATCGAGCACGCCCAACTGCATATTCACCGTTGCTGCGCAGCGCTTCAACACACCCAACGCCCGCACCAGCGGAATCGGCATGGTCTCGGTGCCGATTTTGAAATTCATCAGCGAGCGCTCGGTTTGCGCACCCCAATAACGGTCATTCGCCACTTCTAATGGGCCGAATGTGTCGGTCTCGGTACGGGTGCTGTTATTCAGTTTGGTCACGCTGCTCATGGCTCCTCCATAGAATATCTTGTGCATTGATGTGCTCTGTAGTTCTATAAAAGCGAATCACCGATCATACAAGACGTAATCACACCAGAGCCTTCCCATGCACGAAACCCCGCCATATTGGCCCAAAGCCGTAGATATGTTAACCAAGGCCGATCCGGTCATGGCCAATTTATGCCGCCAGTTCAAAGGCGAAGCCATGCAAAGCCGCGGCGACGCGCTGCACACCTTGCTACGCTCGATCATCGGCCAGCAAATATCCGTTAAAGCGGCAGAAAGCGTATGGAATCAATTTGTTACAGCCATGCCGGAATTTTCCCCCGCTCTTATTCTGGCTTGCGAGGATGACACCTTGCGCGCCTGTGGCCTCTCGCGTCAAAAAGTGCTGTATATCAAAGAGATTTCCAGTTTTTTTGATAGCAATGCCATTACGAAAGACTATTTCAAATCCAAAAGTGACGAAGAGGTCATCGCCGAGCTTACCTCGATCAAGGGAATAGGCCGTTGGACGGCTGAAATGTTTCTTATGTTTCATTTGCTTAGGCCCGATGTGCTGCCGCTGGATGATATCGGTCTGCAACGTGGCATTGAGCGCCATTATAACGCGGGAGAGCGCATGTCGCGCGGCGCGTATCTCGATATTGCCGCTAAATGGAAACCCTATCGCAGCGTTGCCACCTGGTTTTTATGGCGCTCGCTCGACCCCGTGCCGGTTGAGTACTAGCATTCTGGTGACCCTAAAAAAAGCCACAATAACCACCAAACCGTCATAAAATCGTCATGCTTCTGCCTTACTATGTAAGAGTGAGGAGAAATGCTTAAGCTATGACCGACAAGAGAATTGAAACAGTTCTGGCAGCCGTGATGAAGGCAGAAGGTGGCTATGCCAACCATGCCCGAGACAAAGGGGGTGAAACCATGTATGGGATCACCAGCGCAACAGCGCGCGCTCACGGTTATAACGGTCCGATGGCCTCTCTAACGCAGGAGCAGGCAAAACAAATATACGAAACCTCCTATATTAGATCACGCGGATTCGACAAAATCGAACATCTGGGCACCATGGCGCAAGTGGTCAGTGCAGGGGTGATGAGTGGCAAATATCTGGAAATCATCAGCGATGCGATGGACAAGCCAATCACCACCAACGAGCAAGCCGTCTCAGCCATCAATGAATATGTCAAAGTGCATGGTGCGGAAAAATTCTCTAAAACATTCGCTGAAGCGCGGATTACATATTACAAAGGGCTTGGGCCCGATCAATGGGCTACGTTTGGCGCTGGCTGGACCAACCGCGTCAACGCAGAAGCCAAATTATGGGAGCTGGGCGATGTGCTGCCCTTCGAGCCAAGTGTAACCGAAATCAGCACCGTCAAGCAAGCCCGTGCGCTATATGATAAATTCGACGTGTCGGTGGAAACCACAATCAATGATCTAGCCGCACAAACAGGCCGCGATGCATTCACCACGCAAAAAACTGCCCTCACAATGGTTAGCCAGCTCAGAATAACCCCTCAGCAACTATCCGCTGCAGGCATTGACATGACCAAGCTCGAGCAAGAACGGGGACTGGTGCCACAGGAAGAGCGCGCGCGCATTGAAGCGTTAGACGACAAAGAAAAGGCGAAGGCATTTGAAGGGCGTAAAATTATACGCGATGGTGACAACTGGTACGATCTGGACAAAGCGAAAATCGGCGATGAAAGCAAAAAACTGCTGAAAGCCGCTGGCGAAATCTATGACGGGCTAACACCTGAACAAAGGACCGACCTCAAAAGCATGGCCGATTCGGCCATTAAAGAAGCTGAAGAGCGAGCCGTGCAAAACGCACGTGAACACGCGATTGATATGAACCGTGCTGCAGGTCTGGGTGATCTTGATTTCTTTGGCGCGCTGATATTGGCGCTGATGGCACACGCAGCAGGTCATCCCGAGCTTGCCAAACAAATCATGGATGCGGTTGTTAATCCCGGTGAGACAATACAACATGGAAACGATAGCCGAAGCACAGGTGCGGGCGGTGTCACCGACCACACCACATTATCCGACGAAAATTTAAAAGCTAAAATTGCCAAACCACTGGAAGGATCAACGCTTCGCGGTGCTATCGTCGAACTCGCCACTCGATTCGAAGGCATGAGAGAAGTAGGCACAAACGGTGGCGATTTGGTGAAATGGGTGAATGGCTACACCGGAGACCCATGGTGCGGCGGCTATGTTGATAAAATAATCGATACTGCTTTTGAGCAAGCCACAGGCAAACCATTAACCACCGGCGAAAATGACGGGGTATCAACTGGCCGTCTTTCAGCTGCTTACTATAAGCATATTGCTGAAAAGCAAGGCGCTTATTTTACGCCATCATCAGGCAAGCTGCCCAAGCCGGGTGATGTTGTGTTTTTCAGCGTATCCGCGAATAATAGCGGCTACCATGTGGGCATGGTAACCAAAGTGGAGAATGGCCAGATTCATTACACCGCAGGCAATGAAAGCGACATGGTAGTCAATCGCTCTTATAGTGTGAACAATCATCGTGGCGCTGCAGGTATCGTCGTAGGCTATGCCGATTTAGGGCAGATCGCTAAAAATATAAGCGGCGTTGATATCGATGCGTCGCTTGAGAGTATTAAAGCCCAATGGAAACCCACTCCCGCTGTACAGCCCCCCGCAACGCCCGCTCCCGCAACGCCCGCTCCCGCAACAGGCACTCCGCCGACAACCGGCACCGCTCCGCCAGAATCACCAACCCCTGCGTCAGTAACGTTATACCAGAATCCTGATCCAGCATTCAAGGCGCTCGTCGCGCAATATAATCTGGATATGGGCACGAAGATTCGTATCAGTTCAGAAAAATCAAAGGCGGACGTCTCAACCCCAACAGACGACGTAAAAGCTATCCGCACCGCACTGAAAGAAAACGGTGTGACCACGGGCGATAAAAAGGGTGAAGACTCCATCAGTGGCGGCAATCTGCAACGTGCGCTCGAAGCGACTGCCGCAAAGAAAAATGAAGCGACTAAGGCCGATTCCCCTGCATTGGCATAAAATATCGTCGCTCTTCCAGTATCTACGTCCTGAGTTATCAATCCAAAGATTTGCTTGTCTGGCGGGCGCATCACTCTATAACATAAACATCACCCTTATATTATAAACACCATGTTACTATAAGGTGCATTGTTAACACCGCATATATACACGGAAAATCATGATCCCACGTTACACCCGCAAAGAAATGGCCGACATCTGGTCACCTTCCACCAAATTCCGCATCATGTTCGAAATCGAGGCGCATGCCTGCGACGCCATGGCGGCCCTCGGTGTGGTACCCAAGGCGGCGGCTAAAGCCATCTGGAAACATGGGCCCGACTATTTTGACGATCGCGCCATCGCCCGCATCGACGAAATCGAACATGTCACCAAGCATGATGTCATTGCCTTCCTCACTTTTGTCGCCGAAGAAGTGGGCGAGGAGGCACGTTTCCTGCATCAGGGGATGACCAGCTCCGACGTACTCGATACTTGCTTCGCCGTGCAATTATCACGCGCTGCCGATTTGCTGCTGGCGGATATGAAAAAACTCCTCGGCGCACTCAAAACCCGCGCGTATGAGACCAAAGACATGGTGTGCATGGGCCGCAGCCACGGTATTCATGCCGAGCCGGTGACCATGGGCCTCAAATTTGCCCGCTGGTACGCCGAAATGGAACGCAGCACCAAACGCCTCAAAGCCGCCAAAAAGGACATCGCCACCTGCGCGATTTCCGGCGCTGTCGGCACCTTTGCTAATATCGACCCGTCAGTCGAAGCGCATGTGGCCGACAAAATGGGCCTCACTATCGAGCCGGTATCCACCCAAATCATCCCGCGTGACCGCCACGCCATGTTTTTCGCCACGCTTGGCGTCATCGCCAGCTCCATCGAAAATATCGCAACCGAAATCCGTCATTTGCAACGCACCGAAGTGCTCGAAGCCGAAGAATTCTTCAGCAAAGGCCAAAAAGGCAGCTCGGCCATGCCGCATAAGCGCAATCCGGTATTATCAGAAAATCTCTGCGGGCTGGCGCGGCTGGTGCGAGCCACCGTCACTCCCGCGCTGGAAAATGTGGCGCTATGGCATGAACGCGACATATCCCACTCCTCCGTCGAGCGCGGCATTGCCCCCGATGCAACCGTCACACTCGATTTCGCGCTGGTGCGACTAACCGGCCTGATCGACAAGCTGGTGGTATACCCCAAGAACATGCAACGTAACCTCAACCAGCTTAGCGGCCTGGTATTTTCCCAGCGCGTCATGCTCGCCCTAACGCAAAAAGGGCTCAGCCGCGAAGAATCCTACGCGCTGGTGCAACGCAACGCCATGAAAGTATGGGAAGAGGGCAAAGACTTCCTCACCGAGCTGAAAAAGGACAAAAAAGTTAAAGCATCCATGACCGACAAGGAAATAGAAGCATTGTTCGATCTGACCTACCACACCAAACATATCGACACGATTTTCAACCGCGTGTTCGGCAAATAATATGGCGTGGCATCTCGATACGGTTTTGGAGCGTGACACTTTCGCCGTTACCGATTACCCGCTATGCGAAATTCGCCTGATGGATAATAAGTTGTTCCCATGGCTCATATTGGTGCCCAAACGCGAAGGCGCCAGCGAATGGATTGACCTCGACCGCGCCGACCAGCATCAGCTATCCGACGAAATCGCCATTTGCAGCCATATCTTTCAGGCCATCGTAACCCCCGACAAGCTGAACATCGCGGCATTGGGTAATCAGGTGAAGCAACTACACATCCATTTGATTGGCCGTTACGCTGCTGACAGCGCATGGCCCAACCCCGTCTGGGGCGGTAACCGTGAATATTATGCAGATGAAGAAAAAAGTCGGTTTATTTATGAGCTGAAAACAGCGCTCGAAAGCGCAATTTAGCGGCCTTGTTCGGGCGGCACGGGACGTGTAGCAGCAGCAATCGAGCGCATCGCACCAATCTGTCGGTCAATTTCACCACCCCGTACAGCGAGATACTGACCAACATCATTTGCGGGCATGGCAGCTTTTTTCGTGGCCAAGATAACCGCTTCCGTCAGAATGGCCTTGAATCCTGCCATTTCTTCGGGGCCTTGTGGTTGAACTCCCGTTAAGCTGTGCAGAATCGCCTGCGCGCTTTTAATCCCTCTATCCATGATTTCTATATCGGCATCGCTCATTGCAGGTTGTGCAACAGCTGCACGCACGATCACATCAGCCATATTAGCCGCCGCAACCGATGCGGCAATAGCAGGTGGCTCATCAGGGTTTGGGGCGGCAAGCCACAGCTGCGCCGGTTCACTGGAAAGGGGGGTGATGGCGGCGGCGGGATTGGTTTTGCGTTGAAGGGCTTGCATTTCGAGTGACAGCCAGTCGGTCACAACCGCTTGCATGCGTGCCTTGGCTTGGTCGGCCAAAGCGGCATATAGCTCCTTGGCTGATGCGAGTCCCTGAGTCACCGCTTGTTGACCTGAAAAGCTTTGTCCTTGCGTGTGAGTAAGGGCGGCGTAATCAACAGGTGCTTCGCCACGCAAGCCGCGCTCAACATTCAGCCAGGCAATAATCCGGGGTACATTATCTATTGTAGCAGTTGTCATAACCATCTCCAATCAGCACTATATCCGGCCCCCGCGTCCACTTCCACTTAAGAAATATGAAGTTTGTGTGAAAAAGAGAGGCTGATCATAGGGTAAGTGCCTATGCGTCATTCTCCTTGACAGGCGACGCGAAATGGCTAGTTTCAGCTTCTTTCTGGCGTGGCGGAGTAGCTCAGTTGGTTAGAGCAGCGGAATCATAATCCGCGTGTCGGGGGTTCAAATCCCTCCTCCGCTACCAAATCTCAATCCAGCCCAATGCATTTTAGGATAATTTATCATTATATATCATGCATTAATTATGAATGTGTGTGCGGCGGTGTCCAACGAAATGTGATGAAATCTGGATATTTATAGGGTATAGTATAGGGTATTAAAATGGATATCACATGCCCAAAACTACTAAGCAACTCACGGATACTGAAATTCTCAAGGCCAAGCCTAGAGCGAAAATCTATAAACTCCATGATGGAAAGGGATTGGTGGTGCTTATCAGACCAAGCGGAACCAAGACTTTTCAGCATCGTTATATAATAAATGGTAAAGCGAAGATCAGCACTATTGGGCAGTACGGTAAAGCTGCCGATTGTATCAATTTAGATTTGGCTAGAAAAATATTAGCTGAGCAACGGGCTATGATAAAAGCAGGAGATGATCCAGCATTAATTAAGGCTGAGAATAAAGCAGAAAGGCAATACATATTTCGTGAAGTCGCAGATGAATGGATGTTAAAACAAGATTGGGTTCCTGCACATCGAAAAAGGATTTTACAGAGATTGAATAAGGATTTCTTTCCTCAGATAGGTGATATCCCAATAGCTGATATCAAGCGTGTAGTAATAAGGGATATTATAGACAAGATATATAATCGCGGTGCAAAGAACGTAGCAAACCGTGCTTGCCAAAGCTGCACGCAAATATTTGAGTATGCAATTATATCTGGATATTGCGAAGCCAATGTCGCAGCAGGATTATCAAAGGTTTTTAAAGCTCCAGAATCAGAAAACCATGCATACATGAGTGAAAAGGAACTAGAGCAGTTTGTTTATGCATTATACTCAGATAATGAAAAAGCCGTAAGTCGTTTAGCTGTAAAATTGTTTTTGTTGTTTTTTACACGTCATGCGGAATTGAGAAAAGCAAAATGGGATGAGGTCAAGGTTAGCGAGCAAATACTAGTAATTCCTAAAGAGCGTATGAAACTTAAGAAGAATCTTATCGTTCCTTTGTCGAGTCAGGCGCTAAATATTCTGACTGAATTGAAGCAACTCTGTGGCGATAGCGAATACCTATTCCCTAGTCCTCAGAATAAATCAAAGCCAATCAGTGACGTTACAATCCTCACAAAGGCCAAGTCCTACTATAAAGAAAAGAGCATTACACTACATGGCTTCAGGCATACGGCTTCAACAATTCTAAATGAATTAGGCAAGAGGTCAGATGCAATAGAAGCGCAGATGTCTCACACTGACCCCAACTCGGTTAGAAAGATTTATAACAAGGCCGAATACCTACCAGAAAGGAAAGAAATTATGCAGTTCTGGGCAGATCATTTAGACGTGTTATTTGAAAAAGGCAAAAACCAATAAAAGTTGTTACTTAGGGTATTAGGTGGGTGTCAATGATTTCAATATAAAACAATTGTTTATATCATTTTAGATTTACTTTTTTGCTGAAAAACTGTATAATTCCCCTTGAGTGAAAGCTCCAATTAATAATAAAAAAGGACAAAATAAGATGAATGATAAATTCGCATACGCACCTCAAGGATTCCTCCGTCTCCCGCAAGTTCTCCAATTAATCCCAGTAAGTAAATCCACGTGGTGGAGTGGGATAAATCAGGGCATTTACCCTGCGGGAATAAAAATCAGCCGCAATATCACCGCGTGGTACTCAAAAGATATTTTGTCTCTTGTTGAGCAATTGCGTACCAAAAATTCTTAAGGGTCGGGATCATCTAGACAGATAAGAAGGAATATCCTCTTATCTGTCTAGATATTGGCTTTGCGATTGTAGATTATTGAGGCATCCCCTTCCTCTCACTGTCAGTAAGCCATGCTTATATATCTTTAGTAAATTTCCATAAGTAACGTAGATCACATCAATATACAGAGTTCATTTTCGCGTCTTTATTTAATCATAAATAGATATATGTGACCTTCCCCCTGCACATCAACAAAGGTATGATAGATTATACAAAGGAAATTCTATGTTCAGAAAGAATAAAAAAATACGCGAAAAACTACAGGAAATGATTGATCGCCATGATGTGTTTTATTCAAGCAATGTGGTTGGAGTAGACAAGAGTGATATTAGCAAGATGTATAGAATCTGCTTAGATGATTTAATTACTATTAAGCAACTACTTTCATAGCCCAATTTCGGATGATTCCAAAGGCTCATTCAAACCATTTGCTTCACAGGGAGCGTCACCATTTTTTAGTAAATCATTAAAGAAGACTTTATCAAATCTTCCCGATAAGCTGGCGTAACGAAAAATGGCTATTAATTCGTGCCGTTGAGTATGATGACCTCCGAAATGACTTTCATAATCGTAGAATGATAAATTGGGGGTGGTTTTATCCATCCAAACGTTATCAGCATATTCAATAACTTCTCTAACTAAGGATGGAGTGATGTTATAAACGTCTGCAAATGGATCAATATCATCATCAAATTCATTATGAAAATATGGGAACATGCGTTGATAGTATGCATAAACGTATGCCTCGTTTAGGCTATCTCGTACAACTGGCGTGTTGAATCCCAAAATCAATTGCTGTCTTTTGGTTTCATAAATTGCTTTTAAAAGATTGTTATCCATTATTTTCTCCATCCCTTTGGAGGATAATAGCTATATCCCAGTATTTCAAGCTGCTAATGCAAAATCAGCAACCCGTCATCTAGAAGAACTGATGCAGTATTTTAGGATTCTTATCCCTAGATGCATTTTTAGCTAGGCTAACGCTTCACATTTATTCGCGGCATTGGACAACACAGAGTTTATTAATGTTGTACTGCGTTCTTTAAGTGCAGTTGTATTAGGAACTGTTATGTAACTGTATAAAATAAAACCTAGTCCCACACCACTTGTTACCAAAGTAAGACTGAGCGCCCAAAACCACCACCATGAACCTCTAACATCTTTAACCTCAAGGGTCATTTCAACAAAACACGTTCCCTTTTCAGGATTTGAGGTCAATTCGATTTCTCCACGCAAATCATGGATTTCTTTATTATACAGTGTAAAAACCGTTACCAGATTGGGGTTGCTAAGATTGTCTTCCTGACCAGAACGTTTCTTTCTTTCAATCAGCTTTTCTCTAACTTTGGGCTTTGACCATGATGGTAAAAAGTTGGATTTGAGTAAGAAGCCATCCGTCAATGACAGTCCCCTTTCATCCTGTGTAATTTTTAGGCGGCCATTCTTTTGCAACTCACTTTTGATGCTCTCCAAAATCATAACTTCATCTCCACGATGTATGATTTTGGAGATAGATAACTGCGCCACAACACCACCAATGCTAATTAATTCTCGGTGAATATAAGTGCGGCGATTATTTTTGTCAATTCACTACTTTTAGCGCATGAAAGATGCGAACGCAAAATTTCAACAGGCACTTATTAAAACACTAAAAAGTGAACGAAATAAGTGCGGTATGAGTCATGAAGCGATAGCCGATAAAACTGGCTTGTCGCGTCAAACGATTGGCAAAATCGAATCTGGTATAAGCAACCCCACCATGTTGACTATGTTTAAGATTACATCAGCAATGGGTATGACGCTCGAAGAATTTTTACGGAAAATGTGAGTTTAAATACCTCTGTAACTTATAGAAGGGGTGTTATTTGGTCATCCAAGCATTAGTCTCTTCATGGCGCATTTTTCTATGATCAAGATTAAGAACAGTCGTGATTTTTCCTAATGATTCCTTCGCGCAATGCATAGTAAAACCACCATGCTTTTTGACCAGTTTGTAATCCGTTATTCCAGCCTTTTTCAAATCACTTTCAATGTCATTTGATTCAAGCGCATAATCCAGCGATTCAGCATAAAATATATCCTGAGTGAGTGGGATAAAAATTTGAATCCAATCTGGATACATTTAATTAAACTCCATAGGCGATAACAAATATTACTTAGAAACCTTATGTATAGCCAATATTATAGGATTGCCTCATGAATGCATAAAGCAGATTAAAGAAGTAGACGATTGCAATTTATTGCCATGCGTTGCACAGAAATGTGAATTTGCAAACTATAAGGTAGAGTGGAACTCGCTCAGAATGATAAAGCGTGTTGAGATGTCATTGTGCAGACTGCTATTATACTCTTTGAAACAATACCGTTCGAGTGGCTTTAAATCATCTATGAGCTGCACATCGTAAGTTACAAAATCCATATGCAGTCCGTTAAGAACTATACTCAGTGCCTTTTTAAATGACTCAAGATCACAGCGGGTATATCGAAGTAAGATATGGTAATGCCCATTACTGGCTATGTGCTCTGGGATTGCCAACCCTTCACAACGAAACTGCTTTCTGCATTCTTTCAAATAGTTTTTGCCAACCAATTTTTTGTCCAATCTACCTATGATCTTTTTAAGTTGTGCGCGATAAAATCGTTCAGCTGATATGGTGTTGCTGAAGCACCTCTTAATAGGCAGATTAAATGCAATAGTAACAAAGTAATTTGGTTTTATATTAGCAGCCAATTCCATCCATGAATTTTTGGCTGACGCTGAACAGGATTTCATAGATTGTGCTCAGTATTATAGACACACGCTGCTATGAAATCATCAATATCGGATTGCTTATATCTGACTAGTTTCTTCCCATTTAACCTAATAAATTTAGGAAGCTTGTTCTTGGCTCGCCACATTTTTAATGTGTTGATAGCCACTCCAATTTGTTCTGCAACTTCAGATGAAGTCAGTAGTTTTTGGGACATTAATGCCTCTTGTTCTTGATTATTATAAATGCGGATATAGCCGTATAAGTGCTATTCCATCTTTATTTATACGCCCAAAGTTCCATTTCTCGAAAAAAAGTGAAAAAAATACAATAAATCGTCTAATCGATTGCCTCCATATCTAGACCGTCATAATACGGCTTTAGATAACCTTATTGACCGAAAAATGTCAGCCCTGCTTCCCATGCACTCTTATCTGATATAAATACTTGCATAATAAGAATTTTGGTCGCATTCATGAATGAGTAGTTTTTGAATGGAGTTTATAATGACTGAAAAAGATAAAAATGGCGGCAATGGTATATCAAAACCTGTCAATCCGCCTCGAAGGGATATAAATGAATCATGGGAACCGACGAAGAAGATAGAAGACCAGACAATAGTGGACTTCGTTCCTCCACCGAAGCCGCCGAAACAAAGTTAAGCAATCTAAGATTTGCTGTTAATAAGAGTATACGCTACCACTCTAAAAGACAGAGATTCTTTGAAAGTTGCCACTATGTCACCACGGCATTATCTGCCGTATTGGGTGCTTCATCATTCTGCTTGCTGTATGCAGAAAGTGTAACGGCAGCTCAATTCACCACAGCTATAGTTGGTGCCGTTACAACCTTAGACTTAGTATTCGGTTATAATAGAAAGGCAAACCAATATAGAGAACTTAAGTGTCAGTTCTCCGATTTACAAACTGCAGTGAATGACATCAAAATTAATCAGCCCGACTTAGATGAGCATGTACGTAGACTTGGCAATAGTCGTGTGCTCATCCAGAAGCATGAACCAACGGCCTTAAAAGGTTTGGCATTAATATGCCACAATGAGGAATGCCAAGCGACAAGGTGCGATGACGAAATGTATGTCATACCTCCACATATCAAACTTTTACGCCATTTCTGGTCGTTTGACGGGTGGTATCCTGTCCCGATACGCAATTCTAATTCAGAAAATGCTTTTCAAGCTGCTGAAGCAAACTCAGTCAATTCATGATCAAAAGAATCTTAAGGTAATCTCGTTATATAATTAGATTTTTATAATGAGCCTGGAAAATCAGCCACTTAAGCCTGGTGAAATTTGAAAGGGCGTATTATCTTGTTATCATGATGAAGGATGTATCAATTTTATAACGAGAAATGAGATGTTAAACAAACAGGCCAAGATTCTAACGGAAAAGCAGCAAAAGCTGGTTCTGGATTTTTTATCTGATTCCCAACACCCCGAAAGAAACAAGCTGATATTCCTGCTTTCGGTTAAGGCAGGATTGAGGGCAAAGGAAATCGCTCATCTGACGTGGCGAATGGTTTTGGATACGGAAGGTAATTTAACGGATAAAATTAGCATCATTAATTCAGCGAGCAAGGGTAGAGTGGGGGGAAGGGTGATATACCTCCATAACAGCCTTAAAATGGCTTTAAACGCCTATCTAGAAACACATCCTGATCCTTCTCCAGAGAATAGGATCATATGGATGCAACGTTCACAAAATCCATCTGCTCAGGTGATCGTGAACTTCTTCCAAAAGCTGTATAAGGATGTTGGATATGAAGGCGCTTCTTCACACTCAGGAAGACGAACATTTATCACGAACGCGGCAAGAAAAATCAGCAGCGTGGGTGGAAGTCTGAGGGATGTTCAAAAACTATCAGGCCACGCCTCATTGAACACCACGCAGCGTTATATTGAATATGATAGTGATGCTATGAAGAATGTGGTGAATTTGGTGTAGCTGGTTAAACCTTTGCTTTTCTTGTCGCGGCCTTCTTTTTAAGTGGTTTTGCTTTGGCATCTGGACTCTTAATTGTGCGGGGATGTTTGTTTATGAAGTGCTCATCTACAATCTTGAGGATTTCGACAAGAGGGGTTAAGTCATAGGAATTCGACGCAATGATACCTTTGATCTTTTTGCGCTCCTTTTTAATGTATCCTTTTTCTTCTAATGATTTGATAGCTCGTTGCACCTGTCTTTCGGAAACTCCCGTTCTGTCAGATAGTGTGCGCATTGCCAAAAAAGGCATTTCATTTTTCTTCCACCAACTTCCAACCAGATGCAGAAGCACAATCATTTCGGCAGGTGATAAACGAATCTCTTCTGCAACAAACATGTTAATTTGCAAAAGATAGTTTGGAACTTGTGTAAAGCCCCTCTCAGCAACGCCATTTCCCCATTTAGATTTAATATCTTGCATAACATCTCCTACATGACAATATGTCTATATCTTATGTCTATGTATATATACCTATGAATAAATACACAAGAATAAATACATATGCATACATACTTATGTTATTAATACCCCAAAAGAAGACAAAGACATAAAATCTCATATCTAGGCGCAAATCCACAAATATATTATTTTATTTGACTAAGCGGCATCACCTCTGCTACCGATCATGAAGATGGCTTGCTCCCGCAAGCGCTCCCGCTTGAGTAGGACTCAAAATCTGAACGGCTTAGTATGTTTGGGGAAAAACTAAGCGACTGATCGCTAACGAGGAAACAGGCCGCCTTCATGGCGGTAGAGGTTTCGGCGAGAGGGAGGGGCAAGCCATCATCGGAAATCGCCGTATAAGCGGCCTATTATGTCCTATGCAATCCGATAATTAATAGGGTATATAATAGGGTATAACTCTGAGAATGATAATAATAATTTGAATTGTATCAATGGATTAAATTTAATATTGGGTAGCCTCCTCCGCTACCAAATTTCTCAATAGGTTAACACGCCTCTGTCTAGGCTGCCTAAGTCGAATGGGACAGTATTGGGACAGTAAGAAATAAGCATGACTGTTTCCGTGCTTTTGCATTCTTGCCCATTGTATTCGTTTGTGATTGCTGGTTGCCGATAGATAAAAATATCTGATATACCAGCATATATGGCAACGATTGAAAAACGAGTAGGGGAAGCTGGGGCGGTAGCATACCGCGCCAAGATTCGCATTAAAGGCAGCCCATCAGAGACGGCAACCTTCACCCGCCTTACCGATGCCAAGCGATGGGTTCAGCAAACGGAGGCAGCCATTCGTGAAGGGCGGCATTTCAAAACCAGTGAGTCCAAAAGACGAACGCTGGCAGAGTTGATCGACCGCTATGTGATAGATGTGTTACCCTTAAAGCCAAAAAGCCAGCGCGACCAACAGCGTCAATTGCTGTGGTGGAAACAGGAGCTGGGAGCTTATTCATTGGCCGACATCACCGCACCCCGCATTGCAGAACCGGACATTAAACCGGACATTAAGCCGGACATCTGAATGCAAGTTCAGAGATGCCTTGGCGTATCATTTCCTGATAATCTATTGACAATCTCTACAAATAATCGCTCTAATCAAGAGAGTTTTTGTTGAAAATAGCCGGACATTAAAGCGGACATCGGATGCATGAGATAGACGAATCAATAGGGCTTATGGAGCCGATGCTGATTGCGGATAACGCAAGGCAGCGCGGGGAGCTATCCGATCTGGCATTGGAGCTGGCGCAGAAGTCGTCGGGGCTATTGCATAGCTTGCCGATGCATATGGTCGATTCACTGGCGACGCTGGTGCGCTCAATGAATTGCTACTACAGCAACCTGATCGAGGGGCATAACACCCATCCCATTGATATTGAGCGGGCGCTAAAGCAGGATTTAAGCGATAACCCGCGCCAGCGCGACCTTCAGCTGGAGGCAAAGGCGCATATCATGGTGCAGCAATGGATTGATGCTGGCGGGGTAGGCGAACAGGCATTAAGCGCGGCGTCCATTCGCATGATACATCAAAAATTCTGTGAGTTACTGCCAGATGAGTTGCTGTGGGTCGAACACCCTACAACAGGGGAGCGGCTGCGCGTCGTGGCTGGCGAGTATCGGGAGAATGATGTGCAGGTCGGTAGGCACATCCCCATCAAAAGCGCCTCGCTATCACGCTTCATGGAACGCTTTGACGAAGCCTATGCGCGGCTGGGCAAAACGGACATGATCTTTGCGGCGGCTTGTGCGCATCATCGGCTGCTGTGGATTCACCCCTTTCTCGATGGCAATGGTCGCGTAGCGCGGCTGGTATCCCACGCCGTGCTGCTCCATACCCTTAACACAGGAGGTCTATGGTCGGTTGCGCGAGGATTGGCTCGGAATGTCGAAGCGTATAAGAGCCATCTGGCCGCATGTGACCTGCCGCGCCGCAATGACCTTGATGGCAGGGGAAGTCTGAGTGAAGAGGCGCTGGTCGCTTTCACCAAGTTTTTCCTGACGGTGTGTATCGATCAGGTGGATTTCATGGAAAACCTGATTCAGCCGCAAGCCTTGCGGACGCGCATCCAGCGTTGGGCGGATGAGTCTATCCGCATGGAGAAGCTGCCCCCCAAATCCGGCGCGGTGCTCGATGCAATACTCTATCGCGGCGAATTACCTCGCAGTGAAGTGGCAGCCATTGTCGGCACGGGTGATCGTCAGGCGCGGCGCATTCTATCCGCCTTGTTGGAGGCAGAAGTGGTATCAGCAGAAAGCACCCGCGCACCGTTGCGGTTGGTGTTTCCTGCGCGATTGGCAGGAGAGTGGATGCCTGGCCTGTTCCCCGATAAGGCTTAGCAACGGTTTCATCGTCATTTTTGGCACTGTCCCATGGGACACTGGTGGGACAATAGCCATCAATAAACGGTCAAAATCCACTATAGACAGCAAGAATGAATTTCCTCTAACCCATTGATTATTTTATTATCGTGTGCGGTGGCTTGTTGCTGGTTATGTGTGGAATCTGAATCATAATCCGCGTGTCGGGGGTTCAAATCCCTCCTCCGCTACCATATTTTTCAATAGGTTATACTAAAATAGAGTGAAATAGAGTCCCGCTATCGTTATTAGCGTGCGTGATCCGATACCCCATCTACATCCTAGCCATAGCGGACAGAGTTTGAACTAGTTAAACAAGTTTCTTATAACAATTCGATTTGCGAACAAATCGTCGAGTTCTTTGGGGGGCTACTAAACGGAACGAAGGAGCACCGCTTCGCGCGCGGTAAAATAATCCTCTGAGGCTTTAATCAATCCCGAAAACTCACCCGCAAGCGGTGATAATTTCATGTCGTTCAAAGCATCCAATTGGCCTTCTTGGAAACGGCGATTCAATTGCTGTTTCTGAGGAGACAAAGGCTCACGCCGAGGGGATTGAAATGCTACAAAACCCTCTACTGCCGCCAACTCAAGCATTCTTGCAAAACGATACAATTCTGGATAGGGGCTGGAATCGATGGAAGCTGGGTAATCTTCTGCAATACTGACGTCGTCCCATGCGCAGCGTTCACGAAGTGCTTCCAGTTCTTCTTTTAAGGGCTCACTCTCTAAGGCATCTGAGAGGGCTTTTGCTGGCGCAAACCGACGCTCTGCATATTCTTCCCACGATTCTTTAGGCGCCAGTGCGGGATCAGCTACAGGAACGTTACGAAGGTAAGGAATGTTTGTCATTGGCTCATTGAATCACAAAAAGATGACGGTTTAATTACAAAAAGATGATTAAATAAAATAAACAGGAACTAAACTACGGTAATGCAAGCCAAGTTGAAATCGTCGATTATCACTAAAGGAGGCAAGAATATGGCAAAAAAAGGACAAAGCACCGCCACGCTACGCATGAAACATGCAGGCGAGCTGCTACAGCAGGATTTTTTGGATGAGCTGGGAATCAGTCAGTCACAGCTTGCCAATGCCATTGGTGTGCCGCGCAGCCGCATATCGGCTATTTGCAAAGCAGAGCGCCCGATTACGATGGATACCGCCATCCGATTGGGTAAGGCGCTGGGAACCACGGCGCAATTTTGGATGAATCTGCAAAATGAGTATGATTTGCGCGAAGCCAAACGCTTACATGACTACGCTGATATTCATACACTGGTTGCCCATAACACCCTAACCGTAGATGCGAGATAGCCATACGGAGACAGGAAGGATATTCGGTGTATTCTGAGGGGCACTCTAGGGGCACTAGCGGTCAAAAAATGACAATAACTGGTGGCTGTGCTCTCGCAGAGACCTTCCTATCCTTCGCCCTCGATGATCCGCGTCGTCACTTCGGCGCTGAGGCTGTTGGCTTGGGCGGCAACCAGAATGGTGGCGTCAATCTGTGCGCTCAACAAGGCGTAGATGGTCGATTCGCTGGCAATATCCGTATCCGCCAAAACACCCCGCGCGGCGGTAATATTCTGCATACTGCTCATAGTGTTGCTGCTCATAATATCCGAGCTGGCCTGCTTCGATCCCACATTCGCGCGCCTTGCTGTAATATAATCCACCGCATGCAACACGCTCTCAAAGGCCGCAGCAGCTTTGGCGTCTGTATTCAGGCTCATCGTATCGGTGCCATACAGGCTCACCTCGTCATAGGTGCCCATATTCACGCTGAGCACATCTGCCTTAGCCGAACCGGCGGGGAAATTAAATAAACCTTTCGGGTCAAGGGTGAGGGTTACTTTATGCGGCAGCACAAAACTGCTGCCCACCAAAATCTCCATCTCTAAGGTAAGCGTAATCGGATCATCACCCAAGCCAGTGATATCGTTAAGCGTGATTTCTCCGGTCATGTCATTGACCTTCAGCAGCTCTCTGCCGGAACCGCCAATGACCCTATACTGAATCGACTTATTACCCGCATCGGCCACAAATTGGGCGATAACGGTATCCGTTTCGAATCCATCAATAGTACGTTCTTCCATGCGGATACCTGGGGGATAGGCTTTGAATGGGTGCGTGCTAGCAAGCTCACCTTCGATACCCCACTTATGCGCCAGATAGCCTTCCATAAACAACTGCTCATCCAGATTAAGCGCCCGCTCGAAGGCAAAGAATTCGGCAATATTACCCGTCAGCTCATCACCACTCGTCTGATCATCACCCAATACAAAGCTGTTGGAGCTATCACGTGTGGAAATAGTCGTATCAAGCGAGGGCAAGCCATTGAGGTTGCCGGTCACATCCGTATCATTATGGATCGTACTGATAACCGTAAACTGCCCATAATCAATTGTGCCGGTGAAGGGCCGGAATTCATTGACGGTGGTAAAATCATAATATTGCGGATTGGTGCCCTCTAAAAACCATGCATTGCGTGACCCTTCCGCCGCAGAGCCATAATCAAACAACGCTTCACGCGTGGCGCCACCACCGGTGCGGTTAAATACGCTGAATACGGTCAGCTGTTTGCCAATGGCAGGTACCGTGCCCAGCATCCGGTCATTTGCCCCGTCAAACTGCAAAATCCCCAAGTCATTCTGCGCATTATAAACGTAAGTCGGGCGCTCTGCCGCATTGGTTTGGCTTAGGTTATTCTGTGCAATGCTCTTATCAAGCACGGTAGCCACGCTGCCGCTAAATAAAGGGTCACGCGCATTGCGGCCCGCCGCATCCAGCACCGTATCCATATCTCCCGCATCCACCCATAAAATAATATCGTCAATCAAATCAGGAGAAAAAGTAATATCTTGTGATTTGAAGGTCACAGCCGAAGGCTGCTGCGGAAACAATGGCAGGCCATTAAAATTTGTGTTTTTCAATATGCGTGATACTTCCGCGCGCAAGGCTTGAAATTCGATATCTAAAAAGCCCCGCTCGGCACCGGTGAGCACGCCACTTCCTGCTTGCACTGCCAATGCCTGCATACGGTTAAGCGCGCTGTCAATTTCGCTGAGAGCGCCGCTGGCTACTTGCAAGAGGCTGCTGGCTTGCGACAAATTGGCTATCGCCGAGCGAGACGTAGTCAATGATGTATTCATACGCGTGGATATCGACATGGCCGCCACATCATCCGCTGCGCGCTGAATGCGCACGCCAGACGCCAGACGCCCTACTGATAACGCGTGCTTAGACGCGCTACGCCGCAGTGATGCTGCCAACAACCCGAAATTTGGTCTGAGTGATACCAACTCGCTCACCGTATCCCACCTTCTTATTGATTTCTTTAGGGATCGCCTACAATTTCTAGACCAATACCAGATAAAGGCAGGAACACAAAGACTTTAAGATACTATGAGAGAATAGCTATACGAAGGCGCTGATAAAACGATGTCATATTAACCCGTGGCTTTTAAAGGAGTAATGCCCACGCTGACTGATAATAATATGATCATGCACCGGAATGCTCACCGCCATGGCGGCTTGCACAATTTTTTCCGTCATTTCAATATCAGCCTTCGACGGCGTCGGGTCACCGCTGGGGTGGTTATGCACCAAAATAATGGCACTCGCACCCAACTCCAATGCGCGCTTCACCACCTCGCGCGGATAAACAGGTGTGTGATCCACCGTGCCTTTTTGCTGTTCTTCATCGGCGAGCAACGCGTTTTTATGGTTCAAAAACAAAATGCGGAATGACTCCACCTTTTTATTCGCCATCACCAGCTTGCAATAATCCAGCAATGCCGTCCATGACTGGATAATCGGGCGCTCGGTCATTTCGGCCCGCACCAGCCGCTGCGCGGCTAGCTCCACCGCCTTAATACAGCAAATCACGGCCTCTCCAACCTCGTCAATTTTTTGCAGCTCTGTGGCTTCTGCATGTAACACTTTGTCAAAGCTGCCAAAATGTTTGATTAAACGCTTGGCCAGAGGCTTCACATCGCCACGTGGACGCGCGCCGAACAAAATCAATTCAAGCAACTCATAATCCGGCAGATGCTCGCCGCCGGGTTGCAAAAACCGCTCACGCAACCGTTGGCGATGGCCTAAATGATAGCTTTCATCCGCTGGCATAAAGCATGCACTCCCCTCAGGGCATAATTTATGCGGAAAGCCTCGCACAAACACAATGAAAATTGTGTCTTGCAAAAATACGGTTATCCGCTCAAAACTAGCAAGGCATGGACACCGCAACCGCACATAAGCCCAGCCCCCTAAAGTTGGACGAACTAAGGCTTGTCGCTGACGCGCATTTGCAATGGTTGCAAAGCGAGGGCAGGGACGGGCGACGCGCCAACCTGTCAGGTCAGGATTTAAGCGGACTGGATTTGCAGGGCATTTACCTACCCGAAGCAAATTTGCGCGGTGCCACGCTGGTGGGCACCAATTTTTCGCAAGCTGATTTGCAGGGGGCGGATTTTTCGCAATCCATCCTCGAGCGCACCAATTTCCGCCAAACGAAGTTAGAAGGTGCCAACTTCTCGCGCGCCGAAGCGTTTTGCGCCTATTTTGATCACGCCTCGATGGTCGACGCCAATTTTTCACACGCGAATTTAAAAGAGGCCAGCCTGCGCGGCGCACAACTAACCGGCGTCAAATTCCGTGAGGCCAGCGTGATGGGCGCTAATTTCAGCGGCGCAAATTTGCAGCAAGCGGTATTGCGCGATCTCAATGCGAGTGAAGCTGTATTTAACGGCGCTGACATGACACAAACCGATTGCCGTGACGCGAATCTGAACTTCGCCCGCTTTAAGGACACCATTCTACAGGAAACCAACCTGCGTGGTGCCAGCATGGACAATGTGGTGTTCACCGATACCGATTTTTCCTATGCGATAGATCTGGAGCAACGCTACCAGTCGCAATCCATCGAATCGGAAAAGCAAAGTATTCAGAAAGAAATGGATAACATCCAGAAAAGCCGTGACGAAGTAGCACAATACGAACTGAATGTGAAAAGACAGAAAAAAGATTTAATCAATAAACGCCGTGTCATCGCGAGCCTCAACGAGTTGGAAGGCGAGGTGAGCGAATCATTAGTAAAATATATGCGGCAATTCCGCTTTATTGCTATTTTCTGGTTTGTCGTGGTGGCCGCCTTTGCCACGATTATGTTCTATCAGGTCTCGCGAATCGGTCATGAAAACCTCAATCTGCTGGAAATAGCCGTGGTATTGTTCATTTTGGTGAGCGTATTAGGCGCGCATATTTTTTCAGCGGTTATTGCATTGGCTGTGGCTAAGCGCTTCGCTCGCTATGTAAGGCTACGCCAAGAAAAACTTGAAAGCAGCAAACTCACAGATGAAGATGAATTGAGCATGGCCACCTATGGGTCGCAGCAGGATCAGCCTTCCATTCCTCCCACCACCTATTTATAACCGATATACTTGCCCCTACTTGTCCTTTAACGGCATAAAAGCTATGCTGAATGAATAATAACAAGGTTAAAACATGAATGCTGAATCAATATGCGTCTTTTGCGGCGCGCAGAATGCGGTACCAAAGGCCCATCTGGAAATGGGAGCAAAGCTAGGCGAAACCATCGCCAAAGCCAAACGTAAGCTGGTATTTGGAGGCGGTGATTGCGGTGTAATGGGGGCGGTGGCCAATGCCGCGATGCAGGCCAATGGCTTTGTGACAGGGGTTTTCCCCCGCTCATTGCGTGATTTAGAAAAGGAACATCAAAGGATTAGCGAAATTATCATGGTCGACACCATGCATGAGCGCAAATTCATCATGTATGAAAAATCCGATATTTTTGTTATTATGCCCGGCGGCTTTGGCACCATGGATGAATTGTTCGAAATTCTCACATGGAAACAACTTAAATTACATGATAAGCCCATCATAATTTTTAATTACTTAGGATACTGGGATCATCTGGTAGCGCTTATGGACAACATTATTACAACTGGTTTCGCACGGGAAGAGAACCGTCTGATTTACTCTGTCGTTAATGATCTTGATGCGCTTCTGACTGAACTGCACATCAAATAACGAGGCGTATGAGCAAAAAAATCGTAATCGGCAAAGAAGAATGGTGCGCATTGCCGGAGCTGGGCCTGCCCGCTATTAAAGCACGGGTGGACACCGGTGCCAAAACATCATCGCTGCATGCTTTCAATATTCAACCCTTCGAAGAGGACGGCATCAAATTCGTCCATTTCGATATCCATCCGGTGCAGGATAACCGCAAAATCATCCAGCGTTGCACTGGCCGCGTAGTCGATCGCCGCGAGGTTAAAAGCTCCAGCGGTGATAGCGAACGCCGCCATGTTATTCGCACTCCCTTGCGCATCGGCGATGAGGTATGGGATGTCGAAATTACACTAACAAACCGCGACGCCATGGGCTACCGCATGCTGCTGGGCCGCGAAGCAATGAGCCGTCGCGTGCTGATTGATCCCGATTCGTCATTCTGCCTTGGTGAAATAACGGAGCTGGAAGCGCAAAACCACTACCATGCTTTCGCGCCATCAGCCAAAGGGCTTAAAATCGTGCTGCTTGCCAGCAATCCTGAGCTGTATTCCAACCGCCGCATCATGGAAGCAGGCGAAGAGCGCGGCCACGACATGCGCTTTGTCAATGTGCGCAACTGCTATATGAACATCGGCTCCTCCAAGCCCGAAGTACATTACCGTGGTGGCGAAATCCTTGATGATGTCGATGCGGTCATACCGCGCCTTAAACCCGCTGTTACCTTTTATGGCTGTGCTGTAACCCGCCAGTTTGAATCGATGGGTGCCTTTGTGCTCAATACCTCCGTTGCCATTTCGCGCTCGCGCGATAAGCTGCGCTCATTGCAAATTCTCGCTGGCGAAAAAGTCGATATGCCACTCACCGGCTTCGCCGATTCGCCACTCGACACGCGTGACCTCATCAAAATGGTCGGCGGCGCCCCCGTCGTCGTGAAATTGCTTGAAGGAACGCAAGGCAAAGGCGTGGTGCTGGCCGAAACCAACAAAGCGGCAGAAAGTGTCATCAACGCATTCAAAAGCCTGCAGGCAAATATTCTGGTACAGGAATTCGTTAAAGAAGCCGACGGTAAAGACATTCGCTGCTTCGTCATTGACGGCAAAGTAGTAGGCTCCATGCAGCGTGCCGCCGCTAGCGGCGAATTCCGTGCCAACCTGCATCTGGGCGGCACCGCCAGTTCCGTGCGCATTACCGCGAGCGAGCGAAAAATGGCACTCAAAGCCGCCAAAGCGATGGGGCTGAAAGTATCCGGCGTCGATATCATCCGCTCCAGCGGCGGGCCCAAAGTATTGGAGATCAATTCCTCCCCCGGTCTGGAAGGTATCGAAGATATCACCGGTAAGGATATCGCTGGCATGATGATCGAATCCATCGAACGACATGTCGCGGTGCGTAAGGCATCCGCTTAACTATGTTGTCTTATCAGCATGCATACCATGCTGGCTGCCGCGCCGATATGCACAAACATGCGGCGCTATGCGTGCTGCTATCCTGTTTGATACAAAAAGACAAACCGCTCACCTATATGGAAACCCATGCAGGCCGTGGCCTCTATGATTTATGCAGCGCCGAGGCAGAAAAAACCGGCGAAGCCAAAGCAGGCATCCTAACGCTCGAATCCACTATTCCTGCTGACCACCCCTACGCTCGTATGTTGCAAACCCATCATACAGCCTATGGTGCCACGTCCTATCCCGGCTCACCTTTCATTGCAAAGCAGGTACTGCGTGCATTCGATGTCATGCATCTGATGGAGCTGCATCCGCAGGAATACAAGGCGTTAAAGCAAGCAATGCGTGGCAGTCATATTCATAAGCGCGATGGCTATGAAGGCGTATTATCGCTCTCGCCACCCCACCCGCGTCGCGGGGTAGTGCTGATAGACCCCAGCTACGAAGTCAAAAGCGAATATCAGAAAGCCGCTGATTTTATTATCATGCTTCACCGCAAATGGCCCGAAGCCGTGATCATGCTATGGTATCCGTTATTACCCACTGCCAATCATAGGGATATGCTCGGCACCTTGCTTAAGGCTGATTTGCCAAAATGCTGGCACCAGGAAATCACTTGGGCCCCGCAAACGCCCAAAGCTATGCAAGGCAGTGGCTTAATCATCATCAACACCCCGCACAACGCCGTGGCTACGCTTGATATCAATATCTTGCTAGATACTAACTAATGCTGCCCCTTCATTGTTTATTAATATTTTTCTCATAAAATGGAGATGCAACTTAAAAAGTTAGAGGCAGCGTATGATTACCG
This sequence comes from Alphaproteobacteria bacterium UBA6178, assembly GCA_002422205.1. Taxonomy (GTDB): domain Bacteria; phylum Pseudomonadota; class Alphaproteobacteria; order Rickettsiales; family UBA3002; genus UBA6178. The sequence continues at coordinate 47,855 of DITS01000031.1, forward strand.
AAAATTCCATTGAAATTTCATACGAAAATATACCAGCCATTGCTGCCCGTACCTTGGAGCATATTAAGGATAATCCTGCTTTGGCAACACTGGGAAGGCCGATTCCCACGCAGGCTGAATTAGAGACGAAGCTGAATGGCTTTCTGGACGCAATAGCGCCACACACAGACAGAATGAAAAGGGACTTTAATCAGGAAGGGCTTTTGGTAACGGATGCTATGTTTGAAAATTACTTCGAGAAAAAGCCTTCACCTGCTTCTCCGGGTTCTTTTTCTTTATCACATAAATTTCCTGCGCCAGTGCTGGCCATTATGAGTAAAGAGGAGCTAACAGCGGTCTGGCTGCACGAACAAGGCCATGATTTGCTGAACCATTCTGCCCGACTTCCGCAGGAAAATACGCCGGAGACACGAAAAGCCATGGAATGCGAGGCAGACCATCTCTCCAACCATTATTCTGGCAACCCGGAGATGATGGCTGATGCGCTTAAAATATTCTCCAAAATTGCACGCTCGTATGGTCATCCGGCACCTGCGTCTCACGAGCCTGCTGCTTCCGGTGTTCACCCATCGCAAGATGAACGAACAGGAAACATAACCGCAAGGCTTAATCAGGCGCAGATCAGGCCGGGCGAAATCAAATTCGATGCGTCCTGCAATGGCACATTGATGGAATTAGCTCCCTTAGCTACCGACAAAACTGTCACCGAGCCTTTACACCATAAATAAACTTACTTCACCTGAAACTGATGCTTAGCGGTTTTGCTCCATAGCTCGCCATCGCGCCATACTAGCGCTTGCACACTGTGCTGGCCTTTTGCCGTTGGCCATAAATAACGCGCGCCCGAGGCGTGGTCTTGTTTGCTCTCATCAATAAACCACTCCACCTCGTCGCTGGGTAATATCGCACCTGACAGGCGCATTTCAAATGCCTGCTTCTCATGTGGTATGCGTGGGTCGACTGCCATTTCCAACCCATCAGCAGGGCGGGCGATAGCAATGTTTTGCTGAGTCTTCGGCGCGGGCAGAAGGGGGGTGTCAGGCATAAAATATTCCGTACGTGTAGCGCAATCAGGCAGCTGTGCCTGCGCAGCGATACAAATATCCTTGGCCACAAGCTTCGGGCTAACATAAAGCGGTGCGCTATCGCCATGCAAGCTCAGCTCATTAAAAACACTGCGCAGCACCAGCGACGGGCCTAACGAACCCGTAATCCCGTCGGTAGGCGTATAATCAGCATTACCCATCCAGATGGCCACCGTATAGCGATGGTTATACCCCACCGCCCATGCATCGCGATAATCGGTGGAAGTGCCGGTTTTAGCAGCGGTTTGCACAGGTAAATTCAGCACGCTGCTACGGCCAAATTCCAATTGCCGCGCCCAAGGGTCCGATAAAATATCACCAATCAACGACGCTACTTCAGACGAAAATATCTGCCTGCTCTGCACCGGCGCCTCATGGTATAAAATAGTCTTAAGCGGCGTATACTCGCCCTTATTCGCAAGCGCTACATAGGCTTGTGCAAGCTCGAATAAGCTCACCTCGCCATTGCCCAGCGCCAACCCGTCATCGTAAAAATCATGAGACTGTGTCAGGCTGTCAAAGCCAAGCTGGTGCAAAAGGGCTAAATAAGCATCCGGCCTCACAAAATTGATGGTATGCAATGCAGGAATATTCAACGAATTACCCAGTGCCGCACGCAAACTCACCTCACCATAATAGCGATTGCTGTAATTACGAAAATGATGCAGCCCGCGCCCAATACTATTCGAATAAGGCGCATCATCGATAATGGTAGCAGCTGTCCACCCTTTCTCCAGCGCGGCGGCATATAAAAACGGCTTTAATGCAGAGCCGGGTTGACGCGGCGTGCGCACCATATCAATGCGGCAGCCGGCGGCGTTATGATTACTCTTGCTGCATTCGGCACCAGCAGACACCCATGCCAGCACCTCATTTGTGGTGTTATCAATCACAATCGCAGCGGCATTGTGCACGCGTTTGGCGGCCAGCGATTGCAACCGGCTTTGCAATAAATCACCCAGATATTGCTGCAAATTCCCATCCAGCGTTGTGAGAATGCGGGACTGGTTCCACGTTGCGGCTGCTGCGGCTTGTTGCCGAACATCATTTACAAAATGAAACGCCTCCACCGGCGATGCGGCAGGCTCCAACGCCAACTGATACTGCGTCAGCCGCTCCACCACTTGCGAATCAAGCAAACCGCGCTGCGCCATCACATCGGCAAGCCGCTTGATCGACCCTGCAATATCCACCTCGCCGCGATATAAATCAAATTTGGAGGGGGCACGCACCAATACAGCCAGCGCCAGCATTTCCTTAGGGTTCAGCGTATTGATATCGCGATTGAAATAATAGCGGGCTGCCTGCGTCACTCCGCGCCGATTCGCGCCGTAAGGTACCTGATTTAAATAAAACTCTAAAATATCCGCCTTGCTGGCATGTGCTTCCAGCATCATGGCTTCCAGACCCTCAATCCATTTAGACCAATAGGTGCGCGGGCGGGGGTGTAGCATGCGCACCACCTGCTCACTAATGGTACTGGCGCCACGCGCGCGCTTGCCGTGCCAAACACGTTGCCACAGCGCATGACTGCGCGCTACCCAATCCACCCCGCCATGATCAAAGAAACGCCTATCCTCCGATAGAACAAATGCATGCTGCAGCGATTCGGGGATCTGGTGCAAAGCCGCATGGTCATAGCTGTTCCAACGATTCTGATACGAGAAGGTAAGCGGAATACCGCTGCGATCTAAAATCTGTACATGGGCGGTCTGTGAGCGCGCCGCTCGGAAGTCCTCGCCAACCGGCTGCAAATCAAACGCGGTTTTAGCGATAAATATTACAAGCCCAGCCAGCAAAAAGCGCCCAGACCAGATAAAAATGCGCCCTATGCTAATCATGGCTTAAGGCGCTTGCTGGCCTACACGCAATTGCCCCGTCACGCCTTTACCATACACATCCGGATCATACATTTCCTCGGCATGCACAGGCATAATGGTAAATTCACCCGGTGCAATCGCTTGCGCGGTATATGAGAGATGGTAATTGCCTGCAGGCAGATAATCCGCATAAAAACGAACCGAATCATGGCGCAATTCCTGATGATAGAAACTCCAGCGCGAGGCCAGATACGATATCCAGTCCGAATATTTGAACCACCACGACCCACCGGACGCTTCAAATTTTCCCTTATCCGCATCGACAATTGACGCGGTGGCCAAATCACGATTCACCGGCTCTAACCCACCCGGTACGGGATCATCCACCACCACAAAATGCCGTGCAGCGGGCACCGATAAAAATAAATCCACCCGTATCAGCTCTGCTTGCAAGATGGCAGCAGGTGAGGGCAGCAATTCCCATTTTCCATCACGCTGCACGCTGTATTCGCGTGTAATTTCTATGCCCGAATTGGTGGCGCTGCTGTGCTCGGCAAGGGGCGCGTAACGCAAGCGCGTGGCATAATATAGCCTGCCATCGCCTTCACGCGAAATAGTAGCCGTCGCTTTTCGTCCGACATCTTTTGCTTCAATAGGATGAGTAAATGTCATCGGCGCATCTTTCACATCCGAAAACACTGCCTGACCAAAGGACGTTTCATCCAGCTTCACCGCCACTTGCATATCCGGTTTCACTTTTTCATAGCGCCGCGCATAGTCGGTCAGCCCGTTCAGGCAGAACACATTTTCCTGCGTATTGTCCCAATGCGTGCGGCTGCCGCGCGCCTGCGTAATCATTCGCACCAGCTTGAACGGAATATCCTCCACCAATGAGGCCTGCTCGGTTTCCGCCATTTTGCTGAATGTGGATAAGATCGCGCAGTTCTCACGCAGTGGCGTGGATAGAATACGGCTATAGCTATCATCCAGCTCTTCGTTAAAGCTGAATTTTCCGCCCGATTGGTTGGCATGGGATAAAATCAGTTTGGATACCTCATCCACATACGCGTCTCCACCTTCCACACGCATGGCCGCTTGCACAAAATAGGTTTTGCCAAACAAGCTCATCTGCGCCACATGCGGCTTAAAACGCTCCAGATCAGCAAGTGTAATCAGGTTATTCTCGGCCAGCGCGGCCAGCGCTACCGCACGTACCGTAGACGCCATGCCCTTGTCATAAAAATCAGGGTAGGCGTCTTGTTTCAGCAGCGTATTCAGATAGGCATAAAGCTTATCCTCGACTTCGACGGGGATAGTGTGGCCGCTCTCACGCAGCCAGTTAAAGGCCAGTGCAGTATACGCACTCAAATACGGATCAACATAATCATCCCGCGCAATAAAATAAGCCATACCCCCATTGGGTGCCTGAAAATTACCCGCCATTTTCAGTGTATCTTGGGCGAGTGATGCAGCTTCATCCCACTCAAATGCAGGCGGCATATAATTACGCAAATTAAGATAATGCGACGCCATCACGCCCTTGGTCAGTATCTGCTCCCAGCAGAAATAGGGATAATCACGCAGATATTTAAATGCGCCTTCGATATTTCCAATTACCGACGCAGCAGCCACAATACTCAGCTCACCCACATCAGCATGAATATTATCGGGGAACGCAATAGACTCCTCCACAGCATCATCCGTGGTTGTACCATAATTCGCTGCCGTCTCCAGCGAGCGGCGCTTGCGCACAACCAATGCATGCCTAATGCCATCGCCGTCAGTCGCATCTTCTGCCGACACCTCAAAACGTATTTCACCTTGAGCTTGCTCGGCTACGGCTTTCACGGGCTGGCTTTGCAGCGGCATCCATACCGTTTCACGCTTATAAGGTGCCAGCGTAATCTGCTTCACCAATGTTGTCGGGTGCGCTTTGGCATCCAGATCGCCGCTGGCGGTAATATGCACCACAATATCACGTGTGCTATCAGTACGGTTCATCACACTGAATCCCGCATCAAAGCGATCACCTTCGGTTACCTGATTAGGCATCACGGGCCGCACCTCAGTGGGGCGGTTAACTTTAAAATTCGTTTCGCCCAACCCCATCCGGTCGGTGGGTGTGACTGCCAAAGCCAGCACACGCCAGCCCGTCAGATTATCCGGCACTTCAAAAGATATTTGTGCTTTGCCATTAGCGTCAGTCCTAACCGATGGATTCCAATAGCTCACAAATTTAAATAAATTGCGCATCGCCAGATCAGCACCGCCATCCCCTCCAGGATTGGCGCCTTTCTTTTCAAATTTCTGGCGGCCTATCAGGCGCGTCAACAAGCTGTAATTGCGCAAATCGAGCGAATCCAGCTGATAAAACCCGTCATACGGATTAAAATACGATAACCCACCGGCAATTAAATCAAACACCGATTCGTCAAGCACCAGCACGGCGAGCTCGATTGGTTCTTGCTTGTCGCTAAAACGCGGCGCGGCATGCAAATCCACACGCACCGTTTCGCGCGGCTTATAAAGCTCATGCTCACTTTTTGCCGTTACGATAATTTCCTTATACTCATCCAGAATCGGCACGGTGAGATAGCCGATTTTAAAGGCGGGCTTGCCCAAATCAACCTGCCCTTCGACGGGCTTGTCCACACGCGGTGAAAACGCAACAACAGACAAATAAAATCCGGGGATATAATCTGGCTTCACCTCAAATTCGATGACTGGCGTGCTGCCCTCGAGCGTTTGCACAAAATGATCCAGTACGCCGTAGCGTTCGATAGTGATCAGCGCCTTAGCACCCGGATAGGGGTTTTTAATCAGATAACGCGCAGTATCCCCCACCTGATACGATGGTTTTTCCGGTATGATCTCGAGCGAATAATCATTCGGTTCGTTCCATAACACATGGCCCGAGCCGGTCGCATATAAATACATCTCGGTTTGATGCGCATGACCTTGCGTGTCCTTGATGCTGGCAGTGGCGCGGTAATAACCCGCTTCCTTCGCAGTAAAGCTGCATGCACTAGCTTCCTGTGAGGAGCGGCCTTCGCAGTCACCGCTTTCAACCCATGCATTGGTAAATTCGGTAAGATACGCATTGCCCGCACCCTTGACCTTAGCGGCTTTGGTTTCCTGCCGCTCAATGACAATTTGCACATCCGTGTCAGCTACCGGATTACCACGCGCATCCGCCACCAGATAGCGTATATCAACAGCTTTGCCCGCTTGCACCAGCCAGTCTGTCATGTTAAGGCCGACAAAACGATCCACACCGGCATAATCCGCATAAGAGGTTGCCGCCACATATTTACCGCGATCATCCTGCACCGCGCTTTCAAACATCAGGCGGCCATAATAAATTTTTTGCTCAGGAATGGTGAATGACAGGGTGTTTTCACCGGTGCTACCCACCGTATCCATTTTCTGGAACACTTGTTGCTGGTCGGTTTCACCGCGATAGCTGCCAAAGGTAAATGCATTCCCAACTGCATGTTTCGAGCTAAAAGGCTTGCTCTCCAACATGGCGGTGATGCGGGCATTCGCGTCCGTGTAAGCCCCGCCCGAATGCAAGCGCGCTACCGTGTTCAACTCCACCTCTTGCCCGGCATGAAACAAATCACCATTCACCTGATTGGTCACTTTGAAAGGAGAGGGGGTGAAATCACTCACCAGCACCCGCATTGGGCTGAAGATAAAAGACTGGTCATATTCCGAATCCGTATGGCCAAATTCGGCAATCAATTTAAATTCATACCAGCCCACAGCCGCTTGTTTGTTCGTCGCAAATTCACCTGCATACGCACCAAAATCATTCAAGGATAGATGTTTAACCTCATGCACTTTGTTACCGGTCGGGTCCAGAATTTCCAGCCGGTACCCGTCTTTGGGAGCACGGGTAAGGCTGTCATTATCCTGATCGCGCACATATAATTTGTATTGAATGGTATCACCCGCACGATAAATACCCTGCGCCGTCATCCCCCATGATTTTAAATGTCCATAGCGCTTTTTATTATCGGGATACACGCTTTCGCCAACCGAGCGATAAGAGCTAAGCATAAATGGATTGCTGATCGGCAGCAGTGCCATATTATCCCCCTTATCGACGCGCACAAACAGCCGGTCATCTTCGTCATTCCAGCTACGATACAGTGAAAGCTCCGGATCAAGCGCCGAGCTACCAGCTAGCGTACTAATGCCATTTGCATCGGTAACGCTGCTGGCCAGCGCCTTTTGTATCGCACCTAATTCGCTGAGCTTATCCTTATAGATTGTAACCTTTGCATCTGCCACGGGTAAACCCGTTGCCATATCTGTGACCCACACCACGCTATTATAATGCCCCATTTTCGCATGCACTTGATAAGGGGTTACCTGCGCAAACAAACGGTGTTCCCACGGCATTTTATAAACATTAGGATTGGTTTCCAAATGGCCATATATTGCACCGCTTTTACCATCCAGCATGTCCCGCACCTGCAGCGGAATCGCGAATTGGACATCCTGCACCACAGGAACAGACTGCTTCGAAGACAGCTCCGCCTTAGCGCCAGCCGCAGTAACACGCCGGTAATTGAAAGTTATGCTATCCAGATTATTGACATACAGCGGCACCTCACTATCCACACCGCTTTCAATCACCGCATCCGTATGATCTAACACAAAGTTGGGTTTGCGATGATCGGTTCGCAGCACCATATCGATAGGCTCGTTCAATGGCCGGTCAAACTCGTCACGAATATCGGTAACGCCCACATCGACAAATAGCGATTTAATCCAGTGCCACACGCGTTGAAGCCAATTCCGCTCCTGCTCGTCGCTTTGTACGCGATATTCGGCAGCCGCCTTTAAACCGGCAGGAAGCCAGATATGATAGCGCCTGTCTTTTTCATGCGCACGGGCTAGCTGCGAATAATCTTCCGATCCGCCCCATAAATCCTCTTCGGCATTAATATTCAGGCGGGGGCTAAACAGAATATGGTCTTTCGCTTGCGAGCGAAAAACAGGGGTGCTGAATGCCAGCGCCGCACCGGTCATTGGATTGCACAATGTCTCAGGGTCTTTGGTGTTTGCGGGTATCAGTACCATCTCATTATCATTGTCGTTGCTATAGCAGCTAATCCCAAGGAATGAGAAAGCAGGGAAGGTATGAAACCGCACCACTTCGCGCTCACCAATGCCAGTCTCCAGCCCTAGTGCCGACCGCAAGCCGGGCTTCACCTGCAAGCGCATAGCGGTATCCAGCGGTAATTCGTCCGCTGGCGACACCATCCACACCCGACGCGCTTCAGCGCCTTTGCGCGTAGCCTCATTATTGGTCGCACCGTTTTGAGTTTCTGTCACAGGTAAATAATCAGGCTCGGTACTCTCATTCGGATCAGCCTCAACATTCAAGCGGTATGGCTGCGAATTCAGCCCTTCTGCAGCTTCCATAAACAAGCTATCCGCAACCGACTCGGCACTCACCGATTGATTAAAAGTCAGACGCAACACGGGTGTCCCCGCTGATTTCCATGTGCTAAACCACGCATAGCGCACATCGGGCCGCTCGGTGGTAAAGATATGCTCGAATGGCTGATCAATGCCAGCGCCATCCTCAGCCACAATGCCCTTATTCACAGTCACCCGATATTTCGTCGCTGACTGCAATGCGTTGGCTTCGTCAAGATTACACGCCAGCGCACTTGTATTAAGCCAGCGCCATTGGCATTCCAGCTTGGGTTCGATGATAATCGGAATCTCGGCGCTGCTTCGTTCCATCCGTCCAACCGGCACCACCGCGCGGTTAAACTGAATCACCAGCTGCTGTCCCACCGGCACATCGTCACCATTCGGAGTAATACGCAGAATGCTCAACGTCTGGCTAGCAGCGGCATGCGCAACAAAAGCAGGGCAGGCCAGCACCATCAATAACGCAAATATAACGCTCAGCCGCATAACCCACTCCCCACTATGTCAATGGATAATAGAGCGGGCCTAGCGCAACACAACCAGAATATAACAAGGCCGGAAACTGTGGATATCAAGGTAGATTATTGAGGGATCATAAAACAATACCTATTTAATTATTAGATATTCCAATGCTGCTGCGGGTGTATTCACAGGGGAGAGGAGGTTATCGCGGGGGTAGGCCAGCAAAGCTAAGGCTGCGCACACAGCGATAACCCCTATTTTGAACTGCCACAAATAATGTGCCGCATAACCAGCTAAAATAGTCAAGGGGGCGTAGATCAATGCAATATGATGAATATTAATGTTGATCTTGGTAGACATTGCCAATGACATAATTATGAAACTAGCGGCAATAACTTTTAGCGCTGCCTCTCTATTATGCCTTAACATCAGCACAGCGCCAAATAAACAAAACAGTAGAAGTGGTAGAGGCGTTCTTATTAATAGCAAAGTAGGATAAAAATACCATTCACCCATGTAGAGCGTACCATTTGGGAATAATTCGCCTGCGTGGCCTTTCTCAGCCTTGAGTGCTACAGTTTCAAGCCCTTCTTGTAAGGCAGATATATCAAACTGCCAGCCTAATAGGACTACCAGCGTCGCTATCACTATTGCTAGTCCAAACAATGCTAAGGCATATTTATGCTTTGTACGCTGCCAAGATAGTAAAAGCCATGCTAGAGAAATCGGCGGTATAAAACATAAAGCTGAGAATTTTGCCAGCGCTGCCAATCCACCCATTAATCCGAGCAATATCGCTTTAGCCATAGTTGCCTTTTTTAACATGGCTTGTAGTGTGACAAGCACCCATATAGCCAAGCAAATAAATGGCAAATCAGTCATCACTCGTGCGCCTAGCCATAGAATGATAGGCACAGTTGAGAAAAAGGCAGCGGAAAACGCGGCTGTGGAGCGGGATAAGCTCAAGTTCATTGCTAGTAGAAATACCCCGAATATTGAAAGCAAATAAAATGGCCACATCATCACACGGCCCGCCTTGGCCGCTTTCAAATCCATAAAGCCATAATCCATTGTCGTGAGGCAATAATGAAGAAAGGCCCCGCCATTATGATTTGCTCGAATATCTTCCTTCCACTTCGAAAAGCGGCCAGAACAATTAGATTGGGGTATCGTTATTTCTGAATATAAATATAAAGGTAGCGCAGCGATTACACGGGCCAATGGTGGATGCATTCTTTCATACCCATATGTTCCTTGCTGTAACAGCTCCAAGCCGGTACCTATATGTGCTGGTTCATCGGCTGAAACATATTGAGACATTACAGAAAATAAGCTGTTATTCACAACCTGATAAAAGCCTGTGGCGATAATCGCAATAACTACGAAAGTCTTGAAGTAAGATCTGCGCGGGCTCATCAGCGCAGATATGCAGCTATGAATAGCACCGACAATTACTAATTTTTTGTGGCCAATTGTCTCGCTAGGCTGTTGCATCGTGGTGTAATCCTATTTAATTTTTTGAGATATTCACTAGTACCATCCTGCAAATATTCATTCAGACCACTCTCTACATATTGTAATGCTATATTGTAATGATATCAGCTAGCAAGTAGCGCATTTTATGCGAGTAGCACAAGTAGTTTAAGTTAACTTCTAAATTTACACCCCCCTATTGGTTACAGCGCTCCATCCTTATGGATTCTTTACGCCAATAATCATTTGTTCATAGGGTGAAACAAACCCAAGGAGGAATGAGCATGAAAGCGTTGTTAATGTGGCTAATTGGTATCCCGATTCCCATCATCATAATTTTGATGCTCATCTTTTAGCGGCAACCATTCAATCATAGAGAGAGGATTCACCATGAATCAGATTATTTACCTCGTCGGCCTAATCGTAGTGATCCTGGCTATTTTGTCATTCCTCGGCTTGCGGTAAAGGGGGATAAAATGAACACCAACACCATCGCCCTAACGCCCCGCTTTGAGTGGGGCGCGATAATTGCCGGTGCAGCGCTCGCATTGGCGATCACCATTGTATTGCTTCAATTTGGCGCTGCTATCGGCTTATCATCTTCTGCTCCACTTCGCGGAGAAGCCAATCTCGCCTCATGGGGCATCATCGCAACCGGCATCTGGCTATTGTGGGTGCAGCTGCTCTCCGCTTTAGCCGGAGGGTATCTTGCAGGTCGTATGCGCACACCACAAGTGGGTGCTATCCCACATGATGTCGAATTACGCGACGGTATCATTGGTTTATGTACATGGGCAGTGAGCACTGTAGCGGTATTCATCGGCGCATCCATGGCTGCTGGCTTTGCCAGCTACATTGCGGCAGCCACCGGCACCTATGATACGAATCAAACCCTCACGGACGCCGAACAAAACAGTGCCATTATTTTTGCCTTCGCGGCAGGTGCTACGTCGTTACTGTCTGCCGTAGCAGCATGGTGGGCCGGTACGATGGGTGGCGATCATCGTGATCAAAATACTGATTTTAGCACCAGCTTAAGCTTTAAACATAAACGGTAATCTATGAAAACCCTGAGCTATATACCAATGCCGATGGACTGTCAGCAGCTGATCGAATTGCCCGCCTCGAAAAGCTGGCCAATGCATTGGATAGCAACTGGGAAATCAAACGATTCAATATACGTGTAGGCTGGGACTCACTCATTGGCTTAATCCCCGGCATCGGGGATACGCTGATGAGCACCGTCTCAGCCTACATTATTTATGAAGGCCGCAAACTCGGCGTGCCGCGCTGGGTGCATGCCACCATGATTGGCAATGTACTGATAGATTGGGTTATTGGGTTAATTCCGCTGGTGGGCGATCTGCTCGATATCGGCTGGAAAGCCAACCTCAAGAATGTAGCCCTCATCAAAAAGCACGCTAAAATATTGTAATTTTATTATAAAAGCCCTTATCTTAATCAAAATGTAATACTTCTATGCTTAGATAGTCCTGAATTCAGAGGATAGTCCAGATGTCAGAGCCAGTTATTACCCGCATAGGCACAGGTAAGCCAGAGGAATTACGCAAGCAGCTAACCAATGAAGCTTCAAACTTCTTCACTCAAATAAAACCGCCCATCTCGCCACAAGACCCACTCGTACAAAAATTGCTAAAGCTTGTGGAGGGCGGCGAGAATGTCTATCCGCATAATTTCAATACCCGCACGCCTGAAGCAATGGGAATCACCCTTGCCGATTTGCGACGTCTGCAATTGGGAGCAGAATTTTTATCGTTGATGATAACGGTGCGTGATAGTGGGGGTAATGAGGTGCAGTTGATACCCGGCGAGTTTAATGCGTGGCAAGGCATAGCAACGGGTGGCACTGTGCCAGCTGGCCCCAGCCTTCCCATCGATAAATGGGCAGCATCCATCAATGTGGCTATCCAGGATAGTGGGCCTCGTTATGTTGCGGGGGATCAAACCTTTCATATTGAAAGCCCAACGGGCTCAAAACGTATTGTCAGGGCAGGCCGAACCGCCACGCGTGAATATGGCGATTTAAGCTATGGCAGTACCGAAATCATCGATAATGATAAAGGCTCGCCCACCTATGGGCATCCCGCCAATATGGGCGATGGCGCGCAAGATGTATGGATACCGAAACCAATTTTGGAAGAGCTGGCAGCAGGAAAACCCTATTATGGCCCGGTCACGATAAAATTGCGCACCGAAGGCACACGCTCCGATCCGCAAATATTCCTCGGTGCCACCTCACGCGAAGCGATTCTGGCTGAAAGCAAGAACTGGCAGGCGGGCGAAACGCAGGAAATATCTGCACTCGCAGGCGAAAAATTTACTCCACCCATACCATTACAAAAAAGCCTGATAGACAATCTGAACAACAGTAAGACTGTTTACACACCAATGAATGGGCCGCAATATCAGGCGTGGAAATATGCCTTGAGCGACGATGCAACGCTCCGCACGATTTCACCACTCGCATGGATCGAAAATCAATTTGGCGATATGAAAAAATTTCAGGATCTATTTCCCGAAAATGGAAACCAGAAACTCACGCGCGAAGCGTATGAAAGCGTGATGAAAGCTAATAACACTATCGAAAAACTAGCGCCAACTATACTGGAGCAAATTGAGGCTATACCTAAAATTCCTCCCATGCCTTTAGAGACGGGCGAGCCAAGACCCGAGAGGGAGCGCTCAGAAAGAGCGCGTTAACTAAAATATCAACAGCCATCAAGCCCTCGGCAACCGCCATTGGCAATAATAAGCGACCATGCGCAAAATCAGCCCAGCAACAAACACGCCAATCAAAGTTGCAGCATTGAGCTGCGCTTGCATATTTAATAAATAAACCGCGAGCGCAACGAGCAGGGCGATGCTGCCATAAAAGCCGCTATGCAGGACTTCAGGGATATTATTAACCAATACATCACGCAATATCGCGCCGCCGGTTGCGGTTAAAAAAGCCAGAGTCATAAACCCAAAAAACGGCGCATTAATGGTCAGCGCCACCAAAGCGCCGGTAATAGCAAAGGCCACTAGCCCCACCGCATCACAAACAATAAAAACCCAGCGGCTCTCCACCGAGGGATGATGCCTTAATTTGAGCAAACTACCCAGTATAGTAACCCCGAAGGCAATCAGAAATGGCTCATTGCTTAGCAAAATGACCGGGGGCCTATCAGCCAGCACATCCCTTAGAATCCCACCGCCATTAGCGGTTAAAAACGACAGGATAAAAAGCCCCATCCAGTCCAGATTCTTCTTCGTACCAATCAGAAATCCGGACAATGCAAATGCAATGCCTCCCGTTAAAGAAGCGAAATACATTGCCTGCGATTGAACCAGCTCTTCCATTTCTCCATTCCTTCAAGCCCCAACCATGAACCATGCCGTGCGACCTGTCACCATCAAAAACTAAGGGATTTAAGGTGAACAGCGCCGTCTGCATTAAAAATATTTAATGTAGGATTAATAAACTGGTACCCACGAGTGGTGTATAGTTGAAAGCTCGAGATGTGCCATCCGGCCCATCCAAAAAATAAAAAAGTTACGCACAGGAGCAGGAATGTTTTTCCATAAATCAAACCCCCAAAAAGCAGAGCTGGATGCACTTAGCCGCTCTCAGGCTGTCATTCATTTTACACCCGATGGCGTCATACAGGATGCGAATGAAAATTTTCTCGCTGCCATGGGCTACACGCTCGAAGAAATCAAAGGGAAGCATCACAGTATTTTTTGTGATCCTGCCTATGTGCAAAGCAGCGAATATAAAGATTTCTGGCACAAATTAGCAAAAGGCGCGTTTTTAGCTGCGCAGTTTAAGCGTTGTGGCAAGGGTGGCAATGAAATCTGGATTGAGGCATCCTATAATCCCATCCTTGATGAGTCGGGCAACGTAATGGGCGTGGTTAAATATGCCACCGACATCACCAATCAAAAGCTGCAATTCGCCAATTATGAAGGTCAGCTGATAGCCATCAGCCGCGCACAAGCCGTCATCGAATTTAACATGGACGGCACCATCATCACCGCCAATAACAATTTCCTCAGCGCAATGGGCTACACGCTGGAAGAAATACAAGGTAAGCACCACAGCATATTTGCCGATGCAACCTATGCCCAAAGTGATGAATACCGAAAATTTTGGGAGCGTCTGAACAAGGGCGAATATTTTGCGTCGGAATATCAGCGCTTTGGTAAAGGCGGCAATGAGGTGTGGATTCAGGCCTCGTATAATCCCATCATGGATATGGATGGGCGCCCCTTCAAAGTGGTCAAATACGCCACCGACATCACCCAACAAAAAATGGCATCCGCCGAAGCCAAAGGCCAGCTGGACGCCATCAGCAAATCACAAGCGGTGATAGAATTCAGACTGGATGGCACAATCATAACGGCAAACGAGAATTTCCTCAGCGCAATGGGTTACACGCTGGACGAGATCAAAGGGCAACCCCACAGTATTTTGTCGATCCGGTAGAAGCCATCTCACCCGAATACGCTGCTTTCTGGCAGAAACTGGGACGAGGCGAGTTTGATTCCCGCGTCTATAAACGCGTAGGCAAAGGGGGCAAGCAAGTGTGGATTCAGGCATCCTACAACCCTATCTTTGATGCGAATGGACGCCCCTTCAAAGTGGTCAAATACGCCACTGAAGTAACACAAGTCATACAAACAGGGAAAATCGCCGAAGAAACGGTATATCAGACCCAAAGTGTTGCCGCCGCTGTGGAGGAACTGTCCGCATCTATCGGCGAAATTGCCAAAAATATGCAGCTGTCCAAAGAGGCCGCTCTGGAAATTATGCAAGATGCCACCCAATCCAGCGCCGCAGCCGAACAGCTAACTGCCAGCATGAATATGATGCAAAATATCGTTCAACTCATTAATGACATTGCCGGTCAGGTTAACCTGCTGGCCCTAAATGCCACTATCGAAGCCGCCCGAGCAGGTGATGCAGGCAAAGGCTTCGCCGTAGTGGCGGCAGAGGTGAAAAACCTCGCCACCCAAACCACCAAAGCGACAGAGGACATCGCAAAACAAATTGATGAAGTACAGAATGTTGCCATGAATGTGGCGCATAACGTCAAAGCCATCTCCGATTCGGCGACCAAGGTGAATGAATATGTAACCGGCGTAGCCAGTGCTGTAGAAGAGCAAAGCGCCGTTACCAAGGAAATCTCCCACAGTACCCAAAAAATGGCCGGCTCCGTAGACGACATCGCCGAGCGCATCAAACAACTCTCAGCAGTCTAAGCTAAATCGCGCATGAATAAGTCCTGCAGTAAAGATGTAACGAAACATTAACTTTTGTGACCTAATATAAAGGCTTATATTATTAAGTTGATTGACAGCTAAAGAGGATGGCAATATGGCAGATGACAAAAGAACTGACGCACAAATAGACGCTATTTTAGCGAAAGACCCGGTCAATCCTCTCACCACCGATTCTGGCGGGCTGGAAGCCCCACAATACACCGCTACAGATTTCATAAATGGTGATTATAAAGCACCCAAAGCGGTATGGGACGCAGCAATGAAAGTTGCAGGCGAGGCTCTGCAAAGCTTCAAAAACGCTGGTATAGACCCAGAAAAAGTGTCCTATTTGAAAGATGCTGCAAAACTGGATGGAAAAGCTGGTATCACTCAACAGGAACTAGCATCACAATTATTGGCCATCAGCATGGCCAATAATACCACTACCGGTATGAGAGGGACTGTTACAGCATTTGACAATGAAATATCCGAACGCGATATCAGAAAAGCGCTTGAAAACCCCAAACACCTCGCCGCATTGGCAAAACAAGTATTTGGCGATAACAACCCCAACCTAAGCCCTACCGACACGACAACGCCGCAAGGTAATGCCGCTGACTTACCCAATATTATTGATGGCGGTAGTAGAGTGAGATGCTAAGGCGAGCCTATAATGAGATTAACGAGCACAGAATTCGCTTACTGGCTACAAGGCTCTATAGAAATTGGTGAACTCAATACATTCACCGAAGATCAAATCGCTGTCATAAAACAAAAATTAGAAGAAGTAGAGCGGGACAACGCCTTCACTTTTATGCTGAAAGTCTTGTTGGACAGATTAAAATATAATCAAGTCTTCGACACGATTAATACAGAACTGCAAAGCATGTTCATCCACGATATCGACCCCTCCTATGAAGGCGACCAAGCACAATTCAATAAAATCCATGCCGGTGAATGAGATGAAAAATTTTGAATTTATAATATGGGCACACGGGTATCTCGAGCTTTGCCCGACAATACCCTTGGACAGGAAAAAACTATACATCCTCAAAAATCATTTAAACCTAGTAAAAGCAGTAGAGGGTGAACTAGGACCCCTCAATCAAGAGATATATGTACTGATATCAGACCACATCGATAAAGCTGTAACCCAGCACCAACTAGCAACGCTCAAAAGCAAACTATCAGAAATGATAAATGAGCTGGTCAAAGAAGAAACAGAATCCAGAAACGCCGGGTAGTTCTGGCAAATAGTGCTCTCGGGAGGAGTGGATTCAAATTATTCGCACAAACTTCTCAGGGTAATTCAAGCATCCAACAAATTATTCGAGTCCGTCATAGGCGTCATATATAATTATGCTTTAAATTTTACATTTCAATAATTCCTGTTACTGTGAAAAATGATAATTAAATCAATGAATAATAGGAAAAAATTATATGAAAATATTCAAGCTTCGGTTAGCCCCACTTCTGGCTGTTCTTGCCTTAGCTGCATGCAGCAGCTCAGAACCCCAAACCTTTGGCGAGCGCCTGAGTAATCGTGGTAACAATGTGCAAAATTTAGGAAATCAGTGGTCTGAAGGCAATGATCTGATAACCAAAGGACAAAAACTGGTGGAAGATGGTTATGAAGAAGCCAATCAGGCGCAAGTAGAATTAAACGAGGCTCACGCAAAAATTAGCGAAGGGCAAGCGATGATTACAAACGGCAGCAACATGAAAATGAATTCCGAAGCGGTTTATCAACAAAATTATCATAGCCCCTTAATTATGCAGTAGAATGGTGGGCGGTAGTGGACGAACTTAGAAAAGAAATTTTAGCAAGTTAGGGACTTCCGCGTTGCCACATTCGCCCTCATGATGATGCAAATTGTCATGAGGCATTATGAACATTACCCAGTCCCCCGCCTATCAAAAAGCATTCGTTCAATATCTACGTCGTGGCACGTCAGTTGAGGCTACGTTAAAACAAATTGCAAAGAACAAGCTAAGTTTCAAAAAACTCGGTAACAGTTCGCACTATATTTGGTATTCGCAGGAAGATGGAAAGGTAAGACCCGCCCATGCCGCCAACCATGGTAAAATGTTTGGTTGGAATAGTCCGCCACCTACCAGTCACCCCGGTGAGGATTTTAATTGTCGCTGTTGGGCAATGCCAATTGGCGATAATCAATATGCGCATCAGTTATTAATTACATCAATTAATGATAACTCAGATAGATGGAATACGTCGGATTTCGTGCGTCATTATCTTGGCCGTAGCGGTAGAGATGTGTCTCTATCTGAAGTGGGCGCACTAGGAGCAGTCATTGAGCATTATGCCACACAAGCAACAGCAAGAGATGGTACAATCGGAGTCTATGAAGCCGTAGAAAAACAAATAATGCAGAAGGCAAAAGAGTCCGGTGCTGGTAGCATCACTTACTTTTTTGAAGGTAATTACAACTTTCAGCATCAGGTGACTTTTAGTCTTGGAGATTCAGTTGTTTCGGGGCTATTTATTGGGGATGTAAGACAAGTGGGGGAGTATCTGATTGTTGCTGGTATAGTGACATATGATTTTAGAGATGCATTCCGTGATCCCACAAGTCGAGTAGAACGTCTGATGGAGGCAGAAGGCATCAGCAGACAAGAGGCAGAGAATCGTGTGGGAGCCTCCGGTGATTATTTAGGAGTTCCATACGCAGTTACGGATAGATGGCAAACAAAATTCAATGGCACAGTTGTAATACGATGATAAGATTATTTGCGCGAAAATTATTGCGAATAATATTGGTGCTATACGCAATATGCTCGGTTGCGTTTTTTACGCTTTGGTTAAGCCGTTATTATAACAAGGAGCTCTATATTCTAAGCTGGGTATCGGCTATGTCGGCAGGGCAAGCGATTACTGATACTAAAATGCTCTGTAGCGAGGCGAATCGTGAATAAAATGGCGCGCCAGTCAGTTATAAAAGTCTTCCGTGTCATAATGTACGGCTATGTCTTATTGGCCATGATGGTCACGGGCTTTTTTATTATCTCCGCACTTCGCTATCCCTCAACCCAAAGGCTATTGCAGGATACATACTATATTCTCTTTAATTGCAGCTTGTAATATGATTTTTGATTATTTATCAAATTCTTAATTCTGGTGGGCGGTAGAAGACTCGAACTTCCGACCTCCACGATGTCAACGTGGCGCTCTAACCAACTGAGCTAACCGCCCTCACCAAAAATGCCGCGCTGCTCAAAGTGGCGGTGTTTACCACTTAATCGCCGCGTGGCTGGCTATTGAGCACCGCCCAATGCGTCCGTACCATACGAATTTTTATGGCTTTGTATAGTGCAAATTGCCTAGGCCGCTGGTGCTTCGTCACGCAAAATGCGCGGAATATTAAAACGGATGGTTTCCACTACCCCGTCAAACGGCTCCACATGCACGCGGCGCAGCGTTTTCAGATACGCAATCACGCGCGTAACCAGCAGCTCGGGTGCCGATGCGCCCGCCGTAATCCCCACGCGCGTTACGCCATCCAGCCAACAGGGGGTAATATCGGTGGCATCATTAATCAGATACGCCTTGATGCCCATTTCCTCGCCCAAATCACGCAGGCGATTGGAGTTGGAGCTATTAGCCGCTCCCACCACCAGTAACAAATCGATGTGCGGCGCGAGGGCGCGCACGGCATTCTGCCGATTCTGCGTGGCATAGCAGATATCCTTAATATCCGGCCCTTCAATGGCGGGAAAGCGCGCTTTGAGCGCCTCGATAATGCCACGCGTATCATCCACGCTCAATGTCGTTTGCGTGACATAAGCGAGTTTGTCCGGCGTGCGCACCTGCAACTGTGCCACATCCTCTACGCTTGATACTAAATACACCTGCTGCACGCGCCCGCTGGTGCCTTCCACTTCGGGGTGGCCCGCATGGCCGATCAATATAATCTCATGCCCGCCCGCCTCATAGCGAATCGCCTGCTTATGCACCTTGGTCACCAACGGGCAGGTCGCATCAATCACCGGCAAATCGCGCAGCTTGGCACTATTTTGCACCTTTTGTGAAATGCCATGCGCCGAAAAAATCGTAACGCCGCCATCGGGAATTTCATCGACTTCTTTAACGAAAATTACGCCCTTGGCCTTTAAATCATCCACCACCCATTTATTATGCACAATCTCGTGGCGCACATAAATCGGCGCGCCATATTTGGTGAGCGCTTTCTCGCAGATATCAATCGCACGCTCGACACCGGCGCAAAATCCGCGCGGCTGAGCAAGCAAAACCGTAAGTGGGGCAGGGTAATCCATAGACCTCATCTAGTCCGAAAAGCCAGTAAATGCAACCGCTACTCGCTAATATGCGGCAGCGACAAATACCGCTCCGATTGCATTTCCATCAGGCGGCTAACCGTGCGCTGAAACTCGAATGAGCCATCCCCTGCGGGGTAGAGCGCTTCGGCTGGGGCCTGCGCCGAACAAATTAGCTTCACCTTATGCTCATACAGCGTATCGATCAGCGTCACAAAACGTTTGGCCTCGTTACGCTTCTCAGGCGATAGAATAGGAATATCCTGCATAATCAGCGTATGAAACAGCGCCGCAATCTCCAGATAATCTCCCGCCCCGAGCGGGCGCTCGCACAGCTCGGCAAAGCTCACCCACGCCACGCCGCTGGCGGTTTTCTCCAGCACTACATTGCGCCCTTGCACCTCCACTACAGTGGGGCGCGATTCCGCCGATTGCGTGAGTGCGCAATAGGCATCATACAAAAATTCGCACGCTTCCTCACCCACCGACGGGTAATAAACCTGCTCAAACGCCTTCAATTGCTGCAAGCGATAATCCAGCGGCCCATCAATGCGCACAATATCCAGATGCGCTTCCGCCAGTTCGATAAACTGCTCAAATTGCTCGCGCTGCAGCCCGCCCTGATACAAATCCTTCGGCGCCCGGTTCGACGTCGTCACCACCACCACACCTTTTTGGAATAGCAAGGTAAACAAGCGCGATAAGATCATCGCATCCGTCACATCATGCACCTGAAACTCATCAAAACACAGCAGCTTGGCTTCGCGCGCTAGCTCATCTACGACACGTGGCAACAAATCATGCTGGCTTTTCAACTGCCGCCACGCATGAATGCGCGCATGCACCTCGCGCATAAACGCATGAAAATGCACACGGCGCTTGGCTTTAATGGGCACCATCTCGTAAAAAATATCCATCAGCATCGATTTGCCGCGCCCCACATCACCCCATAAATAGGTGCCGCAAAACTCGGGTAATTCAGGACGTAATACGCTGCTTAGCAGCTTGGATATAATACCATCCTCCTGCTCAAATTCAGGATCACTCACTCGCAGATACACCTTATCAAGCGCCTGCATCGCCTCGGCCTGCGCCGTGTCATGCTGCACCGTGCCAGCCGCGACCATCTGCGCATACATAGCCGATGGCGTCACCACTCCGGTTGCTCCATCTTTTGTTTGCGTCGGCTCTGGCATCGTTCTATGTTCGGCATCCATAGCGCTTGATGTAATCGAATTAGCGGAGTAACTCAAGAAAATGGACAGAATCGTCGACAGTGAACTCGAATTGCGTGAACGCATCCACACCATGCGTCTGCGCGGCGAGCATTTGGGCTTTGTGCCCACTATGGGCGCCTTGCATGCAGGCCATATGGCCTTGGTTGAAAGCGCCAAAGCCCGCTGCCGCCATGTGGTGGTGAGTATTTTTATCAACCCACTACAATTCGCGGCGCATGAGGATTTGGGCAGCTATCCGCGCCAGTTGGAGCGCGACACCGACCTGTTGCGCGATGCAGGAGTTGACCTTATTTATTTGCCACAAGCCGATCAGATATACCCCACAGCATTCAGCACCACCGTCACTGTCAACGGGGTGAGCGAAGGACTCTGCGGTGCTGTGCGCCCGCACCATTTCAGCGGTGTTGCAACCATTGTAGCCAAATTATTAAATCAGGTGCTGCCCGATGCCGCTTTTTTCGGCGAAAAAGACTATCAGCAACTCAAAGTAATCGAGCGCATGGTAGCCGATTTATCTATCCCCGTTCAAATCATTCCCGTGCCCACCATGCGCGAGGCAGACGGGCTGGCCCTGTCATCGCGCAATTGCTATCTGAATGAGGCGGAGCGAAAAATTGCGCCAGCGCTTTATCAAACGCTCGTTCAATGCGCCAAGCGCATTGTGGCTGGGGAATCTACCACCTCCGCCCTCGCATGGGCCGAGGGACAGGTGCTGGCAGCTGGCTTCTCCCGCACTGATTATATCGAGCTGCGCGACGCACAAACGCTAAAACCCATGGCTGACTATAAAGCCCCCGCACGTTTGCTGGCAGCGGCCTATCTTGGCAAAACCCGTCTCATCGACAATATCGCGGTGGAGTAAACCCATGAACGAACAGCAAATAATAAAAGAATTTGAAGATGCACAGGCCATTTTAAAAGGCCATTTCATTCTCTCATCCGGCTTGCACAGCGACACCTATTTACAATGCGCGCGCGTATTAATGGATGCGCAACGCGGCGCCCGCCTGTGCAAAGCGCTGGCCGATAAAGTGCAGGCGCAGATTAGTGAAAAGATTGATATGGTCGTCGCACCTGCAATGGGCGGCGTAGTGGTGGGCTACGAAATGGGCCGCCAACTCGGCGTCGAATCTATCTTCTGTGAACGTGCCGATGGCAGCTTCTGCCTGCGTCGAGGTTTTGATATTGAGGATGGAGCCAATATATTATTGGTCGAAGATGTTGTCACCACCGGCAAATCATCTCTGGAAACCGTTGATTGCATCACTGCCTATGGCGGTAAAGTAGTGGCTGAAGCCTGTTTGGTAGACCGCAGCGCCGGCAGCGTCAAAATGCCATTCCCGCTCATATCGCTGCTCAAAATCGAAGTCGCCACTTACGAGCCGCATAAACTACCCACCGCATTGGCTGAAATTCCAGCCGTAAAGCCGGGTAGTCGTTGGCTAAAAAACTAAGCTAAACCTTTGGTGCGGGCGACACCACCATCACCACCTGACGTCCTTCAAATGAAGGTTCATGCTCGACTTTGATTTTGTCGGCCAGCATCTCGCGCACCTTGTCCAGCAGCTTCATACCCAGCTCCTGATGCGCCATTTCACGGCCACGGAAGCGCAGGGTAATCTTCACCTTATCACCTGCATCCAAAAATTTGGTAACAGCCTTCAACTTAATTTCCAGATCATGCTTATCAATATTCGGGCGCAGCTTTACTTCTTTGATATGGATAACTTTTTGCTTTTTCTTGGCTTCATGGGCTTTCTTTTGCTGTTCATATTTGAACTTCCCATAATCCAGAATTTTGCACACAGGGGGCGATGCATTGGGAGAAACTTCTACCAGATCTAAGCCAGCCTCAGCTGCCATTCTTAAGCCTTCTCCGACCGACACAACACCAATCATGTTGCCATCCTGATCGACTAAACGGATTTGAGGGACGCGGATTCTATCATTGATTCGGGTTTCGTCCTCGCGTGGCTTAACGCTCATATTGACCTGTCATAAAGTTCGTTTCTCTCCATTATTTCATACCTATGCGGGTGCAGAGGTTTCATCTTTTAGTGTAGCAATTGCTGCGTCAAGCGCAAGGGTTTCTTGTTGCTCTGCGCCCAGACGACGTATCGCCACGGTACCATTCTCCACATCACGCCCCCCAACAGCTAGGATAAATGGCACTTTTCTATGGCTATGCTCGCGCACTTTGTAATTGATTTTATTAGCAGAAAGATCGGTTTCTACCCGCAATCCTGCCTTGGCCAGCGCATCAGCCACGCTTTGCGCATAATCATCCTGATCATTGGTAATCGGGCACACCACGGCCTGCACGGGTGCCAGCCAAAGCGGGAATTTGCCCGCATAATTCTCGATTAAAATGCCCAAAAACCGCTCCAGCGAGCCCAAAATGGCCCGATGCAGCATCACAGGGCGGTGTTTATCCCCGTCATCGGCGATATAATTGGCATCCAGCCGCTCTGGCAGCACAAAATCCAGCTGCAGCGTGCCGCATTGCCATGTTCGCCCGATCGCATCCTTCAGGTGGAATTCCAGTTTGGGGCCATAAAACGCCCCTTCACCCGGTTCAATCGAGTAGGTGAGGCCTGCTGCCGTGACCGCATCCCCCAGCGCCTTCTCGGCCTTGTCCCATGTGACGTCGTCACCTGCGCGTGTCTCGGGGCGCGTGGCCAGCTTCACATCCACTTCCGTAAAGCCCAACTCGTCATAGACATTTTCAAGCAAGCGACAAAAACGCTCGGTTTCGGGCAGAATCTGCTCTTCGGTGCAAAAAATATGCGCATCATCCTGCACCATCGCGCGCACGCGCATCAGGCCGTGCAGCGCACCAGTCGGCTCATTGCGATGACACGATCCAAATTCCGCCATGCGCAAAGGCAGGTCACGATAAGACTTAATGCCCTGATTAAAAATCTGCACATGGCAGGGGCAATTCATCGGCTTGATGGCCAATGTGCGGTCTTCATCCTCATCCGCCACGGTAAACATATTGGCGCGGAATTTTTCCCAGTGACCCGATTTTTCCCACAAGCTGCGATCTACCAGAATCGGGGTTTTTACCTCGATATAGCCATTGGCGCGGATTTTCCGGCGCACATAATTCTCAAGCAGCTGATACAGCGTCCAGCCCTTATCATGCCAGAAAATCTGGCCTTGCGCCTCTTCCTGAATATGAAACAACTCCAGCTCGCGCCCAAGGCGGCGATGGTCACGTTTTTCGGCTTCTTCCAGCATCAGCAAATGGGCTTCGAGTTCTTTTTTATCAAAAAACGACACACCATAAATCCGCTGCAGCATTTTGTTTTTGCTGTCACCGCGCCAATAGGCACCGGCAAGCTTGGTCAGCTTGAATGCTTTGGAGATTTTTTCCAGATTCGGCACATGCGGGCCATAGCATAAATCGATGAATGCATCATCGCCTTCGCCCTGACGATACAGCGATACCTGACCATCCGCCCCGCCATTTTTCTCCTTCGCCATGCCGATTAGCTCGGCCTTGTAATGCTCCCCGCGCGATGTAAACATGGCAATGGCATCATCAAACGCCCACATTTCGCGGGCAACGGGTTTTTTGCGCCCCAGAATTTCGCGCATTTTGTCTTCGACCTTCGGCAAATCTTCGGGCGTCAGCTTGTAATCCAGATCAATATCGTAATAAAAGCCATGCTCGATCGTGGGGCCAATCGCCAGCTGCGCCGAAGGCCACAATTCTTTAACCGCCAACGCCAGCACTTGCGCGGTCAGCGTGTGGCGCATCACATCCAGCCCGCCTTCATCTTTGGGCGTTAAAATGCTCACCTTGGCATCGCGCTCTATCAGGTGTGACAAATCGCGCTGCTCGCCATCAACCAAAACGGCCACGGCGGCTTTTGCCAGCCCCGCGCCGATGGATTCGGCCAGCTCCATGCCGGTAATCGCATGGTCAAAGCGCCGCGTGCTGCCATCGGGCAGGGTAATCGTGACGGGGGTATGATGGCTTTGAGCAGGTTGCATAGTGTGATTCCTTCAGGTGGATTGCGACATTAGCGACTATACCACACCTGTCAAGCAGCCACTGAAGCGGGCAAAACGTCAATAATGGCGGCAGGCTTCACAGTCTGCAAATCATCCGCTGCCATAACCTGCACATGGGCCCCGCGCGGCGCACAAAGCGCCGGATTCGAAGCCTGCAGATTAAACAATACCACACTCGGGCAACCCGCCGCCGCAATAATATGCATTGGGCCTGTATCATTCCCAACCGCAAACGCCGCTCCCCGCGCCAATTCCGCCAATTGCGCAAAGGAGGTGTGATTACATAAATTGACAATACCAGATGCACCATCGCCTACACTCGACTCAATCTCATGTAATAATGTAGCTTCGGCCCCAGTACCAATCAGCACGGGCGTCATGCCCGCTTGTAAAATATGCACTGCCAATGCGCTAAAATACTCCGCAGGCCAGCGCTTCTCAGGCCGGTGCGCCGACCCACCGGCAACCAGCAAAATATAAGGCGCGTTGGGGCGAATATCGCTTACATCAGCCCCCATCCAGCTGATATCCGGCTCGGGCACATCGGTAATACCAGCAATAGCTAACTGCTGCTTTTGACGGTCTATCGTATGCATTCGGGTGCGCTCTGCCGTATGATGGCGGTGCGATGCCCCCTTTGCCAAGCCCGAAAACCGGGGCTTTGGCTTCACGAATAATTTAAAATACCGCGTGCTACGTTGCGAAGTCTGCAAATCATACACCCACGAAAACCCGCGCGAATTAAGCGATTTGGTGAGTGCAGCAATGACGCCAAGCTGCCATGCTTTGGGTTTTCGATCAATCCACACATCATCAATAAACGGGCAATCTGCCATCAGCCGCGCATAAGGCTTAGTAGTCAGCAGCACAATATGTGCGGTCGGGTGATGCTGACGGATGGCCTTGATCGGGCCCGTCGCCAATATCATATCCCCCAGCGCGCCATGCTTGATGATAAGGATTTGCTCGGTATTCATGGGATATTGTTAGAGTAAGCTCTGATACACATCCAGTGTTTTCTGACGCATCAGATCGGCGGAGAAATGCTCCCACACATGATTAATAGCTGCTTGCTCCATCTCCAGTTTCCGGTCCTTGCCCATCTCCATGACTAGTTGAAGCGCCCGTGCCATAGCATCCACATTATTCGGCTCCACCAAAAATCCGGTCTCGCCTTCGACCACGGTTTCCATCGCCCCGCCATGATTGGTCGTCACCACGATTTTGCCCATTGCCTGTGCTTCCACCGGCACCCGCCCGAAGGCTTCCGGCTCGATCGAAGGCACTACCACCACTTCAGCCAAAGTATACGCCTCGCTCATATATTTGCTATTGGGCGCAAAACGCACGCGGCCTTCCAGCTTCTCACGGATCACCAGTTTTTTTAGCTCTTCCGTATAATCGGGATGGTTGGTGCTATCGCCCATCATAATACATAGAAAATGCTGGTTGGGCAGCTTGGCTAACGCCTTTATCAATACTTCATGCCCCTTCCAGCGCGAAAACCTTCCGGGCATCAAAATAATAGGGGCGGGCTCTTCCGGTAATCGCCATGCTTTGGTCAGAATTTCCAGCTGCCCCTTGGCAATATTATCAGGATGAAAAACCGCCAGATCCGCGCCCCGATGAATCACCGTAATTTTGGACGGATCGCACTCATATTCTTTCAAAATATGATCACGGATATAGTTTGATACCGCAATCACGCGGTCACCTTTCACCATAATGCTGTTATAGCGACGCTTCCAGTCACTCTCTAGCCCGTACACTCCATGAAAAGTTGTCACAAATGGGATACCGGTTTTTTTCGCAGCGTAATAAGCCGACCAAGCAGGTGCCCGTGAACGCGCATGAATGATGCTCACATCATGCCGCTTAATCACTTCGACCAGCGCATGATAATTCTGATACATGACCCACGGATTTTTTGATTCCAGTGGTAGGTTGATATGCTCGCCGCCGGTGTAAGACACACCGGTAACCATCGGGCCACCACTTGAGGCAACAAGGCTCTTCCATCCGGCGCGCACGATAGCGAGCGAAATTTCGACGGTGCCACGCTCAACCCCACCGCTGGTCATGGCGGGCAACACTTGCAATATCGTCGGGCGCTTTGGCATGGCATGAGGTGATAAACGATTCACCGGCGCTTGTCATGCTGAACTTGAATGATGTGGATGGATAGGCTAACCAGATGACATGTTCAACACACTCATCACCGATGATAATACGCAGCTGGCCTATCATCATGCCGATGGTGCGCAGCCTGGTGTAATGTTTTTAGGCGGCTTTAAATCGGACATGACAGGCAGCAAAGCCACGGCTCTCGAAGCGCATTGCATGCAGCATGATGTCGCCTTCACCCGCTTTGATTATCTGGGGCATGGCGCATCATCCGGCAATTTCACCGACGGCACCATCGGCCAATGGGCCCAAAACGCCATTGCCATCCTCGATGACATCACCGCCGGTCCACAAATTCTTGTTGGCTCCAGCATGGGCGGCTGGCTAATGCTGCTGGCCGCACTTGCGCGCCCTCAACGCGTGGCGGGCCTCATTGGTATTGCTGCCGCACCTGATTTTACCGAGCGGTTACTCTGGGCACAAATGAATGAACAGCAACGCCACGAACTGATGGAAGAAGGCGTCTATTACGCACCCTCCTGCTACGGCGAAGATTGCTACCCCATCACCCGCAAACTAATCGAAGAGGGGCGCAATCACCTGCTGCTCGAGAGTGATATTGCAATTCATTGCCCCATACGTCTCATTCACGGCATGAGCGACCCCGACGTACCGTGGCAACTCTCCACGCAGCTCGCCGAAAAACTCATGAGCGACGATGTGGACGTGCAGTTGATCAAATCCGGTGATCACCGCATGTCGCAGCCCGAGAATCTATCGCTGCTGTGTGACACGCTGGACGCATTGCGGCGGAAGCTATAGCTGTCATACTGCGGCTCGCACAGCGAGAGCGCAGTATCTATTGGCGATCCATACAGAGACTGCGTCATCCGCAGGATGACCTATGACGTAAAATACCTTTGCATCTTGCCGCGTACCTCGCTAAACATAGCGCGAAAATCACACCCCCTTGAACGGATGACCACATGAG
Organism: Alphaproteobacteria bacterium UBA6178; assembly: GCA_002422205.1. Classification (GTDB taxonomy): domain Bacteria; phylum Pseudomonadota; class Alphaproteobacteria; order Rickettsiales; family UBA3002; genus UBA6178. Next base: position 76,083 of record DITS01000031.1, read on the forward strand.
CAAACCCGCCACCAAACCGCAAAATCCTTGTTTTTCTTCCGGCCCCTGCGCCAAACGCCCCGGCTGGAGCGTACAAGCACTGGCCGATGCCGCGATTGGCCGCTCGCACCGCGCCAAAATCGGTAAAAATAAATTGAAAGACGTGATCGACCGCAGCGCCAAAATGCTGGGCTTGCCCGAGGGCTATGTGCTCGGCATCATGCCCGCATCCGACACCGGCGCGATTGAGGCCGCCATGTGGAGCCTGCTCGGCGCACGCGGCGTCGATGCACTCGGCTGGGAAAGCTTCGGCAGCACATGGGTCAAGGAAATCACCGGCCAACTGAAACTAAAAGACGTGAACGTGTACGAAGCCGCCTATGGCGAGCTCCCTGACCTGTCCAAAGTCGATTGGAAACGCGATGTGGTCTTCACATGGAACGGCACCACCTCGGGCGTTTGCGTGCCCAATGGCGACTGGATCGCCGATGACCGCGAAGGCCTCGCCATTTGCGACGCCACCTCGGCAGTGTTCGCGATGGACATTCCCCTGCACAAGCTCGACGTTATCACCTGGTCATGGCAAAAAGTTATGGGCGGAGAGGGCGCGCATGGCATGATTGCGCTCAGCCCCCGCGCCATCAAACGCCTCGAAGAATATACGCCATCATGGCCCATGCCGAAAATTTTCCAACTCGCCAAAAAAGGCAAACTGATCGACGGTATTTTTGTCGGCGAAACCATCAACACTCCTTCCATGATTGCGGTAGAAGACGCGCTCGACGGCCTCAAATGGGCAGAATCCATCGGTGGCTTGAAAGCTTTGATTCAGCGCTCATCCGATAATCTGAAAGCCATCGAAGATTGGGTGGAAGCCACGCCATGGGTCGACTTTCTCGCCACCAGCAAAGCCACCCGCTCCAACACCTCCATCTGTCTTAAAATCGTGGACCCATGGTACACCGCCTTATCCGAAGACGAACAACAAGCAGGTGCGAAGAAAGTGGCGTCTCTGCTTGAAGCCGAAGGCGTCGCCTACGACATCGGCGCCTACCGCGACGCACCAGCGGGCCTGCGCATCTGGGGCGGCGCTACAGTCGAAACTGCCAATATTAAATCCCTGACAGCATGGCTCGACTGGGCTTACGCGCAGGTAAAAAACAGTGCGGCGCAAGCGGCCTAACCCAAATCATAAGGAATCACCATGCCCAAAGTCCTCATATCCGACAAACTCAGCGCGCAAGCTAAAGAAATTTTTGAACAAGGCGGCGTCACCGTCGATGTCAAAACCGGCCTCAGTGAAGATGAGCTAATCGCCATCATCGGCGACTATGATGGGCTGGCGATTCGCTCTGCCACCACCGTCACCACCAAAGTGCTCGATGCCGCGCAAAAGCTAAAAGTTGTAGGACGCGCAGGCATCGGTGTCGATAATGTCGACATCAAAGCCGCCACCGCCCGCGGCGTAATCGTGATGAACACGCCCTTTGGTAACTCCGTCACCACCGCCGAGCATTCGATTGCGCTGATGATGTCGATGGCACGCAAGATCCCCCAAGCCAACGCCTCCACCCATGCCGGTAAATGGGAAAAGAACGCCTTCATGGGCACCGAGCTGGCTGGCAAAACCCTCGGCTTAATCGGTTGCGGCAACATCGGCTCCATCGTGGCCGATCGTGCGCAAGGCCTGAAAATGAAAGTCATGGCCTATGATCCCTTCCTCTCAACCGAACATGCCGCCGCGATCAATGTGGAAAAAGCCGAACTCGACGAACTGCTCAAGCGCGCTGACGTTATATCGCTGCACACCCCGCTCAACGACGCCACGCGCGGGATTTTGAACAAAGACTCACTCGCTAAAACCAAAAAGGGCGTCATGATTGTCAACTGCGCTCGTGGTGGTCTGGTGGTCGAAGCCGATTTGAAAACCGCGCTCGAATCCGGCCATGTTGCCGCTGCGGCCTTCGACGTATTCGAAGAAGAGCCCGCTAAAACTAACGTCCTCTTCGGCATCGACACCATGATCTGCACGCCGCATCTGGGAGCATCCACCTCTGAAGCGCAGGAAAATGTCGCCATTCAAGTGGCTGAGCAAATGACCGATTACCTCATTAATGGCACCGTCACCAATGCGCTCAACATGCCATCCGTTTCTGCCGAAGATGCGGCGAAGCTGAAGCCCTACCTGCAATTGGCCAGCCAATTGGGTGGCTTTGCCGGTCAAATCACCGAAACCGGCCTCAATAAAGTCGTCATCGAATATGAAGGCGCAGTCGCCGCACTCAATACCAAGCCCCTTACGGCGGCAGCGCTGAACGGTCTGTTACAGCCCCTGATGGAGGGCGTCAATATGGTCAACGCTCCGGTAATCGCCAAAGAGCGCGATATTCAGGTCAGCGAAGTGAAGCATGAACGCGCCTCCAACTATAAAACCCTCATGCGTATCACCGTTACCACCGAGCGCCGCTCGCGCGATGTAGCGGGCACCTTGTTTGGTGACGCCCCGCGCGTGGTGCAAATCAGCGGTGTCTCGCTCGAAGCATCCTTGGGTGAACGCATGCTCTATATCAATAACGAAGACAAACCCGGCCTGATCGGCGGGGTAGGAAAATTGCTGGGTGACGCAAACATCAATATCGCGAATTTCCATCTGGGCCGCAATGAATCCGGCGGCGAAATCGATGCGATAGCCCTGATCGAAGTCGATCAGGAAATCAAAGCCGACCTGCTGAAAAAGATCGCTGAACTACCCAGCGTCAAGCAGGTCAAGGCGCTCGATTTCAGCTAGTTTAAGGCATCTGTCATTCCCGCGAAAGCGGGTATCCAGTAGGTTGCGACATCATGCCGTCTTCATGACGGCATCCGGCCTTACTTTTCCTCCGGACCCCGTCATACGACGGGGTGACAGGCTTTGAATAGATAAAAAATCAAAAACCACATCCGGCTTAACGCTTGTTTAAGGTTTGGCTGTTATCCTTGTCTTCACAAGCAAGGAGACAATAACATGCGTATCGGTATCACCAAACAACCATTGCACGTAAAATATGCGAATTATGCGGTCTTTGCATCAGGCACCACGAGCGATGTGTGGTTTGAAGACGAAGACGCAGGATATGATGCCCACGAGTTGGGCGGCAAGCAAACAGGGAGCAAAGAGGCTTACGATTCGTAAGCCTCTTTCCCTGCTTATTCCATGTGTTGTCCGCCATTAACGGATAATGTCTCGCCGGTAATAAACCCAGCTTCGTCCGCCACTAAAAAGCACACGGCACGCGCAATCTCTTTCGGCTCGCCTAGGCGCGCAACCGGAATATTGGCAACAATCTTTTTGAGCACATCTTCTGGCACGGCTTTCACCATTTCCGTAGCGATATAGCCGGGGGCAACCGTGTTCACTGTAATACCCTTTGATGCCGTTTCGCGCGCCAATGCCTTAGAAAAACCAATCACACCCGCTTTTGCCGCCGAATAATTGACCTGACCAAATTGACCCAACTGCCCGTTTACGGACGAAATATTAACAATGCGGCCAAAGCCGCGTTCACGCATGCCTTCAATTACCGCGCGGCACATATTATAAATCGAATCCAGATTGGTCTCGATCACCTGACTCCATTTCTTCTCATCCATTTTATGCATGGCGGCATCGCGGGTGATACCCGCATTATTGACTAAAATATCAACAGGCTTACCCAAATCGCTTTCAATTTGTTTGATAGCAGCCTGCGACTCGTCAAAATTCGCGACATCCCATTTATAGGTCGCAATGCCGGTTTCATCGCGGAATGCTTTGGCGGCTTCTTCATTACCTGCATAATTGGCAACCACGGTATAACCCGCAGTTTTCAAATCCATTGCAATTGCTTTACCAATACCGCGTGTACCGCCTGTGACCAATGCGATACGTCCTTCACCTCGTGCCATGCTATTATTCTCCTTTTATATTCAATTAATTACGTTCAATACACATGGCAATGCCCATGCCGCCGCCGATGCATAAGGTGACCAAACCACGCTTACCTTCACGCCGTTTTAACTCATGCAAAAGGGTCGTCAGAACCCGTGCGCCCGATGCGCCGATGGGGTGGCCCAGCGCAATTGCGCCGCCATTCACATTCACCTTGGCCAAATCCCAGCCCATTTCCTTATTCACGCACGCGGCCTGCGCGGCAAATGCTTCATTTGCCTCAATTAAATCCAGCTCGGAGGCTTTCCATCCCGCTTTTTCCAATGCCTTGCGTGACGCCGGAATCGGGCCCGTACCCATAACCGCCGGATCAACCCCTGCCGTAGCCCAGGATTTAATCGTCGCCAATGGCTTTAACCCACGTTTATCGGCTTCAGCGCGACTCATCAGCACCAGCGCGGCAGCGCCGTCATTGATACCCGACGCGTTACCGGCAGTCACCGTGCCATCCTTTTTAAAGGCAGGGCGCAATGCGGAAAGCTTGTCAAAATCCGAATCCGGCTTCGGGAATTCATCCGTATCCACCACCACATCGCCCTTGCGGCCTTTTACGGTAATCGGAATAATCTCATCCTTGAATTTGCCTTCCTTCATCGCTGCGGCGGCCTTAGCCTGCGAGTTAGCGGCAAACTCATCCTGATCCTTGCGCGAGATACTGAATTTTTCAGCAATATTTTCTGCTGTAATACCCATATGATAATCATTAAACTTATCCCACAGCCCATCGACGATCATGGTATCGACCAAGGTACCATTACCCATTTTCACCCCATCACGCAAATGCATGCAATGCGTGGAAGCACTCATATTTTCCTGCCCACCGGCAACTACAATCGTGGAATCGCCGGTCTGAATCGCCTGAAAACCCAGTGCAACGGCGCGTAAACCCGACCCGCACACCTGATTAATCGTGTAAGCCGTGGTTTCGTTCGGCAGTCCGGCGGCAATAGTTGCCTGCCGTGCAGCATTTTGCCCAACGCCAGCCGTAAGCACCTGACCCATAATAACTTCCGATACATCGGCGGCAGCAATTTTGTTGCGCTCCAGCACGGCTTTGATAACATTCGCACCCAGCTGCGAGGCAGGCACAGACGCCAATCCACCGTTAAAGGCACCAATCGCTGTACGCACAGCATCGACAATTACCACATCATTTGCATTAGCCATTATTTATCCTCCGTTCGGTTACAGGCAATCCGGAAATTACTTGTGAATATTTACTGCAAGCAAGCAATACTGCATGCGAATACTTTGCGGCTGTTGTAGCGATATTATAAGGCTTGTAAAGCGTTTGACGTTGTGCAGCGCGTCAATTCTGCGCCTTTATCCATTGATGGATAGGTTGCCAACAGGCTGAGCGGGCCTTATGGCCCGCAACCATGCTCACATGTCCCGTTTTGGGCGCTATAGAGGCGGCATGCGGAATCAAATCCAGCAAAGGCTGCGAGCAGCTCAGTGGCACCACCCGATCCGATGTAGGCGTCGCGATAAAGGTAGGGCATTCAATCATTGACGGGTCAATTACCTCGCCGCGCACGCGCCATTTACCCGCCGCCAGATGGTTGCGCTGCGGCCAGTCAATCAGGCATTCGCGCGCAACATGGCGTGCCAGTGGCACCCCGTCATTCACCCAGCTTTCCACTGCCAGAAAATGCTGCCGTTCCACTTCATTCATTGTCGGAAAGCGCTGGTATTTCTCCTGAAAATGCCATGGGTTGACCATATGAAAAATGCTCTGCACCCAGCCCGGCGGCACCGTATCTTGTTGTTTAATCAATGATTCATATTCGCTTAGCACCTCATCATCGAGCGGTACCAGCTCGCGCTGCGCGGCAAAATCCCATGGGGTCGCAAGCAAAATCAGCCCGTCAATGGCTTCCGGCATCAGCTGTGCCATGGCCAACGCAAATACCCCGCCCATACAATAACCCAGAAGATAAACCGGCCCTTCATGATGACGACCCAGATAATCAAGCGCATCCAGCGCCAGTTTTTCAACATAATCAGCACAATCATAGTGCCGCTCACGCAATCCCGGCTCCCCCCAATCCAAAATCAGGGGCCGGTAGCCTTGCTGAATGCAATAATCAATGAAGCTATGCTCTTCATATAAATCAAGGATATAGGGCTTGTTTATTAAAGAGGGGATGCATAATATAGCCGTCGCATCGGGGTCGTTCCCGTAATCAAGCAAGCAGGCAGAGCCCTTCTGCCAAATCACCTTTGATGCAATCGCCGTACGCTCATAGCTCGATTCCTGATAATCACTGATGCCCTGAAGCATTAGAATGGTACGATTTTGCGCTTCATTCTGAATAGCTTGCAAAAAGTCCGGCTGTGCCAATAATTCCAAATAGGCAGGAAATGCAGCCGCAATATTATCTTCATCTAATACATTAAAATTTTCGTTTAACTGCTCGTTTAACAATGATTTTTTTATTTTTTGTTTTTGAGGTTCCACTTGAAGATCGCTTTGCAGCGCTTGCAGGCTTTTGAGTACCTGATCGGCTGCCAGCGGGTTTAGCTTTGCTGGTTTTGACGCCTTTTGTGCTTTTGGCTTTAGGCTTGCTGGCTGGGCCTTTTTTGATGGGGGCGGAGGATTGGGCGCGGCGGAGGGCGCGCTCAAGCTCTGCGATGCGCTGTTCGCAATCTGCCAAACGCTGTGCGAGCTGATCCAGTTCGCCATGGCGAGGCCCAGATGCAGCGGAAGCGTGTCGATGTTTTTGGGTTTGTTCATTGCCCTTTTGCGTATGAAATGCCTGCATAGAGTCTTGCTGCATTCCCTGCATCATGTCCATCATATTACGCACAAAATCACGATCCGTCATGCTACGGGTCAGCTGTTCCTGCCATAAATTGAGGAACGCGCCGGCCATTTTCTGATAATCATTGTGAGACATAAGGGTGCGCGTGATGGTTGCAGTTTAATTGGTCAAATGGTATGAGCTTTGCTATACTTGATAATAGTGATAGTATAAAAACCAATAAAAGCAATGAAAGAGAGTCTATTATGGCAAGAAAATCAGGGAGAAGTGAAACTGAACCGGTGGTAATCAAAAAATACGCCAACCGACGTTTGTATAATACCGAAACCAGCTCCTATGTCACGCTGGAAGATTTATGCGATATGGTTAAAGAGGGAACCGATTTCCTAGTATGCGATGCAAAATCCGGCGAGGATTTAACCCGTCAGGTGCTCACTCAAATCATTTTTGAACAGGAATCACGCGGCCATAATTTGCTGCCGATCAGTTTCCTGCGTAACCTGATCGGGTTTTACGATGATAAAATCAAAGAATTCGTGCCACATTATCTGGATAGCTCGATGCAAACCTTCCTCAAAAATCAGGAAAAAATGCGCGATATGATGGCTGTCGGCCCCATGGTAAACCCATTGGCGCAGCTCGAAGAAATTGGTAAACAGAATATGGAGCTTTTCAGCAAAGCGATGGAAATGTTCACTCCGTTCAGCTACAGCGAAAAAGACGAAAAGAAAAAGTAATAGCGACCATTCAGCGAGATTACAAAGAGGTGGCTATGCCGCCTCTTTTCATATCAGGCATGGGCAAAGCGGCCAATCGAAGCGCAGGCGCTGCGTGCAATCCCCAGCGTGTCAAACACTGCCACCAGCGCATCGGCAAATTCCTGCATCATCTGCTCAGTATGCAGCGGAGTAGGGGTCACGCGTAAGCGCTCGGTGCCTTTGGGTACCGTCGGGTAATTAATCGGCTGCACATATATATGATGCTGCTCCAGCAATAAATCCGAGGCTTGTTTGCACAATACCGGATTCCCAATCAGCACCGGCACAATATGCGTGTCGCACTCAATCATCGGAATGCCCACCTCGCGCAACATCGATTTGAGTGTATCCGCATTACGCTGATGTTGCTCGCGCTCCACCGATGATTCCATTAAATGACGAATGCTCGCATTCGCACCTGCAGCCAGCGAAGGGGGCAGCGTGGTAGTAAAAATGAAACCGGGCGCATAGCTGCGCAACATATCCACTATCACAGCTGTTGTGGCAACATAGCCACCCATAATACCATAGCCTTTGGCTAGTGTGCCCTGAATAATATCCACCTCGTCCATCACGCCGTCGCGTTCGGCGATACCCGCGCCATGCTCGCCATACATGCCTACCGCATGCACTTCATCCAGATAGGTAATCGCGTTATATTTGCGCGCTAAGCGGCAGATTTCCTTGATCGGCCCGATATCTCCATCCATGGAATAGACCGACTCAAAGGCAATAATCTTAGGGTAATGCGCAGGCGTATCCGCCAATAATTCTTCCAGATGCTTGGTGTCGTTATGCCGAAAGATTTTTTTCTGCGCCGAGCTGCCACGAATCCCATGAATCATCGACGCATGATTCAGCGCATCGGAAAAAATCACACAATCTTTTAAGATAGAACCAATGGTGCTAAGACTCGCCTCATTCGCAATATAACCGGAGGTAAACACCAGCGCCGCTTCTTTTTGATGCAGCTCGGCAAGTGTATGCTCAAGCTCAACGATTTTATGATGCGTACCGGAAATATTACGCGTGCCACCGGCGCCAGCACCCAGATTATTGATCGCATCCGTCATTGCGCGCAGAACTTTAGGGTGTTGGCCCATGCCCAGATAATCATTCGCGCACCACACCACCACTTCATCGCCGGTGCGATGGCTTTTGGCATAAGGGAAGCGCCCGACAATGCGTTCTAACTCGTTAAAAACCCGATAGCGCCCCTCAGATTTAACGCGCGTCAGGGCTTGGTCAAACTGTGCATGGTAATCAATCACTGTATCGCTCTTTTAGTCATTTTGTTTGCACTATGCCATCCTACGACATGAATTTCAATGCATTCACTTGACTTTTAGCAAGTCAGCTTCATTTACGCACAGCTTGTCGCCCTTTTGCATAGGGTAAGCATAGCAAAGTCGGATAAGGACAGATAATAATAACAACGCCACCATCTGATGCGCGGATGCCAATACCAGCGGTACGACATACAGCAAGGTAAACACACCTAATAAAAATTGCACTACCAGCATTCCAGCACAAGCCGCCAGCCATGTCTGTGTGCCAGCATCAGCCTGTTTCCATGCCCTCAGCACAAACCCCAGAATCGCCAGCGATACCACGACCGCCATCCACCGGTGCTGAAATTGCACCAGTGTAACATTCTCCACAAAATTACGCGATAACGGCTCAAGTATCCACAGCCCGTCCGGCACCCAGTCGCCATCCATCAGCGGGTAGGTATTATAGGTCAGGCCCGCATCCATCCCCGCAACAAACGCGCCCATCACAATCTGTATCGCCACCAAAAACACAATACCGCGAATAGCAAAACCATAGCCACAAGAAGGTGCAAGGCGCGGCGCGCCTCGAAGTTGAAATAATGTCCATAGCAACACGCACCACACCGTAAAAGCCAGACTCAAATGCATGGCAAGTTTAACCGGACTCACGCGCGGGTCGTCCACCAGCCCGCTGGCCACCATCACCCAGCCCACACCGCCTTGCGCGCACACTAATATAAACGCCAGCCCCATGCGGCATGTCAACGCCACATCCATTTTTCGGCGCGCGACAAACCAAACCAGAGGCAGCATGAATACCAACCCTGTGATACGCCCCAGAATGCGATGAATATATTCCAGCCAGAAAATCTGCTTAAATTCGCCTACGCTCATCCCGCGATTAATCTGTTGATACTCAGGTGTCTGTCGATACGCCTCAAGCTCGGCTTCCCAGCCCTCCTGCGTCATCGGCGGTAGAATGCCGCTGAGTAATTTCCACTCAACGATGGATAGGCCCGATTCGGTCAGGCGCGTCACACCACCGACAAACACCATGAGTCCCACCACAAACAAGCAGGCACCTATCCAAATATGAATAGCGGGGGTGCGAGCAGAAGAAGGGGTAATCAGCATGAGGTGCACTGTATAACGCAGATCAAAAATCTTTCAACAAAATTGGCCCGACGTGAAAATAGCATTGTCATGAAGAGGGTGGCACACTATGAGAAATGCATGAAACAAACCGATAACTTCGTCGCACTAACCCAATGTCTTGCAACCTCACGCTGGAGCCCGCGCTGGCTTGGCCTCTCGGTTTTTGCGCTGGCATTGGCGGGTATTTTCTCAATCATCATCGTCGTGGGCCGCACGCCGCAACTGGCGCAGTTGCAATTGTTTCAGGATTTGTTCCATGTGTCGCTGGTGGTGCATGTGGATCTGTCTGTGCTGGTATGGTTTCTGGCCATGACATGCTTTGCATGGTCGTGGCTGCGCGACGCGATGCAGCCCACGCCCATGCCTTATTTTGATCTGGCCAGCTGGAGCTGTATGGCTGCAGGTATGTTGCTGATGGCACTCTCACCGCTCTCATCCGAATGGACCGTGCTGATGAGCAATTACATTCCGGTAATCACCAATCAGATATTTTTCCTCGGACTGGCGCTGGTCATGGCATCGGTGGTGATCGGCATCATTCACACCGTGCCCGCACTCCCAAAGCATGGCAGCCACATCATCGCATGGGCAATCTATGCCAGCGTACCGATTACAGCGCTGGCACTCGCCGCTTTTGCGGCATCTTATGCATTCCTCGATATGGATTTATCGGGGCTCGATTTTTATGAAACCATCTTTTGGGCCGGTGGCCATATTTTGCAATTCACCTATGTGCAAATCATGCTGGTGGCATGGATTGCACTGGCACTCGCACTCAATCATCGGCTCCCCGCCAGACGCTGGATGCTGCCGCTAATCTGGATAGGGCTAGCCGTATCTGCCATATCACCACTAGCCTATCTGCTCTATCCGGTGAGCTCGCAGGAACATAAAAACTTTTTTACCCTGCAAATGGATATTGCCACCGGTGCGGCGGGCATCGTGCTGGGAATCTGGCTGCTATGGCGAATACTCAACAAGTGGAAACCCCAGCCCGAATCACGCGCATTGCATGGATGCCTTAAAATGTCCTTGCTCCTCTTCGCTGCCGGTGGCCTGTTTGGTGCGGCGATCAACGGGCCGAATGTACGTATTCCGGCACATTATCATGGCTCGATCGTTGCGGTCACGTTGGCACTGATGGGGCTGGCCTATGCCTTGTTACCGCGTCTGGGCTTTAAGCCGGTCGCACATCGCCGTCTGGCAATCTGGCAGCCCTATATATATGGTGGCGGTCAGTTATTACACATCAGTGGGTTAGCTTGGTCTGGAGGCTATGGCGTATTGCGCAAAACTCCCGGTGCGCTGGGTGAAGGCATGAGCGGTGCTAAAATTGCCATGGGCGTAATGGGTGCAGGGGGCGGCCTTGCGATACTGGGAGGGCTGCTTTTTGTGATTGTGCTTACACTCTCAATGCGGCATAAACAGCCCTAAAGAAGGATTTGGACTATTGAATCGTATGTAATTTTGTGAAATAGTCATACACTTAAAAAATGCAGGAGAATGCGTCATGAATAAATTGAAACAAATTACCGCGCTTGGAACCATCATCGCCTTTTTAGCCGCTTGCGATCAACAAGGCGGCGGTTATGGTGGCGGCAGCGGCGGCGGCATCAATAAATCCGATATCGGCACCGTCGTAGGCGCAGGCCTCGGCGGCTGGGCGGGGCACAATATTGGCGGCGGCAGCGGTCAGGTCATCGCAACCATCGCCGGTACCTTAATTGGTGCGGGCATTGGCCGCGAAATCGGCGGCTCACTCGATCGGGCAGATATCGCCTATCACAACCAAACGGCTTCGCGTGCGCTGGAATACAACCAGCCCGGTCAAAGCCTGCCATGGCGCAACCCCGAAACCGGCCACTCCGGCAGCATCACCCCGTCAAATTACTATGAAACGCCAAAAGGCCAGTATTGCCGCGAATTTTCCCAAACCATCAGCGTAGGCGGAAAATCGGAACAAGGTTATGGCACAGCCTGCCGCCAACCCGATGGCACATGGCAGATTGTCAGCAACTAAACACGAAGCCGCAAGAGCTAGAGGTTATTGAATGAGTGAGACTCAGGACGCCGTGGAACAAGCCGTTCCACAGGGGACATTAATGAAAGGCAAGCGCGGCCTTATCATGGGGCTGGCTAACGATAAATCCATCGCATGGGGTATATCGCGCTATCTGGCCGCACAAGGGGCCGAGCTTGCATTCACTTTTCAAGGTGAAGCCTTAGAGCGTCGCGTGCGTCCCCTGGCCGAAAGCCTGGGCTCAAAACTCATTTTGCCTTGCGATGTTGCAGATGATGCTAGCACCGATGCGGTCTTTAGCGAGATCGAAAAGCAATGGGGCGAGCTGGATTTTGTCGTGCATGCTATTGCATTCTCCGACAAAGATCAGCTCAAGGGCAAATATGTCCACACCTCGCTCGATAATTTCCTGATGACCATGAATATATCGGTATTTTCTTTCACCAGCGTGTGCCGCCGTGCCTATCCGTTAATGAAAAATGGCGGTAGCCTGCTAACACTCACCTATTTGGGTGCCGAACGTGTCATGCCGCATTATAATGTGATGGGTGTGGCCAAAGCAGCGCTTGAAACCAGTGTCAAATATCTGGCGGTTGATTTGGGTGAATATAATATCCGTGTCAACGCCATATCTGCGGGCCCAATTCGTACGCTCGCCGCCATGGGCATCGGTGATTTCCGCTATATCCTGAAATGGAACGAATATAACTCACCCCTCAAGCGCAACACCACCATCGAAGATGTAGGCGGCGCAGGGCTTTTCCTACTGTCCGAGTTGGGGCAGGGCACCAGCGGCGAGGTATTGCATGTGGATTCCGGCTATCATGTTGTCGGCATGAAAGCGAAAGATGCACCGGATATTGCATTAGTCTAGTTTCTGGTCTAGTTTTCATTTGAAACCAAAGCAATGGTCAGACCAGCATTATGAGCGCAAATTCCTTCGGAAAACTCTTTTCATTTACCACATGGGGCGAAAGTCATGGCCCTGCAATCGGCTGCGTGGTCGATGGTTGCCCGTCACTCATTCCGCTGCAAGCTGCCGATATTCAAACCTATTTGGATAAGCGCAAGCCCGCCCAATCCAAATACACCACCCAGCGGAAGGAATCCGACAGCGTTGAGATTCTCTCCGGCATATTCGAAGGCCAAACCACTGGCACGCCCATTAGCTTATTGATTCGCAACGAGGATCAAAAATCCGAGCATTACGGCGATATCAAAGATAAATACCGCCCCGGTCATGCCGATTATGTCTATGACAAAAAATACGGCATCCGTGACTATCGCGGCGGCGGGCGCTCCAGCGCGCGTGAAACCGCTATGCGTGTAGCCGCCGGTGCCATCGCCCGCAAAATACTTGGTGATAATGTCCGCATCCGTGGGGCCATGGTGCAAATGGGCCCGCACAAAATCAACCGCGATAATTGGGACTGGACAGCCATCGATCAAAACCCCTTCTGGTGCCCCGATGCGCAAATGGCAGCACAATGGGCGGATTACCTTGATACCATCCGCAAAAACGGCTCCTCCATCGGTGCGGTAATCGAAGTCGTCGCCGAGGGTGTGCCATTAGGATTAGGTAGTCCGATCTATGATAAGCTCGATAGCGATCTCGCCCGCGCGATGATGAGCATCAATGCCGTTAAAGGCGTCGAAATTGGTGATGGCTTTGCCGCCGCCGAAATATCAGGCCAAGAAAATGCCGACGAAATGGAAATGAAAAACGGTAAGGTGCATTTCCGCTCCAACCATGCGGGCGGCATATTGGGTGGTATCTCCACCGGTCAGCCGGTTGTGGTGCGCTTTGCCGTCAAACCCACCAGCTCCATTCTTACCCCTGTCGATACCATCGACCGCGAAGGAAACAACACCACCATCCTCACTAAAGGCCGCCATGACCCCTGCGTAGGCATTCGTGCGGTGCCAGTCGGCGAAGCGATGATGGCCTGTGTGTTGGCTGACCACCTGCTCAGGCTGCGTGCGTATCAATCTTAATTAGCGTCGAAATGGCCTTTTTTCCACGGCTCGGCAATGCGGCTGCAACGCGCGTCCATATCCCCGTCTTGCCCCACGCCTTTCTGGCGGCGCCAGCGGTTAGATATCAACCCTTCCAGCTCACTGAACATCTGCGCCTGTGATTCCTGATACACCTCGGTAACCCCGCGCGACGGAATTTTAAAAATAGCCACCAACTCACCCATCGAATCGCTAACCTTTTTCTTGTAAATTCCCAGCGTCTTTTGCTGTTCTGCCTCAGGGATAGGGTCTTGCTTCGAATGGTAATAGAAGCTGTAATATTGCAGCGCGCAGGCATTATAGGCCAGCTGATAGGTTTGCTCATCACGGTTACCGGGGCTACGCATCCGTGCCAGATTCAAAATATCATTATCCACCGCCTCTTCGATCATACGTGTAATCTCACGATTGCCGCTTTGACGTGCATAATCCACCAGCCGCATGCCATGCGCATCGGTCACGCGGTAATTCGCGCCGCTATCCAACAAATATTTCACAATTTCGAGGTTGTTATTCTGCACAGCGTAAATGATGGGATAAAAATTATTCGCGCCACCAAAATTAATATCGGCCCCCGCATCCACCAATGCCTTCACAATCCTCATCGCCTCCTGATCGGTGCGCGAGGCGGCAATCGCAAGCAGCGGCCATCCTGCGCGGTCAGTGCTATTGGGGTTGCCAAGCTTCTCTACCAAAAACATCACATCCTTCTGGTTGCCCATTTGCAGCCGGTAGACTGTTTCATCCAGCAAGCTGGGCTCCGCCGCGTGGGATGCAGGCTCATGCAAGGCACATATCATTACAAACAGCGCTATCAGAGGGTATCGCATGGTGGCTCCTTTTCATAAAAGCATAACATGAAACTATTGCATTTTGGTTAAAAGATACCATATCACCTCTCATAATAACCATGGAGGATATGAATGCCCGCTAACGCTCGTAAGCCCGAATCGCAGGGAGAATCAATCCAGTTTGCTGCAGAAATCAGCAAAGTCCTGCAATTGATGATCCATTCCTTATACACCAATAAGGACATCTTCCTTCGCGAGCTAATATCCAATGCATCGGATGCCTGCGACAAACTTCGCTATCAGGCCGTACAAGATGACAGCCTGCTAGCCGAAGATGGCGAGCTAAAAATCAACATCAGTCTGGATGAAAAAGCCAAAACCCTCACCATTGCCGATAATGGCATCGGCATGAACCGCGAGGATTTAATCGCCAATTTAGGCACCATCGCCAAATCCGGCACGCAGGAATTTTTTGGTCAGCTCACCGGCGACGCGCAAAAAGACGTCAGCCTGATAGGCCAGTTTGGTGTTGGCTTTTACGCATGCTTCATGGTCGCCGACAAGGTCGAGGTGCACACCCGCAAAGCCGGTGCAGACGAAGAAGCATGGCACTGGGTATCAAACGGGCAGGGCAGCTTCGACATCGAGCCGGGCCTCATGCGCCCGCGCGGTACCAGCATCACGCTGCATCTGAAAAAAGACGCGAAGGAATATCTGGATAAATTCAAACTCAAATTCATCGTCCAAACCTATTCTGATCATATTTCCTTTCCCATCGAGATTATCGACGAAGAGGGCAATAGCGAAAAGGTCAACGCTGCCAGCGCCATCTGGACGCGCCCGAAATCCGATATCAGCGACGAGCAATATCAGGAATTCTACCATCACGTCGCCCACTCGCCAGACAAACCCTTCATGATCCTGCACAACAAAGCCGAAGGCACGACCGAATATACCAACCTCCTTTTCATCCCATCGATGAAACCGTTCGATCTCTACCACCCCGAGCGTCGCCGCCGAGTGAAGCTCTATGTAAAGCGCGTCTTCATCACCGATGAGGGGGTCGATCTGGTGCCGCAATATATGCGTTTTTTGCGCGGGGTGATTGATTCACAGGACCTGCCGCTCAACATCAGCCGCGAAACCCTGCAGCATAACCCGCTATTGACTAAAATCCGCGATGCGATCACCAAAAAGATACTATCAGAGCTCGCAAAAAAAGCCAAAAAAGACCCCGAAAGCTACGCGCAGTTTTGGGATAATTTCGGTCCGGTACTAAAAGAAGGTTTATGTGAGTCGACAGCCCCCAAAGAAAAAATTCTGGCCGTGTGCCGCTTTGCATCTAGCGAGAGCGAGGAATTGGTTTCGCTCGATGATTACATCGCCCGTATGAAAGAAGGGCAGGAGGCCATCTATTATCTCAATGCCGATTCGGTACAGGCTGCCCGCGCCAGCGCCCAACTCGAAGGCTTCAAAAAACGTGGCATCGAAGTGCTGCTCCTCGCTGATCATGTCGATGATTTTTGGGTAGGGGTGAACCCCGAATATCAGGGCAAAAAATTCAAATCCGTCGTGCGATCGGGTGAGGATTTAGAACAGCTTGCATCCCCACAAGACGAACAAGACAGTGATAGTAAGGTGGAAAACGCATCCGACATGCAAGCACTCGTCGATAAGCTGAAAATGTTGCTGGCCGATGACGTGCGTGACGTACGCATCACACAAAAACTCGATAGCAGCCCCGTCTGTCTGGCCGTGGGTGAAGGCGACATGGATTTGCGCATGGAGCGCTTTCTGCTCGAGCATAAACAACTACCGCGCGGTAGCGCCAAAATTCTGGAATTAAACCCACATCATCCGGTCATAGCGCAGCTAGCCGCCAGCACTGACGATGATTTCATCGAAGAGCGGGCGCGTTTGCTACTCGATCTGGCGCGGATTCAGGAAGGTGATGCGGTCAGCGATGTCGCAAGCTTCGCCAAACGGCTCACGGCTTTAATGGAATAGGATACAGGGAATAGAATATCCAAATATACTGGCGTCGAGCGCCAGTAGGACAACCAGCCATTCACCGTCATGCTGGGGCTTGACCCCAGCATCGCATGAGGCTGACGCAGTCAGACTTTAAGCAATTATATCGGGATACATTTGCTCTTCGAGCGAATAAATCGCATCTTTGAGTTGCAGCTTTTCACGCTTCAGGCGCATCAGCCGCAGCTGGTCCACAAAGGGCTGATCCATCAAAGTGCGGATCGTGGTATCGAGTGATTCATGTTTGTGGCGGAGCTCATCTAGCTCCTTTTCGATAAGCAACTCTTCATCCATAATATTGCCGACTCCGCTTTTTTATTTTTTGCATTCTATCAACCTGCCAGCCTCAAATAACCAGCACAACGGTATGTACTATAACAAAAAACGCATCACTCCTCCAGCGAAAATTACGAGGCTGTGGAGGGGGTGGCCCCGTCCCACCGGCGCACCAAATCATGGGGGATATCGAACAAATCCAGAACCCTTCCAACGCTATGATTTATCATATCATTTAGCGAATTTGGGCGGTTATAAAAAGCCGGAACCGGCGGCGCAATAATCGCCCCTGCCTGCGCCAATCGCTGCATTTGCTCCAAATGAATCGCATGCAAAGGCGTTTCGCGCACCATCAGTACCAGCTTGCGCTGCTCCTTCAGCACCACATCTGCCGCCCGCGTGAGTAAAGACGAGGTGGCGCAAGACGCAATTTCGCCCATGCTACGCATCGAACAGGGCGCAATAATCATTCCGCGCGTTTTAAACGAGCCGCTGGAAATGCGCGCCGCCATATCCTGACTGGAATAATAAACGCCCGCCAAAGCGCGAACCTGCTCCACACTATAATCTGTCTCGCACGCGATGGTAATCTGCGCGCTTTTGCTCATCACCAAATGCGTGGTGATGCCCGCTTGCTTCAATATCTCAAGCAGCCTAATGCCATAAATAGCGCCCGAAGCCCCGCTGATACCGATAATCAGATGTTCACAGGCTAGTGAGGGAATCATACTGGTTTTTGAATCAATCATGTTGGGCACAGCTAAGACGAACGCTCATTCAATCGCGGAGCCTTGGTGACACTGGATTGTGGAAAAGTCAAGCAAACGGAGAATAAAATTATTATTATCTTGACTACGATTTAACTTGAAATATAAAGGCTGGTTTGTTTTAATAAAGATTCCTCAGAAAGATCGTATTAGCGACCACGTTTTAACCCTAAAACGAACCTATTTCAGATTTGTTTTTAACTGTATGGAGAAGTCTTTATGTCACTCGCAGCACATGTATCTTCACTTGAAACCAAACACGCTAAATTGGAGGATTTAATTGCTGAAGAATCACATCGTCCTATGCCCGACTTTACCGTGGTACAAACCCTGAAAAAGCAAAAATTACTGATAAAAGAAGAACTACAACGTTTGGATGCCGACATGAAGCGGCGCCGTGATAGTGCGTAAGTAATCCGAATATGCCACGGGTCGCCCGATTGGCATAAGAGAGGGG
The DNA here is from genome assembly GCA_002422205.1 of Alphaproteobacteria bacterium UBA6178. Taxonomy (GTDB): domain Bacteria; phylum Pseudomonadota; class Alphaproteobacteria; order Rickettsiales; family UBA3002; genus UBA6178. Next base: position 94,339 of record DITS01000031.1, read on the forward strand.
CAATACATTGCCCCAGAAAAGAAGCCCCCGACCAGACCAACCCTTAGCAATAAGGACCATGTCGCCGGGGGCTTTTTTTGTTTCTAAATAGTATGTGTACTAGGCCGCCTCTTCCATGTCGGGCAGCATACCTAATGCGCGCTTATATAAATCCAGCATATGCTCGGCTTCGTCGCGCTCATTGAGGTCCATTTTGCGGATTTTGATAATCTGGCGCATGGTTTTGGTGTCAAAGCCATTGCCTTTTGCTTCAGCAAACACTTCGCGCACATCGGTGGCGAGTGCTGCTTTTTCTTCCTCAAGCCGCTCGATACGCTCGATATAACTCCGTAATTGATCGCCTGCCACGCCGCCGTTATGTGCCATAATCTTGCTCCTTTTATATGGTGGGCAACCTGTATAGCAAGACTATACCCGCTTGTCATGCGCCGATGGAAGCATTGTGGACAAGGCGGTGGATAGGCTGAGGATAAAAAATCCTCGACAAAAAGCGCATTAGGGCTTAACACTGCCGCCCAATAGTGCTATGCTCCATAGCCTTTAGATTAACCGCAAATGTCCCGAAGGGGGGTATATTCGCTTTGGTTGAAGTAACAGTACGCGACAATAACGTCGATCAGGCCCTTAAAGTCCTGAAGAAAAAGATGCAACGAGAAGGCATCTTCCGCGAAATGAAGATGCGCAAGCATTATGAGAAACCGTCGGAAAAACGTGTGCGTGAATCGGCAGAATCCGTTCGCCGCGCGCGCAAGCTGGCCCGTAAGCAATCTGATAAATATGATTGATGCTGACTAGCTGATAAAACAAAAAAGCCCCGCCTAGCGGGGCTTTTTTTATATGCCATTCTGTTTTCCTGATGCAGGGCCATCCAGGTCAAGCGTGCGTGCTAAATCCTTACATAATGCATCGCGCATGTCTCGCGCTTCATTCACAAGTGAGCTGGGGGATGACTCAGCGGGGCTATCGGAACCTACATCCGGTGCCGCTTTGCCTACATATTTTTGCCATTGATTGTTTTGATCTAAACTATATGCCGATTGCCTCGTGTCCACAGCGATTGGATTAGTCGATAAATCAATAAATAATTGTAACAACGCTATATCTTGCAATATAGCAATATTCTCGTTTTCTTTTGAGTATCGATTCAATTCCGTACGCACTGCCATCACATCGTAAGTTTTAGCTGGGTCGACGTCATATACGGCTTCCTTTAAAGCGGATAAAACATAGCCTTTATAGGCACCCTTGGTGACTGAGCCTGATTTAGCGCCATCATTAGAGAAAAAGCTATGCTCACGCCAACTATCTGCTGCTAACAGTATTTTATCACTTTCTTCTGATGCCCAATGCGCGCGGATGAAGTCCAGTATAGCAGAGGCCATTTCAGGCTTTTCATTGAGTCCGTCAGCGAATTCCATACGATTTACCCCATCAAATAATTTTCTTAAATTTAATGCTTGTGCAATCGAATCAAGCTCTTGACGACAGATATCCCAGATCTGCGCATCTAGGCCCTGTAACTCATCAATGCTAACGGGTGTGTGTGTCACAAGCGTTAATTCTTTGGCCTGACCTTGCAAATATTGAAATAGAACAGCAGTATCCTGTACTTGTAGCACATTGTTGTTGTCGATCTCGCTATAATTCAGTACTTTATTCATGATAAGGCGAGGGTCACCATTGCCACCATCATAATAACCAATATCGTACCCAATGAGCTTGAGTGCAATACCAATGTCGGTTCTCAGCATTTCTGGACGATAATAGCGGTCATTACGCCACGCCTCTCTACCTCTTCTCTCATTTGGGGTAGGTACAGATAAAACTTTTAAGCCTTTTAAAGCAATATCCAGTGCATCTGATTTGCTAATGGGGGATGAAGAAGAAATTGGAATCGTTCCGTGCATATAATTTCGCATACCAGATTAATTTATTATTAGAATAATAAACATAAAATGCTTAACGAAGTATAAATATGTAAGGAAATAGTAAGATTATAACGCTTTTACGGCTTTGACCAGATGCTCGGTCGCCGCTTTGGCATCACCAAACAACATCATGGTGTTTTCCTGATAAAATAACTCATTCTGAATACCGGCATAACCTGCCGCCATGGAGCGTTTATTGAAAATCACATTATGCGCATCGGCCACATTCAGCACTGGCATCCCATAAATCGGGCTGGTCTTGTCGGTTTTAGCGGCGGGGTTGGTCACATCATTCGCACCAATCACATACACTACATCAGTCGTCGCAAATTCATTGTTAATTTCTTCCAGCTCAAACACCTGATCATAAGGAATATTGGCCTCAGCCAATAACACATTCATATGGCCCGGCATACGCCCTGCCACTGGATGAATCGCGAACTTCACTTCGATCTTGCGCGCTTCTAGTGCCTCGACCAGCTCGCGCACGGCGTGCTGTGCTTGGGCAACAGCCATGCCATAGCCCGGCACGATAATCACCGTATCGGCATTACCCATCATAAAGCCCGCATCCTCAGCGGAGCCGGTTTTGACGGGGCGATCATCTTCGCCCGCTGCCGCCGCCGCTTCGGGGCCCGACCCAAACCCACCAAAAATCACATTGATAATCGAGCGGTTCATCGCCTTGCACATAATATAACTCAGGATAGCACCCGATGCGCCCACCAGCGCGCCGGTAACAATCAGTAGCGGGTTGCCCAGCGTAAAGCCGATACCGGCAGCCGCCCAACCCGAATAAGAGTTAAGCATCGACACCACCACTGGCATATCCGCGCCGCCAATCGGAATAATCAGCAAAAACCCGATGGTAAATGCCAGCAACGTCATCAGTAGGAAAATACTGCGCGATTCGGTACCCATAAATATCAGCAGCAATACCAAAATACTCACGCCAATAGCGGCATTCACCAAATGCTGCCCCTTAAAGCGGATAGGCTTGCCCGACATAATGCCCTGCAGCTTGGCAAAAGCAATAATCGAGCCCGAAAATGTAATCGCACCAATCACCGCACCCAGACTCATTTCGAACAGGCTGGCCGCATGGATATGGCCCACAATACCAATATTATACGCTTCCGGCGACCATAGCGCCGCCGCCGCAATCAACACCGCCGCCAAACCCACGAGCGAGTGAAACGCGGCCACCAGCTGTGGCATCGCTGTCATAGCAATGCGCTTGGCGATGATATACCCAATCACGCCGCCTACCAACACCCCAATCAGAATCAGCGCGTAACGCTCAACGGATGGCAAGGTGAGGGTGGTAAAAATTGCGAGCGCCATACCCGCCATACCGAAGCGGTTACCTTGACGCGCTGAAGTAGGGGATGACAGCCCCTTCAAAGCCAGAATAAAACAAACAGATGCAACCAGATAGAGCAGGTAAGCGAAACTCGACATTACTTACGCTCCTTCTTTTTAAACATTTCTAGCATGCGCTGCGTCACCAAAAACCCGCCAAAAATATTGATCGAGGCAATCACCACCGCAATAAACCCTAAAATATGCGCAAAGCCAAAGCCCTCAGGCCCAAGCGCAATAATCGCACCGACAATAATAATCCCCGAAATCGCATTTGTTACCGCCATTAGGGGCGTATGTAGAGCAGGCGTTACTTTCCACACCACATAATACCCAACAAAACAAGCCAGCACGAACACGAATAAACCGAAAATAGTGGGATCAATTCCTACGCCACCTTCAGCCAGTTGCGCCTGCAACTCAGCAGATTTACGCGATAAAGCGGCAGTCTCTTCGGATAACTCCTGCAGTCGGGTTGTAAGATTATTGATATCGCTCATGCGGCAGCTCCTTTAATCTGGCTTACCATCGGATGCACCGTTGCACCGTCCTTGGTGAGTAATGTGCCGGTAATCAACTCATCTTCCCAGTTCACCAGAAAGGTTTTTTCCTTGGTGAACATCAGGGTCGATACAAAATTATAGAGATTGCGCGCATAAAGCGGCGATGCATCCACCGCCGCGCGGCTGGGCATATTGCTATAGCCGATAATCTGCACGCCATGCTTGGTCACAATACTATCCAGCTTGGATGATTTACAATTACCGCCCGACGCCACTGCCAGATCGACAATCACCGAGCCATCTTTCATATCTTTGAGCATCACTTCCGTAATCAGCTCCGGCGCAGGTTTGCCAGGAATCAATGCGGTAGAAATGCAGATATCCTGCGATTTGAGTGTTTCATGAATCAGCTCGGATTGTTTACGCTTATAATCCTCGCTCATTTCTTTGGCATAGCCGCCAGCGGTTTCGCCATCGGCTTCTTCGGCAGGGACTTCAACAAATTTGGCACCAAGGCTTTGCACCTGTTCTTTCACCGCAGGGCGCACATCAAACGCTGATACGATGGCACCCAAGCGCTTGGCGGTGGCAATCGCCTGCAAACCAGCCACCCCAGCACCTAACACCAGCACTTTTGCGGGGGGCACGGTGCCCGCTGCCGTCATCATCATCGGAATCACCTTGCCAAATTGCGCCACCGCATCAATCACCGCGCGATACCCCGCCAGATTGCTTTGCGAAGACAGCACATCCATTGATTGCGCGCGCGAAATGCGCGGCAGCAATTCCATGCTGAAAGTGGTGAGTTTTTTATCGTTATAACGGCTCAAATCTGTGGTTACATCCAAGGGGGCTAGGCTGCCCACCAGCAATGCACCAGCTGGAATTAGCGCCAACTGATCATCCGTCGGGGCTTGCACGCATAGCACCACATCAGCGTTGTCGCAAGCGGCTGCAGCATCTTTTGCAATTGAGGCACCGGCATCCTGAAAGCTGCTATCTGCAATGGCAGAGCCGAGACCCGCTCCCGCTTCTATTACGACATCCGCGCCCAGCGCCGTAAATTTTTTCACGGCATCCGGTGAAATGGCAACCCGTTGTTCTTTTGGGTGCATTTCCTTTAAAATGGCAATTTTCATTGTTCCTAAACCCTGTAATGGCCTTCACAGTTAGCCCATCGGCGGATAGGGCGCAACGGAAAATCGCACCCCATACCGGTAGGGCAAAGCAAGCTTTTGACATTCCCCGCCAGAAGTGTATGCTGCGCCGCTTTCCTAATGGGGGCATAAATCTATGAGTCAGCAGCCGCTTGTCGGACTTATTATGGGGAGCCAGTCGGATTGGGGCGTCATGCAACACGCTGCCGATTTGCTTAAAACACTTGCCATCCCATTCGAAGCCAAAATCGTATCCGCGCATCGCACGCCAAAGCGCTTGGTGGACTATGCCAGCACCGCGCAAAGTCGTGGCCTGAAAGTAATCATCGCAGGGGCAGGGGGCGCGGCGCATTTGCCGGGCATGACCGCATCGATGACAGCGCTGCCCGTGCTGGGCGTACCAGTCGAAGGTAAAGCGCTGCAAGGCATGGATAGCCTTCTCTCCATCGTGCAAATGCCGCGTGGTGTTCCGGTAGGCACGTTAGCAATTGGCGAGCATGGTGCCATCAATGCCGCGATTCTTGCCGCACAAATATTAGCGCTGTCCGATCCCAAACTGGCCGAACGGCTGAGTAATTACCGCACCCAAATCACCGAATCGGTAGCCGATGAGCCGGCCCTTTAAGCCGCTGCGCATTGGCATTATGGGCGGGGGTCAGCTTGGCCGCATGCTAGCCATCGCCGCCGCCTATCGCGGCGTTGAAACGCACATCTTCACCCCCGAAGCCGGCGCACCTGCCAGCCAAGTGTCTGCGCGTACAACTGTCGCCCCTTATGATGATGAAGCCGCTTTGCGAGCTTTCGCGCAGGATGTCGATATCATTACCTTTGAATTTGAAAATGTACCGCACCAATCGCTGGAATTGCTGGCTTCCATCACCGCTGTGCATCCCAGCCCCAAGGTGCTGGAAACCTGTCGCAACCGCCTGCGCGAGAAAGATACGATCAACAGCTGCAATATCGCGACTGCACCATACGCCGCCATACGTTCTTTAGCCGATTTAGAGCAGGCAATCGCCCGAATCGGCACACCCGCAGTGCTCAAAACATCTGAGATGGGCTATGACGGCAAAGGACAAGTTAAAATCCAGCACCCACAAGAAGCGCAAGCCGCATGGGAAGCATTGCACACCTCTGAAGCGATATTAGAAGGCTGGGTAGCATTCGAGCGCGAAATATCGGTAATTGTAGCACGCAATGCACAAGGCGAAATACGTTGCTATGAGCCTGCTCATAATATCCACGAAAATCATATATTAGCCCGCAGCATCGTGCCCGCTGATATAGATCAATCCATAACGGATAATGCCTGCACCATAGCCAGAACCTTAGCAGAAAATCTAAATCTGGTTGGTATTATGGCGGTAGAGTTGTTTTTGCAAGCCGATGGCACGCTCATCGTCAATGAGCTGGCGCCACGCCCGCATAATTCCGGCCATTGGACCATAGAGGCCGCAGCCACCAGCCAGTTCGAGCAACAGATTCGCGCAATATGTAACCAGCCACTGGGCGACACCCGCACGCTTTGCGGTGCAGAAATGATCAACCTGATCGGCGATGACGTCTTCGATTTATCACAATACACCGATAATCCCCATGCGCATATCCATCTTTATGGTAAGTCCGAAGCCCGTCAGGGCCGGAAAATGGGGCATGTGACGATTATTAAGGATTAAAGGCTGGGGCTTGGCGCCACCGAGGACTCGGCTCTAACGCGATCACTAAAATTCCCTCTTTGCTCCATCTTTTCCAGTCTGGCAATCCGCCGGTCAGTGGAGGGGTGCGACGAAAAGGGAAACAACAATGTTTGCGTAATTCGGCGCTTCCAATCCTGCGGTGCGTCATGCTCGGCCACAAACTGACTGCTATGCTGCTCTAACGTGCTCAGCGCTCCAATCATCTGGCGCGGGCTGGTAAGCTGTGCGCCCTCTTTATCCGATTCAAATTCCATAAAATGACGATAGGGCACGAGAGCGCTCATGGCGGCAATAAATTGTGGGCCTGCGGCCACCCGCTCGCTACGCAATATATCCAGCAGAAGCCGAGGCACACCAATATGTGATAAGGCGGAAGTGGCTTTTGTCCAGGCAACACCTCCTGCAAGCGCTCCGGCGCCACCTAAGGCACCTTGCATTACCCAATCGCGCATACGATGGCGGTGATGCGACAACTCATGCCCAATAATCGCATCGAGTTGCTCGGGGGGCATGATCTCCATAATCTTGGTAGTAAAAACTAATGAGCTGCCATCTAGGCTCGCCGCATTCGGAATAGAGCTTTGTATAATAAAGATATCAGGTATTTTGCTGATTTTTCTGGTAATACAAAAATCCACGACACGGTCGATCAATGCGCGCTGTTGCGCGTCATCAGGGCTCGCAGTGTGAACATCACTCGATCCAAATTCATGCCAGGCAAACGCCTTTACCATTTCGGTCGCATGAATCGACCGCTGATGCGCGTAAGCGGCATCAAGCACGGTTCTTGTAGGTGGCGGTGTTGTGGCTACGTCCATTAAACAATACTCCACCTTTGAATATAAAGAACAAAGATGACAAATTGATGACGATGCCTAAGCCCGCAATTTCGCGCCAATTTTTGCTGCTGCTGCGATCACTTTCTGGCTCACCGCATCAATATCGGCTTCGCTTAAGGTGCGATCCGTCGCCTGCAAACGAATACTCAGCGCTAGCGATTTGCTGCCGTCTTCCAGCCCCTTGCCCTGATATAAATCAAACAAACGCACCTGTTGCATCAGTTGCTTTTCAGCCCCAGCCACCGCGCGCAGCAACGCATCTGCTGTAACATTTTCAGGCAGAATAAACGCAAAATCACGCGATACGGCCTGATAATCTGATTGTTTCAATGCACTCAGCGCCTTGGATTTCGCTTGCGGAATAGCATCCAACATCACCTCACATGCCACCACGCGGCTGTCACAGCCCAGCGCTTTCAAAATACTGGGATGCAACTCGCCGAAATAACCCAGAATGTTCTTCGGGCCCAAATTAATACAGCCACTACGCCCCGGATGATACCATGCGGGCGCTATGGCACCAATTTGAACCTTATCCGCAGCCAGACCCGCCGCGTCGATAATCGCCAGCGCATCCGCCTTGGCGTCAAACACATCAGCCACGCGTGTGTCATGACTCCATTGCTTGGCCACCATCTCGCCCATACGCACTGCACAGGCAATCAGCTGTTGGCCCGCAGAGGTGCAATTCGTAAACTGCGGCCCTACCTCAAATAAACCCAGCGAGTCTTGCCCGCGTGCCGCATTACGCACCAACGCTTCCACCAAATGCGGAATAAGCGAAGGGCGCATCACACTCAAATCAGCACTAATCGGATTCAGTAAGCGCAAATCTTCATTGTCAAAGCCAAATAGTCGCGCTTTGTCCTCGGCCATAAACGCCCAATGATGGCCCTCATGCAAGCCGCGAACCGCAAGGCTACGACGCACCATCTGGCTACGTTTTTGGCTGGCATTCAGCGCGGGCTTTGCCGGATCAGATGATTTCGGCATCGGCGCAGACGGCACATTGTCATAACCATAAATACGCAGCACTTCTTCGGCAATGTCTGCCAATTGCTCAATATCAGGCCGCCATGAAGGGGCATAAGCCGTGTAATGCTCCGATTGCTTATCACGAATGGCAAAACCCAAACGCTCCAAAATTGCGATTTGATCGGCAGCCGAAAGCACAATGCCACCCAGCGCATTGACCGCCACGGCATCAATAGCGATAGGCTTGGCAGTCGATTGAATGCCGCCTGCGATACGTGCCTCGCATGCGACACCGCCACATAAATCCACAATCATCTGCGTGGCGATATCAGCACCGGCTCCAACAAATTCGGGGTCAACCGTACGTTCAAAACGATAACGCGCATCCGAATGGATACCAAGCTTGCGCCCGTTCTCTGCAATATGTATCGGGTCAAACCACGCGCATTCGAGCAAAATATCGGTAGTGTTCTCGGTCACACTGCTGGGCACGCCGCCGACAATCCCCGCCAACCCCAGCATGCCCTGTTCATCCGCAATCACGCACATGCCTGTCTCCAGCGTGTAATGCTTATCATTCAGCGCATCAAATGCTTCACCCGCAATGGCTTTGCGCGCCGTAATATGGCCCTGAAGCTTACTTAAATCATACACATGCAGCGGGCGGCCATAGCTAAATGTCATATAGTTGGTTACATCCACCAACACCGATATCGGGCGCAGCCCAATCGCCCGCAGGCGTTGCTGCAGCCACTCCGGCGACGGCCCATTCTTCACGCCCTTAATCGCGCGGCCCACAAACATTTTGCAGCTGTCTGTATCATCAATCATCACCGGAATCGGTGTAACGCCACTGGTTTGAATGCTAGTCAGCACTAACGGCTTTAGCGTGCCAATCCCTGCTGCGGCCAAATCGCGCGCAATACCATGCACTCCCAAACAATCCCCGCGATTAGGCGTAATCGCAATTTCAAATACCGGATCATTCAGTCCCAGCGCCTCGGCCACGCTTTGGCCCACGCTCGACGTAGCGGGAAGCTCGATAATGCCGCCCTGATCATCACCCAACCCCAGCTCATTAGCCGAGCACAGCATGCCCGAGCTATCCACCCCGCGAATTTTCGATTGCTTGATGGTAAACCCGCCATTGGGAATGACACTGCCGATTTTGGCCAGCGCCACCTTGATCCCCGCGCGCGCATTCGGTGCCCCGCATACAATCTGCAATTCGCCACTATCCGATTGCACCTTGCACACGCGCAGTTTATCCGCATCAGGATGCGGCGATGCGTCCATAATTTCAGCAACGCTAAAACCTGCCAGCGCCGCAGCTTGATCCGTCACATCTTCCACTTCCAGCCCGATTGCGGTGAGCGTCTCGGCAATCAACTGCACCTCGGCAGAGGTATCCAGAAAATCCTTGAGCCAGCTAAGGGTAAATTTCATGTTAAATCCCCCTCACCAACGAAGGAATATCCAGCGCGCCAAAGCCATAATGCTTCAGCCAGCGCACATCCGAATCAAAGAAGGTGCGTAAATCGGGGATATTATATTTCAGCATTGCCAGCCGCTCGATACCCATGCCAAAGGCAAAGCCTTGCCATTCATCAGGGTCCAGCCCGCAATTGCGCAGCACATTAGGATGCACCATGCCGCAACCCAGAATCTCCAGCCAATCATCCCCCGCGCCAATCACCAGCTCGCCTTTGCCTTTTTTGCAGCCAATATCCACCTCGGCAGAAGGCTCGGTGAAGGGAAAGAAACTGGGGCGAAACCGCATCGGCACATGCTCCAGCCCGAAAAACGCGGCGGCAAATTGATTCAGCAGCCCTTTTAAATGGCCAAAATGGATGCCCTTATCAATCACCAACCCCTCGACCTGATGAAACATCGGCGTATGCGTCATGTCCGAGTCGCAACGATAGGTCGCACCGGGCGCGATAATACGAATCGGTGGCTTGTCCGTCATCATCGTGCGGATTTGCACCGGCGAAGTATGGGTGCGCAGCACCATTGGGCTGCCTTTATCATCCGTACCTTGCAGATAAAAGGTATCATGCATCTGACGGGCAGGGTGCGATTCAGGAATGTTCAGCGCCGTAAAATTATGAAAATCGGTTTCAATCTCTGGCCCTTCGGCTACGCTAAAACCAAAATCGGCAAAAATCGCAGTTACCTCATCCATCACCTGCGTAATGGGGTGGATGGAGCCTTTCGCCTCTTCGCGTACCGGCAAGGTAATATCAACGCGCTCATTCACCAGTCGCGCGTCAATCTCTGCGCGCTCCAACGTCACTTGGCGCTGCTCGATAGCCTCGGATAAGGACTGTTTCAATTCATTGAGCGCTTTGCCCAGCGTTTTCTTCTCTTCAACCGAAGCAGAACCAAGCGCTTTAAGCTGCTCGGTCAATATACCTTTTTTGCCCAAAATTTTCACGCGCAATTCATCCAGCGCCTTGAGCGAATCGGCGCTGGTGATATCGTCTAACGATTGTTGTTGGAGCGAGGCGAGTTCGGTCATATAGGGCGCGCCATTCCGATATAATCAGGAATTTTCACGTTGGTAGGGTGATCCCCGAAATGGCACAAGGCCAGATCGGGGATAACGGATGCTTAAGCAGCCTTTTTCAGGCCAGCTTGCGCCTGATCAACCAGCGCTTTAAACGACGCAGCATCATGCACGGCAATATCAGCCAGCACTTTGCGGTCAATTTCAACGCCAGCTTTGTGCAGGCCATTCATAAATTGCGAATAGACCAGGCCATGCTCGCGTGACGCAGCGTTAATACGCTGAATCCACAAGGCGCGGAAATTACGCTTTTTCGTTTTGCGATCACGGTATGCATACTGCAAACCTTTCTCGACTTTCTGGAGTGCGACGCGGAAGCAATTTTTTGAGCGGCCACGATAGCCTTTTGCGCGCTCCAGCGTTTTCTTTTGACGTTTATGGGTCGTCGTACCACGTTTAACGCGTGCCATGAGTTTTTCTCCTTAACCGTAGGGCAGAAATTTTTTCACAATGCGTGCATCCGGCTCCGACAGGGTTGTCGTACCGCGCGCATTACGAATAAAAGTGTTGGAACGTTTCACCATCCCGTGCCGTTTACCGGCCTGAGAGGCTTTTACCTTACCCGTGGCTGTCAGCGAAAAACGCTTTTTAGCACCGCTTTTGGTCTTCATCTTAGGCATTTTGCTATCCTTTCGCAATAAAAGGTCAATATTAATAGCCGCCTAGGCATGCCATATTCGCCCGGCGACTAAACAAGGATGGCTGATATAGCCCATGCCGCACCCGCTTGCAAGCATTAGTTATCAACATCATACGCCATGCTGCAGTGCGATTTTTTTCGGTTTAGGTTGCACCCCATCCTAAATCACTTATATAATAGCCATGATCTGATTTTTTGAAACAAAAGGAGTTAAAAATGGATCTCTTTAAACGACAAGAGCAAATGTCGTCGAATACTACCGTTGGTGCTAAAGCGGACATCGACGCTGGTTTGCGCAGCTACATGCTGCAAGTATATAATTACATGGTTAGCGCATTGCTGCTTACGGGTGTCGTGGCCTATTTCGCGTCACAATCCGAAGCGTTCCTGTCGCTGATGATGAACGTCAAGGCCGATGGTACGGTGGGTATGTCCCCCATCGCATGGGTCGTCATGCTGGCACCGCTGGGCGTGGTCTTCTACCTAAGCGCCCGTATGAACAATATGTCGATTAATGCGGCGCGTGGTTGGTTCTGGGGCTTTGCGTTCCTGATGGGCCTATCGCTCTATTACGTCTTTGTCCTCTTTACCGGCGCAAGCGTCACCCGCGTATTCTTCATCACCGCCGGTACATTTGGCGCTATGAGTCTCTGGGGATATACGACCAAAAAAGACATAACCGGTTGGGGTTCCTACCTGTTTATGGCCGTGATTGGTATTATTATCGCCTCGGTGGTGAATATCTTCATGCAAAGCTCGGCAATGCATTTTGCGATTTCCGTGATTGGTGTACTGGTATTTACCGCGCTCATCGCTTACGACACGCAAAAGCTGAAAGCCAATTATTATCAATATGGTAACAATCCGGACGCGATTGCAAAATCGTCGATCATGGGCGCACTAAGCCTGTATCTGGATTTCATCAACTTGTTTGTAATGCTGCTTCGCTTGTTTGGCGAACGCCGCTAAAAGGCAGCGACTATTTACGGAAAAGCCCTCCTTCGGGAGGGCTTTTTTATAGTGGATATGTTCTATCTATTTACTTGTTGTAGGCGCACTACTCGCTTATAATAGCAAGTTAATAATAAAAGTAACTGTATGTAACGGTTAGACGGCAAGAATAAGGAATGTATCCTATGGTGTCTGGCGTCAATGCATCGCCTTCGGCAAATGCCTATTTAGCAAGTATTCTGGGGTCAAAAACTATTGACCCTTCAGCTGCACTGCGCGCAGCGGACAATTCTGTACGCGCGCAAGCCACTAAATTACAAGCCCAAGGCGGACCTGGCGCCCTAGTCACCACCAAATTCAGCTACGAAATCGGCCCCGATGGCGAGCTATATGCCACCAGCGCCACTGTAAGTACCAGCAAACGCACATTGGGTGCACAACAAACCGCCCTACCGCAGTCCGAACAAACCAGCCTGTACGAATCGGCTTTTTCCTTCTTACGTAATGCCCCTAAAAGCCTCTCCGATTTTCTACGCTCCAAATTATCCATGGCACCCGCAGATGAGGCCGCCATCTATGGCTCGGACGCGTTCCGTAATGATGCATTAAACAACGAACAAGCCCAGCGCCGCGCAAGGCTGCAACTGGCCGATTTTGGCGTGCGCGCACAGGAATCCCAGCATTTCCGCGCCGCAAATGGGTTAGGCGATGCCCCGGTCTATGAATATGAAGTAGGCCCCGATGGCGAGCTATATGCCGTTGCAGGCAGTGTTGGCATTCGCAGCGGTACTGCCGCAACACCCGAAGAAGCCGCACAAAACGCTGCCACCGTGGCTCGGGCGGCACTCGCCGCCACCGATGTGTCTGCGCAAGATGTCTCCGTCGCTCGCAGGGCACAGTCCGAAGCTGCCGCACTCTATTCGCGTAATTTCTACGCCACCGATGCCGAGGACCACGCTTTTAGTATTATCGGCTAATGGAAACGCGCTGTTGCTGACTTGCTGGTTGATCTTGCCCGCAACAGCCCCTATGTAAGCGGGATGACACACATCAACTGGATCGGCCTTTCCACCCTGTACAAACGAGAAGTCTGGCGTTTCATGAAAGTATGGAACCAGACGCTTATTGCGCCGGTGGTCACCACTTTGCTCTTTCTGGCGATTCTGTCACTGGCACTGGGTGGCGCTGCGCGCATGGTAGGCGATATGCATTTTGATCAGTTCATCGCCCCGGGCCTGATTATGATGGCGGTGGTGCAAAACGCCTTCGCCAATACCTCATCATCCCTCATGCTACAAAAAATTCAGGGTGTTATCGTCGATTTGCTTATGCCTCCACTCTCCGCCGCCGAAATCACCTTCAGCCTCACCATGGGCGGCGTCACGCGCGGCGCGTTGGTGGGCCTTACGGTTAGCATCGCCATGTATATCTTTGTGCCCTTTACGCTGCACAGCCTGCCTTTGGTATTCTTTTATGTGGTGGCCGCAAGCATTATGCTGGCGCTGCTCGGCATTCTCACCGGTATCTGGTCGCAAAGCTTTGATCAGCTTGCCGCTATCACCAATTACATCATCACCCCGCTTTCTTTTCTCTCCGGCACATTTTATTCCATCGAACAACTGCCGGGCTTTTGGCATACCGTTAGCCTCGCTAACCCATTCTTTTATATGATCGATGGATTCCGCTACGCCATGACGGGCCATCATGATGGAAACATTCTGACCGGCATGCTGGTATTAATAGCAGTAAATATAACCCTCTGGAGCGTGGTGCAATTCCTGCTGACACGCGGCTACCGCCTGAAAACTTGAGTTGACTTTCCACCATAAGCTACTGATACTCAGCGCTCTTTTTTTGCATTATTCCGGAGGCTGCAATCGCATCAACCCCTACAGATCAAACGCTTACCGCGTTCGCACCGGTTTATCGCCGCAGCGAAATCGTCATGAAACGCGGCGAGGGGGTGTATTTATTTGATGAATCCGATAGACGCTATCTGGATTTTGCCGCCGGTATAGCAGTTAATTCTTTAGGCCATGGCCATCCGGCAATTGTAAAGGCACTCAAAGAACAAGCCGATCAGCTCTGGCATTGCTCAAATTATTATCGCAATGAGCCGCTCATGCGCTTCTCCGAGCAGCTTGTGGCACAATCGGAGCATTTAAAAAGCGTCTTCTTCTGCTCCTCCGGTGTCGAGGCCGTCGAAGCAGGCATCAAATTCATCCGCAAATATTTCCACGCCACCGATAAACCTGAACGCAGGCGTATCATCACCTTCGAAGGCGCGTTTCATGGCCGCTCCATTGCCGCCTTATCTGCAGGCGGAGAGGGCGCATTCCGCGATGGCTATGCCCCGTTTTTAGACGGCTTTGATCGCGTTGCCTTCAATGATTTATCTGCCGTCGAGGCAGCCATAACCTCCGAAACCGCCGCCATCATGATTGAGCCGGTACAAGGAGAAGGCGGCGTGCGCCCAGCAACACCCGAATTTTTGCAAGGCTTACGCCACCTATGCGACAGGCACGGTCTACTGCTGTTTTTTGACGAGGTACAATGTGGTTATGGCCGCTTGGGCACCTTATTCGCCCACACTCATTTCGAGGTTAAGCCTGATATTGTCAGCATGGCAAAAGGCATCGGCGGGGGGTTCCCCTTGGGTGCTACCATGGTCACCGCCGAAGTTGCCACGGCCTTAACGCCCGGCTCGCACGGCTCCACCTATGGCAGCAACCCGCTGGCAATGGCAGTGGGCGAAGCAGTGCTTAATGAAATGCTCGCCGACGGCTTCATGACGCATATTCAGGCCATGGGCGCCGCACTCACCAACGCATTTCAAGAAATCGCCGATGAATTTCCGCAAGAAATCACCGCCATACGCGGCATCGGGCTGATGATCGGGCTGGAAGTCACGCAAGACGCACGCGAGCTAGCAGCGCGCCTGCGTGATAACGGGCTACTGGTAGCACCCGCATTCGGCAATGTATTACGCATTTTGCCACCACTCATATTACAAGCCGAACATATCGATGAGGCGGCGCTATACCTGCGTCGAACGATCAAGGGGGGACAACCATGAGCCGCGACTTTATGAATCTGCTCGATCATAGCACCGCGCAGTTGCAGGAGATGCTGGATTTAGCCGCTGTGTTGAAGGCAGAACGCAAGCAAGGCATGCTGCGCGACAGCCTGCAGGGCAAAACGCTGGCGATGATTTTCGAAAAACCATCGACCCGCACGCGCGTATCCTTTGAAGTCGCCATGCGCGAGCTGGGCGGCCATGCGATTGTGCTGCAAAAGCAGGATTTACAACTAGGTCGCGGCGAGACCGTGGCCGACACCGCGCAGGTGTTGTCCCGTTATGTTCATGCCATCATGTTACGTGCTCACCATCATACCACGCTCGAAGAGTTGGCCGAATATGCCAGCGTACCCGTCATCAATGGCCTCACCGATCTGCACCATCCCTGCCAGCTCATGGCCGATTTGCTGACCATGCAGGAGCATTGCGGCGGCATAACCGGCAAAACCGTCGCATGGGTGGGCGATGGCAATAATGTCTGCCACAGCTGGATGGAAGCGGCCCTAAAATTCAAATTCACCCTGCGCATCGCCACACCGGAAAATTTCCAGCCAAGACTGGATTATGGCGAGGTCGATGCGCACATATTCTGCGCTACCGCTGCCGAAGCAGCGCGCGATGTTGATGTCGTCGTCACCGACACCTGGATATCCATGGGCGACGATGATACACTCTCGCGCCGCCAAAGCTTCACCGATTTACAGGTTAACGACGCGCTGATGGCCCTCGCCAAGCCGGATGCGATTTTTATGCATTGCCTGCCTGCCCATCGCGGCGACGAGGTAACCGATGCGGTGCTCGATGGCCCGCAATCCGTGGTATTCGACGAGGCGGAAAACCGTCTGCATGCCCAGAAAGCAGTGTTGTTATGGTGTCTGAACCAGCAATAACCACCGATATTATCACCCCTTTCATGATTCATGACGCGCCGGTGCGTGGCCGCATGGTGCGCTTGGCACAATCGATCTCGACCATCATCGCCCGCCATGATTATCCTGATACCGTCTCGCGTACACTGGCTGAGGTGTTGGTGGTTGTTTCCATGATGGCCTCGAATCTCAAAGACGAAGGCGTATTCACGCTGCAAGTACAGTCAAAAGGCGGCATTTCATTATTAGTGGCCGATGCTACGCACCAAGGCCATCTGCGCGGCTATGCGCAATTCGATGCGGAGGCCATGGCAAGCCCAACCGCCACCGATCTGAAATCACTCTTTGGTGAAGGCTATCTGGCCATTACCCTCGATCAGGGAGACGCTTCGCAACGCTATCAGGGCGTGGTGCCGCTCGAAGGCAACAGCATCGCCGAAGCCATCGAATATTACTTTGTCCATTCACATCAGCTTGAAGTGCGTATCCATGTCGCCGCTGGCAAGCAAAGCAACGCAGGCGAGGCCGAGCAATGGCTGGCAGGCGGAATGTATATGGAAAAAATGCCCGATGTGCTGCATGCCGATGAAGACATCTGGAACCGCAGTCTGGCCTTGTTTGGCACCATCAAGGACGCAGAATTGCTCGATGACACGCTCACCCACGAGGATTTGTTGCACCGCCTGTTCCATGAGGATGGTGTATGGGTCTACACCCCGCACCCCTTATTCGATCAATGCCGCTGCTCTGAGTCCAAAATCGCCAATACCTTGGCTCAAATGGGCGACTCTGCCATCGATGAAATGCAAATCGACGGCCATATCATCGTCAACTGCCAGTTCTGCAACAGCGAATATAATCTGAAGGCTGACGATATTAAACGAATGGCTAGCAATTGAACAAACGTTTATCATAAAACCTAGCGAATTCACGTGCTATTGCGCGTGTGAATAATTATTCAAATTATCTTGTTTTACCCCCACTCCAAGGGTATGTGTATTGAACCAGCATTCAGGAGGTTTCATGCCACGTACCAACATCAAAGATAAGCGCAAGCAACAGCTGATCAATGCCACCGTAGACTGTATCGCCAAGCGCGGCCTGACCGAGACGACCATCACCCATATTTCCAAAGGCGCGGGTATGTCGCGCGGGATCATCAATTTCTATTTCACCTCTAAAGAAATGATGATGCGTGAAGTGCTGGGCACCTTAATTGAAGAATATGAAACCGTATGGCAAGCCGCATGGGAAGCGGCAGGCACCAATGCCCGCAATCAGCTCGAAGCCATCGTCAATGCGCATTTTGACCGCAAAATCTGCTCGCCCAAGCGTCTGAATGTGCTGTCAGCCTTCTGGGGCCATGCCGCCAGCCACGAAGCCTACCGCACCAAAATCGATGAAAGCGATAGCAAACTACTGCAGGCAATCATCACATTGTGGACCGAAATTGCGCCTCAGGGCTTCAACCCCGAGCAATTTGCCCGCCAGCTCCACGCCATGATTCGCGGCATGTGGTTGTCCTATTTGCTAGCCCCCAAAACCACCGACCGTGAAGAACTGGCCAAAGAATGCCTGTCCTTCATCGACCAGCATATCACCCCGATTCGCATGGTAAGCGCCAAAACGGATACGCTGCTGCGTGCGCAGTCCGCCACCGCGCCCAAACCCAAAAAGCGTGTCGCCGCCAATACCCAAATGGATATTGAAGATTTATTCGCTAACGCCAAATAATGACCTATGAGCCAGACCCCACTTCTTGATACCATCCGCATCCCCCGCGATATGCGTGATCTCAGCGACGCACAACTTAAAACGCTGGCTGAGGAATTGCGCGCCGAGACCATTGATGCGGTATCCGTAACGGGCGGCCATCTGGGTGCAGGGCTAGGCGTGATCGAGCTCACTGTGGCGCTGCACCATGTGTTCGATACCCCCAAAGACAAAATAATATGGGATGTGGGCCATCAGGCCTATCCGCATAAAATCCTCACCGGACGGCGCGACCGCATGCGCACGATCCGCAAAGAAGGCGGCTTGTCAGGCTTTTGCAAACGCTCCGAAAGCGAATATGATGTATTCGGCGCAGGCCATAGCTCCACCTCCATTTCCGCCGCCCTCGGCATGGCCGTCGCGCGCGATTTATCGCTTGCCCGTCATTCTGCGGCATCGCAAAGCGATGAGCGCAGAATCTCTGGAGATACTGCGCAGTCTGCTGACGCAGCCTCGCAGCATGACCAACATGATTTTGAAGTCATCGCCGTAATCGGTGACGGCGCAATGAGTGCAGGCATGGCCTACGAAGCCATGAACAACGCCGGTGCGCTTGGCAAACGGCTGATTGTGATATTAAATGACAATGATATGTCGATTGCGCGCCCCACCGGTGCACTCAGCGGTTATCTGGCCCGGCTGATTTCGAGTCATTCATACCGTTCCCTGCGCCATGTTGCCAAAATGGTCGCCTCCAAATTCCCCGAACCCATGGCGCGTGCAGCCAAAAGCATGGAAAAACATGCGCGCACACTTGCCGTGGGCGGTACATTGTTTGAGTCGCTCGGCTTTTACTATGTGGGGCCGGTCGATGGCCACAACCTCGACCACCTATTGCCCGTATTGCGCAATGTGCGCGACGAAAAAGACAGCGGCCCCGTGCTGATTCATGTGGTCACTCGTAAAGGGCATGGCTATGCGCCCGCCGAAGCATCGGATGATAAATATCACGGCGTCAGCACCTTCGACGTGGTTACCGGTGCGCAAAAGAAAGCCAAGCCATCCGCGCCCAGCTATACCGCAGTGTTTGCCCAAAGCCTGATAGCGCAAGCAGAAGCAGATGATAAAATCGTCGCCATCACCGCCGCTATGCCGGACGGAACAGGGCTGGACAAATTCGCCGCCCGCTTTCCCGACCGCTGCTTCGATGTCGGCATTGCCGAGCAACACGCCGTCACCTTTGCCGCAGGGCTGGCAGCCGAAGGTTACAAGCCATTTTGCGCCATATATTCCACCTTCTTGCAACGCGCCTATGATCAGGTAGTGCATGATGTGGCCATTCAAAACCTGCCGGTGCGTTTCGCCATCGACCGTGCAGGGCTGGTAGGGGCCGATGGCGCCACCCACGCTGGCTCCTTCGATGTCGGCTTTCTGACTGCATTACCCAACATGGTTGTCATGGCCGCTGCCGATGAGGCAGAACTGGTCAATATGACCGCCACCGCCGCCGCTTACGATGCTGGCCCCATCGCTTACCGTTACCCCCGTGGCGAAGGCCTCGGCGTTGCACTGCCAGCAAAAGCAGAAATATTGCCCATCGGCAAAGGCCGCATCGTCAAACAAGGCAGCAGCATTGCGCTGCTCAGCTTCGGCGCACGTCTGGGGGAATGCCTGAAAGCCGCTGAAATGCTCGATGCGCAAGGGCTGTTGACGACGGTAGCCGATGCACGCTTCGCCAAGCCGCTCGACAAAGCTTTGCTGCACGAATTGCTCGACACCCATGCGTTAGTGATTACCATTGAGGAGGGGGCAATAGGCGGTTTCGGTGCGCAGGTAATGCAATATGCAGTTAATGCCGGTTTACTTGATATGTCTCATA
The DNA here is from genome assembly GCA_002422205.1 of Alphaproteobacteria bacterium UBA6178. Taxonomy (GTDB): domain Bacteria; phylum Pseudomonadota; class Alphaproteobacteria; order Rickettsiales; family UBA3002; genus UBA6178. The sequence goes on from DITS01000031.1 coordinate 114,500, forward strand.
ACCCTGCCAAACTCCGCATCATGTGCTTGCCGGACGAATTCCAAAACCATGCCGCACCCGATATAATGTACGCCCAAGCGGGCCTCAACGCAGCGCAGATCATCCACACCGCCAAAGAAGCGCTCGAGCAAATGGAACGCGCACAGAAGCGCGCATAGCCATGGATATGCATGTCATATCCGCCAATGAATTACAGGTGAATGGTAAGATATACGCTTGTGCGATTGGCAAAGGCGGCTTCATACACGCCAGCGAAAAGCGCGAAGGCGATGGTAAAACCCCGCTCGGCAGTTATCATTTGCGCGAATGCTGGTATCGTCCCGATAAACTCGACAAACCGATCACCGCCTTGCATGCGCGCGCCATTGCACCCAATGATGGTTGGTGCGACGCCCCCGATCATGCACGGTATAATCAACATGTAAGCCTGCCATTTGATGCCTCGCATGAACGGCTATGGCTTGACGCCGATGACGTCTATGATCTGATCATTCCACTGGGCTATAACGACGCACCGGTGATGGCGGGCAAGGGCAGTGCGATCTTTTTGCATGTCGCCAAACCCGACTACAGCCCGACTGAGGGCTGTGTGGCCATAGCTAAAAGCGATTTATGGGCCCTCATCCCCGAACTCTCCCCTCAATCCTCGATTATCATTTCACCGGCGGACAGGTGATAAAGGCTTGCAGTTTTGCCCTTCGGTGCTAGGTTGCCCCCATCCAAATGATGAGGAATGACCATGACAGCACAGGCAGTAAAAATGACCGAACATGACTATAAAGTAGCCGATATTTCACTCGCGCCCTGGGGCCGCAAAGAAATCGACATCGCCGAGAGCGAAATGCCCGGCCTTATGGCGCTGCGCACCGAATTCGGCAGCAAAAAGCCGCTCAAAGGCGCGCGTATTGTAGGCTGCCTGCACATGACCATCCAAACCGCTGTACTCATCGAAACCCTCATCGCACTAGGCGCCACCGTGCGCTGGAGCTCCTGTAATATATTCTCCACGCAAGATCAGGCCGCTGCCGCTATCGCTGCTGCGGGCATTCCCGTCTTTGCATGGAAAGGCGAAACCGAAGAAGAATATGAATGGTGTATCGAGCAAACCATCAAAGGCCCCGATGGTTGGACACCCAATTTGATTTTGGATGATGGCGGCGACCTCACCAAAATCATGCATGACAAATATCCCGAGCTGATGAAGGACGTCAAAGGCGTATCAGAAGAAACCACCACCGGTGTACTGCGCCTGTACGACATGGCGAAAAAGGGCGAACTGAAAGTGCCTGCTATCAACGTCAATGATTCCGTCACCAAATCGAAATTTGATAATTTATATGGTTGCCGTGAAAGCCTGCCCGATGGCATCAAACGCGCGACTGACGTAATGATCGCCAGCAAAGTCGCCGTGGTTGCAGGCTATGGCGATGTAGGCAAAGGCTGCGCCAAAGCACTTCAATCGCAAGGTGCCCGCGTGCTCGTCACCGAAATTGACCCCATCTGCGCTCTGCAAGCCGCTATGGAAGGCCTGCAGGTGGTAACGATGGAAGAAGCGGCCCCTGTAGCCGATATCTTCGTCACCGCCACCGGCAACAAAGACATCATCACGCTCGAGCATATGCGCATGATGAAAGACCGCGCTATCGTCTGCAATATCGGCCATTTCGATAATGAAATTCAGGTCGAAAGCCTCTCCAACATGGAGTGGACCGAAATCAAACCACAAGTAGACGAAGTCAAGTTCCCCGACGGTAAACGCATCATTTTGCTGGCCAAAGGCCGCCTGGTTAATCTGGGCTGCGCTACCGGCCACCCTAGCTTCGTTATGAGCACATCCTTCACCAATCAGGTGCTGGCGCAAATCGAGCTGTTTACCAATACCGGACAATACGAAAATAAAGTCTATGTATTGCCCAAACATCTCGACGAAAAAGTCGCCGCGCTGCATCTGGAGAAAATCGGGGTAAAGCTAACGAAGCTGACCAAATCACAGGCCGATTATATCGGCGTCGATACGGCGGGCCCCTTTAAATCGGATGCTTACCGTTACTAGATATGTCATTTGACGCCGCATCACTGGTGATCGCTGTAGCCGCCGCCCTCGGTGTGCTCGGCGTCGCCGTGTGGTTGTGGCGCAATGGCTTCGGCAATTCCGAAGAACTCGTCCAGCCCGATCCCGAAACCTATGATGCATTGGTGGAAGTGGAATATAACCACCTCAAACTTGAAGCACAGCGCTACGCCAACATTATCAATATGTCCTACAATCCTGTATGGCAGCGCGATGAAAACCTCAATATCATCTATTGTAACCTCGCTTTCACCGAAGTAGCCGAACAAAGCATCGAGGATATCGAAGATATCGCCTCGCTCGAGCTATTCCCCGGTCACCGTGATTTATCCAAAAAAGCATGGGATACAGGGCAGGAGCAAATGGTCGATCGCCATATCGTGGTGGGTGGCAACCGCAGGCTTTTCCGCCTGCGCGAGATTCCGCTGAAATCAGACGGGGTCATCACCGGCTACGCGGTTGACATCACCGATCAGGAAAACGCACAGGAAGAAGTGCGCCGCCATATCTCAGCGCAACAGGACTTTCTGGAAAGCTCCACCAGCGCCATGGCCATATTCAGTCAGGATATGCGTCTTCAATTCTATAATTTCGCTTTTGTATCACTATGGAAACTCGACGATAGCTGGCTCGACAGCAAACCCACCTATGGCGAAATATTGGAAATGCTGCGCGAAAAGCGCAAACTACCCGAACATGCCAACTTCCCCGCCTTTAAAGCGCAGCACCTAAAGCTATTCACCGATCTGATCGAAACCCACGAAGATATTTTCTACCTACCTGATGGTAAAATCCTGCGTGTAGTAGTAATCCCCCACGCACTTGGCGGCCTCATGGTTGCCTATGAAGATGTCACCGACAGGCTCGCACTTGAGCGCTCCTACAATACCCTCATAGCCGTACAGCGCGAAACGCTGGATAATCTGCATGAGTCCGTCGTGGTGTTTGGTGAAGACGGCAGGCTGCGCTTGTCCAATCCCACCTATGCCACCATCTGGCAACTGGAAGAAAAATACCTCCACACCGAGCCGCATGTGCGCGAAGTGCTTGATTTATGCAAGGGCCTCTATAATGCAGCCGAGTGGGAGGAATACAAAGAAACCTTCATCACCAATCTGCAAAAGCGCAACCTGCAGCTGGGCAGATTAGAGCGCAGCGATGGGTCAGTTCTCGATTGGCGCATGGTGCCACTGCCCGACGGCGGCACCCTCGTGACCTACACCGACGTTACCGACACCATGGTCGTCGAGCGTTCCCTGCGCGAAAAATACGAAGCATTGCAAGAGGCAGACCGCCTAAAATCCGAGTTTTTGGCCAATGTATCCTACGAATTACGCTCGCCACTCACCTCCATCAGCGGCTTCTCCGATATCTTGCGCAACGAGTATTTCGGCGAGCTAACCGACAAACAACGCGAATATGTCGAAGGCATTCACCAATCCTCACAGCAGCTCGGCGGCCTCATCAATAACATTCTGGATTTAGCCAGCATCGAGGCGGGCTACATGCAGCTCGACCTGTCCGAGTTTGATTTATACGATATGCTCGATGCGGTGTTACTGCTGCTCAAGGAGCGCATGAAAATCCTTGATCTTAAAATCTGTAAACAATGCGAACCGGATATCGGTAGTATGGTTGCCGACGAAACCCGCATCAAACAGGTATTATTCAATCTGATGAGCAACGCCGCCAAATATTCACGCTCGGGTGGCATAATCGAAGTTGGCATCGAAGCGGAAGGCAGCGATCATATCCGCCTATGGGTGCGCGATCATGGGGTTGGCATCGACGAAGCGAAGCTTGAGCAAGTATTCGATACCTTCTACCGCTCTGGCGCCGCATCAGGCCAGCAATCCGGCTCTGGGCTTGGCTTATCAATCGTTAAAAGCTTTATAGAGCTGCATGGCGGCGCGGTATCATTACATTCGACGCCCGGCAAAGGCACCACCGTCATTTGCACCTTGCCGCGCATCGTGCAAATCAAAAGAGAGGCCGCATGAGCGAAGCAAAACGCTATATCCTGACCCTGTCCTGCGCCGACGCGCATGGCATTGTTGCCGCCGTATCCGGCTTTCTGGCAAAGCATGGTGGCTTTATCATCGAATCCACACAATTCGGTGACCCCTATACCAACCGCTTTTTTATGCGCGTAGATTTTTCTGCCAGCGACCAAACTCCCGATCAAGCCACGCTAACCGAGCGATTCGGCAATGAAATCGCAGCGCCCTATGCTATGGATTGGCAATTGCGTGACCGCGCATGCAAGCAGCGTGTGGTCATCATGGTTTCCAAATACGAGCATTGCCTTAATGATCTGTTACACCGCTACCGCGTCGGTTCATTACCTATCGAAATCCCCGCCGTCATATCCAACCACGAAGACCTGCGCAGCATTGTCGAATGGCATGGCGTGCCGTTCCATTATCTGCCCGTCACCAAAGACACGAAAGCCGAACAAGAAGCAAAAGTATGGAAACTGATCGAGGAGTGCAACGCCGATGTGGTGGTGCTGGCGCGCTATATGCAGATTCTCTCATCGCAGCTTAGCCAAAAACTCGCAGGCCGCGCCATCAATATTCACCATTCATTTTTGCCCAGCTTTAAAGGGGCCAAACCCTATCATCAAGCCTATGAACGCGGCGTAAAGCTTATCGGTGCCACCGCCCATTACGTCACCGATGATTTGGATGAGGGCCCGATTATCGATCAGGAAGCGGTGCGTGTTAGCCATGCCCAAAACCCCGATGAACTCGTTGCCATGGGGCGCGATATCGAAAGCGTGGTGCTAGCCCGTGCGTTGAAGTACCATGCCGAGCATCGTGTGCTCATGAACGGCAATAAAACTGTGGTATTTAAATAGCCTGTACTGAAATCTTAAAGTTATAGATTCCAAAAATACGTATATAGCACATTCTGCACAAATTGCAATAACACCAGCAAAATAATAGGTGAAATATCAACGCCTTGTAGCGCAGGTATCAAGCGATTTAATAATCGGCGGATAGGGCGCAAAGCGGGTTCGATAATCTGGTTTAAAAAGAACATGACCCGCATCACAAACAAATTAGAGCGATTGATAATATCAAAGTTTATCAACAGGCTAAGCACCGCCCATATAATCACTGCCAGCGAATAAAGCCGGATAAGTGTCGCAATAAGTTCAATAAACGGGTTTAGCATGATGCGGCTCCTTATAATAAACCCATCATAGGATGCCTGAACCGGCTAGCAAGATTTATCTGCTTATTTTTGACAGATCGGCTTTAGCGGCGTATAATGTTAACATATAATTAACACATCAGTGTTAGAGTGACTCTAATTAAATAAGAGAACTTAATAAAAAATATAAGATTCGTTGTCGGTTAGACCAAGTAGTCCAAACATGCACAAGGAGCGCAGACATGACGATCACCTCTCTAACCCAGCTTGCAGCTGGGGCAGTTCAGCAATCTATTGGCAAATCTAATTCGCGCCTCGCTGCGAGCATCGCGAACATCGCCAGCGGCAATCGCTTGGCGCGCGCATCCGCTGATGTTGCGGCCCTCTCTGCCGCCACGGCGCTGCAAACAGAGGTCAATTCCTTACGCGCGGCCTCCCTCAATATCTCGCAAGCCTCCAGCTTGCTACAGGTGGCCGATGGTGGCCTGGGCCAAATCGGATCAATACTCGACCGCATGCAGGCATTATCGGTGCAAGCCAATTCCGGCGCACTCAGCGACTCGGGCCGCAAAGGACTGAACGCCGAGTTTCAGGCACTCAGCGAAGAAATTAACCGCCTGTCCGGCAATACCAATTTCAACGGCATCAATCTGCTCGATGGCTCCTTATCCAATGGTGGCCAGATCAGCACCAGCACACAGGCAGGCGAAAAAGCCAGCGGGTCCATTTCATTTTTGGCAAACACCGCCGCAGGCAATACCGTCGTATTAAACGGCCAGACGCTGGTAGCGGGCACCGATTTTGCCATTGGCGCCAGCACGCAAAGCACTGTCAGCAATCTAGCAAACGCACTCAATAATGATGCGCGCTTCAGCGGCTTTAATTTCACCGCCAATGGTGCGACTCTCGAAATCAAAGCCAATGCGGCAGGCACAGCGGGCAATCAATTCACTATCAATGATGCAGGCTCCACCGCCAACTTCTTCACCAGTGGCGATGCTTTGAGCGGAGCAGGGGTGTTTTCGCTGCAAGGTGGCACTGATGCTGGCCTATCGGCAGGCGATACCAGCGTGTCCGGTATCATCGGCAATAATTTGCTCACAGGCTTGAGCAACAGTAACGCCACATCACTACTAACATTCTCCGGCGCGTCCGACATTCAGGCAGGTGATAGTATTGATATCGACAATGGGGAAGGTGGTGTTACCAGCTTCACCTTCGTATCCGGCACGCCCGCATCCAATACGGAAATCCAGATTGGTAGTAATTTGCAGGAGACCTTGCAAAATGCCGCCACGACCATGGAAAACTATGCTGGAACAGGCGATTTTGGCACGCGCCAGCTCGATTTCACCGTCAGCGGTAACAGCCTGGTCATCGCAAGCGAGCGGCCCGGCAACGCACTCGACGCGAATGGCAATCCACTGGATATTGCACTCAACACCACCGGCGGCAGCATCAGCGCAACGCAGCTCAATAATGGCTCCACCGGCGGCGTGAATGTAAACAACGTCACCAGTGCAGGCTTTACCGGCACCATTCAGGGTTTCAACGCCGCCTTTACCGGCAATGATCAGGTGCAACTAAGCATCCGGATCGGTAATGATACCTTCCGCGCCACCGTAAGCGACACCACACCTGCAAGCGATACCGTCGTCACCTTCACATCGGAAACCGGCGGCTCGTTCGATGTCACGCTCGCCGCTGGCAGAGGCGAATCCATCACGACTCAAGCGGATGCCAATGATTTTGCAAACCGCCTCGATGCCGCATTCAGCACATTGAAATTCTCGCAACAGCGCGAAGTCACCAGCTTCAACCCCTCGGGTCGGCTGGTAGGTGCATCACTCGAAATTCAAGCGGGCAATCTGTCCAACCTCAATATCAGCAACATCAATGTATCAGCGGGCGGCGGTGCGTCATCGGTTGAATTCGTCATCAATGGCCAAACCTTCCGCAGCGACAATTTAGGATCAAGCATCGGTGCCAACGAGCGCGTAATATTGCGCGCAGATAACGGCGATAGCCTGACCTTTACCAATGGCGATAATATCATCAACCTCGCTAGCAGCGCGGATGCATCCACTTTTGCAACCAATTTAAACAAGGCGTTAAGCCTTGGTGATGGTGACGGGCTGGCATTCCAGATCGGCTCTTCCAGCGATGGCGTAGTTAATCTGGGGATTGGCGATGTATCCGCTAAAGCATTATTTGGCGGACAAAACCTGAACCTTCTAAGCCTTGAAGGCGCACAAGCTGCCTTCGCCGCCATCGGTCAGGCAATCGATAGCATCACAGCAGAGCGTGCAGGCGTAGGCGCCTTCCAGCAAGCATTGGGCTATGCGGGTAATGCGGTCGATGTCGCAATCCAGAATCAGGAGGCCGCGCGCGCCACTTTGCAAGATACCGACCTCGCATCGGAATCCACTTTAATGGCCTTACTCAAGGCGCAGCGCGATGCGGGCATCACCACGTTGGCCCAAACCAACAAAATGTCCGCCAACATGTTGAAGCTGATAGGCTAAAATCCAAAGAGCCACTATTCCTGCGTAAGCAGGAATCTGAGCCTTAAGCCAAAAGCCCCACCATATAAAAAAGCCCCGCCAATTGGCGGGGCTTTTTCGTGTCACTCACTTGCTATTATTTGCGCTTGGCAACCGGCTGATATTTGCGTGGCTCAGAGCCAATAAACAGCTGACGCGGACGACCGATTTTCATCGCCGGATCTTCGATCATCTCTTTCCATTGTGCCACCCAGCCTGCCGTGCGCGCAACCGCAAACAGCACGGTAAACATAGCAGTAGGAATGCCCATGGCGCGGTAAATCAGGCCCGAATAGAAATCCACATTGGGGTAGAGTTTACGCTTAATGAAATAATCATCTTCCAGCGCGATTTTCTCAAGCTGCATCGCGATTTTGAGCAAGGGCTCATCTTCCTGACCCATTTCGGTCAATACGTCATGGCAGCATTTGCGCAATACCGCCGCGCGGGGGTCATAGTTTTTATACACGCGATGACCAAAGCCCATAAGACGGAACGGATCATCCTTGTCTTTAGCACGCTTAATAAAGGCTGGGATGTTCTTCACATCACCAATTTCTTGCAGCATGTTAATCACTGCTTCATTTGCGCCACCATGGGCAGGGCCCCAAAGCGAGGCAATACCAGCACCCACGCAAGCAAATGGATTAGCGCCCGAAGAGCCCGCCAAACGCACGGTAGAAGTAGACGCATTCTGCTCATGATCGGCATGAAGAATAAAGATCTTCTCCATTGCATCGGCTAAAACAGGGTTAATGCGATATTCTTCGCAAGGCGTGGCGAACATCATATACAGGAAATTCTCAGCGAAGGAGAGGTCGTTATCCGGATAAATGAAGGGCTGACCAATAGAATATTTATAACACATAGCCGCCAATGTCGGCATTTTAGCGATCATGCGGAAAGCGGCAAGCTCGCGCTCGCTTTCATTGCTGATATCCAGACTGTCATGATAAAACGCGGAAAGCGAGGCAACGGAGCCCACCATAATAGCCATCGGATGCGCACGGCGCGGGAAACCACGGAACATAAAATGCAACTGCTCATGCACCATCGTGTGATGCATCATTTTATAATCGAACCAGTCCTTTTGTTTTTTATTCGGCAATTCGCCATACAGCAGCAAATAGCACACTTCGAGGAAGCTGCTTTTATGCGCCAGTTCATCAATATCATACCCGCGATAGCGCAGAATCCCTTTGTCACCGTCAATATAGGTAATTTCAGAATCACAAGATGAGGTCGACAAAAAGCCCGGATCATACGTAAAATAACCGGTATCCTTATACAAACCGGTCACATCGATTACCGACGCGCCTTCTACCGCTTTATAAATCGGCAAATCCACGGATATCTTATTACCAATCGTTAGCGTGGCGATTGCCGGTTTATCTGCCTTTTTCTCGGCATTGATAGACTTTAAAATAGCCGGTTTCGGCGGCGGCGTAAGCCCCGAAGCATTCGGTTTTGGTTTGATCGGTGCGGTGGACTTAGCCATGTAGTTTCTCCCGTTATTTTATTTGCAGCAACGTAGCGTTTTTATTGGTAAACGTCAATCATACCCCTATCAATACTGGTATTTGATTAAAAAAACATTAAGTGAGAAAAAAAATCAAAAGTGGTTGTCATGCAATAGACGGGCATGATACTCAACATGGCTTACTGGAGTAAAAAATGGTAGATCAAGCAATGAAAGCGATGAGACACTTCCTGAAAATGGAATCAGCGGGCGGGATAATCCTGATGTTCGCCGCCATTCTGGCGATGATCTGTGCTAACTCGGGATTGGCCGAGTATTACAATAGTTTCCTCCATTCGCATTTTGCCATTACTTTTGATGGGGTTGGGTTGGATAAATCCATCGGCCACTGGATCAATGACGGGCTGATGGTCATATTCTTTCTGCTGGTAGGTCTCGAAATCAAGCGCGAAGTATTGGAAGGTGAGCTTTCCAGCATCAATCAGGCCCTGTTGCCCGCTTTTGCGGCGGCGGGGGGTGTGGTTGTGCCTGCGCTGATTTACCTGTATTTTAATAATGGTGACCCAGTCGCCGCACATGGTTGGGCAATTCCCGCCGCAACCGATATTGCCTTCGCACTGGGTGTGTTGGCCTTATTCGGCAAACGCGTACCGATTTCACTCAAAATTTTCCTCACCGCCGTAGCCGTGATCGATGATCTGGCCGCGATTATTATTATTGCGCTGTTCTACACCAGCAATCTGTCCATACAGGCGCTGCTGGTAGGGCTGCTATGCGTCGTCATATTATTCTTTCTCAACCGCAAAGGCTCGCAGCGCGCCAGCTTATTTATCCTGCTGGGCTTCATCTTATGGGTAGCGGTGCTAAAATCGGGCGTGCATGCCACACTGGCAGGCGTAGTGCTTGGCTTCATGATTCCGCATAAGGGCGGGGGCAGCCATGTGGAGCACTCTATGCTCCGCCATTGGGAGCACGGCTTACATAAATGGGTGGCCTTCGCTATTTTGCCATTATTCGCCTTCGCTAATGCGGGCATCGACTTTAGCGGCATATCGCTGGAATCCCTGTCTGAGCCTATCACATTGGGTATTGCGCTCGGCCTTTTCGCAGGCAAACAAATCGGCATTTTTGCCAGCGCGTGGATACTCATTAAACTAGGCTTCACACGCTTGCCCGCAGGCTCCACATGGAAACAATTCTACGGTGTATGCATGCTTTGTGGTATTGGTTTCACCATGAGCCTGTTTATCGGCATTTTGGCATTCGAAACCAACGAGCAGGAAATGGAAACGCGCCTTGGCGTTATACTCGGCTCGCTGTTATCGGGTGTTGTTGGGTATATCTTTATGCACTTATTCCTGCCCAAGGCCAAGCCGATCGAGCAACAGATTTAGCACCTTACTATCTGCGCGGGACAAGGGCAGGGTTGCTATTTCCGCAAATGACTGCCACCCATCACTATTATGATGCTGCGCTATCATCACCAGATGGACATGCGCATCCAACGTAAAATGGCTGTAGCTTTGCGTGATATGGCCTAAGTAATTATGCTTTCCAAGCGGGTAGCATTCTCCCTGCCACTCGACAACCTCAAGCCCACGCTCTTGCTCAATAAAGCCATACAACCCGTTTAAAAATCGTGCCTCACGGGGCATAATAAAATAGCGCCCCGCCAAATCCTGCAACACCACAATGCGCTTATATCGCGTAGGGATAAACTTAGCCGCCGTCTTAGCTGGGTATGAATGCGGCGCGTCTTTACCCAGACAAATGCTATTGGCGGGGCACTGCGTACAATCCGGCTGTTTGGGTGTGCAAATCATTGCCCCCAGATCCATCATCGCCTGATTATAATCATAAGGGTGCTGCGTATCGAGCAACTCCGCCGCCCGTGCCCATAGCATAGCTGGAGTAGGCGCTTCCAAAGCAAAAATCCGGTGCATTACGCGTTTTACATTCGCCTCCAAAATAGCCACCGGCTGATGATAAGCAAAAGCCAAAATGGCATGTGCTGTATTTTGCCCAATGCCGGGCAGGGCGATTAAGCCGTCATAACTATCCGGTAATCTAGGCGCACAGGTCTGCGCTGCCTTGTGCAAATTCAACGCACGTGAATAATAGCCAAGCCCTTCCCATAATTTCAGCACCTCCTGCGCAGGTGCATCAGCCAGCGTCTGCAAATCGGGAAAGCGCTTTAAAAAAGGAAAATAATAACGTTCCAACACCGTCTTAACCTGCGTTTGCTGCAGCATGACTTCGCTAAGGTAGATAGCGTAAGGATCGGTAGTATGACGCCAAGGCAAATCCCTCCGGCCAGAAAGCCGATACCATTGCAGCAGACGTTGATGAAAAGCGTGCTTTTTGCGTGAATGCATGCGAAGGATTATGCTATAGTGTCGCGTAGAATCAATCAAATAGGAGTGCTCATGCCCAAACAGCGATGGATAATGTTCTCTGCCATCGTGCTCTGCTTATTGCATGCCACCAACGCACAGGCGCAACGCACCAAAGACCAGTTCCGCGAACATAAAATCGTAGTCTATGGTGATTCCTTTACCGCTGGCGATGGGCTCCCGCAGGAAGAATCCTACCCGATGATTTTGCGCGGCCTGATCAATGAAAAATTCAATCATGACCGCATCGAAGTCATCAATGCAGGCATCAGCGGAGACACCGCAGCCACCGGCCTGCGCAGGGTATCCACTATATTGGCCGAAAAACCAACCATCGTGATCATCGCTTTCGGCCCCGAAGATGCATTGCGCACCATCGAGCCGAACATTACCTATAATGCGCTCGACCAAATGCTACAAACCCTGACCTATAACAACATCTATGTGTTGTTGCTGGGAATGCAGGCCTCAGCCGAATCCGATATCGAATTTGCCACGCGCTTTAATGCATTATTTCTGCAATTAGCCAAGCGCTATCAGGTGGCCTATGTCCCCAATTTCCTGAAAGGGGTGCAGGATGATCCCTATCATTTACAACATAATGGCATTTATCCCAATGAGCGCGGCACGCAGATTATCGCGCAAACCCTCACGGACCCGCTGCGTAAAATGCTCCGCAATCTAAACGATCGACGCCTGCGATAAGCGCACTGCATCTAAAGAAACCGACTATTTTGGTTGAGTTTTACACTGCCTAAACTATGGTGATTGCCTTGTTTTCACCTATTTATGCAGAGGATTCTCTATGTCCACGCTCCAAACCCAGCGCCTTAGCCCCATCGAAACCATCGACGTGACCACCGGCAGCCTGCCGGCGTCACGCAAAATTTATGTGCAGGGAAGCGAGCGTTTGCAGGGCGTAAAGGTCGCCATGCGTGAAATAGCCCTCACCGGTGATTGTGAGCCTGCCCTACCAGTATACGACACCTCCGGCCCCTATACCGACGATACCATGGATATCAATATTATGGGTGGCCTGCCACGCTTGCGCGAGCAATGGATTACCTCTCGCGGCGATGTCGAAACCTATGAAGGCCGCAGCGTACGCCCCGAAGATAATGGCTACAAACCGCACCAGAAAATTGAAGTCATGGAATTCCAGCATATTCCGCAAAACCCGCTACGCGCTAAAGCAGGGCAGGCGGTTACGCAAATGGCCTATGCACGGCGCGGCATCGTCACCCCTGAAATGGAATATGTCGCGATTCGTGAAAACACCAAATTGCAGGATTACAAAAAAGCGTGGGAAGGTCGCACCGACAGCGCCATCCGTGCCGATAATCTGCACCCCGCCAATGCATTCGGTGCTAAAATCCCCGATATTATCACGCCCGAATTTGTGCGCGATGAAGTAGCCCGCGGGCGGGCGATCATCCCCGCCAACATCAACCACCCCGAAATCGAGCCAATGATTATTGGCCGCAACTTTCTGGTAAAGATCAACGGCAATATCGGCAATTCAGCGGTAACGAGTTCAATCGCCGAAGAAGTCGATAAAATGGTGTGGGCGACGCGCTGGGGCGCAGACACCATTATGGATTTGTCGACGGGTAAAAATATTCATGCGACGCGCGAATGGATTTTGCGTAACTCGCCTGTGCCGATTGGCACAGTGCCAATTTATCAGGCGTTGGAAAAAGTCGGCGGCG
>DITS01000041.1 GCA_002422205.1 Alphaproteobacteria bacterium UBA6178
TTTTCGGTCAGCGTGGTTTTACCCGCATCGGGATGCGAAATAATGGCGAAGGTGCGTCGTGGCTGTGGTTGTGTGCTCATGGGGCCAGTCTATAGCGCAGGCAGCGCAAACTTTAAAGCCTGATTATTCAACCTTCACATAGACTTTGGCCTCGCCGGTATCGTCACCGCTGGTGAGGGTATAGGTGAAATCAAACTTGCCGGTGTAATCAGGGTTTAAAACCAGCACTGGCAGCCCCTTGCTGTTCAGCTCGACTTTAGCGAAAGTGAGGCTTACCGGCGTATCGGCGGTCAGCGGGGTGCTGTTGATATGGGTAATGCGTGCTTGGGACGCGTCTTTCAATATGTCATTGCCGATCAGCTTATCGGCTAGCTCCACCGGCTCATTGCGCTTGGTAATGAATACATCATTGAGCGGCTTGAGCCCTTCATATTTTTCGCCGCAAAACACCCATGGGCGGTTGGGGCTGTTTTCCCAATAGGTGCTGTCTGCCTGATTCTGCTCGGCACGCACGCTGTTGCCGTAATGGTGGTCGATACGGATATCGGTGCCAAAGGTGGCTTTGTCCCACTCAGGCAGACTGGCGGGTTTTTGCCACAAAGTAGGCCCGTCGGCATACAGGCCGGAAGTGGTGATTTTATTGGCCGTGATCAGCACATTTTCGGTGCATTCGGGTAAATAACTATCAAAGCGCCAGTCGCCGGCATACAGCCCCACCTGCGCGGAATCGCTGATAATATTATTTTTAATCTCGATGGTATTGCCGCCGACATGAATGCCATGCGCGCCGGACTGGGCGATGGTATTATCATTGATCGCCCATTGCAGTTTGGATAGCGCATTGCCGGTATGCTCGAACAGCAATTTTTGATTATGTGAGCCATAAATACCGGCGGTTATGGGAGGCAGAAAGCCCTCGGCATCGTTCATCCATTCAACATTGCGCGCAACCCATTTAAGGCTGTTTCCCACCACTTGCACATTAGTGCTGCCGGTGATGTCGATACCACCGGTGAGGGTGAATTGAATGTCATTATCGCTGATGCGCAAAGCGCTCGATTGTGTGGCAGCAATGGCATAACCGATGCCGGACCAGTTGGCGCCATTGCCTTTACCGGTTTCGCTGATACCGGCAAAATGCAGGATATTGTTGCTGATTTCGGCATGGGCCACCTGCTGCGCCTCGATCAGGCTGAGCGGGTAATAGGGCTGGCCCGTGACGGGTGAGCGATAATCACCCCCGTCCTCGGTATCAAACTGGCTGCGGGTTTTCTCTAAGCGCGAGGCTTTGATTTTGGTATAACGGCCCTTGGGGGCCAGCTCGACAATACGCCATGCGTGATGCGCACCATCCACCCATAAATCTTCAATGATGGTGGGTGAGGTGCTGGCGCCGCCTTGCATGCGTATCATCGCGCTGTCGGCAGGGAATGCCGGATCGGCGACGATTTTTTGGTGCAATAATTCGCTGCGGTTACCTTGCAGAATAACGCCTGATGGCACGTCCAGTCGTGAGTGAATAACATAGAGCGCATCATCGCTTAGCGTGACTTTGTCGCCAACGCGGGCTTTGTTGAGGGCAGATTGCAAGGAGCCTTCAATGGATGCATCGGCATGGTTGCTGACATCGGCTGCGCTGACATTGACGGTGCCCGCCTGCGCGGGAGCGGTTGCCCCCATCAGCATAATAATCGCAATATACCAACCAGAGCGCCTGAATATCATGGTGGTTATCATAGAGAAAAACGCCCCAAATGCAAGTGGCTGGCCGCGCATTAATTCATCTCATTCATAAGCATTTGTAAGCCTTCCGATAAGGAAACGTTCGCGCGTTGTTGTAGCAATCCGCTCGCCTGCGACGGATTGCCCAGCGAATGCCGGATATCGCCTGCACGCGCGTCCTGATGTAACACCGAAGAGGAGCTGCCAAGCAACGCAACCATGGTAGCCACAAGCGTATTGATACTGACGCTATGACCGCTGCATACATTCAGCACTGGCTGATCGGGGGTGCGCTGATGCAGCAACGCCATGGCCGCCAGCAAATGCGTCACCACATCGCCGACATAAATAAAATCGCGCGTTTGCTCACCATCGCCGTAAATGGCGATAGGCGCGCCATGGCGTAAGCGATCCATGAAAATAGAGATCACCCCTGAATAGGGCGAATGCGGGTCTTGGCGTGGGCCATACACATTAAAAAACCGCATGCCCAGCGTAGGAATGCCAAACACATGCCGCGCCGCGCCCGCATGCAGCTCGCACGCGCATTTATCGGCGCCATAGGGGGTGAGGGGGCGGGTGGGGGTGTCTTCACTCACCAGCGGCACATCGGGGTTGCCATAGACCGCCGCCGAGGAGGCGTAGACAAAGGGAATCACCGAATCGCGCCGTGCAATGGCTTCGAGCAGCGCAATCGCGGCGAGGGAATTGGTACGGCTGGTGGCCAGCCAGTCTTCCTGCGAGCGCTGCACCGATGCAATGGCGGCCAGATGAAACACACCATCCACCGTATGCACCAGCGGGGCAATCAGCGAGGGGTTGCCACAATCGCCTTCGATGAAGGCTGCATTAGCGGGCAGATTGGCGCGCGTGCCGGTGCTTAAATTATCGATGATCGTGACCTGATGGCCCGCAGCCAGTAATGCATCGGCCAGATGCGAACCGATGAAACCTGCGCCGCCCGTGATGAGATAATGGCTCATACGCGCTTGGCCAGCCAGATGGACGCGCGGCAACCGGCCTTGATTGCCTCGGATAAGAGGGAATAAAACGGCGCTTGTTCAGCATCATGCGCGAGGCCGGTATCATGATGCTCCAGCTCTTCGTCGCGGAAGCGGGTGATGGTGGCGGCCAGTTGCGGCTCCTGATCGCCCAGCTGCTCAATTTGCTGGGTGTAATGCTCGCTGATCACGCTTTCAACCGCTACGGTGCAGGCCATCGCGGCGCGGCGGCCAAGCAAGGCGGTGCCCGCACCCAGTGCAAACCCCGCCACATGCCAGAGCGGCATCAGCGCCGAGGGGCGGGCGCGGTATTGGTTAATCAGCGTGTCAAATTGCGCCAGATGTGCCTGCTCCTGCTGCGCCATATACGCAATGGTGGCATCGCCTTTGAGTATTGCAAGCTGGCCTTCATAAATGCGCTTGGCACCATATTCCCCTGCATGGTCCACGCGGATCATACTGTGCAGCTGCTGTTGCAGCGGCATATCACCCGGAAGGCGGGGGTTAGACGGAGGTTGGGTCATCGGTTGCTCGGCTACGAATCATTAAGGCAGCAGCATAACCCGCGAGTGCCAGCGCCGCAACCGCATTCCACCCCGCCATGGATAAACCCAGAAACGACACACCCGCATCGGCGCAGGACACCAGCGGACTGCCCATGATGGCGGCGCGGATATCCTCGGCGCTGGTGCCGCCGCCTTGCGCGGTGCAACCGGTGGCGCTGTCCCACCATTGCTGCTCCACCCCGACATGATAGGCGGCAATCGACGCGGTGGCCAGCCAGCCCGCAATTCCCACCAGCAGCAACAGCCGCAAACGATGCGGATGACGTCGCTGCCAAAATGCCACAAGCCCCGCCGCCAGCACCAGCACATACGGCCAGCGCTGCCACAGGCACAGCTCGCATGGAAACAACCCGAAGCCATACTGTGACAATAGCGCAAGACCCAGCGGCAACAGGCTGCCGACAAGGAGTAGTAGGGGGGGCTGAATCAGGGGTAAACGCATGGGCGGAGTGTAGCATGCGTAGGGGGTATTGTCATGCCATGTTCAACGCGCATCCCATCCGATAGGTCAGCCCAGACCCCGTGACAAGCACGGGGTGACAGGCTTGTGGCAAAAATCGAGGATTGACCCCGCCGATTTGCCGGTTATGATGCGGCGATTCTATGGCTGTGCCCCAGTGGTGGAATTGGTAGACGCGGTAGACTCAAAATCTACTGCCGCAAGGCGTGCTGGTTCGAGTCCGGCCTGGGGCACCACGCTTCGCCCTGTGGGCTACGCGTGGCGCAGCCATGCGGAGCCGGCATCTTGGGCGAAGCAGTGTCCGGCATAGCCCGCAGGGCGACGACGGGCTGGAGCGACATTATGTGGTATGTTTACATTATTCGCAGCGTTACATTCCCAGAGCAGGAATATACGGGCGCATCCGAGGATTTAAAAGCGCATGGCAGACCATAACGCTGGCAAATCTAGCCACACAGCAAAATATGCTCCGTGGGAATTGTTGTGGTATTGCGCTTTTCCAGATAAATTTATTGCTCTTGAATTTGAGAAATACCTCAAATCGCATTCAGGCAGGGCTTTTTCTAAAAAGAGACTAATAAAGGCGAGAATGGATGCCTGATAATTATCTAATGCAGATAACATCATTTCTAACCGTCCATATATCAGCACTCTCTATAAAGATAATCCTAATTTGAAGCCTGTGGGGCTGAAAATTTCCAAGCTAATGGAAAAAAGAAATATGCTCGTTCATACCCGTGCGGCAATAAACCCTAAAGCGCGTAGCGCAGAATGGCCGCTACCGATGAGCCATGCGGCATATCATCCTTGCGCACGCTGACAACACGGGCACCGCTGAGCAAGGCCCTGCCTGCAATTTCATCCACCAGATTGTAGTAGCTCGCATGATCTTCTTTGCCAAATTGCACCACGCCGTCGCTTTCATTGATAACACCGGCTTCGGTATCATTCAGATCCACCATCAGCGTATCGATTGCACCATATGTGGCGGCGCGTGCCGCTGCTGCCAGATCTACGGTAGCGCGACCTGCATTTTTGCGATCTTCGTATAATGCCTGCAATTGTTTCACCTGATCGGCATAGCTGGCATCAAGCAAGGGCTGCGCAAGCGCGGCCAGCTCTGCCTCGCTCAGCCGGTCCGGACTGGTGTCGATCGTATGCTCCAGCAGCGCGGAATAGCTGTTGATGCTGGGATAAATACCCGCAAGCCTGCCTGTTGCCGCCAGTATCAGCGGCACATCATAGCCAGACAAAAACGGACGAAGGGCATTATCAACACCGCGGGCAAACTGCATCAGGCGGATGTTCTGACCTTCTGAGCCTTGAATCTTACCGGAAGCCGAGCGGTCATTCAGCGTGGATTTGCCAGCATAGCTCGCGGCATCTTTGGGCAGCTCTGGTATGCGAACTTCTTTTGGCGCAAGTTGGGCATGCACCTCCACCAGCCGCACCTGATTTTCCGACAGCGCCAGTACAAAGCATGAATGCGGAAACGTGACCGCACGCAGCAGTGGGTTGATGTGAAAACGATCTGACACATAAACGGCATTTTCCAACGCATTCGCTAGCCGGAATGTGCTGATTTTGTCCGGCGTGACTAAAATAGCGAGGCTGTTTGCCTGTAGACGCCAGAAATCTTCATCCGCTTTGAGCGCATCCAGATGATCATTGATGAGCGCGAGCCTTCTTTTATCAAAGCCGGTGGCTTCAAGCTGTTCATTAGCTTGTTTTTGCAGGTTGCCCAGCTCAATAATGCTGCCCTGAATCTGCTGCGACAAGGGTGTGGTCTTAACAAACAGCGATACACACGCATCTGCGCGGATGCTGCATAGGGATTTAATCTGTTGCTGGCTCGGGATATCAAGATAAAGCATTTATTTCCTTTCACTTCATTGCGTGTAGTGTTCTTTTGCAGCGCGCAGCCTAACATCATTCAGGGCTATTGCAAGGTTTAGAGAGAACAACCCTCAGCGACTTCAGCCTCAAAATGCTAAGCTGACGCGTCTGTGCCTGAGCAGGCGGATAAAGCATGGCCTATCATCTCACCATGCGTTCCTGTCGATGCCTTGAGGCCAGATGCAGCATACAGACAATGATCAATCCACCGGCCACCATGGCAAGGGTGAGGAGAATGGGCATATCCGCATTGGGCCAGAGGGGGATGGTCTCCACCAGACGGTTTTTGCCATGAATCTCGGTGTAAATCCGCTCCTGAAAGGGCCATATAGCGCGCAGACATCCAAGCATCACACCAATAATAAAGAGCATGCTGGCGCGGTAATAGCGTTGCAGCACCCAATAAAACAAATGCGCAAAGCAAACCAGACCAACCAGACAGCCGGTGATAAAGGGCAGTAGAAGCGTTAAATCCAACTCGCCAATGGCATCGAGTATGAGGGCATACTTACCCAGTACCAGCAAAATAAAAGAGCCGGATAACCCCGGTAACAACATGGCGCAGATGGCTATCACCCCGCACAAAAAGATAAACCATGGCTCATCGGGTGTATCGGCGGGGATGAATGAAATCACCAGATAGCCGAAGCAGACGCCGGTCAGCAGATAGGCGATATGCCGCCATGTGACGCGCAAATACTGGTGGCAGAGCAACAATATCGACCCGGCAATCAAACCGAAAAACAAACCGTAAACGGGCTCGGGATAGACTTCGAGGAGATAGCCCATCGGAATCAGTCGGGTAAACAGGATGATCGCCACCACGATACCCGCTGCCAGCGGAACGATAAAAAAGACGGGGACATCGGCGCCCGCACTGCGCCACTCCAGACGGAACAGCTTGCCGAACCATCTGCGGTTGAAGCGCGTGATCGTATGGAGCAGCTGTTTATAGATCCCTAATATAAACGCAATGGTACTGCCGGACACACCGGGAATAATATCGGCCACACCAATCCCCATCCCTTTGAAGGCCGTATAGAGCTGGGCCTTATTGGTAAGGCCCATAAACAAGGATTCTGCCCAAGGGGTTTTTTTCTCGAAATAACGCGCGAGCCAGCCGGTCGCCCGTGAGAAATAAGGCGTATAGGCCATCAGCCCGATCGTAGGCAGTGTCAGCATGGCTGACCCTACGATAATATCGGTCGCCCAGTGCGCTCCGCTAACCAGACGCGGCAAGATAGCAATAGCGCCTATGAGGGTCAAATAGCCCATATAGCGCCGCCCTCCGAATATCATCAGATAGAGCATGATGCATAAAGAAACCGTACCGTGATCACCGGGAAATGAGTTGGCGGATTTATCCTTACTGACGATCCAGGTTACTTTTTCAGACAATAGCAATACATCATCAAGAACCAGTGTGGGGCTGAGCCTTTGAAAGTCTGATAATTTCCGATCAAGCTGGGTAACCACTAGCACGATGAGCATCAGTAATGTGCATGCCATTAAACGCTGCAGCACCGTGCTGCTATCATGCGCCGCCCCATTGCGCGCATAAGCAAATAACAATAAGGTAAACAGGATGGCACCAACAGTGTCGAAGGTGCGGTTATTGGCGATTGCCCATAAGGCGGCCCATGCGTTATTTTCTTTCAGTGAATCATTAACACTGCGGAAAAAGGTAAGATCAAACGCGTCCCACAGGGCACGCGTTGCCTGCCATTCGGCCCAGCTGATATAAAGCAGCGCCGCCAGCAGCACCATAGACAACAGTTTGAGTGGTTGCCACTCAGGGGAATTGAGATCCATTTTCATTCTGTATCCTTTTTATCGGAGAAAAATGTAAAGGCTAAATCCCCCTGAGTCAATTGAACAGCTGTTATGCGTAAGCACTGTCTGCCTTCACGCGGCCGCGTCTTTGCCGGCGCAGGCGCTATTGCCCATGATGGTCATCACGTCCATGCCTTTGCCGGTTTCAAGGTAGGATTTGAGGCTAGACAGCACCAGCGGCCAGCCATTGGCGACGCCACGGGCCATGGTGGAGTCGGCGATAAAATCATGATGAATAACATCCAGCCGCACCACCCCTTGCAGCGGTGTGATCTCGAAGCTCACCTTCGAAATATCGGCTTCGTTACGGGGTGAAAACCATGATATCACCAGACGATGGGGCGGGTTGCATTCGAGCACTTTGCCGGTGACGCGCACGGCGTTACCGTCATTGGTGTCTTCATGCTGCCATGTGGCTCCTTCCGTCCAATCGGATATATTCGCATGCCCGCCCCAATATTGGCGCGAAAATTCGGGGTTGGTAATCGCATCCCAGCATTGCTGCGGCGCGGCGTTGATAAACAGGGTGTAATGTTGATCGTTATGCGTCATTTTCATTCTCCTCCAGAGCATGTTTCAGGGTTTGTAATGCCTGCACTCTTGATTGCTCGAACTTGCCGATCCAGCGGCTATAAATATCGCTGATGGGCATGGGGTTTAAGTAATGCAGTTTGGCGCGGCCCTGCTTTTTGCTGACGACCAGACCCGCCGCCTCCAAAATAGCAAGATGCTTGGTTACTGCCTGACGACTCATGGCATGCGCGGCGCATAAATCACCCAGCGACACACCACCTTCAGCCCGCAAACGGTCGAGCAGCTGGCGGCGGCTGGCATCGGCGAGTGCCTTGAACACGATGTCTTCATCAGCAACCATAGCGCATTATATGCAACCATTTGGTTGCATGTCAAGATGTAATTATCCCTGGCGGTGTAATAGGTGGATGGACAGGGGTTAGGCCTTTATGCCGCATGCACCGCGCGCAGGAAAGCATCGACCTTTTCGCGCAGCTGCCGTGTTTGCTCATCAAGCTGGTCTGCCGATTGCAACACTTCGACCGAGGAACTGTTAGTGAGTTCGCTGCCTTGCTCAACAATGGTGATGTTGCGCGAGACATCCTCGGCGGCGGCGGATGTTTCGATGACATTCTTGGCGATTTCTTGTGTGGCGGCGGATTGCTGCTCGATCGCTGTGGCAATCGACGCGGTGTTGCTGCTGATCTGCCCGATAATCGACACGATATTGCGAATCTGCTCTTCGGCCTGATGCGAGGCATGTTGAATATCCTGCACTTGCGTGCTGATATCGCCTGCGGCTTTGGTGGTTTGTCCGGCAAGATTTTTGACCTCGGAGGCCACCACGGTAAATCCGCGCCCTGCTTCACCGGCGCGCGCCGACTCGATAGTGGCATTGAGTGCCAGCAGATTGATCTGGCTGGCGACGCTATCGATAAACTCCGTCACTTGCGAAATTTTGCGTGTTTGCTCCAGCAGCAACTCCATCGATTGGTTGACCGCCTGCGCCATTTTTGTGGCATCTTGGGTGACCTGTTGCGAACGCTGCACCTGTGTACTGATTTCATGGATCGAGGCGGATAATTCCTCCGAGGCAGCAGCGACGGTGGATGAGGTTTGCGAAGTTTGCACCGCTGCGGCTGCAACGATAATGGTTTTCTCTTTCGATTCCCTGGCTACATCGGCAAGCTTTTGCGCATTCATCTGCATGGTACTGGTGGAGTGCGCAACGCTAGTGATGACATCGCGAATGTCGGAATCAAAATCGGCGGTGAGCTGGGTGAGGACATCGAGCTTGTCGCGATTACCCGCATCCAGATAGACGGTGATGGCATAATCCATATCGAGCATGGCGGCGGTGTTGAGCGCGCGCAACCACGCATTGCGCCGCTTGATACCCTTATTGCCTCTGCCGTCGGTCAAATGACTGGAGACGGCCTCTATTATGGCGTTGGTAATGAAGGCGTAACCCCCGATATACCAGCGTGGCTCAAGCCCCAAACGGTTATGCGCTTCGCCGACTTTTCGCACCGAGGCGACATAATCATCATCAAAATTCGCAGCGGTAATCAGCCCCCAATGTTTGAGCTGCATCTCGCGTGCATGGTCCTTGACCGACGGGCTGGTAAACATGCTCGCCATGTGAGGGAAACGATCAATATGCTGGTAAAACCCTTTTAAAATAGCGGGCAAAGCGGCATCAATAAAGGGCTTGGCTTCGCGCAGATCGCGGCGTGTGTTGTCGTCGATGGCTAAAAAAGACAGCCGTTCATCCAGATTATAGCTCATAGTCTTCGTCTTTACTGTGCAGTTGATAGGGCATAAACAACTATAGATTTATCCGTGTGAATCAAGTTTAACTGTGCGTATGGGCACCAAAAGAGAAAGATTAACGAATGGATGACGAAATCGACACACGCGATTGCAATGGCGCGCCGTTACAAGACGGTGACAGTGTAACCCTGATCAAGGATTTGAAAGTCAAAGGCACTTCGGTTACGCTCAAACGCGGCACCATGATCAAAAATATTCGCCTGACGCTGAGCGCGGAAGAAATTGAATGTAACGCCGAAAAGGTCAAAGGACTGGTACTGAAAACCTGCTTTCTGAAAAAGGCATAATGGCAAGCACAGCCTGCAGCAGAGCGTTCATTTAAATAGTAATTCCGCCATACTGTGACTTTATTGCACTGCAACTTTACTTTTAACCAAAACTCGGCTAGGGTCAAAAAAAATAAGGCAAGCGGTAAATGTTTGATAGTGCAAAAGAAGAACCCAATCTGCACGATGTGCTGAATGATCCGATCATTCGGTTGCTGATGCTGCGCGACGGGGTGGAGCCGGATGATTTGCTGCCCAAATTGCTTCAGCAAATGGCCGCCAACGCCAATGAACCGGCAGATAAACTCC
Source organism: Alphaproteobacteria bacterium UBA6178 (assembly GCA_002422205.1). Lineage (GTDB taxonomy): Bacteria > Pseudomonadota > Alphaproteobacteria > Rickettsiales > UBA3002 > UBA6178. The sequence continues at coordinate 10,400 of DITS01000041.1, forward strand.
CTGCCTGATTTCTGCAAAAATCTTACCCCTTAAATAAGCCCGCGAATATTGCGATGTAAATGCGTATCGCGGTGAATATAGGCACTCATCAGCAGGCCGATACCCATCATCGAGCTGAGCATAAAAGTGCCACCATAGGAGAGGAAAGGCAGCGGCACGCCCACCACCGGCACCAGCCCCATCACCATGGCGACATTAATGAAAATATGTGCGAAAAACATGCCGGTAATGCCAGTGGCTAACAGCGCCGCAAAACGATTGCGAGGGCGCACGGTAAGCGCCAGCCCGTAACCGAGAATCACCGCAAATAATAGCAACACCACCAGTCCCCCTGCATAGCCCAATTCTTCCGCGACCATGGTGAAAATAAAGTCGGTTTGCTTTTCCGGTAAAAAATCGAGCTGGCCTTGCGAGCCTTGCAAAAATCCTTTGCCGAAAAAGCCGCCGGAGCCAATCGCGATCATCGATTGGGTGATGTTATAGCCCGAGCCTAACGGGTCTTGCGAGGGGTCGAGAAATGTCATCACCCGCTGCTTTTGATAATCATGCAGAAACTGCCAGCCGATGGGAGCGGCAATCATGCCCGCCACAATGACGGCAGCAAAATATTGCCAGCGCAAACCCGCCATAAATAAAATCATACCCGCAATAAAACAGGTGATGGTCGCGGTGCCGAGATTGGGTTGCTTTAAAATGAGCGCGACCGGCAACGCGATCATGATCAGCGGCGGAATCAGTATCAGCGGATGGCTGACATCGCCGGGTCGTGCAAAATGGAAATAACGAGCCAACGCAACGATCAGCGCGAGCTTCATGAATTCCGATGGCTGAATTTGGATAAAGCCCAGATTGATCCAGCGCTGCGCGCCCATACCGATATAGCCCGCCACCTCCACAAAAATCAACATCGCCATACAGACGCCGTAAATGGGATAGGCCATGCGTACATAAAATTGCAGCGGGATAATGCTGATGGCAAGCAACAATACCAGCCCCATGCAAAAACGAATCAGATGCGGTTTAGCCCATGGCTCCATCGCGCCGCCTGCCGCAGAATATTGCATCATGATGCCGATAAAACAGAGCGACAGCGTGCAGATCATGATGATCCAGTTCAGGTCAGCCAGACGGGTGAGGATGGTGTTTTTGCGCGACATACTCAGCCCTTATACCGGTTGGGGTTAGCGGCGGATAGCTCTTGTACTTTGAGCAGCACATCGGCGGCAACAGGCGCGGCAGCCGAGGCGCCACCGCCGCCATGTTCGATCACGACACTGCACACAAAGCGCGGGTCATGCGCGGGAGCATAGCCGACGAATAAGCCGTGATGGCGGAATTTCCAAGGGACTTTGTTTTGGTCTTGCCCGCGCTGGGTAATGCGGCGCACTTGCGAAGTACCGGTTTTGCCGCCCATTTCAAATTCGGGTTTGTTGCGGATGGAGCGCCAATAGGCAGTGCCGTTGCCTGCATTGCACACGCGATACATCCCCTCGCGTATTAAATCCAGATGCGCCGGATCGACATCGAGCAACGGCCATTCCGGATTGTCATCGCTATTGGTGAGCAGCAGAGTGGGTGATAATTTTTTACCGCCATTGATCAGCCGCGCCGTCATGATGGCGAGCTGCAAGGGGGAGGTGAGAACAAAGCCCTGCCCGATACTGGCATTGATGGTATCGCCGCGCTGCCATGGCACCCCGAAACGCTCTTTTTTCCATTCCGGTGTGGGCACAGTACCGGCTTTTTCGCCCATCAGCCCCAGCGTGCTTTTTGCGCCCATGCCCAGCTCGAAACACATCTGCCCCAGCTTCTCGATGCCCAACCGGTCGGCGACATGGTAAAAGAAGGTGTCGCAGGATTCGGCCAGCGCATCGGCGATGCTGACACTGCCATGCCCTTGCGGCTTCCAGCAATTCCAGCGGTGATTGCCGATATTGAAATGGCCGGGGCAATAGAAGCTGGTATTGGCATTAATAATACCTGCGCGCAACGCCGCCAGACCAATCACCATTTTGAAGGTGGAGCCGGGCGGGTAGAGGCCCGAAATCGCCTTATTGAGCAACGGATTTTTTTCATTCGCATTCAGCTCTTTCCAATAGGTATTGGTGATGCCGAGGCTAAAGGTATTGGGGTCAAATGCAGGCATGGAGGCGAGCGCCAGTACCTCGCCGCAATGCGCATCCATGACCACGATCGCGCCGGATTCTTCGCCCATGCGTTCGGACGCGAAACGCTGCAATTCGGCGTCGATGCTCAGGCGCACATCTTCGCCTTTGATGCTGGGCTGATGCTTGAGCGTGCGCACGGCGAGGCCCGACACATTCACCTCGACATGGCGCGCGCCAGCGGTGCCTTGCAGCCGTGATTCGAGCAACACCTCTGCCCCGTTTTTGCCGATTTTAAATTCGGGCAGGCGGAATAGCGGCTTGTCTTCCATATCGTCTTCCGACACGCGCCCGACATAACCGATCAGATGAGAAGCCTTATCCACTAACGGATAGGCGCGCAACTGCCCTTCCTCGATATAAGCACCGGGCAGATCATTCATGTGAAATTCCAGCCGCGATACATCATTCCAACTGAGATATTCGCGCACCATCATCGGCTTGCGGTTGAAGCGGTCATTGACTTCTTTATCGAGCTGCGCGGCTCGTTCGGGCGAGAAGGTAATAAGGGTCAAAATTTTGCTGAGGCTGAGCTGCGCCTGTTTGCGGTTTTCGCGCTCGATAAACAGGCGATAATTGGTGTTGTTCTCAGCCAGCGCCACGCCGGTGCGATCCAGAATATCGCCGCGCGCCGGTGCAATCAGCTGGACTTTGATGCGGTTGCCCTCAGACAGGGTTTTATATTCTTCGGACTTGATGAATTGCAGATAGTATAAACGGCTGAGCAAGCCACAAGCCGCCGCTGCCTGTATGCCGCACAGCAAAAACATACGACGCGACAGTGAGCGCTCCAGTGAATCATTTTGTTGCATGCATTCCTACCCTGAGCAGGTACTATAATGTATATGCACGCGGTTGCAAGGTGGGTAGCAGGGCATAAAGATGATTAAATAATAAATGAAACAAAGGATACAACACCCAAGTGAACGCCGCGCTGAATAACAGCCTCCACAGATTTTCATCATGCCAGTCTTGCATGATGAGGCTGTATTGGATGAAGCTGAATAATGCGCTTAGGGTCACGATCAGCGCAAAGCCCATCCAGATGGCGATGAAATGCTGCAAGGTGATGAGATGCCGTGCGCGTGTGATCAGCAGACGCAGCAGCAATAACAGCATCGACGACATGCCTAGCGGCAACCCGCACACCTGATCCTGCAATAGCCCGAGCAGGAATAAAAACCAGTAAGGCAGGGATACGGGGCGAAAGAGCGACCAGTAATAAACGCTGATCCATGCGATCATCGGCGTGGGAAGCGCAGCGCCGATCAGGGCGGTGGTGCCACAAAATGCCACGGCAAGTGCCGCAACAAAAGCGGGGAGCATGCGGCAGAAAACCTGACGGGTACGGTCTTGTTTGCGCAACATCAGCGGGCCATATTAGCGCGCGATGGGGCCGCTGGCCTGTTGATAGGAAAAATCAACCACGCGCACATATTGCATGCGGTTGAAATCCACAAAGGGGCGGATATACCAGCTATCATCCGTCACCGAGAAAACCTTGCCTATCGCCAGACCGGGGGGGAAGACCCCGCCGTCACCAGCGCTGACCACCATATCGCCGATTTGTGGTGCATGGCGCGCATCAACAAAATTCAGATGCGGCATCGCGGAACGATCGCCTGCTAAAATGGATTTGCTATTGCCCGGCTGAGTGGTCACCGGAATGCGTGAGCCCATATCGGTAAGCAGCAGAATACGCGAGGTTTGCGCGCCCACATCGGTCACACGCCCCACCAGCCCATGCTCGTTAATCACCGCCTGATGCAGCGCGACGCCTTGCTCGGAACCCACATTGATGACAGCGGTGTGCGACAAATGACTGCCCATATTACCTACCACTTTGGCGCTGATAAAACGCGTGGCCCCTTGCGGATTATATTGCATCAACCCGCGCAATGATTGATTTTCGGCCTCGAGCGCCTGAGCGGCTTGCTGCCACTGCAACAGACGGGTATTTTCGGCGCGAAGCTGGTTATTCTGCTCATAGACGCTGACATAATTGGCCATGCGGGTGGTGAGGCGGTCAAACGCCTCAACCGGTTGTGACAGGGTATCCACCACCGGTACGATGGCGTCCGTCATCATCATGCGTAGCTGCGACACAAGCTGATTGTCGTTGCGTTCCATCACGATAAGACCGGCGCTGGCAAACACAAAAAGCACCACAAAAGCCCGCTGAATCAGCGGCTTAAATGATATGGCAACACTGCCTGCATAGTTGCGTGAACGTGACAAAACGGCCTTCCTGCACCTTTAAAAAGTGACTTAATTGAGTGCAGTATAGCACAATGACTGGCAAGCAAAAACCTAAAATCATGCACATTTCATTATGTTGCGGTGCAATATGCCCTTTGTCTTCGTCATCCTACGGCTTGCGTAGCAAGAGCGCAGGATCTGGTGAGGCGGCATGAGATACTGCGCTGACGCTTCGCGTCCTGTAGCCATGACAGGTAAGACAAGTAAGAAAGAGCCCTCACCCCGACCCTCTCCCTGAGGGAGAGGGGGAAGGAAGGCAGGACCCCGTAACAAGTACGGGGTGACAATACTCCCATTACCGTCATCCTCGGGGCGGCGAAGCCGTGCCCGGGGATCTCCTTTGTCACTGTCATACCCGCGAAAGCGGGTATCCAGAGAGGCAGTAAGGCTAGATTCCCGCTTTTGCGGGAATGACAAGGTAAAAGAACGAGGTCAGGAGGCCGAGCCTTTAGTCGCGAAGCGTTAGGTTCATCGCGTAGGCCAGTAGGCCGGAGCGGGAACAAACACAAAAAAACTACTCATGCTTAAACAACACATGCTTGAAGATTTCGGGGTTTTCAAGCACGGCGCCGGTGCCCAAAGCAACGCAGGAGAGCGGGTCTTCGGCGCGGAAAACGGGCAGGCCGGTGGCCTCGGATAGCACCAAATCGAGATTATGCAATAACGAGCCACCACCGGTAAGCACGATGCCCTTATCGACAATATCAGAGGACAGCTCGGGCGGGGTGCATTCGAGCGCGACTTTGACCGCCTCAATGATCTGACTGACAGGCTCAATCAGGCTTTCAGCGATTTGATACTCGCTGAGTGTCAGCTCTTTGGGCACGCCGTTCATCAGGTCGCNNTCGGCGGTGGTTTCGCCGATCAGCAGATTATGATAACGACGAATATAAGAGATGATCGCCTCGTCCATTTTATCGCCGCCGATGCGGGCGGAACGGGCATAGACAATGCCGCCGAGTGACAAGACGGCCACTTCGGTGGTACCACCGCCGATATCGACGATCA
>DITS01000013.1 GCA_002422205.1 Alphaproteobacteria bacterium UBA6178
ATCACATCCGACTGGCGCGGGCTGGGACGGAAGACCAGACCCAACCGGTCAAGGTCATAGCGTGCAGCAGCGGCGTGCATCATTTCAACCGCGCAGCAGGCCAAGCCAAATGTCATCGGCCATAGCGAGCCCGTGCGCGCCCAATTCACTACCTTATCAAGATTGGCGACGACAAAGCCTTTGTCGTTAAACTCATCAGTTACCACGCGCAAAAACGCGTCCTGATCGGCGCCTTGGGGCAGCGGCTTGGCATTGGTAATCAGCTGTGTCATGTTATCACTCCCATTCCAATGCGCCTTTTTTCCACTCGTAAATAAAGCCGATGGTCAGAATCCCTAAAAATACCATCATCGACCAAAAACCAAAGATGCCAATAGCACCGAGTGAAATGGCCCATGGGAATAAAAACGCCACCTCCAGATCGAAGATGATAAATAAAATCGCAACGAGATAAAAACGCACATCGAATTCGCCACGCGCATCGCCGAATGGCTCGAATCCGCATTCATAGGCAGATAATTTTTCAGTATCGGGCTTTAGTTTGGCGACAATGAAAGGCACCAATAGCATGACGAAGGCTAAAGCCGTGGCAATTCCTAGAAAAACCACAATCGGAAAATAGGATGCGACAACTGCGCTCATGTGTCTCCCTTTTTATTTTTAGCACGTTATAACGAAGTTAATGGGAGAGTAAAAGGGAAAGTTCAGGCTATACACATGCAAAGCAGCTTAAGCAAAAGACTGTCTTTTTTGGGTGACGTATTGTGTGTGTATTGGATGGCAGGCAAAGCATTGATGGTGGGTATCTGGCGACATGCTGAATTAAGAAAGTAAGGGCCCTCACCCCGGCCCTCTCCCAGTGGGAGAGGGAGAAGTAGCACCTAAAAACACTTACGGCGCTCCTCCCTTTCGGAAGAAGCGCCGTAAGTGGCGCGAGAGACGGGACTCGAACCCGCGGCCTCCGCCGTGACAGGGCGGCGCTCTAACCAACTGAGCTACTCCCGCGCATTTATATCGCACTTTCAGGTAGAGCCAGAACAACTCCGTCCGTCTTCGCTCCTAAAGGAGCTACGCCGGACACGGCTTTGCTCTAACGGTCTCCTGCATGGCTGCGCCACGCGAAGCCCGTAAGGGCGAAGCGTGGTGGGCGATGACAGGCTCGAACTGCCGACCCTCTCGGTGTAAACGAGATGCTCTACCAACTGAGCTAATCGCCCGCACCAAGTGCGAGCCGATGGTATAAATAGAAACGGCGTAGATCGCAAGTAGAATCTACGCCGTTTTTTGAATTTTTATGCTGGTCTGAATTAAGCAGCTTTTTTGCCGTTTACAGACTCTTTCAGGGCTTTACCTGGTTTGAATTTCGGCTGTTTGGAAGCCGCGATTTTGATTACATCGCCGGTGCGTGGGTTACGACCTTCGGTCGCTTTACGCTTTACTACCGAGAAAGTGCCAAAACCAACCAGACGAACATCCTGACCTTTTTTCAGGGATTTTTCGATCGAAGCAATAAATGCATCCACAGCTTCAGCTGCTTTTGCTTTGGTGATGTCAGCTTTTTTAGCCACTTCAGCAATCAGTTCGTTCTTGTTCATGATGTTCTCCTATCAAAGAAACAGAGTTAAAAAATGACGGTTACTCGCCAAGACGTAAGAGTAGCAGCCAATTTGGTAAAATGAGGTAAACACTAAAAAAAATGTTTGTAAACAGATTTTTCATCTGCCGAGCACAAAAAAATGGCTGTTTTGCGGGGCTTAAGGGGGCATGGGAGCGATGATAAAGAGGAAAAATTAAATGAAGAAATGCGTTTAAGTGTTGGTATAAACTGAGAAAAAATGAATGAAACCTGATGCGTTTTGCCTAATAGGGTGGGAAATCAAGGCCTTTGGGCGAGGCCGTAAAAATTTCCACGCCGGTGGCCGTTACCCCGCATGAATGCTCAAACTGGCAGGATAATGAGCGGTCTTTGGTTGTTACTGTCCAGCCGTCATGGGTGTTTAAACGGGTGCCTGCCTTGCCTGCATTTACCATCGGCTCGATGGTAAAGAACATGCCTTCTTGTAACACGGCGCCCTCGCCTGCCTTGCCGTAATGCACCACATTCGGCGCATCATGAAACACGCGGCCCAACCCGTGGCCGCAATATTCGCGTACGATGGAATAGCCGAATCCTTCTGCGTATTGTTGTATCGCATGGCCGATATCGCCCAATGTATTCCCGGGCTTGACCTGCTGAATACCCAGCATCATCGCCTCATAGGTCACCTGCGTGAGGCGCTTGGCTTTAATCGGCGGCTCGCCCACCCAAAACATTCGGCTGGTATCACCATGCCAGCCATCGACAATTACGGTCACGTCAATATTCACCACATCACCGTCTTGCAGTATTTTATCGTCGGGGATGCCATGACAGACCACATGGTTGATTGAGGTGCAGATGGATTTGGGAAAACCACGATAGCCCAGTGGCGCAGGAATCGCGCCTTCGTCAATGATACGCTGGTGCGCATAATCGTTGAGGGCATTGGTAGTGATGCCGGGTTTTACGCGCGCAGTTAATTCGTCTAAAATGGTGGCCGCCAGTTTACCAGCCTTACGCATCCCTTCAAAATCTGCAGGGGTGTGTATTTTGATTGTGCGCGTATCCATATCGTCGTCCATAATATCGTATAGGTGAGTGATGACAAAATTAATGCAAGTGTTATGCTGTAGACCAATTAAGAGGAATATTCAATGCCCAGCAATACCACAGCCTGCCTTATCCTGATTGGCAATGAAATTTTATCAGGGCGCACCATCGATAAAAATCTGTCGATGATATCGCTGAAGCTTAATGGCGCAGGCGTGCAAATGCGTGAAGCGCGTGTGATTCCCGACATTGAGGCTGTGATTATCGAGACCATCAACAGCTGCCGCGCGCAGTATGATTATGTGTTTACCACTGGTGGCATTGGCCCCACGCATGACGATATTACCGCCGAGTCGGTAGCAAAAGCGTTTCGTGTGCCGCTGATTTTGCACCCCGAGGCCGAGCGCCGCCTGCTTGCCCATTATAAGCCCGAAGATGTGAATGATGCACGCATGAAAATGGCGCTGGTGCCGCAAGGGGCAACATTGATCGACAATCCGGTTAGTGCCGCGCCGGGCTTTGTCATCGAGAATGTGTTTGTATTGGCAGGCGTGCCACGCATTGCTACGGCGATGATGGATTTTATTGCGCCGTCACTTAAAGGCGGGTTGCCGGTTATTTCGCGCGCGCTGGATGTGCATTGCCCCGAAGGTGAAGTGGCTGTGGGTGTAGGGGCGATGCAATTGCGTTATCCCGATGTTGAGATTGGCATCTATCCCAAAATAACGGAGGGGATGCTGCGCTCTACTATCGTCATGCGATGCGTGGATATTGCTCAGCTCGCGGCCTGTGCCAATGACATGATTGCAATGATAAAGGATGCGGGCGTGTTTGTAACCGAGATGGTGGATTAAGCTAGATAGAGCGTTCCGCCGAGCGATCGGCCAGTGCGCCAATGCCAACGCCCAATGCGCCTAGAGCGATCGTGCTACATAGTGCAACTTTAGCCGTGCCTTTGGCGAATCCCATTATAGGTTTCCCCACACTTTTACCGGCATGCAGGGTGGCATCCACCCCGTCGGCAAATTTATCCATCGTTCCTACCCAAGTTCTGCGAGGCCTAGGGGTAGAGTGCGTGGCGCTGTGTGGCGTACCGTGAGTCGCGTTAGCTGCTGGTACAGGAATTTGTTTACCGTTAATTTCCATACCAATTGGCTTGCTGTAATCTATTTTTCCATCTGGTAAGCGAGTTGGCTCAACCTTAGCGTGGCTACCATTTCTTGCCCGAGCCAGATCACCCTTCAAATCCATGCCAATAGGCTCGCTATACATATTACCATGTGGAAGGCGAGATTCACCCGTAGTGGGCAACGCGTTGCTATTCGCTGGTGGCGGCGTGTTGCTATTCGCAGCTCCGGCATGCGGTGCGCTAGAATTTGGATTACTGCTCGTGTCACTCATACGAAACTCCTAATACTCACATTATAGCACAGCAGTGGCCTGTGTTTATGACGTTTTGGTGACATTTGGGCATAAAAAAAGCAGCCCGAAGGCTGCTTTTTCTTATATATAGGGTGTACTAGAAGCGGAAATTCGCGCGGAACTCCATATTGTGGGAGCTGTAGTCATGCTCAATGCTGTTGCCCAATGAATCCGAGAATTCGGGGTCTTGGGTGCCAAAATAGCGGTAACCGATACCCCAATCGGTATTAGGCATGGTTTCGGGCGAGTAATAAAAGCCCAGCATACCCTGATAAGAGAATACGCCATCATTGCCATCAACACCGATATCGGGGCTGTCAAATTCCCACCAGGTCATACCGATACCACCGCCGACATAGGGAGTAAGTTTGCCACCAGTGTTAATATCGAAGAACATATTGGCCATGACAGAGTTGCCCACCAGATCGCCATTCATCGGTGCGTTGCCACCACCATTGAAGGAGAAATCGTCAAAAGCCTGATCGCGGTAGGTGTATTCCAGTTCCCAGCGGGTGTAATCCAACAGGCTGTCGGTTGGGTATGGGCGATAGCCCAGCGCGGCGGAGAGCGCATATTCGGATGAGAAAGACGCTTCACCTACATTGGTGCCATTCAGGTCTACTTCAGCATCGTCGACGAAGCTGAGCTGGCCAGACAAGCCCACATACCAATGCGGCCATGTGTCGCGCGCCTGAGCGGTAAAAGCGGTTGCAGAGAGAGCAGTCGTCAGTGTTAAGGTAAGCAGAAAGCGATTCACGGAGGCCTCCATTGGATATGAGGTGGTTATTTATTAGGAAACATTAATAGACATGCAAACGCGATTTGCAATTGCTATCTGCACCGCCTGTGGACTATAAGCAGTTTTCATTCGCGCTGTGTGTGAATTGCCGCAGCCCCGATAAGCTCGCGTGGCGGAACTGGTAGACGCTGCAGACTTAAAATCTGTTGTCCTTTTGGACGTGCCGGTTCGATTCCGGCCGCGAGCACCACGCTTTGCCTTCGGCTACGCGTGGCGCAGCCACGTGAAGCCGAGATTAGGCGAAGCAGTGCCCGGCATAGCCCAAAGGGCGACGACGGGCTGGAACGATTTTCAGGGAACCATTATGTGGTATTATGTTCCTTGGGAACTAATGTGGAATTGTGCTTTTCCTGATAAATATAAAGCTCTTGAGTTTGAGGAATATTTAAAGTCACATTCTGGCAGAGCGTTTGCAGCAAAGCGGCTATTGTGATTGGTTCAATTCCGCGCCGGAGCCTGAGTCGGCTCTGGTTCTAAGTTTCCGTTATTCGCAACCTATCCCCACTATTATGTAGTAAATCTGTAAATTGTGGCAGATAGTGGGTGATTCTAGAAAAAACAGGAGAGCATCATGCGCTTAGCAGCATTCATACGCTCGAACACGCCGCAGATTGTTTGTGAATGGGAGCGCTTTGCGCGAACGCTGACCCCAGCAGCTGATAGCATGAGCCCGCTGGCGCTGCGCGATCATATTCAAGAGATTCTTGATTTTATTACGCATGACATCGAGGCCGCACAGACCGAGACGGAGCAAATTGAAAAATCACACGGCAAAAAAGACCAGAATGAAACGCCAAGCGCCGCAGAAACGCATGCGTCCTTACGGCATGCCGGTGGTTTCAACATGGATCAGATGGTAGCCGAGTACCGCGCATTGCGTGCCAGTGTTATTAAATTATGGGACGCGCAACTCAATGATATTACCCGCAAAGATATTTTGGATTTAACCCGTTTCAATGAGGCCATCGATCAGGCGTTGGTAGAATCAATTTACCAGTATTCCGAACAACTCGACCATTCCAGAGATTTGTTTTTAGGCATCCTCAGCCATGATCTGCGCAGCCCGCTGGCCACCATGCATATGTCGGCGGAGCTGGCGCTTAAAATAGGAACAGAGCAGATGAACGAGCGGCAGGTGATGCTGATATCGCAGATTACCGACTGCTCGGACCGCGCCATGTCGATGGTTAATTACCTGCTCGATCTGACTCAGGCACGGCTTGGATCGGGTATTCCGATTATCCGAAAGCCGATGGATATGGCGTTTGTAAGCAAGCAGCTGGTGGATGAAATGCGCACCAGCTATCCGGAGCGTATCTTTAATCTGGATATTACAGGCAATACTGAAGGCGAATGGGATAAACCTCGTATGGGGCAGATTTTTTCGAACCTGCTGGGCAATGCCATACAATATAGTTTCAGAGATTCCCCTATTACGGTTGCAGTTACAGGCCGGGAATCCGAAGTTATCTTATCCGTACATAATGAGGGTCAGCCGATTTCTCCGGCATCACTCCATCGAATTTTTGAATCGCTGATTCGTGTGGAAGATAGTAAGAACCCACAGACCATCACCAATCTTGGGCTGGGACTCTTTATTACCAAAGAAATCGTGGAGGCCCATAAGGGGACCATCGGTGTGACCTCATCGGAAAAGCAGGGCACGGAATTTACTATCCACCTGCCGCGCTCATTGAGCCATGTATCCATTCCCACTAAAGACACTTCACATTTAGCTTTGGTCGGGACTTAAGCATATTTATTCTCATACATTCTCGGTGCTTATTTGCTATGTAAGGTACGGACTTGGCAAAGTGGGTAAAAGCCGTTAGGACTGCGGGTTGATAGTAACAACCACGGGTGCCCCATGCGTTCTTATTCGATTGCCGTTTTGTTTCATATTACCGAGTTTGATGCGGATTTGCTCGCGCAGATACAGGCGTTTCGCCAGACGTTATCTTTCGCTTCGATCTATGTGTATGCAGGCGAGTTGGAAACCGAGCGGCGCATTGCGTTGCAAAAGCTGGATGTCACGATCCGTCATGACAGTACCGGCAACCATTTCCATGTAGCGCGGCGCATGTTTACCGAGATTGATGCCGATGTATTTGTCTATGTGGGTAAAACATCCTATCCGGCAAATATTGCATCCACGCTGATTCATCAGCTGATTGAAACCCGCAAAGATATGACTTCGGCGCATGGGCAACATAATCAGTCTCAGTTGCAGGATAATTACCGCGATATGTGCGAAGGGCTGTATGGCCAGCGCCTGTTGGCCCCCTTGTCGGATTACCGCGTGTTTTCACGCCGGTTTGTCAAGTCGTTCAGCGCTTTTGAGCGTGGCTTTCCCATCGAGCTGGAATGGACGATTCACGCGCTGGAGCTGGATATTCCCTTTAGCGAGCATGCGTTTGAAACGGCAGAAGGCATCAGTCTGATGCAACCACATACCACCACTGCCACCTGTGGGCGCACCTGCCTCACCCGTATTATCCTTAATTTGCAATCACGCCCGATGAAGTGGTTTGGCCTATTGACTCTGTTTTATGGGACGATAACGCTTGTCATGAAGTTTATGTTGCTGATGGAGTTTTGGAGCTATGACATGCCCGGTACCTTTGCCATGCAAGTGGGTGCTGCCATTGCGTCGGCTATTTTTACTGCGCTGAGCGCCGTGACCGGCCTAATATTACACAGCCAGTCACATAACCGTCGCGAGATTAAACGTCTGCATTTTCAGCAGCATAGCACACTCTGATCGGAGGTGTCGCGCATGCAGATTGTTATTTTAGGCATGCATCGATCGGGCACCTCTGCGGTCACGCGGCTGGTCAATATGATGGGCGCCTATGCGGGATCAGGCAACGATCTGATCGGCGCGAATGACGAAAACCCCAAAGGCTTCTGGGAGCGGCAGGATGTTATTGATATCAATGATGCCTTGCTTCGTTATCACCAGTGCGAATGGTATGATGTATCACGCTGGCCACTGAGTGGTGCCGAGGATGTCGCCGCTGCGCCGGCAGAGCTGGATGCGCGCATTCAATCCCTCACCCATGATTTGGTAGCGCATGGGCATTATGTCATCAAAGACCCGCGTTTGTGCCATACGCTGGGCTATTGGAAGCCGTATCTGCCTCAGCCCTTTGTAATCATTGTCCATCGCGACCCGATGGAGATTGCGTTGTCACTGCAGAAACGTAATGGCTTTTCGATTGCGGCAGGGCTTGCCCTATGGGAAGCCGCAGCAATGGGCATTGTCAATGCGCAGGCGCATTATCCGCATCTGGTTATTGATTACCGAGACGTGATCGAGCAGCCGGTTGGAACCTGCCAGCGAATTGCAACGGCTCTGCAAGATGCCGGAGCCAGCGGGCTGCATTGTCCGTCAGATGAGGAAATAAGCCGCTTTATCGAGCCATCCCTATACCGTAACCGTGCGGGCGATGCCTCTGCCTATACCAGTGCCCAGCGCCGACTACTTGAAGCAACACAACAAAACAACAGTGGAGCGGTGTATCCGTTAACGGAATGCGCCAAGCTGGTGATGCAGGCCAATGCGCCGGTTATGGCTATGGGGGAAGCGGCGCAGGAAGCCAGCGAAGCGTTATCGCGCGCGATGGCTACAATTTCAGCCCATGAAATGCGGCTAGATGAGGTGATGATTGAATGCAATACAGCACAGCAACGGGCAGATTTCCTTGAAGCGGGTTATAGTCAGCTCGAAGCCGATTTGCGCACCACACAGGCCGAGCGTGCCCGGCTAGTGGCGGCCTTAGGAGCAGCCGAAGCCGAATTGCATGCCATCAAATCCACCCGCTGGTGGAAATTGCGCAATAAACTCGTCGGCTAGCTAGTTTTTAACGCTTTATTAACCCTCCTATTCTATAATTAACTTATAGAATTCGGGAGGTATTTATGAGTGAAAAAACCAAAAAAGAGTGGCGGATTGCGGGCCCATTATTTGCGCTGAGCATTATCGGTTGCTATATCGTCTTATCGCCGCTCACCCATGCGGGTTTGCTTTAGTCCTGCATAAAAAAGGCGGCCATTTTTAGGTTGCGTGGATGTCCCCAGTCTCCCAGATACTGGAACTTCCACGGGGTATCCTTTGCGCAATATTCTAAATCTTCCAGCGTGTAATGATATGGGTCGCGAATGTCATAGGTGATCACTTCAACCGAGACTTCTTCGCCCGATGGGTGAATGAGCTTTTCAGTGATATTGTGATGATCGGGGCATAGCGAAAAGGTCGCGTAAAACACGCCATCAGGCTTCATTACGGGTGCCAGCTTAATCAGGCAGTGGCGGATATGGTTCATGGGTAAATGCGTGAATACCGATTGCGCCAGCGCGCGGTCAATCCGTTGGTCATTCAGATAGGAAAAATCAAAGGATTCGGTTGCGTGCAAATGCGAGCGCGGCAGGCGCTCGCGCTGGCGGTCGGTAAGCTCCTTATTATAACCCGCATCAAGCAACTCTTCGCTGATATCAATGCCATAATAATGCGACGGGTTAAGATAATCCACCGCTTGCGACCCGAAGCGTAGCGCGCCGCAGCCGATATCCATCAGCACATGGTGGGGCTGCACGCCCTGATCACGCATAAAATCAAGCTGCATACGGCCCATTTTATCCCATAATCCGCCTATCAGCTCGCGGTGGCTGCCCGAGAGCACCTTTTCCTTCAAATCGGTTTCATAATAGGGACTTGGCATATTCCGTAACTCCTTATTTTTCACTGAGGCGGATGATTAGCAAAAGAATCCCGCCTTGTCATGTTAAGAGTGCGCATTCCACATTTAAATCGATCAGGCCCGCAGGCTTGATGGCGGGCAACTCTCGCTCATCCACCACTTTGAATTGTAGCGCATCAATAATCCGGTGAATGAAAATATCTTCATCGTCTTGTAGCTTTGTTGCGCCACAATTAATGAAGTAATGCCCGGGGCGGAAAATACAATCAAAGGCAAAAGCCACATCGACCTGTGTGCCTGCTTGCTGAGTGGTATCGGCATCAGCCAGTGCATGAGCCACCGCTCCGCCCAAATCCAGCCCGCGCTGGGTTTTAATCAGCATACCGAATTTCGGTTTGCGCGCTTCCTCGTCAAACTGCACCTGATAGCAAAAACGATAGCGCTCGCCGGTTTTGAGAATATTTACAGCAGCACCTGTTAAATCTTCTATTCGTACCTTGCTAATGGCTCCACCTTGCTGCTCATACTCTACCATGCTCTCGGAGCGCAATGTATCATCCAGCGGCAATGATTTTGAGGCTTCGGGTAATTGTGCCATGGCGGCCAGCCCCACTTGCTGCAGGGCACTGCGAATCGTCTCTTTGCGCTCGGCGGGGGCAAATATCAGCTTGTGATAGGCGGTGACTACCTCGCGCGGGGGGCCTTCGCATAATATTTCGCCGGTATCGAGCAAAATCGCATGATCGCATAGCTCGATCACCATTTGCGCAGCGTGGCTGACAAATAAAATGGTGGTGCCTTTGGCTTTCAGATCATGAATGCGGGCGAAGCATTTACGCTGGAACGCTTCGTCGCCGACAGCGAGGGCTTCATCGACAACCAATATATCCGGCTCGACGGCAACGGCGACGGCAAAGGCCAGCCGCACATACATGCCGCTGGAATAGGTTTTGACGGCCTGCACCAGATGATGCGCCTGCAGGCCGGAGAAGGCCACGATATCATCGTATTTTTCATCGGTTTGCTCACGCGTGAGGCCGAGGATGGCGGCATTGAGGTAGATGTTTTCTTTACCGGAAAAATCGGGGTTGAAGCCTGCCCCCAGCTCGAGCAAAGCGGAGATGCGGCCATTGACCTGCATGCTGCCGGTGGTCGCGGCCAGCGTGCCGCAAATGATTTGCAGCAAGGTGGATTTGCCGGAGCCATTGCGGCCCACCAACCCAACCGTGCGGCCTTTGGGGATGGTCAGGCTGATATTTTGTAGCGCCTGAAATTCGCGGAAATACATTTTGCGCCCGCGCACCAGCATTTGTTTCAGCCGGTCTTCGGGACGGTCATAGATGCGATAACATTTGCCTATATCGCGTAAGGTAATGGCGGGTTGCTCGGACATGCCGGAGTGTTATCAGATTTATTGCGTTGCGCCAAGCGTGCGTGGCACGTTGCGCAAACGGCGCAACTCCGCCAGATCCACCGTTAGCTCCTTGGCCTTCATCGGGGACATCTGTGCGATAATAGGTGCGGCTTTGCGCTCGGACATCTGATCGATTACTTCCAACAGAATAGGCATATCCAGCTCATTGAAAATTTGAGCTGCATCCTTAGGCTTCATATTCTCATATATTTTCACGAGGCCTTTTACCTTGCTCTCTTCTTCCGTATTATACAGCTTCAGCAGCTTTTCGACTTCGGTTTGCAGGCTGCGGATTTCGGTGATTTTGTCATTAATGCGCAGCTCAGTTGCTTCGAGGAGCTTTTCTTTCAAATCCATTTCCTGCGCGCGCTTTTCCAGCTCTTCGCGGCGCTCGGAAAGGCTTTGCAAAATATCCAACTCAATTTGCGAAAACTCCTGTTGCTGGGGCTTCGGGGTAGTATCGCTCGCATCTTCAAGCTTTGCTAACTTAACTGAACCCGCAGTCTCTTGCGCTGCGTCCGCCTCGGGGTTCGCCTCTGTATCTTCTACCGGCGTCGCATCAGCAGCGGCGTTATCATCTTTTTTATTGGTCTGGGCATCCGGCACCTCGCCTTGCGCATAGGCGCGTTGCAGCTGGATCATCCCCGATAATTCGCGACCGTTTTTATACACATCGCCAACTTTGACGCCAAGCAGCAATACCGCCATCACCATGGTAATCGGCATCAAGCGGAAACGCGAGATGCGCACCGGACGCACGGTCAGGGCATCGGGCGCTATGCGTTTAGGCTTTGCACGGCCACGCTTTGCTAAAGGACGTGGTGCGCGACTCATGATTTGCCTCCGCCAGTCTTCAACGCATCAAATAATTCCTGCTCAGACTTCGAGCGCATGCGTGCGGTGGGTCGCGCACGGCTCTCTGCAGCTTTATCGCCTGCCTCTGCCTGACGTCCTGATACGCGCTGCAACACGGAGTCGAGCGAGTTTCGTGCGGCATCCTTGCCGGACGGTTTGGCAGAAGGTTTAATATCTGCCGGCACCGGTTCGCGGCGGGCGGGTTCGACATTATCAGGGCGTGCGGCTGTGCGCGCGGGCGATACATTCGCTGCTGCAGCACGTGGTCCGCCACGGCCACTACTAATGCCCACTTCCATTTTGTCGGCTACTTTGTTGCCTTTTTCAATCATGAATTGCAGATCATCGGCAAGGTAATTCGCTTTATCGATTTTATGCTGAATATTCTCGGCAATGCGCGAGGTGGCTCGATGAATTTCACCGATGCTTTGAGTGGCGCGCTGTGTCGCTTCGTCAAAGTCACGTACGATTTGGGCCAGTTCGCTTTTGGAGTCCTGCAGGATGCGGATACGCTTGTTCAGCTTCCAGCAAAAGGCGATGGTCACCAGCAGCAGTAATGCCATGAGTCCATCGAGCAATAAAGTCAGCACTAATTGAGCCATTGCGCCATCTCTTTCATCCGTTTGATTTCTTCGACCAGCGATACGGCCATCATATCGCCCATTTTGCCAAGCCGTGCCGTGGTTAACTGCACGCCGCCCGATTTAATTTTGACCAAATCATTAGGTTTGGCATTGAGCATAATGGTGCTGCCAATTTTTAAATCGATGATTTCCCCCAAAGTAATTTTACGCTCATCGAGCACAGCCTGTACATCGATGTACGTTTGTTGGACCTCTTTGCCTAAATGGCGCTCCCACACAGAATCCTGACCAAATTTTTCGCCCATGAACATTTGCAGCAGCAAATCGCGAATTGGCTCGAGTGTGTTGTGCGGAATCAGAATTTCGATCATGCCACCGCGTTCATCCATATCGACGCGAAGACGCACCAGCAATGCTGCACTGTTAGGACGCGTAATACTGGCAAACCGAGGATTATTTTCGAGCCGGTCAAATTGGAAAGTCACAGGCGAAAGTGGATCAAAGGCTGAGCCCATATCGCTTAGCACAATCTCGACCATTTTACGGACGATATCTTGCTCGATAGTGGTATAAGGACGCCCCTCAATACGAATCGGGCGTGTGGCGCGGCGGCCTCCCAGCAAAATATCCACCGTCGAGTAAATCTGCGAACTGTCGACGGTTACCAGTCCAAAATTTTCCCATTCTACGGCGCGAAACACGCCGAGCAAAGCAGGCAATGGAATCGAGTTGAGGTAATCTTCGAAGCGTAGGGACGTCATGGAATCGATGCTGACATCGACATTGTCCGAGGTAAAGGTACGCAACGAGGTGGACAGAATCCGCACCATGCGGTCAAATACCACTTCGAGCATCGGCAGTTTTTCGTAAGCCATCATCGATTTATCGAGAATGGCCATAATGCCTGAATTATTCTCAGCCGCATCCTGCCCGCCGTCAAAGCCAAGCAGCAGGTCAATTTCGTCCTGATTTAATACGCGCGCATCCGGCTCCGCTTCTGCATCCGCATCGCCGCCCGTGGCATCGTTTGCCATCATTGCCTCCTACTCTGCAGCGGCGGCGTCGTCCATATCCTGATTTTCTTCTTCTGCCATGGCCTGCCTCTTTTATTTTTGTTTCGTCGTCTGAGCAGTCTTTGCGTGCTGCTTATTGTACTATGAATTCCCCAAAAAGTATATCTTTCACCTGCGTTGGTTCGATCGCTTTATTTATACGAAGCAGTAGCTCTTCACGCAGGCGGTGCACGCCCGCAGAGCCTTGCAAATCCGATTTGCGCAGCTCGCGCAGATAGGTCAGGCAGGAATCCACAATACGAGGCCGCGCGGCTTCGACGATGTGCATATCTTCTGATTTATGCAGCTCCAGCGTTACTTTCATGCGTAAAAAACTTACCTTGGTCCCTGCCGTGTTCAGATTGACTAAAAAATCCGGTAGTTCAACATAGACAGGCCCCTGCACCACTTTGCCATCGCCCTTGGCGCCGGATTTTGTTGCGCCCTCAATCTTTGGCAACTCGGCATCATCGGATTTTTTACCCAATATGCCTGAGAAAAACACCCCTGCACCAGCACCAGCCAATACCAGTACCGCGATAATAATGATGATGAGTTTCTTTTTCCCTCCGACGGAGCCTTCTTCGTTTTCGTCTTCTGTCTGCTCTTCGTCGGCCATGAAATTCTCCCAATCGGAATGTTATGCTCAATCCGTATACTTTATCTATACTCTTTCTAAGATTTATAGTCTGCGCGCCTTTGCGGTTCAATAGGTAAAATATGCCTAGCCGTTTTTGTCACCGGATTCCTTCTGCGGTGTGGCATGTTCACCACGGGCGATTATCCCTGCTATTTCCTGCATTTTTATGCATTTATCGGGTTGGCACGCAATCTGCATATAGCTAACCAACACAACGCTTTGGAGCTTACGCATGGATAATAGTATATATATCGCCCTCTCCCGCCAGTTAGCGCTTTTCCGCGATATGGATACCACCGCGAATAATCTGGCGAATGCGGACACGCCGGGTTACAACGCAGAAAAAATGATGTTCACCAATTATCTGGTGGATGACGGCAATCGCCATAAAATGGCATTTGCGCAAGATATTTCTTCATTCCGCAATACGCAGTCGGGCCCGATGCAGGTGACAGGTAATCCCTTTGATCTGGCCATTGCTGGCCCTGGCTATTTCGCTGTCGAAACTGCGCTGGGCACCCGTTACACCAAGGCAGGTCATTTCACCATTGGTGAAGAGGGTATGCTGATGACGCCAGCCGGTAACCCCGTGCTGGATAATGACGGGCAGCGTATTTTTATGGAAGTGACTGACCGCGATATTACCGTGATGGGTAATGGCTTTATTACCGCGACCACCCCCGCAGGTGATATCGAAGAGCGTGGGCAGGTGGGATTGTTCGAATTTGAAGATGAGCAAAAAATGGAGCGGCTCAATAATCAATTATTCAAAACAGACCAACCTGAGCTGGAGCCGGTAGAGGCCCGTATTTTACAAGGCACGATTGAGCGCTCGAATGTATCTGCGATTGAAGAGCTGGTGCGTACCACCAAGCTTTCTCGCAGTGTGACCAGCACCGCTAAATTTATTGAGATCATGTATGATCTGCAACGTAAAACATCGAACGCCTACGCGCGTGACGGTCAGAGTTAATAAGTAAAAAAGGGAGAACTACGTTATGCGTTCATTTGATATTGCAGCCACAGGTATGCAGGCTCAACAAACCAATGTGGATGTGACCTCGCACAACCTCGCCAACATGACCACTACCGGTTATAAGGCGCAGCGTGCGGAGTTTCAGGATCTGATTTACCAAAATCTGCGCCGCGCGGGCAGCAACTCCTCCGATGTAGGCACCATTGTTCCTACCGGTGTGCAGGTTGGTTTGGGTGTGAAAACCGGCGCGATTTATCGTAATACCGAGCAAGGTACCGTTAAAGCCACGGAAGGCCCGCTTGATGTGGCGTTGCAGGGCAAAGGTTATTTTCAGGTGGAATTACCCGATGGACAGATTGCCTATACCCGTAACGGCGCTTTCAAGCTGAGTCCGGATGGTGAAATTGTGACCATGGATGGTTTTATCGTACAGCCTGCTATGGGCGTTCCCGATGATGCGGTGGATATCAGCATCAGCGCATCGGGCGTGGTAGAAGTGATGCTGGCAGGCGAAATTGAGCCTGTCGAGGTGGGTCAGTTTGAGCTGGCAAACTTTATCAACCCGCCCGGTTTGCAAGCCATTGGTGATAATATGTTTACCGAAACCCCTGCCTCGGGTGATCCTTTGCTGGGCATTGCGGCGGAAGAAGGGTTTGGCACGATTTTGCAAGGTTATCTGGAGAATTCAAACGTGAATCCGGTGACCGAGATTACCAATATGATTGTGGCGCAGCGCGCGTATGAAATGAATTCGAAGGTGATTACCGCATCGGATGAAATGCTGCAGGCGCTTGTACAATCTGCGTAATGACTTAAGCAAATGAAGGGAGACACCTCATGCTAGACCGACTGATGACACGCCCCATACTTGATGGCATTAAGCTGCTGCTGATTGTCTTTATCATGATACTTGCCGCTGCTGATATTGCATTATCCGAGCCGCTGCAGGCTGAGGCCAACGCCGCTTATATGCTGAGTACGCAAGATGTGGAGAAAGCCATTTCCGAAGCGCTGGAACAACAGGATGCCGCCGATCATGTCAGGGCCAGCCTGATTGGTAAATTCGGCAAGAATCTTTATAGCAGCGACACGCCGATGGTGATTGAAATCCGTGACCTGACGTATGATTCGAAGGATATGCGTTGGGAATCGACTCTGACAATTTTTCAAGACGGAGAACTCGCCACCAGCATTCCGGTGGATGGGCGCTATGAGACCCTGATCGAGGTGCCGGTGTTGACAAAGCGCCTGCGCAATGGCGACATTATCGAAGAGGATGATATTGTCTGGCAGCTGGAAATTGAGCATCGCCTACGCAAACAGACCGTTATGAACGCCAAGGATATGATTGGTAAAACCCCGCGCCGCGTGCTGTCGGAAAAACGCCCCATTCGCGAAAATGAGTTGGTAGCCCCTGTAGTGATGGCTAAGGGCGCGCTGGTCAATATTGAATTTAAAACCGCCAATATGGAAATTCGCACCACCGGAGAAGCTCTGACAGACGGTGCGATGGGTGAGTTGGTTCGTATCCGCAACACCGATAGCAATATTGTGGTGCAGGCACGCATTACCGGAAAAAACAGCGCTGCAGTTGAGGCTATGCCTCAGCTGGCCAGTGCTCAATAAAGGAGCTTTACGAGATGAAAACGACATTATTTTCTTTGACTGGTTTGCTGGCCTTGTCGGCTTGCGCTGGCACGATTGAAAGACTGGAGCAAGTGGGCAAACAACCACCCATGTCGGAAATTGCGAACCCGCATACCAAGCCCAATTACCAGCCAATGAGCTGGCCGATGCCAAACCCCGAGCCCCCTGCCCCGCAATATGCCAATTCGCTGTGGCAGCCGGGTGGCCGTGCATTCTTTCGTGACCAGCGGGCCGCACGTGTGGGCGACATATTGCGCGTACGCGTTGAAATCAATGACAAGGCTGAAGTGGATAATGAAACCAAGCGTGATCGCGGCGCGAGCGAAAATGTCGACGCCCCATTTTTATTCGGTGGACTGCGTGGCCGGCTCCTGCCTGGTGCGGCGGAAGACCCGTTATTTAGCTTAGAAAGCGGCAGCAATTCCGATGGCAAAGGCGAAATGAAACGCGAAGAGAAAATTAACACGCAAGTCGCCGCCTTGGTGACTCAGGTATTACCTAACGGGAATATGGTGATTGATGGCTCGCAGGAAATCCGCGTCAATTATGAGGTGCGCGAATTATCGGTTAAAGGGGTGATTCGCCCCGAAGATATTGGTGCCGACAACACTATTGATGCCTCGCAGATTGCCGAAGCCCGCATTAATTATGGTGGACGTGGCCAGATTACCGAGTTGCAACAACCACGCTATGGTAGCCAGATTGTGGATATTCTGTCGCCATTTTAAGGGAGTGTAACGCAGACCATAAAAAAGGCGCTGCTGCCGCAGCGCCTTTTTTCTATCATGGTCGTCTTATTTATTAACCTAACATCATTGATTCGGCTTGTTTTTGTTGTGCAAAGTCATTAGCTGATGCGATAGAGCGCGTCGGGTCTACCAGATTATTTAGCTCAGCTTCCGGCACATAAGCCGTCTGACCGCTTTTTTCTAATGTATCGTAATGCGCCTTAAAGGCCATGCCAATAGCCGCCGCCTCTTGCTGTGCGCGTTCTATTGGCGTTAATTCGGGTGCGGGCTCAGCAATAGCAAGTTTTGGCTCACCTATTTGTATGGCAGCGTTTTGTTCTGGTTCTTCGCTGCGGAAGAGCTCTGCAATTTTAGCAGCGCCGATACCAATTGCTAATCCGCCAATCGCTAACCCGCCAGAGGCCATTTTAGCTGCATTCGGTCCCATGCGGGCTAGGTTATTCATAGCCCCAACGCCTTTATCTATGGCACCACCCGCCGCTTCAATCGCAAAATCAATTGTTCCGCCTGCGGTTGCCACTTCGGGTGCCATTACTTTCGATGGGGTGGGATTATCATTTTTAGCAAAAATATCGCGGGATGGGGCCTGTGCCATCGATGGAGCAACACCATTTGCGCCGTTCATAGCCAGAATAAAGGCAGCGGCGCGCGACTCAATCGCCATGGAATTTGGTATACTCATACCTTAATATACACCATTTTGATGATAAAAATCATTAACAAATTGATGACGATTTGATGACGACGCCTAGAGCTCGTTTTGCAAATCCGCCCTAAATACAAAGCATTGGCCGCTTTTGGCTAAAATCTGCTGGCAGGCGGATTTGGCTTCATGTTCGGATAAATTGGCCAAACGGGCGCGATGGATGCTTTTTCCGGCTGCGGAATCGGTGACCATAATCTTTGAGTTTTTGAGCGAATTTTCAGCTGTTTTAATGGCATCGGAGGCCGCCATCATGGCGCTGTTGGCATCGCTGAAAGCGCCCACCTGAATGCCCCATTTACCACCGGAGCTGCTCATAGGCGACAGATTGGCGAGTTGATAATCCAGCGTGCCGGGCTGCGCAGTACGGTAGGAGGCCGATATCGCGGGCGCTGGCGCGTTTGCAGGCCGCACTGCCTGCGCTGGCTTTGCTGCTGGTGCAGGCGCGATAGTGGCATGCGCATCTGCTACCGGCGAAGGAATCATCGGGGCTGCTTGAGGGGGTGGCAAATCGGTTTGCTCAATCCGCACCATTTTGATGGTATCGCCTTCGGCTTCTACCAGTAATGGCTTGCTTTGCGGCACCGGCGCATCGGCCAAAAGGCGTGGCTGATCGCCGCGCTCGGCCATGATGGTAAAGGATTTATCAAGCAGGCTGACCATGTGATCATCACGCTCACGGCCTGTTTGACCACCCATCACCACCGCCACTAAATTATGTCCATCGCGGCGTACCGATGTTACCAGATTAAAGCCGGACATATTGATATAACCGGTTTTGATGCCGTCAACGCCATCATAGCGGCCCATCACATGGTTGTGCGAATTGTAGGTGCGGCCTTTCCATGTGAATTGCTTGGTTTTGAAATAATCATAATATTGAGGAAAGTCGCGGCGTAGCGCGATGCCGAGGCGCGCCATATCGCGCGCGGTGGTGTATTGGTTGATATTGGGCAGACCGTGGGGGTTTTTGAACACGGTGTTTTTCATGCCCAGCGCGCGCGCTTTGGCGGTGGATTTGACAGCGAAGCCCGCTTCCGATCCGCCCAAGCGTTCGGCGATTACGGTGGCCACGTCATTCGCGGAGCGCGTCACCAATGCGCGGATAGCGTCGCGCACAGGGATGGTTTCGCCCTGAATTAATCCAATGTTGGTTTGGGGCTGACTGGCTGCGTATTTGGAAACCTTCATGCGATCGTCAATACTAATCTCGCCTTTTTTCATGGCATCGAAGAGCATATAGAGCGTCATCATTTTGGTCAGCGATGCGGGGTAACGTTTCACTTCTGCATTACGGGCAAACAAGACTTCGCCCGTATCCGCATTTAAAACCAGCGCTGCATATTTACCGGATTTGGTATTGATGGATGCTGACGCCACGTTAGCAATCATCACACAGGTCAGGCAAGCAGCGAAAAAGGACAAAAGTTTCATAGCGGCGTCTCTTGAAGTTTAAACGTCTTACTAATGTTGTATCGAATATTTATGCTGCGGGCAATATCTGTTGGTGTATTTTATTTATTTTATCGCTTCATTACGCCATGCAGACAATGTTGATTTGCCGAATGCGATAAAGTCCACATCCACCACCACCCCCTGCAACGATTGGTAGAAGCGCTTTGCGGCGGTATTGTTTTTTAAAACCGTGAGCGAAAGCCATTCTCCGCCGATTGATGCGGTGTGATCCGCGATATAAGCCATCATCGCTTTGCCTGCGCCTTGGTGGCGTGCGGCGTGTGTGACAAATATATCGGCCAGATGGGTGCCATGGGTGGCGCTTGCAATATCGTAGCCGGTGTAGAATGCGGCGTAACCAATCGCCTCATTATTGTGCTGTGCGACAATAAAACGACAGGGATGTGCATCATTCGCTAACCATCGCTTTAGCGACTGGGCATATTCGTTGAGGCTGATACCTGTATCCTGAGCTTCAAACCGGTTTAATTCGCCGATGAAACGCGCAATGATCATGGCATCTTGTGGATAAGCACTGCGAATAGTGAGGTTGGGCTTGTCAGTCATGCATGCTCCGTTTAGATTCGTTAACATGCTAGATGATTCGATGACGATTGCAAAGCCAATGGCTGATACTTCCCTGCCCGATTACCTCGCCAAACTGAATAACGCTCAGCGCGAAGCCGTACTGGTTACGGAAGGGCCAGTATTGGTGCTCGCAGGTGCAGGTACGGGTAAAACGCGTGTGCTGACCACCCGAATCGCGCATATTCTGATGCAGAAAAAAGCATTTCCTGGGCAGATATTGTCGGTGACCTTTACCAATAAAGCCGCAGGTGAAATGCGTGAAAGGGTAGAGCATCTGATCGGCCAATCCGTGGATGATGCGACAAGCCAGCAAACATCCGGCATCTGGCTTGGTACCTTCCACTCAATCGGCGCAAAAATATTGCGCCGCCATGCCGAGTTGCTGGGCTTTAGTGCGCAATTCACGATTTTGGATGCGGATGATCAACACCGGCTGATCAAAACATTATTGGCCGAGCAGGATATTGATCACACCAAATTTCCGGGCAAAGTGGTGTTGTCGATTATTCAGGGCTATAAAGACAAAGGCTTAACACCAGATAAAATCGGCACACATAGCGCGCATGAAGACGGCATGGCGGCTGCCGCACGCAAGATATACCCGATTTATCAGGAGCGATTACGCACATTGAACGCCATGGATTTTGGCGATTTGCTGCTGCACTGCCTGACGCTATTCACCGCGCATTCGCATATCCTCAATGAATATGCCAATCGGTTTCGTTATATTTTAGTCGATGAGTATCAGGATACCAATGTGGCCCAATATTTATGGTTGCGGCTGTTGGCGCTGGGACACAAAAATATCTGTTGCGTAGGGGATGATGACCAATCCATTTATGGCTGGCGTGGTGCGGAAGTAGGCAATATCCTGAAGTTTGAAAAAGACTTTCCCGATGCGCAAGTGATCAAGCTGGAGTGCAATTATCGCTCAACTGCGCCGATTTTGGCGGCGGCATCGCATCTGATTGCCAATAACAAAGGGCGGTTAGGTAAGACACTCTATACCGATCAGGGCGATCAGGGCGAGGCGATCCGTATTAAATCCGTATGGGATGATGCCGAGGAAGCGCGTTTTGTGGGCGAAGAAATCGAATCCTATCAGCGTGATAAAATTTCCCTGTCGCACATGGCGGTGCTGGTTCGTGCCGGATTTCAGACGCGTTCTTTCGAGGAGCGATTCATTACGCTGGGTGTGCCGTACCGCGTGATTGGCGGATTGCGTTTTTATGAACGCATGGAGATTCGCGATGCGGTGGCCTATTTGCGCGTCATCGCGCAGCCGCATGATGATCTAGCGTTTGAGCGGATTATCAATACGCCCAAGCGCGGGATTGGTAAAGCAACGATGGAATCCCTGCATGCGCATGCGCGGGCGCAGAATTGCTCGCTCTATACCGCGATCGAAGCGCAACTGGCCGCTAATGCCATTAAAGGCAAAACAGGCACCACATTGCGTAAATTGCTGGATGATTTTGCGCGGTGGCGCGGTATGGGTGAAACCACCGCTTTGCCTGAGATTGCCGATCTGGTACTGGATGAATCGGGCTATCGTGCGATGTGGCAGCTGGATAAAACGCCCGAAGCCGCAGGCCGAGTCGAGAATTTGCGCGAGTTAATTCGTGCGCTGGGCGAGTTTGAGAATGTCGGGCATTTTTTAGAGCATGTGGGCCTCGTCATGGATGGTGGTGCCGGTGGCACGCAGCCGGACGCGATGGTCAATATCATGTCGTTGCACGCCGCTAAGGGGCTGGAATTTGATGTGGTGTTTCTAACCGGATGGGAAGAAGGCCTGTTCCCCAGCCAGCGCACG
>DITS01000034.1:0-93105 GCA_002422205.1 Alphaproteobacteria bacterium UBA6178
TATGCGGGCTATGTCGGCCTGTCGGCCTCTTTTGCCTATGCCGCCGCCGCCTTGATGGTGGGCGAAGAAGGCTGGACCCGGGCGGCGCGCCCTTTCATGCTGATCGCCTGGATCGCGCTGACCTGCGGCATCGCGCTGGGTTCCTGGTGGGCCTATTACGAACTGGNNCTGGGATCCGGTGGAAAATGCCTCGCTGATGCCCTGGCTGATCGCCACCGCCCTGCTGCATTCGGCGCTGGCCACGGAAAAAAGCGGCGCCTTCCGCACCTGGACATTGCTGCTGGCGATCGGCGGCTTTTCCATGTCGCTGATCGGCACCTTCCTGGTGCGCTCCGGCCTGACCTCATCGGTGCATGCCTTTGCCAGCGATCCCACCCGCGGTTTCTTCATCATGATACTGATCGCGCTGGCGATCGGCGGGGCATTGGCGCTGTTTGCCTGGCGCGCCCCGACGCTCAAGGGCGGCGCCGCGTTCGAGCCGGTCAGCCGCGAGACCACGTTGCTGCTCAACAATGTCTTTTTGATCGCATCCTGTGCCTGCGTCTTTGTCGGCACGCTCTATCCGCTGGTGCTGGAAGCGTATAACGGCACCAAGATTTCGGTGGGGCCGCCTTACTATGCCCTGACCTTCGCGCCGATCTTCTTCGCCCTGCTGCTGCTGGTGCCGCTGGGACCCTTGCTGGGGTGGAAGCGCGGCGATCTCAAGGCCGCCTGGCGTTCGCTTTATCCCGCGCTGGGGTTGGCGGTGATCGCGGCGGTGACGGTGCTGGCGATCATCACGCCGCGCGGCGTGGTCGCCGCCATGGCCTTTGCCGTTGCCGGTTGGCTGATCGGTGCCTCGATCCTGGACCTGCGCCGCCGCAAGGGCGCGCGTGCTTCGGCCTTTGCCGCCGCCCTGGCGCATGCCGGTCTGGGCGTGACCCTTCTGGGCGTGACCGGCACCACCGCCTGGCGCAGCGAAGCGCTGACGGTGATGGCGCCGGGAGAGACGATCGTGGTGGGGCCTTATACCTTGCGCTTCGATGGCGTGACCGAAGAGACGGGTCCCAATTATGTCGCCGATCGGGCCCATGTCGCGCTGATGGATGGCGACAAGGTGAAAGCCATGCTGCGCCCCGAGCAGCGCTTCTATACCGCCGAGGGCCAATCGGTGGCGGACACCGCCATCCGCACCACGGGCTTGCGCGATCTGTATCTGGCGCTGGGCGACAATCGCGGCGGCGGGCGCTATGCCATCCGCGTCTATGTTTCGCCGCTGGCGCCGCTGATCTGGCTGGGCGCGCTGGTGATGGCGCTGGGCGGAATGCTCAGCCTGGGGGGACGGCTGCGGGTTGGTGCGCGTGCGCCGGCCGCCGAAGCCGTCGCCGCAGAATGACCAAATCAGCGGTCCTCTTCGTGATGCTGATGACCCTTGCGGCGATCCCGGCCGCCGCGCAGGCCCCGGCGGCGCCCGAAGCCGCATCGGTCGGCCTTTCCTTTTCCGATCCGGCGATGGAAACCCGCGCCCGCAATCTGCAGCGCCAGCTGCGCTGTCTGGTATGCCAGGGCGAAAGCATCGATGAATCCAATTCACCCCTGGCGGGCGATCTGCGCCGCCTGGTGCGCGAACAGATGATGGCGGGAAAAACCGATGCCGAAATCCAGGATTTCCTGGTGGCGCGGTATGGCGATTTCATCCTGATGAAGCCGCCGGTTCAGCCCAACACCTGGCTGCTGTGGCTGGCGCCCTTCCTGGTGCTGGGCGGGGCCGGTGCCGTGGCCTGGGTCACGGTCAAAAAGGCCGCCGCACGAACCACCTAGCCGGGATTACTATTATGTAATCTTCAGGTCATATTCCGGCCATGCTAGGCCTGTATGTCTATCTCCAACAGGGCCGCAACGGCCGCCCCAAGGAGCTCCCATGCAAGATCCCAAGAACACGCCGAATACGCCCCCGCCTGGCGCTGGCATTTTTTCCCGCCTGCCCAGGCCCAGCCTGCGCCAGCGCCGCCTGATCGCCATGACCACTGCCGCCTCCATTGTCGTGGTCGGCCTTGGCGCCTTTGCGCTGCTGCCGCCGGTGCAGAACGTCAAGACCGATGCGCCCGTCATGATGGCCCAGAATGTCGCGCCGCGCGCCACGCCCCGCATGCTGGAAAGCGCGCCCTTCAGCTTCGCCGATCTGGTGGAGCGGGTCAGCCCGGCCGTTGTCGCGATCAAGTCGGAGACCTCGTCGAGCGACAGTGAAATGCCCGACAATATTCCGCAGCAGTTCCGCGACCTGTTCCAGCAGTTCGGCCAGCGTCCGCCGCAGCAGGTGCCGCGCCGCGCGCTCAGCGCCGGCTCGGGCTTCATCATCGACAAGGCCGGCTATGTCGTCACCAACAACCATGTGGTGGACGCCAGCAAGAAGATCACCGTGATCCTGCCCGACAAGCGCGAATTCGTCGCCAAGCTGGTGGGCACCGATCCGGTGACCGACGTCGCGCTGCTCAAGATCGACAGCGGCAAGCCGCTGCCCTTTGTCGATTTCGGGGACGACAAGCGTCTGCGCGTCGGCGACTGGGTGGTTGCGGTGGGCAATCCCTTCGGCCTTTCCAACTCGGTGACCGCGGGCATCGTCTCGTCGCTGGGACGCGCCAACCTCGATGGCAGCCAGCAATATACCAACTTCATCCAGATCGACGCGGCCATCAACCGGGGCAATTCCGGCGGTCCGACCTTCGATCTGCGCGGCCAGGTCATCGGCATGAACTCGATGATCTTCTCGCCCTCGGGCGGCAGTGTCGGCATCGGCTTCGCCATTCCGGCCAGCCTGATCCATGACGTGGTGGCGCAGCTCAAGGACCATGGCCGCGTCAATCGCGGTTATCTGGGCGTCAACATCCAGAGCGTGACGCCGGAAATCGCCGCCTCGCTCGGCCTCAAGGAAGGCAAGGGGGCGCTGGTGGCCGAAGTGGTGACAAACGGGCCTGCTGCAAAGGCCGGTTTCGAACAGGGTGACATTATCACCGCCATCAACGGCCAGCCGGTCGAGGATTCCACCGATTTGACCCGCAAGGTTGCGGGGGTGCCGTCCGGCAGTGTGGCGACCTTCTCGGTCAGCCGCAGCGGCAAGCCGTCGGATATCAAGGTCACCATCGGTTCTCGCCCCGACGAACGGGTGGCTTCGGCCGCGCCGACCGGCAAGGGCGCGGCCCCCGCGGCCACCGCCACGGCTGCGGGCCTGGCTCTGTCGTCGCTCACCCCTGAGGCCAAGCGCAGCTTCAATATCGCCGAGGCTGTGACCAGCGGCGCCGTGATCACCAAGGTGGATGCCGACAGCGACGCCGCCGAAAAGGGACTGCAGGCGGGCGATGTGGTGCTGAAGATCGGCAACCGCACCGTGCGCACGCCGGCCGACTTCCAGTCCGGCGTAACCGACGCCAAGAAGGGCGGCCGTTCCAGCGTTTTGTTGCTGGTGGCACGCACCCAGGGCGGCACGGGCTTTGTCGCCATCGATATCGAGAAGTCGTGATGAACCGGGCGCGGGCCCAAAGGTCCGCGCCTGTTCAGCATTTATCGGGAGAGTGAATGCGAATTCTCGTAGTCGAAGACGATCTGGAAGCGCAGCGTTATCTGGTGCAGGGCCTGAAGGAATCCGGCCATGTGGTGGACGAGGCTTCCGACGGTGAGACCGGCCTGTCGCTGTCCTTGTCGCGGTCCTATGACGTGGCGATCATCGACCGCATGCTGCCCAAGATGGACGGCCTGAAAGTGGTGGCCGAAATGCGCGAGCATGGCAATTCCACCCCGGTGCTGTTCCTGTCCGCTCTGTCCGAGGTGGACGACCGGGTGAAGGGCTTGAAGGCGGGCGGCGATGACTATCTCGCCAAGCCTTACGCCTTTGTCGAACTGCTGGCGCGGATCGACGCGCTCTTGCGCCGCCGCACCCCCGCGGGCGTCAAGACGCGGCTGGGCGTTGGCGATCTGGAGCTGGACCTTCTCACCCGCGCCGCCAAGCGCAGCGGCACCGACATCGAATTGCAGCCGCGTGAATTCCGCCTGCTGGAATATCTGATGCGCCATGCCGGCCAGGTGGTGACCCGCACCATGCTGCTGGAAAGCGTGTGGGAGTATCATTTCGATCCCCAGACCAATGTCATCGACGTGCATATCAGCCGCCTCAGGGCAAAGATCGACAAGGGCTTCCAGGCGCCATTGCTGCATACGGTGCGAGGCGCGGGTTACATGATCCGTGCCCATTAAACCCAAAATCGGCTAGGGCGCGCAGATGCGCACTTGGCACCTGCTCAGGACCCAGGCCTTCCGCATTGTGCTGGCCTATGTGCTGCTGTTCGCCTTTTCGGTGACGGCGCTTCTGGCCTTCACCTACTGGAATACCGTGCGGACCCTGGACGGGCAGACCGACCAGATCGTCGCCGCCGAGATCACCGGCCTGGCCGAGCAGTATCAGAATCTGGGCCTTCGGGGCCTGGCCGAAACGGTGCGCAGCCGTTCCACCCATGGCGGACAGGCGCTGTATCTTCTGACCGACAGTCAGCGCCGACCCATCGCCGGCAACCTCGATTCCTGGCCGCAGACGGTGGTGACGGCCGAGAATTTCGTCGAGTTCGATTATGAGCGTCCGGTGGACGGACGGCTGGCAACCCGCCGCGCCCGCGGCCGCATGCTGCCGGTGACGGGCGGCTTTGTCCTTTTGGTCGCGCAGGATGTGCATGAACGCTTCCTCACCACCCGCATGTTCACCACCACCTTGCCCTGGACGGTGGGGCTGATCCTGCTGCTGGGTCTGGCGGGCGGGGCGCTGATGAGCCGCAACATGCTGCGGCGTCTGGACATCATCAATCGCACCAGCGGCGAGATCATGGCCGGCAACCTGACGCGGCGCGTGCCGCTCACCGGCTCGGGCGACGAATTCGACATGCTGGCCGAGAACCTCAACCGCATGCTGGACCGCATCGAGCGGTTGATGCGCGGGATGCGAGAAGTGACGGATTCGGTGGCGCACGACCTGCGCACACCCCTTAACCGGTTGCGCAACCGGCTGGAGGAATCGGCGATGCGGCTGAATGCGAGCGGGACCCGCAGCAAGGAAGAGATGGCGGTGGAGTTCGAGCGCGCCATCGCCGAGACCGACCAGTTGATCGGCACGTTCAATGCCCTGCTGCTGATCGCCGAGACCGATGCCGGCACCACGCGGGCTGCGATGGCGACACTGGACCTGTCCTCGGTCGCCGCCGACGTCACCGAATTGTATGAGCCGCTGGCGGAGGAGCGCCGGGTCACCTTGACCCTGGAGCCGTCCGGCGATGTCGCGGTTGAGGGCAATCGCAGCCTGATCGCCCAGGCGCTGGCCAATCTGGTCGATAATGCCATCAAATATACCCCGGCGGGCGGCCAGGTGCGGCTCGGCACGGCGGTCGGACCGGCGGGCGTGGATTTGTGGGTCAGCGACAGCGGACCGGGCATCGCGCGCGAGGACCGGGCGCGGGTGATCGACCGCTTTGTACGGCTGGAAGCCAGCCGCAACTCCCCCGGCACGGGTTTGGGCCTGTCGCTGGTGGCGGCGGTGGCGCATTTCCACAATGCCGCGCTGGTGCTGGACGACAATGTCCCCACCGGTCTGAAGGCGATTTTGCGCTTCCCCAAAGCGGCTCTGCGCGCATCGCCTATGAAGAACGCCGCCGAATAGTCGGGATAAGATGCTTTGGCCTTATGCTTCGACAAGCTCGGCATGAGGATTTAGCTTGTCCTCACCCTGGTCGCACGACGCTGCCGTTGACTGCCGAAGGGTGAGGACACATGAATCTGCACACGCCCCCCAAGCCCTTCGATACCGACCGCGCCGCGCGCATCCGTGAAGCGCTGGCGGAGCGCGGCTTTGTCCGCGACGAACCCTTGCTGGCCTCGGTGTTTGGCAACAGCGCCTTTCTGGGACGGCTGGCGCTGCGTGAGACGCAGGCATTGGAGGAATATTTCACAGCTGGTCCCGAGGCGGTCCTCAATGCGGCAATCGCGCAAGGCGAGGCGGTGGCGATGGCCGACGGCGAGGCCGGTGCCATGGCGCAGCTGCGCATCGCCAAACGCCGCGCGGCGCTGGCCATTGCCATGGCCGACATCGAAGGGCGGTGGGATGTCAACAAGGTCACCGCGGCGCTGACCCGCTTCGCCGACGCCTGTGTCAGCGGGGCGCTGCGCTTTCTGCTGTGCCAGGAAGCGGTACGCGCCGGCATGCAGGAGCATGACGGTGTCAAACTCGAGCAAAGCGCCGGCCTGACCGTTCTGGCGATGGGCAAGTACGGCGCCCATGAGCTCAATTATTCCAGCGATATCGATCTGGTGGTGTTCTACGACGCCGAGAAGTTTCCCTTCTCCAAGCGCGGCGATATGCGCGGCGCGGCGGTTGATATCGTGCGCGGCCTTGTAAAACTGCTCAGTGAAGTCACCAGCGACGGCTATGTCTTCCGCACCGATCTTCGGCTCAGGCCCGATGCCGGGGCGACCCAGATCGCCATCTCCACTGATGCGGCGCTCGATTACTACGAAGCCATGGGCCAGAACTGGGAACGCGCCGCCATGATCAAGGCGCGCGCCTGTGCCGGCGATCCCGAGACGGGCGCGATGTTCCTGAAGAATCTCGTGCCCTTCATCTGGCGGCGCTATCTGGATTTCGCGGCGATCGAGGACATCCAGTCCATCAAGCGTCAGATTCATGCCCATGTCGGCCATGAGGAGATCGCGGTGGCGGGCCACAATATCAAGCTGGGGCGCGGCGGCATCCGTGAGATCGAATTCTTCGCCCAGACCCAGCAGCTGATTTTGGGCGGCCGCCATCCGGCCCTGCGCGTACCCACGACCCAAGGCGCACTGGACGCGCTGGTGCGCGAAGAGCGGGTGGACGCGAAGGTCGCCGAAGAGCTGAAGGCGGATTACCGCTATCTGCGCACGCTGGAACACCGGCTGCAGATGATCGAGGACCAGCAGACCCATACCGTACCGGGCACCGAGGTGGAGATTTCCCATCTCGCCTGTTTCATGGGCTATGACAGCGCGCAGGATTTCCGCGACGCCCTGACCGGTGTGCTGGAGAATGTGCAGAGCCATTATGCCCGCCTGTTCGAAAGCCAGCCCGACCTGACCAGCGCGCAAGGCAATCTGGTCTTCACCGGCGTCGATGCCGACCCCGAAACCCTGCAAACCCTTAGCAAAATGGGCTATTCCAACACCGAAGCCATATCCGACATTATTCAAAACTGGCACAGAGGAAGCCGCCGCGCTACCCGCAGCAAACGCGCCCGCCAAATCCTCACCGAATTAATACCAGCCCTGCTCAAAGCACTAGGCAACACTGTCAACCCCGACACCGCCTTCTTTCGCTTCGACGATTTTTTATCAAAATTACCAGCGGGCGTACAAATCTTCTCGCTTTTCCACGCCCGCCCCGAATTGCTCGATCTTATCGCCCGCATCCTCGGCAGCGCCCCTGCATTGGCCGACATTATGGGCAAATATCCGCTATTGCTCGACTCCGTACTACAAGGCGATTTTTACGAAGCACTGCCCGATCGCGAAATGCTCGAGGCGCAACTCGCCCATAAGCTTGAATATATGCGCGACTATGAAGAAGCACTGCGCGAGCTGCGCGTATTTAAAAATGAGCGCCAGTTTCAGGCTGGCATGCAAATGCTGCAAGGCATCGCCGATCCCGACGCCATCGGCGTGTTCCTCTCCGAACTCGCCGAAGTCATCACCGCGCAAGTGGTGCAGCTTGCCATCGCCGAATTCGCGCATACACACGGCCACATATCCAATAGCTGGCTTGCCGTTATTGCCCTAGGCAAGCTGGGTAGCAAAGAATTAACCTTCGGCTCCGATCTTGATTTAATTTTTGTCTATGATAGCGATGACAGCAACAATCAGTCCGACGGCGAGAAGTCAGTAGATATCTCAACCTATTACACGCGCCTGTGCTCACGCATCATCACTGCTTTCACCATGATGGCCAAAGAAGGCACGCTCTACGAAGTCGATACGCGCCTACGCCCTTCCGGCGGCGACAGCTCACTCGCCACTCGCTTCACCGCCTTCGAAAAATATTTCAGCGAATCGGCATGGGTATTCGAATTTATGGCACTCACCAAAGCCCGTGTTATCTATGCTACCCAGCCCCAATCTAAAACCATGCTGAGCGAAACCGTCACCACTCATCTCCAACGCGAACATGACATCGCCCATCTCGCCGAAGAAGTCATCGACATGCGCCAGAAAATCGCTAAGCAATACCACACGCTTAATCCGTGGCATATCAAGCATGTACGCGGCGGCTTAATCGACGCGGATTTTCTGGCACAATATCTGGTATTGCGCCACGCCGCCAACGAACCGCAAATGATCGAATCCAGCACCCGCCGCATATTCGAGCAGGCAAAGCAACTCGGTATCCTCTCCGACACCATCGCCGACGATCTGATCGACGCGCACCATCTATTATCGGCCCTGCTCAGTTTCCTGCGCCTGTGTAGCGACGGCACCATCATCGAAGAAGTCGCCCCCGTTGGGCTGAAACATTTGCTCCTCACCCGCTTTTCCACCGAAACATTTGAACAACTCCGCGAAAAACTGATAAAATCCGAATCGAAAATCGCCTATTATTTTGATCGCCTCAAAGAATTATAGACACACCACCTTGTTTGGTTAAGCTACGCACCTATATCAGAGCTAATCAAAGGAGCGCAGCATGGCACAAGCAGCACCCAAGCCCGAAACCGGCTTATCAGAAGGCGATAAAGCACCCGATTTCACCATGAAAACCGATGGCGGCAACAGTATTTCACTCAAACAATTTGCCGGAAAACAAAATATTGTACTGTATTTTTATCCACGTGACGACACGCCGGGCTGCACCACCGAAGCCAAAGATTTCCGCGATCATATCGAGCATTTCAAATCAGCCGACACCATCATCATCGGCGTGTCAAAAGACGATGTAAAAAGCCACGATAAATTCAAAGAAAAATATTGCCTCCCCTTCACCCTCGCCTCCGACGAAGATGTCAGCGTGTGTCAAAGCTATGGCGTATGGGTCGAAAAAAGCATGTATGGCAAAAAATACATGGGCATCAACCGCGCTACATTTCTTATCGACAAACAAGGAAAAATTGCCGCCATTTGGCCAAAGGTCAAAGTCGAAGGCCATGTAGACGAAGTCCTCAAAGCTGCACAAACGCTATAACATCAAATAATTTTGCCCGCCAATATATCCGCCACTAGCGCAGGCACCACTTGCGTGGCTGGGCCATAATGCGCGGCGTCGAACAAACTAGCACCCAGCGAGGGCTCCAAATTCAGCTCCACCGTATGCGCGCCATGATAGGCTGCCTCCGCCACAAATCCCGCCGCTGGATACACATTACCCGATGTGCCAATCGACATAAACAAATCACATTCCTGCAAAGCGCGGCTGATACGCGCCATCTCCAGCGGCATTTCACCAAACCACACAATATGTGGCCGCCACGGCCCATCTGCCTGCATATCTCCCTGCCAGTCAATCACCTCACCACTATGTACATGCCGCGCCTTGGTCAATTCGCCATGCATATAAATCAGCGAAAAATGCTCCCCGATATTCCGCGCCGCAAGCGCCCGCCCATGCAAATCATCCACGTTCTGCGTCACCAGCATTACATCGCCCGCCCATTGCTCGGCTAAGTCCGCTAACGCCTCATGCGCAGCATTGGGTTGCACCGTGGCAAGCTGCGCTCGTCGTATATTATAAAACTGCTGCACTAAATCCGGATCACGCGCAAAGGCTTCCGGCGTCGCCACATCTTCCACGCGGTGATCGCACCACAGCCCGTCCGATGCACGAAATGTTTGCAGGCCCGATTCCGCCGAAATGCCCGCACCTGTGAGTATCACAATGGATTTGTCTTGACCCATAACCGCACACTATTCATTCTATTCATTGTTGCCTATTCTTTTGTGGAGTCATCATGCATATCATTATTATGGGTTCCGGTGTGCTTGGAGTCATGTCCGCTTATTTCCTCAGCCGCTCTGGTCATAGTGTCGAGGTTATCGACCGCCAGCCCGAAGCCGCGCGTGAGTGCTCCTTCGCCAATGGCTGCCAGCTCAGCTACTCCCATGCCGAGCCATGGGCCAACCCTTATGTTTTCCCCAAGCTGCTCAAATGGGCCTTCGACGAAAACGCCCCCCTCGTCATGCGCTTTTCAACCGACCCCCACATGATCAAATGGGGCTTACGGTTTTTATGGAACTGCCGCAAATCCGCTGCTGATCGCCATGCGCTGGTGTTGCTTCGGCTGGGTCTGCATAGCAAAGCCCAAATGGCCGAAGTCGTCAGCGAAACCGGCATCGAATTTCACAATGTCAAAAAAGGTATTCTGCACGTATTCAGCAACGAAAAAGAATTCATCCATGCACAGCAACAGGCCGAATTCCAGCATACCCATGGTTGCGATGAAACCGTTCTCAGCTGGCAGCAATGCATGGAGATGGAACCCTCCCTCGCCCATTCCGCCAAAGTCATTTATGGCGGCATCCACGCCCCCATCGATGAGAGCGGCGATATCAACCTGTTTACGGTAAGTCTCGCCA
Organism: Alphaproteobacteria bacterium UBA6178; assembly: GCA_002422205.1. GTDB lineage: Bacteria > Pseudomonadota > Alphaproteobacteria > Rickettsiales > UBA3002 > UBA6178. The sequence continues at coordinate 10,603 of DITS01000034.1, forward strand.
ATTATTGCCGTGAAAAATTCGGCACCATCTTCCATTTTGACACCGAAATTCTGGAGCTGAACGCCGAAAATAATCAAATCACCCATGTCGCCACCAATCGCGGCAATATGCGCGGCGATGCGTATGTCATGGCCATGGGTGCCTACAGCCCCCTACAGCTGCGCCGCATCGGAATAGATGTACCGATTTACCCCATGAAGGGCTACAGCGTGACTTTTCCCGCCAACGAATGCTCCCCCACCATGAGCATCACCGACGACGCTTTGAAAATTGTCTATAGCCGCATCGGCGACCGCGTACGTGTGGCCGGCACCGCCGAATTCGCTGGCTATAATACCGATGTCCGCGACAAACGCATCACCCCCATCATCAACGGTATCAAATCCTTATTCCCCAAAGCAAAATTGCAATTTCATGATCATTGGGCCTGCCTGCGCCCCACCACACCCGATGGTCCGCCCATCATCGGCAAAACCCAATACCCCAATTTATTTATCAATAGCGGCCATGGCACACTAGGCTGGACGCAGGCCGCAGGCAGCGCTAATCTGCTCGCCGATATTATCAATAATAACACCACACAAATCCCACTCGAAGGCCTAACCAGTGACCGCTATAATTGATTATCGCCAAGCCTATTTCGCCGCTCCCAACTGGGAAAATGAAGGCCGCCATCAGCTGGCCTATCTCGATTGGGGCAACCCCGATAATGACAATGTGATTGTCTGCGTCCATGGCCTGACCCGCAATGCGCATGATTTTGACTATCTGGCCCGAGCCCTCGCCGCCGATTACCGCGTCATCGCCCTCGACATGGCAGGGCGTGGCAAAAGCGATGCTATCGCCGATAGCAGCCTCTATAATTATGTCAATTACATGCAGGACTGCATGGCCTTTATGGACAATTTCCACCTGCGCAAGGTCGATTGGATCGGCACCTCTATGGGTGGCATCATCGGTATGATGATCGCCGCTTTCAACCCCGCCCGCATCAAACGCCTGGTATTAAACGACATCGGTGCATTCATTCCCAAAGCCGCCATGAAACGCATCGTCGATTATGTCAGCGCCACGCCCGAATCCTTTGCCAGTCGCACCGAAGCAGAAGCGCATGTACAGCGTGTCTTGCAGTCATTCGGCATCACCAATCCCGAGCATTGGCAGCATTTCTATACTCACAGCATTACACAACACGTCGATGGCCACTTTACGCTGGCCTACGACCCACATATCCTCGACCCCGTACGCACCGAAACCAACAATTTCGAAAAAATCGAAGACATTGACCTCAGCGCTATATGGGAGGCGGTCAAAACTCCAACCCTCATCCTGCGTGGCGAATTATCCGACGTGCTGGAGCGCGAAACCGTCAGCGCTATGCGTGCCAAGCACCTTAAATGCTTTTCCGAGGAAATTAAAGGCGTTGGCCACGCCCCCACACTGATGGATGACAATCAGATCGCCATCATTCAGCGTTGGTTGGCAACCACCAAACAGGCAAGTTTTGCCCCCAAAATAGCCTGATATTTTATGTGATTTTTGATACGGTTTTTGCTATAGTAAAAGCAATAAGGAGCACGCCATGACGGATATTCGCACACTGATCGGCCATAACACCCCCGCCACCATTCCTGCCCGCACACAAGGCAAGGCCGAGCGTAGCGAGGCAACGGACAAGGCGCGCTATTACAAGCGCCGTGCCTCCCTCAATTTCATTCCCTCCCCTCACGAATTGCAGGCAATGATCGACAAAGCCCTCATCGCCCTCTCGCGCGGAGTATATTGGGATCGCGGCTCCATCATCAATATCGTATTATAACGCATGTCGTCGTTCGCGTGGGATGATGCGCTACAGCTCACCGGCCAACTCACCGACGAAGAGCGACTGATTGATCAAACCGCCCGCGATTTTGCACGCGATGTGCTGCAACCCACCATCCTCGACGCCAACCGGCACGAACGCTTTGATCCTGACCTGCTGCGGGAAATGGGCAAGCTCGGTCTGCTCGGCGCCACGATCGACGGCTATGGTTGCTCCGGCGTCAGCCATGTCGCTTATGGCTTAATCGCCCGCGCCGTCGAAGCCGTCGATAGCGGCTATCGCTCCGCCTTATCCGTTCAATCCAGCCTTGTCATGCACCCCATTCACGCCTTCGCATCCGACGAGCTTAAACAACACTACCTGCCCAAACTCGCCACCGCCGAATGTATCGGATGTTTCGGGTTAACAGAGCCTGATCACGGCTCCGACCCCGGCGGCATGAAAACCCGCGCCACCAAAGTAGATGGCGGCTATCACCTCACCGGCTCCAAAACATGGATCACCAATTCCCCCATCGCCGATGTCATGATTATCTGGGCGAAAGTTTATGGCGATAGCGACACGCCCGACGGCACCATCACCGGCTTCATCCTCGATCGCGGCACAGGCGTTGAAACCCCAAAGCTCGAAGGTAAATTAGCGCTCAAAGCATCCATCACCGGCATGATCATGCTTGATAACGCCTTCGTACCCGACACGCATCGCCTGCATGTCAGCGGCCTTAAAGGCCCCTTCTCCTGCCTCAACAAAGCCCGCTACGGCATTGGTTGGGGCGCACTCGGCGCTGCTGAGGATTGCTACAAAACCGCCCGTAGCTACGTGTTAGAACGCCAACAATTTAACCGCCCCCTCGCCGCCAATCAGCTCATCCAGAAAAAACTCGCCGATATGCTGACCGATATCACCCTGGGCCTGCAAGCCTGCCTGCGCGTCGGACGGTTGATCGACGAAAATAACTACCAGCCAGAAATGATTTCCCTCATCAAACGTAACAGCTGCGGCAAAGCACTCGACATTGCCCGAACCGCCCGCGACATGCTGGGCGGCAACGGCATTTCCGATGAATATCACGTCATGCGTCACATGGTAAATCTCGAAGCCGTCAACACCTATGAAGGTACCCACGATATTCACGCGCTGATACTGGGCCGCGCCATCACCGGCATCGCTGCTTTTAGCGACTAATCCTTGCCTATCGGGTGAAGCTGCGGCATTATCCGCGCCATGTCGCTCACACCGGATATTATCAGCTTCGCCCACACCCTTGCCGATCAGGCAGGTGCCATCGCGCGCCGTTACTATCGGCAACCCTACATGGTTGATTATAAAAGCGATAAAAGCCCCGTCACACTTGCCGATCACGAAATTGAAACCGCATTGCGCGAGGCCATCACCGACCGCTTCAGCGACGCTTACGGTATTTTAGGCGAAGAATCAGGTGCAAGCCATCTCGATGCCGAATATGTATGGGTCATCGACCCCATCGACGGCACCCGCGCCTTCATTGCTGGCAAGCCCACCTTCACCACCCTCATTGCCTTATGCAAAAACGGCGTACCAGTTTTGGGATTAATTGACCAACCCATCATCGGCGACCGCTGGGTAGGGGTGCAGGGCTTTCCCTCCACCCGCAACGGCCAGCCCGTCACCACTCGCCCCTGTGATGATCTCACATTAGCCCTCATCAGCACCACCTCGCCGGAATATTTCTCTGCCATTGCGTCACCCTCTTTCCACGCCGTTCGCGCCGCCGCACGTGATATACTCTATGGCTGCGATGGCTACGCCTATGGCCTGCTCGCCAATGGCGGGGTCGATCTGGTAATCGAATCGGGGTTAAAGCCATACGATTACTGCGCCCTCGCCCCTGTCATCAGCGGAGCAGGCGGCATCATCACCGATTGGCGCGGCGAATCACTCACCCTGCATAGCAACGGCGATGTGCTAGCCTGCGGCGACGAAGCGCTGCACGCAATCGCCATTAGCATGATCAAACCACCCAAACATTGACCAAACGTTCATTCAGGATAAATCGCATGCCGCACAGAGGCTTAGAAAATGCAGTAAAAGATGGCGTCATCAATCAGAGCCAAGCTGAATTACTCAAAGATTACCTCACCGCCATTTCTGTTCAGGCTGCCATTGCAAACCCCGCGCGTGAAGAAACGGTCGATGCGATACGTGGATTCCACGATGTCTTTTTATCCATCGGCATCCTGTGTCTGGTAGTAGGAATCTATGCCCTCAACAGCTTCATCGGTTTATTTTTAGGGCCAATACTCATCTGGGGTATGGCCGAAGCCCTGCGCGGCTGGCACAGCACACGCTTACCCACCATCACACTTGCCTCATGCTTTGCAGGTGCCACAGCTTTTTGCGGCTTAATGCTGGCAGAAACGTTAGACATGGCTGAGCCAGCAAAAGATTTTCAGGAAATGATCTGCTCCGCAGGCTTTGCCATAATAGGCACGCTGCTATTTTTAAAACGCTTTAAGACCCCATTCGCATGGCTATTATTGGCAGCAAGTATCGTATTATTCATTTATGCACTCCTCGCCTTACAACTCGGCGAAGAAACAATTAAACATTACTGGCATGTATTTTTTCTGTGCTGCGGTATCAGCATTTTCATAGCCGCCATGGGGTTCGATTCCCGCGATCCTTTACGCACAAAACCCCATAGCGACATTGCCTTTTGGCTGCATCTGGGTGCAGCGCCGCTGGTAGTCAATGGCGTCATGAACCTCAATGCCGATTACATCAGCAGCACTGTACCAGCCGCCTTAGTGACTATAGGGTTGGTGCTTTCACTCGCCTGCTTAGCCCTCATCGTTGACCGTCGGGCAATCTTAGTCTCAGCCCTCATCTATCTGGGCATATCCGTAGCAGACCTGACCGATTCATTAGCAACCGAACTGGACAGCTCCTTTGCCTTTGCACTCATCATCGTTGGCATGTTTGTTATTCTAGTTGCAAGCAGCTGGCAAACGGCACGTCAGAAAATCGTTAATCAACTGCCTCTTTGGCTTCATCCATATTTACCGCCTGTAAGGAAAAATCATGCCTGAAACTCTACATATCATTGGTTCCGGCCTAGCCGGCAGCGAAGCCGCATGGCAGGCCGCTCAGCGTGGCGTAAACGTCACCATTCACGAAATGCGCCCCATCGTCAAAACCGACGCACATCACACCGACCATTGCGCCGAGCTGGTCTGCTCAAACTCCTTCCGCTCCGACGATGCAGAGCGTTCTGCCATAGGCCTGCTGCACGAAGAAATGCGCCGCTGCGATTCGCTCATCATGCGTTGCGCCGAAGCGCATAAAGTCCCCGCAGGTGGCGCACTGGCTGTCGATCGCGATGGTTTCAGCGCCGCCGTAACCGCCATGCTCGAAGCACACCCAAATATCACCTTCCAACGCGAAGAAATTAAAACACTGCCCAAATCCAGCGATGATTTATGGATCGTCGCCACCGGCCCACTCACATCAGCTGCACTGGCGGATAGTATTTTAAACGAAAGCGGCGAAGAATATTTAGCCTTCTTCGATGCCATCGCCCCCATCATCCACACCGAATCCATCGATATGACCAAAGCATGGTTTCAGTCTCGTTATGACAAAGCAGGCCCCGCAGGCACCGGCGCTGATTATATCAACTGCCCCATGAGCGAAGCCCAATACCAAGCCTTCATCGACGCATTGCTCGAAGGTGGCAAAACCGAATTTAAAGAATGGGAAAAAAACACGCCCTATTTCAATGGCTGCCTGCCCATCGAAGTCATGGCAGAGCGTGGCCGCGAAACTTTACGCTTTGGCCCCATGAAACCGGTTGGCCTCACCAATCCCCACGCGCCGGAAAAACCATACGCCGTGGTACAGCTACGGCAGGATAACAAACTCGGCACGCTTTATAATATGGTAGGCTTCCAAACCAAATTAAAATGGGGCGAGCAAACCCGCATTTTCAAAACCATTCCCGGCTTAGAAAATGCCGAATTTGCAAGGCTGGGCGGCATCCACCGCAACACCTTCATCAACAGCCCCCGATTGCTCGATGCACAACTACGCTTAAAGTCTGCACCGCATCTGCGCTTTGCAGGGCAAGTGACAGGCGTTGAAGGCTATGTCGAAAGCGCCGCCTGCGGCCTGATGGCTGGCATTTTCGCTAGCGCCGAATTGCAGGGCGAGACCATCGTCACCCCACCCGCCACCACGGCATTGGGCGCGCTCATGGCGCATATCACTGGCGGAGCCGACGCCAAAACATTCCAGCCAATGAATGTGAATTTCGGCCTATTCCCACCGCTAACCCAGCGCATGAAAAAAGCCGATCGCCCACAAGGCTATACCCGCCGCGCCCTGTCCGATCTGGATCATTGGTTACACACGCAATCCCTAGCCGCGTAACGACATAACCCACAACCGCAGCGGCAGCCATGGCAACCGCGCAGGCAGCGCCGATAGTTGATAATCCCGCTTGATCAGCAGCCCCATATAACTTTGCGCCACCTTATCCATCAACCGGATAACCAGCGCGCCCTCAGCGCGGGGCAATAGCTGCACCCGCTCCACCATCGCCATCACATACGCGCGCAACCGCTCAGTTTCATCGCCCCGCTCAACCGCCTCGGGCGACAAACCATGTTCCTGCAAGCATGCCAACGGCTGACGAATAACACCATGCTGCAAATGATATGGCATTGCACGCAACAATCCCGCCATGCCATAGCGCCGCGCGCAATCGCGCACATCGGTATCACTACCGCTCACCAGCGCCATCAACTGATGCAACGGCACCACCGTAGCATCCAGATAAGCCAAAAAATCTTCCCATGACTGAATCCCTTGCTTCGATTCCAAATCCATCATCCGCCCCTCAAGCATCCGATCGAATAAATCACGCGGCAAATCATGTGCGCCAATTGCAACAGCCAATGCCTGCACCACGATATGATTGCGTGGCGCGCTTCCGGCATATATTTCATCAAGCGCCTCGCGCCACCATGCCAGCCTGATATGCCCCAGCATCGGCTCGCTTACCTGCTCGGCAATCGGTGCAATCTCGCTGTTAAACGCAACCAACGCCATCAGATCCTCCTGCATCGTCCGCGGCGCGCACAGGCAACAGATATAACGATCATAATCGCGCTGGCGTATTTGCTGTATTATTGCAGACATGCTATCCTTTCCATGTCATAAAGCCGCATCCATAGCGCTTTTTAGGAGCATTGCAAAGGAGCAAAGCAACCATGTCATGCGTGCATATCATCGGAGCAGGGCTGGCCGGACTGGCCGCCGCCATTGAGCTATCAGGCACCGACCGGCGCATCTGCCTCTATGAAGCCACCTCACAGGCCGGTGGCCGCTGCCGCTCCTACCACGATCCTGTGCTCAACCGCGAAATCGACAATGGCAACCACCTCATCCTCAAAGCCAATCACCACACCCGCGACTATATCCAGCGCATCGGCTCCACCGCACAATTCCATACCCCGCAAACCCATTACCCTTTCATCGATATCAAATATGGCTATCAATGGGAGTTAAAGCGCCCTTTCTACCTACCGCGCTTACCACTTATCGACTATATCCACCTGCTGCGCATCGGCCTGATGGGCGGCTGCGTCGGTAATTATGCCTCTCCCTACGATAATCTCCATCGCCGCTTCCTCGCGCCGCTTTGCACCTCCATCCTCAACACCCCGCCCGAGCAGGCTTCCGCCATGCTCTTCGCTCGCACACTGCGCCAGATCATCGCCGAAAAAGGCGGAGCAGAGCCCCTATTACCGCTTCACACATTACACGCATCGCTAATTGCCCCCGCTCTAAAACGCTTGCTCGATCAGGGCTGCGATATCTATTATCAACAAAGCCTGAAACACATCACCCTTACCGACAACCGCGCAACCGAGCTGCATTTCAGCCGCAATGTCATCCCCCTCGGCGCGGATGATATCGTCATTCTCGCCATCCCCGCCCATGGAATCGAAAAATTACTTCCCGCCATCCCCGTCCCGCAAACCTATCACGCCATCGTCAACGGACATTTCATCACCGATCATAATCAGCCAAATGGCAGCTTCATCGGTGCCGTCGGTGGCGCGCTCGACTGGGTCTTTTTCAAAGACGGACTCATATCCACCACCACCAGCGCCGCAAATGCGCTGGCCGATATCGATCAGGATATCACCGCCACCATGTTATGGCATGATGTTTGCCGTATTACCGGCGTGCGTAAACCTTTGCCGCCATATCGCATCGTTACCGAAAAACGCGCCACCTATGCCGCCACCCCCGAAAACCTTAAACGCCGCCCCACCACACAAACCGATTACAATAATGTGCTATTGGCAGGCGACTATGTGCGCAACGGCTTACCCGCCACTATCGAGGGGGCCATCAAGTCCGGCATGAAGGCTGCCTGTACGGTTTATGCCATCTAAGGCTTGCATCATGCTCTGAATGCACTACATCTATGCTTCAACTAAAAAAAGAGGCTCGTATGATACACATAACGAGACGCACAATGACACAGGGCCTAATCGCAGCGGGAGCTGTGGCGGCCATCCGGCCATTTCCTGTGTTGGCGCAACATCAACCAAATGAGGACACCATGGCATTTACCCTACCCGAACTCCCCTATGCAAAAAACGCACTTGAGCCGCATATTTCGGCTCAAACACTCGATTTCCATCATGGCAAACACCATAACGCCTATGTTACCAACTTAAATAAGTTGATCGAAGGCACCGATCTGGCCAATGAGTCGCTCGAGGATATCATCTTAAAAACCGCCAAAGACGACTCGAAAGCAGGCATTTTCAACAACGCCGCACAAGTGTGGAACCACACTTTCTATTGGCACAGCATGAAGCCATCCGGCGGCGGCACCCCCTCCGGCGAATTAGCCGATAAAATCAATGCCGATTTCGGCAGCTTCGATAAATTCGCCGAAGCCTTTAAACAAGCCGGTGCCACACAATTTGGTAGCGGCTGGGCATGGCTGGTGCTGGGCAAAGACGGTAAACTCGAAGTCGTCAAAACCCCCAACGCTGTCGTCCCTTTCGTCAATGGTCAAACCCCGCTGCTGACCATGGACGTATGGGAGCACGCCTATTATCTCGACTACCAGAACAAGCGCCCCGACTATATCGAGACGTTCTTAAGCAAACTGGTTAACTGGGAATTTGCCGCGTCCAATTACGCGCAAGCCAAACAAAAACAAGCCGCTTAAACACCGGCTGTGTCCTAGAGCGAGCCCGCAACGCAAGCGGGCTCGCTCTAACAATTCATAAAACTGTAACATTCACGCTGATCAATTTTTGCTAATCTGCAGGCTCAAAGTCAAAAAATGAGGAAGCACATGGTTAGTCTCGAATCCGATAAATCCTATCGCGAGTTGCGCCGCGAAGTCACCGACAAAGCCTTTAATGTAAATCTTGTTAACACCGTCACCACCATTTTGGCATTTGGTGCGGCTGGCCTTGGTCTTGCTGCATTTTCCGGTGCCAGTATTGCGCTAGGGTTAGCCGCAGGCGGAGCCGCATTAGCAGCAGCTGTCGTGGGTGTTTTCAACTTTAAGCAAAGCCACGACCTATCGCTCGATTATGAAGAGCTGGAAATGCAACGCCGCTCGGCCTATCTGGAAAAGCTGGTCGGCAAAGGGGCGGATAAAAGCACCGTGTTGATAGCCGATTCACAGCTAGATCAAAATAAGCGCAGCGACTGGTCAGAACGTGTGACGACCGGCGATCTGGCACGCGGCCAAAGCGCAATGGAAATCTAAATTGCGACCAACGCCGCCACTACACGGCGAGACTCACTCATCAAGATATTAAATGTGCGGCACGCCGCACCCGTATCCATTGCATCAATCGATACCCCAAACATTTTAAAATGCGCGCGCAATTCCGGCACAATAAATGCGCCCGTTTCACCACAGCCAATCAGCAAAATATCGATAGTGTCCTGCGCGCACGCTTGCAGCGATTCAGCTGAAATCACCCCATCCCACGGCACAACACGATCCGCAAACACCAGCACCGACCCCATCTGTTTTTCGCCGCTAATCGTAAAACCACCATCCCCATATTGGGTGATATGGTTCATCGATTCCGCAAATTGGGGAGTAATATCCATTAAATGGGCAGGCTCACACGCCGTTTTTTACCAAACCATAATACAATAATCAGCTTGGTCAGCATCACCGCCGTAAACATCGACGATAAAATCCCGATCGACAGCGTAACCGCAAAACCCTTCACAGTGCCTGAGCCAAAGTAAAACAGAATAAACGCTGCAATCAAGGTGGTGATATTCGAATCAAGAATGGTCCCAAATGCCGTTTTAAAGCCAGACTCAATCGAAGCCACGGCATTTTTCCCATTACGCAATTCCTCACGTATCCGCTCAAAAATCAGTGTATTCGCATCCACCGCCATCCCCACCGTCAGCACAATACCGGCAATACCCGGCAATGTAAGTGTTGCCTGAAACAGCGACAACGTGCCAAGGATAATGATAATATTCATCAATAACGCCATCACCGAGAAAACACCGAAAAGGCTATAAGCCAAGATCATATAGGCCATCACCGCAATCGTCGCGATAAGCACGGCCTTTTCTCCCGCCGCAACCGAATCCGCGCCAAGATTAGGCCCAACCGAGCGCTCTTCAATGATATTGAGCGGCGCGGGCAGCGCACCAGCGCGCAACAAAATCGCCAGCTCATTCGCTGATTCGACCGTAAAGTTACCCTCGATAATGCCTTTACCCCCCAAAATCGACGACCGAATGACCGGAGCCGTAATCACCCTGCCATCCAGCACCACCGCAAAGCGTTTGCCGACATTTGCTTGCGTAATTTCCCCAAATTTACGTGCGCCTTGCGAGTTAAATGTAAACTCAACCACCGGCTGTCCGTCACTAAAGGATGGGTTGGCATTGGTTAGCAATTCACCGCCCAGCGCAACAGTAGCAAAAATAGCCGTACGCCCCGAATCATTAGCAGATGGCAACACGCGCGTACCCGCTGGCGCAATTCCCTGCTCAGCCTGCAGTGGCGTCACCGCCTCATTTACCAGATGAAACGTCATTTTGGCCGTTTTACCCAGCAGCTGTTTCAACTGCTCAGGATTATCCATACCGGGCACTTGCACTAAAATCCGGTCATCCCCTTGCCGCTGAATCGTCGGCTCTTTCGTGCCAGTTTCATTGATACGACGATTGATAATTTCAATGGATTGCGACAAAAGCTGCTCTTGCTTAACACGTAACGCATTCGGGTTGAAGCGCACCACATAACTGTCACCCTCAAGCTCTTCCACTTCGAGCTGATCATCCAGCTTGCGCACGCGATCAATAACAGAGGGGCCTTCCGGTATAGTTTCAGGGCGAATACGGAAACTAACCGCATCTTCCGTCGCCTTCAAATCCAGATACCCAATGCCGTCTTTACGTAAATAATTACGAATCTCGTCGCGCACATTCTCAAAATGCTCTTTCAGATACGCATCAAAATCAATTTGCAGCCGCAAATGCGAACCACCACGCAAATCCAGCCCTAAATTCACCCGCTCTTTGGGCATAAAGCTCGGGAACGCATCGACAGTTTGTTGCGGTAAAAGATTAGGGAGCGCAGCAGCACAAAAAAACAGGCAGACCGCTACAATCGAAAAAAGTTTCCAGCGCGGAAGCCGCAGCATTTAGTTGTCATTCGACGGTTTGCCTTCCGTCCCTTTGGTCAGCACATTCGACAATGTCACTTTTTCGACCTGAATCTCGACGCCTTCTGCGATTTGCACGCTAACAGTCGTGTCTTCAACTTTGGTAACCTTGCCATGAATACCACCACCGGTAACCACCTTATCACCGCGCTTAACCGCCGTAATCATCGCCTGATGCTGCTTATATTTCTTCTGCTGAGGACGAATCAGTAAAAAGTAAAACACCACAAATATGAAAACCAGTGGAAGCACACCCGTCAAAGGTGACGGGGCAGCGCCCGTGGCACCAGCAGCTGCCTCTTGCGCATGAGCAGCAGAAATCAGTAGAGTATTAAGCATGGAGAGCCTCTTTCATTGTGCGTGAACCAGATCAAACCAACAGGAAAACCCTGCTATTTAAGCTTGGTTTCTTTGAAATCCACATGCTTGCGAACAACCGGATCATATTTTTTAAATGCCAGCTTTTCCGTCTGCTTACGCGGATTACGCTTTTTTACATAGAAAAAGCCGGTGTCTGCCGTGCTTTCCAGCTTCACCAGAATTACATTTTTCTTAGCCATAACTATTCCCTCAAAAGTAAGCGCGCAAGATACTGATATGGGGCTGAGTGTCAAGCTTTTTGCTCCTATTATTTTCTTGCCGCCTAACAGAATGAAGCTATGTTAGGCGCAATCATCAAATTAATAAGGATATCTGCGGTTATGACTCAACGAATTCGCAAAGCAGTATTTCCCGTCGGCGGGCTGGGCACTCGATTTCTGCCCGCAACCAAATCCATGCCCAAAGAAATGCTCCCAATCGTCGATAAGCCATTGATTCACTACGCGTTTGATGAGGCAGTCGCCGCTGGAATTGAACAATTTATCTTTGTGACTGGCCGTAATAAAAACGCCATTTCCAACCATTTTGACCATTCCTACGAGCTGCAGCGCATCCTGCAGGATAAGGATAAGCAACGCGAGCTGGAAATGACCAAGGACTGGCTGCCCGATGCCGGCAATATCATCTTCACCCGCCAGATGGAGCCGCTGGGGCTGGGCCATGCCGTCTGGTGCGCCCGTCACTGGATACAAAACGAACCCTTCGCCGTCATTTTAGCTGACGATATGGTGCTGTCCAAAACCCCGTGCTTAAAACAAATGGTCGATGACTATGCCAAAGCCCCCGGCAATATGGCCGCCGTCATGAATGTCCCCAAAGACAAAACCAGCAGCTACGGTATTTTAGATGTCGCAAGCGATGATGGCCTCATCGTCAAAGCACAAGGTGTCGTCGAAAAACCCAAACCCGAAGACGCCCCCTCCACGCTTTCCATTATCGGACGTTATATATTACAGCCCAGTATTTTCACCCAACTCGAAAAACAAAAAACCGGTGCTGGTGGCGAAATTCAACTCACAGACGCCATGAACGAATTAATCGGCACCACCGATTTTTATGGTTATCGCTTTGAAGGCACGCGCTATGACTGCGGCGAACAAGCCGGATTCATCGAAGCGAATGTCGCTTATGCCCTCTCCCGCCCCGAACTGGCCGACAAGGTGCGTGATAAATTAATGCCGCTGCTGAATACCAAAGGAGCCGCCTGATGCAAATTACCATCATCGGCGCAGGGTATGTAGGGCTGGTTTCCGGCGTATGTTTGGCCGAATTAGGCATGCATGTCACCTGTGTCGATAAAGACATCGACAAAATCCGCCGCCTGACCAAAGGCGAAGTGCCAATTTACGAACCCGGCCTCGACGCCCTCATTGCCAAAAATATGCAGGAGAACCGCCTGCATTTCAGCATCGTCCTGTCCGAAGCGGTCAGTAATGCCGATGTGGTGCTAATCGCGGTTGGCACCCCGCCCTCGCCCAAAGATGGCAAGGCAGACCTCAGCTATGTCTATGCCTGCGCCGAAGAAATCGCACAGTCACTCACCCAAAAAACCGTCATCGTAACCAAATCCACCGTGCCAGTCGGCACCGGCCAACAAATCAAACAACGCATGACAGCGGCTAACCCCAGCGCCGAATTCACCATTGCCTCAAACCCCGAATTCCTGCGCGAAGGCTCCGCCATTGGCGATTTCATGAAACCCGATCGCATCGTCATCGGCACGCAAGACGCAGACACCGCTGCCATCATGTCTCAGCTTTATGCCCCACTAGCTGAGCAAGGCTATCGCCTATTGCATACCGATGTCGAAACGGCGGAAATGATCAAATATGCTTCCAATAGCTTCCTCGCCACAAAAATCGCATTCATCAATGAAATGGCGGATATCTGCGAGCAAGTCGGCGCAAATGTAGAACTAGTCGCCAAAGGCATGGGCATGGATGAGCGCATCGGCGAGCGCTTCTTGCGCCCAGGCCCCGGCTTTGGCGGCTCATGCTTCCCCAAAGACGCGATGGCACTCGCCCGCCTCGCCAAAGAGCATGGCATCAAACCCAACATCGTCAACGCCGTCATCGATTATAATCTGGGCCGCCGCGAAAGTATGGTGGACCGAATCGTCACTGCCTGCGGCAGCGTGAAGGATAAAAGCATCGCCATACTCGGCCTCACCTTCAAAGCTAATACCGATGATATGCGTGAAAGCCCCAGCCTCTCCATCATCCCCAAACTCCATAAAATGGGCGCGCGACTTCGCTTATATGACCCTGAAGGGATGGAAAATGCCAAAAAACATTTTACCCAGTCCGGCATTACATGGTGTGAGTCGGTTGAAGATGCCGTCGATGCGGTCGATGCCGCCGTCATCGTCACCGAGTGGGATATCTTTCGTCAGATGGAGTTACCCACCATCCATGAGCAAATGTTCACCCCGCTGATCATCGACCTGCGAAATTTATTCATCCCCGATAGCATGGCAGAACAAGGCTTTGATTATTATTCCATTGGCCGAAAACCGGCGCTAGGCGCACAACTTAAGCAGATGCCATCGCATGCTGCTTCCACTTGATCGAGCAGCCAACGCTGGGGTTTTGCGGCTGCTGAGTAGACCCATCCAATGCAATATCGCGCATCGCATTGAGCAACTCCGGCTTCGGCGCGCTAATCACCTGCGACCACGACTCATCCAGCCGCCCGCGATATTGCAGCGTCAGCGACTTATTGAACCCGAAAAAGTCCGGCGTGCACACCGCGCTATAGGCACGCGCCACACCTTGCGACTCGTCATATAAATAAGGAAAAGGAAAGCCCTTCTCCTGCGATAGTTTTTGCATATTCTCGAATGAATCATCCGGATACGCATCTGCATCATTGGCATTAATCGCAACCATGCCAATATCCAGCGCCTTCAGCTCATCCGCTAGTGCAATCATACGATCAAGCTGCTTTTGCACATAAGGGCAATGGTTGCAAATAAAGGCAATCAATAATCCGTTCTTGCCTGCTAATTGTTTGAGAGAATATGTTTTTCCGTCCGTTGCCGGTAAGGTAAAGTCGGGCGCGCTCCAGCCAATCAGTGCGCGCGGTGTTTCTAATGCAGCCATAGCTTATCTCCTTCTTATTTTTCAGAATGATAATAACTATTAATCAGGGCCGCAAGGATTCATTTTACCAATAGAATGCAGCCAGCGCAGCCCGATCACCGCACTCATTACCGTAATTGCAAACATTAACAAAGAGATAACCACCCCAAGCTCGCCATCCACCGAATTGCCGCTAATATGCGAAATCCACTGCGCACCATAAAAAAACGTCAGTTCACGAATACCTAAGCCACCAATCGTAATCGGAATCATCCCCGCAATCGCCGCCAGCTGAAATAATAAAATATACTCTGCCAAATAGCCGTCTTGTGTCAAATTGGCCCATAATAACGTCATACACAGCACATTCAGCCCCTGCACTCCCACCGAATAAGGCAGCGCACTCCACTCAATCCGCGCAATATCCTTGAGTAATAAGCGCGACGCCACCACATAGCCTGCAACCGTCACCACTACTAATCCCACAACCAACAACAAAACCTGCGGGCGCGACAACGGCAAATCAATAAAGGGCAGCATCGCATAAGCCGATAACAGCAACACCAGCAAACCATTACCACGCGTTGCCAACTGAATGCGCACCCCTTCACCAACCGGATAATCCTTCTGTCGCTTGAGCAGGTAAATTTTATACGCATCCCCGCCAATACCGCCTGGCAGCAAAATATTATACACCAGCCCCACATAATACAGCTGCACATTATACCACCAGTGCAACGGCTTGCCCACTTTACGATAATACAAATTCATCCGCGCGGCACTCAAACATTGCGCTACCGTAAATAAGGCAAATACCAGCAACAAAATAACCAGCGGAATATTCTGGGCATAACCAACAATGGCGTGCCAATCAGCCTGCCGTAGCACAAAATATAAAATCAACAGCGCGATGGGATATTTGGCAACTGCAATCCATTTTTTCTTAATCATGTCGTCCCACTTGCTTAAACATTTCAATCGCTACCGCCTTCTCGCGCTGATGCTCCACAATCGGCGCCGGATAGCCCGCATCACCAAACAAATCCTGCTTCGGCGCATGAAGTGCCTTATCACATAAATGCCGCAACTCCGGCACATACCGCCGAATATAATCACCCGAAGGATCAAACCGCTCGCTTTGCAATTGCGGATTAAAAATACGGAAATAAGGCTGCGCATCGGTACCCACACTCGCCGCCCATTGCCAGCCTCCATTATTCGACGCCAGCTCATAATCCATCAAATACTGCGCAAAATGTGCTTCGCCCAGCCGCCAGTCCAAATGCAAATCTTTGGTCATAAAACTCGCCACCACCATCCGCGCGCGGTTATGCATCCAGCCCGTCTCCAGCAATTGTCGCATCGCCGCATCGACAATCGGATAACCCGTCCGCCCCATACAAAACGCTTCAAAAAGCTTATCATCCTTATGCCAGCCCAACCCGCGATATTGCGGCTGAAACTCCATATTTACCACCTCAGGGTAATGATACAAAATCATCGCATAAAACTCGCGCCAGATCAGTTCATTCAGCCAGCTATCGCTCCCCTTGCAAGGGGTTTGCGCCGCCAGCCGTGCACATTCCCGCACCGATACTAATCCAAATCGCAAATAAGGTGACAACTGGCTCGTACCTTCACGCGCCATAAAATCGCGCTGTTCCTTATAATCCGCCAACCGCATATCCATAAAATCCAGCAGGCGCTGTCGTGCCCCGTCCACTGGCCATGCGTCAAGCGGCACTGCCTCATATCCCACCGTGCGCAACATGGCCTCCACGCCTTGCGACGGGTCAATGCACTGCGCAGACATTGCAGCACACACAGCACCATAATCCGCCAGCCTGCCATCCAGCGTCACCACCTTCTCATCATACGAATCAGCCGTAAGCGCCGCTCGCCAAGCCTTGGCATAAGGAGTAAATACCCGATAGGCTGACCCATCCGGCTTAACCACCGCCTGTGGGTGATGAATCAAATGATCAACTACCCGCGTTAAGGGCACCCGCGCAGCCACCGCCTCATCCCGCTTGATTGTCTCCGGTTCAAAATCTTCCGCCACAAACAATCGTTGCGCGTTAATTTCTGCCATTAATCGCGGCATAATCTCCGCTGCACGCCCATGCAAAACCAACAGCCCTCCACCTTTAGTCCGCAACTCAGCATGAATGCTACACAGCGCATGCGCAATAAAGCTCAGCCGTCTGTCGCGCGGATTATCAAATCGCGCGAGAATATCTGTGTCAAAAATAAAAACCGGCTGCACCTCGCCACCCGCATCCAACGCAGCCTGCAGCGCCGCATGGTCATACAGGCGCAAATCCCGTCGCAACCACACCAAAGAAAGAGGTTTAATTCTATCCGCATTTTTGTTAGCCATAGAGCCAGATTGTAAGGACATAATATGGATAAGCAAAGCGCTGAATGGCTGGAACGCATCGCCAACGCACTCGAAAGACTCGCCCCACCAGCCCCACAACCCGTGGATCTGGAAAGCGCCGACGCCTTCGTATGGGACGGTATGCAGTTAAACCCCATCCAGCATGTCAGCCATGTCAGCTTGCAGCTATTGCAAGGCATCGATTATGTGCGCGATATTTTACTGCGCAACACCGAGCAATTCGCCGAAGGCCGCACTGCCAACAACTGCTTGCTCTGGGGCGCACGCGGCATGGGCAAAAGCTCGCTCGTCAAAGCCATCCACGCCGATATCAACGCACGCACGCCGCACGCATTGGCGCTGGTCGAAATACACCGCGAAGATTTACCAACCCTAAGCGCCTTGCTCACGCTGCTACGAAACGCAAAACGCCTGTTTATTTTATTTTGCGATGATCTCTCATTCGACGGCAACGACGCCAGCTACAAATCACTCAAAACACTACTCGATGGTGGCATCGAAGGCCGCCCCGCCAATGTGTTGTTTTATGCCACCTCCAACCGACGCCACCTCATGCCGCGTGATATGGTCGAAAATGAACAATCCACCGCCATCCATCCCGCCGAGGCCATTGAAGAAAAAGTATCCCTGTCTGATCGCTTCGGCCTGTGGCTGGGCTTTCACAGCAGCACACAAAGCATCTATCTCAGCATGGTGGAGCATTATATCGACGCGATGGGGCTAGAAGTATCGCGCGCCGAATGGGAACCGCAAGCGCTGGAATGGGCACAAGCACGCGGCAGCCGCTCGGGCCGCGTCGCATGGCAATTCATACAAGATTTAAACGGTCGGCTCGGCTCAATGACTCGAAGCGAAGCGGCGTGGTAATAGCTCTTCAGGGTTCACCGCTTTTTTGCCCTCACGGATACCAAAATGCAGTTGCGGTTCGCTCACATTGCCCGTTGCACCCACATACCCAATCAAGTCGCCCTGCCCAACCTTATCACCTTTTTTAACAATCATATCGCTCGCATGCGCATAAGCCGTCATCCAGTTGTTTTCATGGCGAATAATGACCATATTGCCATAGCCTTTCAGTTCATTACCGGCATAGACCACTTCGCCCTTTGCCGCCGACCAGATCGGCTCACCTTCCGATGCTTCAATATTAATACCGTCATTCACTAGCCCGTTGCGCTTCACACCAAAACCAGAAATAATCTTGCCCTCAGCCGGCCAGATAAAATTGCTGCTACGCGTATTAATCGAATCCAGCGCAGGCGGCGCTTTATCCGCCACCACCTTTGCTGCCACATTCTCCTCATTTACTTCATCCATGGCTACCAACGGTGCCAACGCATCCGGCTGCAAATCCATAGCCACCGGTTCCAATGCGCTGTAAGACGCAGCAGCCGGAGTGGCGCTCAGCATCGCCATTTGTGGCTCTGATTCCGGTAATTCACTCACACTAACAGGCATAGGCGGGGGCAAATCCTCTGCCGCCACTTCAACCGCAGGCACCGCCGCAGCTAAACCATACTGATGCGTATCACTTTGATATTTTGAGGCGATCTGATCATCCTGCTCCGCACGGAAACTATCGGAATAACGCGGCACTTCCTGCATCCCCACATAGGTTGCGTCGCGGCCAAAAAACACATTGCCTTTATTGACCACATCCGCCGCATTTTGCTGCGCGCACGCGCACAAGGCAAGCAAAGGCATCCCAATCATCATGGTGCGAGTAATCATAGCATCCTCCGTCTGAGCGTCGGTTATTGTTGCCCCACTATAACCCATTTTTATTGTGGATAAAATAAAAATGATAAAAGCAATTCAATCTTTTAATTCTTTTTCCTCAACCAAAGGTACGAACCGCACATCACTCAAGGGCGTCTTCACAAATGTCTCTCCTTCGCGCGTAATCCGAAACAACTTCTGCACTCCCCCTTCCGCTCCAAGCGGCACCACCATAATCCCATCAGGTGCTAATTGCTCCAGCAACTTATCCGGCAAGCTCGCCGCCGCTGCCGTCACCATAATCCGGTCATACGGCGCAGCACGCGACCAGCCCTTACTCCCATCACCCAGATGCGTGGTAATATTGCGCAAACCCATTGCCTCAAATCGCGCGCATGCGGTTTTATACAACCCCTCATGCCGCTCAATCGTATGCACCCGCCGCGCCAGCTTGGCCAGTATCGCCGCCTGATAACCCGACCCCGTGCCAATCTCCAGCACTGTATGGCGGTCATTCACCTGCAATTCACTGGTCATAATCGCCACAATCGTCGGCTGGCTGATCGTTTGATCATTCGCAATCGGCAATGGTCGGTCAGCATAGGCCTGATCAATAAAGGCATCACTCACAAACGCCTCACGCGGCACCGCTTCAATCGCCCCCAGCACCCGCGTATCCGTCACACCGTTGCGCCGCAACTGCATTACCAGTCGTATTTTATCTGCCTGTAATGCTGCATGCTCTATCATGGCTCACACGTCGCACGCAGCGTATCCAGCGCACGGTAATCGGTCAAATCAAGGCTGAGCGGCGTCACCGTAATAAACCCAAGGTTAAGCTGCATATAATCCGCTGCCGGATGGTCATCATACGGCTCGTCCGATGGCCCACCAATCCAAAAATATGGGCGCCCGCGCGGATCAATCCGCTTCTCAAGCTTTTCCCCAATTTTACGCCGCCCTTGCGGACACACCTTAATGCCCTTCACCAACGGCTCAGGCAAACCCGGAAAATTCACATTAATCAGCACACCTTTCGGCCAGCCCGTTTGCACCAGCTTACGAATCAGATCAGGGCTGAAAATGCGCGGCACATTCCATTCCACCATCGTCGGATCAATCAGCCGCGTGCTGAATGCAATCGACGGAATATCCAGCAAAGTCCCCTCCATCGCCGCCGCAATCGTGCCCGAATAGGTCACATCTTCCGCCACATTCAACCCGCGATTAATGCCGGACAAAATCAAATCGGGCCGTTTGTCAGGGATAATCTGCAATATCGCCATCAGCACACAATCCGTCGGCGTACCCAGCACAGCATAACGCCGGTCATCTATTTTGCGCATGCGCAGCGGCTCATGCATGGTCAGCGAATGGCCCGCGCCGCTTTGTTCCTGCTCGGGTGCAATCACCCACACATCATCGCTCAATGTGCGTGCAATCGCCTCCAACACACCAATACCATCGGCATTAATACCATCATCATTGGTCACTAAAATCCGCTTACTTGCTATATCGCTCATGCCAAAATCACCTTCATCCCACCCATATAAGGCAGCAACACATCCGGTACACGAATGCTGCCATCTGCCTGCTGATAATTCTCCATCACCGCCACCAGCGCACGGCCCACCGCCACGCCAGAGCCATTCAACGTATGCACAAATTGCGGCTTTGCTTCTGCCGTCTCGCGGTAACGCGCATTCATACGCCGCGCCTGAAAATCCCCGCAATTCGAGCAGCTCGATATTTCGCGGTAGGTATTTTGCGCTGGCAACCAAACTTCCAGATCATACGTTTTCTGCGCCCCAAACCCAGTATCACCACTACATAACAGCACCGTGCGATAAGGAAGCCCCAGCTTCTCGAGCACCGTTTGCGCGCATTTCAGCATCCGCTCATGCTCCGCTTTCGATTCCTCAGGACGTGTAATACACACCATTTCCACTTTGCTAAATTGATGCTGCCGTATCATGCCGCGCGTATCTTTGCCCGCAGAGCCCGCTTCAGACCTAAAGCATGGCGTGTGCGCGGTGTAGCGGCGCGGCAGCGTGTCATTGGCCACAATGGACTCCGCAACGATATTGGTTAGCGATACTTCCGAGGTCGGAATCAAATAATGCTCAGTTGTCGTTTTGAACAAATCTTCCTCAAACTTCGGCAGCTGCCCCGTGCCGAACAATGCATTGTCGCGCACCAGATAAGGTGGGTTCACCTCAATAAAGCCATGCGCGTCGGTATGCAAATCCAGCATAAACTGCGCCAAGGCCCGCTCCAGCCGTGCCAGCGCCCCCGATAATACGACAAAGCGCGAGCCGGACATTTTCGCCGCCGCTTCAAAATCCATCATTCCCAGCGCCTCACCTAGCGCCACATGGTCTTTCGGCTCAAATCCCAGCTTGGTCGGCTCACCCCAAATATGCACTTGCACATTCGCGCTCTCATCCGCCCCATCAGGCACATCAGCTGCCAGTATATTCGGCAGCACAGCAAGTGCCGCAGCAACCGCATCCTCATCTTCTGCCTGCGCCTTAAACGCGGCGAGCTGCTCTTTAATTTCATTGGCTCGTTTCAGGCTCGCTTCCGCCTCCGCGTGTTTGCCTTGTCCTTTGAGCGCCCCAATCGACTTGGCCAGCGCATTACGCTCCTGTTCCATCACTTGCATAGTTTGTATGCTCTGGCGCTTGGCCTCATCCAACGCCAAAATCGCCGCCGACTGGCCAGCCAACCCGCGCCGCTGCATCGCTGCGTCAAACGCCTCGGGGTTTTCTCTAATCCATTTGATGTCGTGCATGTTTTTTTTCCATCATTGCGCAAGTCAGAATCGATATCTCATAAAGACAATAAAGCGGTATGAAAAGGGCAATCTGGCTGATCACATCCGGCGGCGTCAAAATGGCTGCCGCTGTGATAATCATGACAACAGCATATTTGCGCCCGCGCCGCAAGGTGCGCACCCTCACCATCCCCATCCGCGCCATCAGCGTAAGCGCCACCGGCAGCTGAAACGCAAGCCCGAACGCAAATAACAGCTGTATCACCAGCGATAAATATTCTCCTACCTTGGCTTCCAGCTGAATCGGCAGCCCCATAGTGCCACCATTGCTCTCAAAGCCAATAAAAAACTCCCACGCCATCGGAATCACCAAAAAATACGCCAGCGCGACACCAGTAAAAAATAACAGTGGCGCAATAATCAGATAGGGCAGCAGCACATATTTTTCATTTTTGTATAAGCCCGGCGCTAAAAACATATAAAACTGCGCCGCAATCACCGGAAACGCCACCGCCAGCGCCGCATACAGCGCCAGCTTTACATAGGTAAAAAACGTTTCGGTCAGGCTGGTATAAATCAGCCGCCGCTGCGATTCATGGTCAAATGAATTGGCCAACGGCTCCACCAGCACGGCATAAATCACATCAACAAAATAATAGCAGCCGATAAATGCAATCAACCACGCCGCGCAGGCAATCATCACGCGTTTGCGCAGCTCGATCAGATGCGCGATCAAAGGCGCGCGACTGGCTTCCACCTCACTCATCGCTTGGCTTTCCGTCCTTTTTCATCAATTCGCTGATGTCGTAAATCTCCTGATAGTCACCATTTTGGTCAATCAGATAGCGGGTTTCTTTTTTAAAATCGTCCACGCCCGACTCATTGACAATATCGTCCACGCTTTGGCGCACATCCTGCATCATGCCCTGCACCTGCTTAAACAGATTCATCACGGCGCGGATCACTTTGGGCAAATCCTGCGGGCCAATCACCACCAGCGCTACCACGCTGATAAGCAGCAATTCGGCGAAGGACAGATCAAACATTAGTCAGCTTTGGTTTTATCTTGGGTGATTTCTTTGCTCTCGGCCTCGTCGCCTTTCAGCCCGTCACGTAAGGAGCGCACGCCTTTGCCCACATCCCCCATTACACGTGGCAGTTTGCCTGCGCCAAAAATCACAAACACAATCACCAAAATCAGAACCAGCTGCCAGATACCAATACTCATGTGAAACCTCTAATTACTATTTGCGGCACGCTAGCATAAAGCCATAGCCGCCACAATGCTTTACGCAGCGTACAGCTTCGGCATTAACACGTCCAGTTCGGCCTCAAGCAATGCCATGTCCATTTGCGCCGGATAGGCTATCGTAGCAAATGCCCGCTTAACACGTGCCAGCCCTTGCGCTGACAAGGCTTGCGCCCCTGCCGCCACGCGTGACATTTCCGGCAAGTCGCCATTACAATGCAATACAACATCACAACCCGCCGCCAGCGCATGGGTCGACAACTCCGCCAAATCACCTTTCAACGCCTTCATCGAAATATCATCGCTCATCAGTAACCCGTCAAAGCCGATTTGCTCCCGAATCAATGCAATTGCGCGCGGAGACAGCGTCGCCGGCTGCTCTTCATCAATCGCGCTGTAACGAATATGCGCTGTCATCGCCATCGGCAAATCGGCCAGCTGCTTAAACGGCACAAAATCCGATTGCTCGAGCACTTCCAGTGCCTCGCCCACCACGGGCAGTTCAAAATGACTATCCGCCAGCGCTCGCCCATGACCGGGAATATGTTTCAATACCGGCATCACACCGCCATCCATCAGCCCTTGCGCCTGCGCGCGTGCTAGCGGCACAACCTCCGCTGCACTCCGGCCAAAGGCGCGATCACCAATAATATCATGCGCTCCATCAAGCCTTAAATCAGCGCAAGGTGCACAGTTGGTATTAATCCCCAACGCACGCAAATCCGCCGCAATCAATCGCGCATTTAAATAACAAGCACGCAAGCCCTCATCGAGCGACGCGCGCGCCATATCCACAAAAGCCTCAGCCGCCGGATAAGCCCGCCAATGCGGCGGTTTCAGCCGCGCCACGCGCCCGCCTTCCTGATCAATCAATATCGGTACATCGCGATGCGACACCGTCGATTTCAGCTCCGCCACCAATTCACGGATTTGATCGGGCGACGAACAATTACGCGCAAATAAAATAAAGCCCAACGGTTGCTGATCAGCAAAAAACTGCATTTCTTCGGTGCTTAAATGCTCACCCTTACAGCCAAAAATTACTGCGCTCACCATAATTACTTCCCAACCGGAAAGCAGCCCTGATTTTGCGCACTCAATGCCGCACAAGCCGATTTTGCTGCATCATCCGACGCATAACCACCCACGCGCAAGCGATAATACACGCCCTTAGCGCCCAAATCCGCACGGATAATTTCATGGGCTTTACCACTCAGCACGCTATGCGCCGCGCGTACCTTGTTCCAGGTTTGCTCGGCCTCGCCTTGCGAGCGAAAAGCCCCCAACTGAATTTTATAACCCGACATGCTGGCACTAGCGGGTGCCGCTTTAGGTGCAGCAGGCGACGGTTGCGCTAATGGCGCAAGCTTAGGGGCTTCCACAGGTTTAGGCTGTTCCTTAGGCGCTTCTACAGCAGGCGGCGTCACCTTGGGTACTTCTTTTGCAACCACAGGCTTATTTGCCTGTTGTGTTTCATTCGCCGCGTTTTGCAATATCGCTGCTATTTTCTCATCAGCGGCAGTCGGCTCTTTATCCATATCCTCAGGCAGCACCACTTCCTCTTCGCTATCCAGCACCACCGTATCACCACTCGGCTTAGCATCCGGATTCACGGCCTGATAAATGGTTTTTTCCTGATGCGGAAATTCCATTCCGCCCGGGTCTTCCGGCGCTTCTTTAATCGGGCTGCTATCGGCCTCAATCACCACCACATCACCGGTTTGCACACTTTTCGTGCCGGTATAATATGCATACCATGCCAGCGAAAAAAAGCCTGCCACCGCAAGCAACAGTACCACAATCGACATCCAGCGCATACTGGGATTTTCAGCGTCATCATAATCATCATAATCGGTCTGCATCTAAAGCTCCTCTGCAGGTGTCACACCAAGCACGGTAAGCGCCGAGGCTACTACGACAGTAACCGCCCGGGCAAGACTTAATCGCGCCGCTGTGAGTTGCGGGTCATCACGAACCACAAAGCGTAATTCCTCCGCCCCGTTACCCATATTCCATAATCCATGAAAAGCAGCCGCCACCTCCTGCACATAAAAGGCAATGCGATGTGGCTCATAAGCCATCGCCGCCGCCTCCACCATGCGCGGATATTGCGCCAATAATTGAATAAGCCCCAACTCCGCAGGCGATGCCAAAAGCGCCAGCAACGACGCATCTGGCTGCGCGGATTGCGCCAATGCTTCGGGCATTTCACCCCCCGCCAGCCGCAACAGCGATTTGGCCCGCGCATGCGCATATTGCACATAAAATACCGGATTCTCTTTCGATTGTTCCTTCACCTTATCCAGATCAAAATCCATCACCATATCGCTTTTGCGCGTCAACATAATAAAACGCAAAATATCTTTGCCCACGGCCTCCAGCACATCGCGCGCCGTTTCAAAGTTGCCCGCCCGCTTCGACATTTTCACCGGCTCGCCATCTTTCAGCAAATTCACCATCTGACACAGCTTAATATCGGTTGCCACCTTGCGGTCGCTCAGCGCGCTGATCGCCGCTTCCATCCGCTTACGATAGCCACCATGATCAGCACCCAGCATATACACCAGCGTATCAAACCCGCGTGCAATCTTATGCTGCGCATAGGCCAAATCGGCAGCAAAATAAGTGTAGCTCCCATCCGGCTTTTGCAATGCGCGGTCCACATCATCCCCATAATCGGTAGATTTGAACAATAACTGCTCGCGCTCTTCCCAATCCGCTGGCTTCTTGCCTTTAGGCGGCTCCAGCACCCCACGGTAAATCAATCCTTTGGCGGTAAGCAGGCCTATTGCCTCGGGAATTTTACCCCCCTCATACAACGATTTTTCCGATATAAACACATCATGCTGAATGCCAAGCGCTAGCAAATCATCCTTAATCATGGCCAGCATCGATTCAATCGCAAAAGCTTTCACATCTTCCAGCCATTCGCTCTCACCCTTGCCCAGCAAATCCGTGCCATGCACCTGCTTAAGCGACTCGCCCACCGCAATTAAATACTCACCCGGATACAACCCCGCCGGAATGTCGATCGCTTCGCCGCACGCCTCGCGGTAGCGCAAATAAGCCGAACGCGCCAACACATCCACCTGCGCCCCAGCGTCATTAATGTAATATTCCTTGGTAACCTTGTAGCCCGCCTTCAGCAGCAAAAGCGCCAGCGCATCGCCATAAACCGCCCCGCGCGTATGCCCCACATGCAGCGGCCCCGTCGGATTGGCCGATACATATTCCACATTAATATCGCGTCCCGCCCCAATAGCGGAATTGCCATAACTGTTACCCGCACTCAAAATATCATATACCGCGCCTTGCCAAAAGGCAGGGGCAAAGCGCACATTAATAAAGCCCGGCCCTGCAATCTGCACATCCGTTACATTATCCAGCAACCGCAATGCTTGCGCAATCGGCTCCGCCACCGCGCGCGGGTTCGATTTTGTTTGCCCAGCCAGCACCATCGCCGCATTAGTGGCCATATCCCCATGCGACGCATCGCGCGGCGGCTCCACCGTCACCGCATCCAAAGACGCGTCGGCAGGCAGCGCCCCTTGCCCTTTCATTTCCTCAAGTATCACATAAAGTTTTTCTTTTAAGTCACTATATAAATTCATATTAATTATATTCTTGTTGTAGGGTCAAACACGCGGGCATATTCTTCTAACGCGAAGCGGTCAGTCATACCAGCGATAAAATCGCACACCGCCTCCGCTGTTTGCTGGCTTTGAGGCTCACCCGTTAGCGCAAACCATGTGGGCGGCAAACAATCAGGCTCCGACAGATAAAAACGAAACAACTCCTGAATCACCCGTCTCGCCTTACTCGTCATCCGATTCACTTTAAAATGCCGGTACATCCTATTCTTTAAAAAGCTTTTTATAGCTTTGTTAACCACTTGCATCTCATCCGAAAAATGCACCACCGGCTGCCCCAGCTGGCGAATATCCTCTACACTGGCAATCGGATGCGCCGCAATATTCTGTTTGGTTTGTTCAATCAAATCCGCCACCATGCGGTTAATCAACCGCCGTATCACTTCATGCGTGCGCCGGTGATTATCAAGCCCAGCATGATGCGCATCCACCTCCGCCACAATATTACCCACCAATGGTAGCTCCGCCAACTCCGCCAGCGTAAAGAAATTCGCACGCAAACCATCTTCAATATCATGGTTATTATACGCAATATCATCCGCGAGTGATGCCAGCTGCGCCTCAGCGCTCGCATGCGTATGAATTTCCAAATCATGTTGCTGCAGATATTCCGCCATCGCCCGTGGTACATCATGTACCGGGCCATTATGCTTGGCCAAACCTTCAAGGGTTTCCCATGTCAGGTTGAGGCCATTAAATCCCGCGTAGCGCGCTTCCAGCTGCGTCAATATCCGCAATGTCTGTGCATTATGGTCAAACCCGCCAAAGGGTGCCATTGCCGCGTTCAGCCCGTCTTCGCCCGCATGGCCAAAAGGCGTATGCCCCAAATCATGCGCCAGCGCCAGCGCCTCGCCCAAATCCTCATTCAGCCCCAGCACCCGACACATCGAACGCGATAATTGGGACACTTCAAGGCTATGTGTCAATCGGGTGCGGTAATGATCACCCTCATGATTGACAAAAACTTGTGTTTTATATTCCAGCCGCCGAAACGCCGCCGAGTGAATAATCCGGTCACGATCCCGCTGATACGGCGTGCGCATGCCGCATTCATCCTCCGCATGCAACCGCCCGCGTGACGCATCGGGCAAGCAAGCATAAGGTGCAAATGATTGAGTATATTCCATAGCCCGTTGCTACAATGCTTTCACAGCCGAGTCCAGAGCGGAGTGCCTATCAGCCCTTGTTTTTGCCAGCAAATAGCCATACATTAAAAGTATGAGTACACCTATACTGCATATATCCGATTCAGCCGCCACGCGCATCGCCCATTTGCTGGGCACCGAGCCCGAGGGCAGCAAGCTGCGCGTCTCGGTTTTGGGTGGCGGCTGTTCCGGCTTCCAGTATCATTTCGAATTTGATCCCAAACCACTCGCCGAGGACGATAAAATATTCGAAAAATCCGGCGCGCAAGTCGTGGTAGACGATACATCCTTAGAGCTGCTCAATGAATCAATGATCGATTACATCGAAACATTGGGTGCCGCCGCATTCGAAATCAAAAACCCGCAAGCCACCGCTTCCTGCGGCTGCGGCAATTCATTTTCCGTCGCCTGATGCTCTCCGTCGCGACCTGGAACGTTAATTCCATCAAGGCCCGCCTCGAGCATGTCACCACATGGCTACGCGATGCCCAGCCCGATATTGCCCTGCTGCAAGAGCTAAAATCCGAAGAAGCCACCCTTCCCACACAAGAAATCGAAGATTTAGGCTATAATATCGCCGCACTGGGTCAAAAAACCTATAATGGCGTGGCAATCCTGTCCAAATACCCCATCGACGAGGTGATAAAAGGTCTTCCCACTTATCCCCAAGACGAACAAGCCCGCTATATCGAGGCGATCATCAGCACATCGGCAGGTGCAGTGCGCGTCGCCTCCGTCTATGTCCCCAACGGGCAATCGGTCGATTCGGATAAATTCCACTATAAAATGCTGTTTTTCGAGCGTTTGCGTAGCCACATGCAAAGCTTATTAGCCTATGAAGAACCCATCATCATCGGCGGCGATTATAACGTCGCCCCCGCACCTATTGATGTCTATGATCCAGCACGCCTCGATGGTACCATCTGCTATCACCCCGCCGAACGCGCGCATTTTCGCAGCCTGTGCAACATGGGCTATTACGACGCCTACCGTATCAAACAACCCGATACCCAACAATTCAGCTGGTGGGATTATCGCGGTGGTGCCTACAGCCGCGGCCATGGCTTCCGCATCGATCATTTATTGTTAAACGCCATCGCCACCGACCAACTAACTGGTTGTCACATCGACGAAGCCCCACGTCAGCAGGATAAACCTTCTGATCACACACCGGTTATTGCGGTATTCAAAGATTAGAACGTGCCTTCCGGCTCATCATCAATGGGAGAATTCCCACCAGCAGCCTGCTTTTGGGGCCGCTCCACATTATAAACAACGGGCTTATGCTCAGGGTTCGGCACCAGAACCGTGGGAGCAGTAGTCGTAGCCGTTACCCTTGCCGGACGATAATGCAATTCCGGCGCCCCAACAGGTGTTGCCGCAGGCTCCACTTCATCATGGGTGTTAAGTTTCTTCTCAATTACCTCAAAGCCAGCAGAAGCCGGTGCTTGCTGCACAGCCACGGGTGCAGGCGCGGGCATACCACCCGGACGCGGGCACACCTGATTACGCCCCGTATTCTTAGCCTCATACAAAGCTGTATCCGCACGCTTCAAAAGCTTTTGTCCGTCATCCACCGCAGGGTTTAGCGACGCCACACCAATACTCACCGTTTTATTCAGCTGCCCTACTTCATGGCTCACCTTAAACGGCGTCGATTCAATTTTCCGCCGCATCCGGTCTGCCACTTCATAGGCACTGTCAAAATCCGTTTCTGGCATCAGCACTACAAATTCTTCGCCGCCATAACGCGCGGCCAAATCCGCACTACGGGTTGATCCAATAATCACTTGTGCCAATTGTTTCAAAATCTCATCACCCACATCATGCCCATAGGTATCATTAACCGACTTAAAATGGTCCATATCCATAATCAGAAGCGACATCGCCTTGCCATTTTCCAACGATGATTTCGCCAGATTCGCAAGGTGAGTATCAAGATAGTGACGGTTATACAGGCGTGTCAGACCGTCCGTAATCGCCATCGACACGCTTTCCTGATAGTTCGATTTCAACGCATCCTGAAACCGTTTGCGACGAATCTGGGTTTTTACCCGCGCCAGCATTTCGTTATAATCCACCGGCACAATCAAATAATCATTCACGCCCAGCTCCAGCGCCTTCAGCATCAGCGATTGATCATCCTCATCCATCAACATGATCACCGGCACATGGCGCAACAACTCAATCGCCTTAAACTGCGTAGCCAGTCGTAACCCATCGATATCCGCGAGCATGGTACTCACAATAATCAGATCAACGGGGTTTTGACGCAAATACTCCAGCGCCGCCTGATGATCGCTATAAACCTTAACCTCATACGTCTCAGACAACCGCTCCATAATACGGCGTGACTGCACCGCATCATCATCAATAACGACCACCCGCGCGCCCTTAAAATCGTTACCCGCCTTCAAGACTTCGTTGATCACGCCCATCTCCGAGCCCGATTGGTCACGCAAACGCAACTCGTCAATCAGCACCTTAATGCGGATAAGCGAGCGCACACGGGCAAAAAGCGCCATATCATTAATCGGCTTGGTAATAAAATCATCGGCACCGGCTTCCAGCCCCTGCACACGATCCGACGGCTCGCTAAGCGCCGTCACCATCACCACCGGAATATGCGAAACCTCAGGATCAGCCTTAATCTGACGGCAGGCTTCAAACCCGTCCATCCCCGGCATCATCACATCAAGCAAAATCAAATCGGGCTTATGCTGCTTGGCCATTTTAATGGCTTCAAACCCGTCACGCCCTGTGACCACGTCATAATATTCGCCACTCAGCTTGGCTTCCAGCAGTTTCACATTCGCCGGCACATCATCCACAACCAGTATGAGTCCGGTCATGATTTATGCCTCCACAGATTCATTCAAAAATTTGCGGATGGTTTGCAAAAAATGTTCAATAGAAATCGGCTTGGAAATGTAAGCTTCGCAACCGGCACGAAGAATTTTTTCTTCGTCATCTTTCATGGCAAAAGCGGTCACGGCAATAATGGGAATATCGCGGATAGACTCATCGGATTTAATGCGTTTGGTGACATCCAGCCCCGAAATTTCCGGCAGCTGAATATCCATCAAAATCAAATCGGGGCGCAAATTACGGGTAAGGCTAATCGCCTCCAACCCTTCTTTGGTTTCAATCGTTTCATAACCATTTGCCCCTAGCAAATCACGAAAAAGCTTAAGGTTCAAATCGTTATCTTCAACTATCAATATACGTTTAGCCATAAACCGACTACTTCTCCCTGTGCGCTGCACTTATTATTTTTCTTTATATTTCTGTACATATACCGTTTTAGCACGGAAAGCGTTAAATTTCCGTTACCATCAGCGCAATTATCCCACTACATCACTGATTGCGCCTATTATCAATCAATTCTTGGACTATCTCCGGATTAAGCAAAGTAGAGATATCGCCCAATTGCCCAAAATCATTCTCTGCAATTTTCCGCAATATCCGGCGCATAATTTTGCCCGAGCGGGTTTTGGGTAAGCCGCTGACAATATGGATATGATCCGGCGTCGCAATCGGCCCAATGATTTTACGCACAATCGCCACCAGCTCTTTATCCATAGTTGCGTGTGCCTGCGCACCCTCATTCAAAATCACATAAGCATAAATGCCCTGCCCCTTAATATCATGTGGATAACCCACCACCGCCGATTCCACCACTTGCTCATGTTCGTTCAGCGCCGCCTCAATCTCTGCCGTGCCCAGCCGATGGCCCGATATATTAATCACATCGTCAATCCGCCCTGTAATCCGGTAAAAACCATTTTCATCTCTCAGCGCGCCGTCACCGGTAAAATATTTACCTTTCACCATCGAAAAATACGTATCAATGAACCGCTGATGATCACCATAAATGCTGCGCGCCTGCCCCGGCCACGAATCCGCAATGCACAGCATCCCTTCTTTTGCACCTTCCAGCACCGTACCATCAGCCTCACATAGTTCTGGCTGTATTCCAAAGAACGGCAAGCTCGCATAACCCGGTTTCAACGGCGTCACCCCCGCCAGCGGCGTAATCATATGGCCACCCGTCTCGGTCTGCCACCAGGTGTCAATCACCAGACAGCGCTTATCGCCCACCACCTCATAATACCACAGCCACGCCTCAGGGTTAATCGGCTCCCCCACCGATGCCAGAACACGCAGTGACGAACGTTTCGTTTTCGTCACAAAGCTATCCCCCATTGCCATCAGCGCCCGTATTGCCGTCGGCGCCGTATAAAAAACAGACACCCTATGCTTATCCACCACCTGCCAGAAGCGCGACGCATCGGGATAGGTTGGCACTCCCTCAAACATTAATGTAGTCGCTCCATTCAATAACGGTCCATACACCAAATACGAATGCCCCGTCACCCAGCCCACATCCGCCGTGCACCAATACACATCCCCCGCGCGCAAATTGAACGTATGATACGTCGTCAGCGCCGCCCATACCATATAGCCAGCCGTGCTATGTACAATGCCCTTAGGGCTCCCCGTCGAGCCCGAAGTATATAAAATAAACAGCGGGTCTTCTGCATCCATCGAGGCAGGCAAACATTCATCCGGCTGCAGCGACACCAGCGCGGCATAATCCACATCACGCCCCTCCTGCATCATCGTCTCAGCGCCCGTATTCGCAAAGCACAGCACATGCCGAACCATCTCCAGCGGCACAATCGCCTCGTCCACATTGGCTTTCAGCGGCACCGTTTTGCCGCCCCGCCGCCCCCCATCCGCCGTAATAATGACCTCGCTGCCGCAATCCACAATCCGGCTGCGAAGCGCATCGGGCGAAAACCCGCCAAACACCACCGAATGCACCGCTCCTATCCGTGCACATGCCAGCATTGCGTATGCAGCTTGCACAATCATCGGCATATAAATTGTCACCCGATCACCTTTATGCACACCCAGCGATTTAAGTGCATTAGCTAAGCGGCACACCTCATCATGCAGTTGCTGATAGGTAATATGCGCATCCTGCGTCGGGTCATCGCCTTCCCAGATAAACGCCACCTGATCCGCCCGCTTCGACAAATGGCGATCAATACAGTTTTGGGTGATATTCAGCCGCGCGCCCTCAAACCAACGAATCGAGACCTCGCCGGTAAACTGACAATTTTTAACCCGATGCCACCGCTTCATCCATTGGAATTGCTCCGCCACATCGGCCCAAAAATTTTCCGGGTCATGAACAGATTGATGGTAAAGCGCCTGATACTGCTTGAAATCGATATGCGCATCGGCCTGCCATTCCGGCTGCAGCGGCATAAGGTGAGATAGCTCCTGCATAAGAGTCCTCCGTTTCGGCTTCGAATATAACAGAAACCAGCACCAAAGTCATGAAAACGCTATTCACCCTCGTCAAATTTATTATTCACCAAAAGCTCCAGCGCATCAAGCACTGCGTCTTTCTGCATGCCATCGGCCACTAGCTCCAGCTCCACACCGGGCTCGGCAGCCAGCATCATCAGCCCCAATATCGAACGCCCCGATACGGTCCAGCCCAACGCCTCATCGGCCAGCGACTCCGGCGGGTTGCCCAGCCGTGTCACCTGCACCTGAGCATCAAATGCAGAGGTCGTTTTTACAAATTTTGCTGCCGCTCTCGCATGCAGCCCTTTTTTATTCTGAATAGTCACAACCCGCGCCGCTGACATATTATGCGCGTCGTTTTAAAAGATTGCTGGCAACGTTAATGTATTTGCGCCCAGAATCCTGCGCGCTCAGCACCGCCTCTGCCAATGGCAAGGTAGTGCGCACACTAATCAGCTTGATCAGCATCGGCAAATTCAGACCCGCAATCACTTCAATCGCACCGCAACCCATCACCGAAATGGCCAGATTCGAAGGGGTGCCACCGAACATATCGGTCAATACCACCACCCCCTCACCCTGATCGGCAAGCTTCACTGCCTTGATAATATCTTCACGCCGCACATCGGCTTTATCATCCGCAGCGATACAGATGGGGATAAGATGGGGTTGCTTTCCGACAATATGCTCGGCAATGCCGATAAATTCGCGTGCCAGATTCCCATGCGTAACAAGGACTATTCCTAACATGAGATGTTATCTATGCCTAATCCGCCGCGGTTGCAACCCTTGACTGCTTTAGACTTTGAATATGGAATATAATTTGTGCCGCCAATGGCACAGATGTCGCATCCACGTCCCATTGGGGCAAAAACGCACCGCATAATGGCACCATCACCGGCTCATTGGCACGCTGGGCAATAAAAGGCCGCATCCGGCAATGATACCACGCCACCAACGACGTGTGGGCAACCACGGGCACCGGCACCACACCAAAAGGATAAAGCTCCAATTTGCCTTTAATCCCCGATGGGCAGGAAGCAATCAGCTTGCCATCAGCCGGATCAATCATCACTTGATCATCCGCTACCAACTGCGCACCTAATACCATTAACTGTGTAGCGAGGCTGCTTTTGCCACTCCCCGAATCACCCGTAATCAGCACACCAGCCCCGCCAATATCCACACAGCTGGCATGTAACTGATCGCGCATTAGGTATCTTCCGAGGTAAGCACAGCAAGAATCACATTCTTGTCCCCATTTTGGCGCAGCACCCGCTGGTTATCCGGCGAGCGCATCACCCGTGCAATGCGCGACAATGCTTTTAAATGATCGGCATTGGCATCCTGTGGTGCCAAAAGCACAAACATCAGATCCACCGATTTATTATCCAACGCGTCCATATCAATGGACGAACGCAACCGCACGAAGAAGCCGCAGGCTTTGCCCAACCCTTCAAAGCGCGCATGCGGAATCGAAATACCATCCCCCACACCGGTAGTACCCAAACGCTCGCGCTCTTGCAACGCATCCATGACCGCACGCTTATCAAGCCCCACCGTGGCCGCTGCCACATCGGCAACCACGCGAAAAGCCTGTTTGCTACAGGATACGTCTACATCCAGCAATACCCTGTCCGCTGACAGAAGGTCTGCTATATCCATGACTGTGCTCTCTCTTTTTTATTCAAACAGCAGGCTTACGCCGCTTGCTCCTGCGGGTCAACCCAGGAAATGTTACCATCTTCACGACGGTAAACAATATTCACACGCCCATGCGCCGAATTGTAGAACATCAAAGCAGGCAAATGTGCCAAATCCATTTTCATCACCGCCTCGCTAACGGTCAGCGTCTCGATATCGGTCGCCTTCTCGGCGATTACCACCGGCGTGCCGACTTCGTCCAGCTCTTCATTATCCTGCTCGGCAGCCAGTGTATATTTTTTGGCCTGACCTGCATAAGCCTTAGGCGCATCAATGTTCTTATGGTGATTGGTAAGGCGGCGCTTATAACGGCGCAATTGCTTCTCAATTTTCCCCAGCGCCACATCAAATGCTGCATACACGTCATCCGCATCGGCGCGGCTTTTCACCACCACCTGCGAATGGGTACCCGTATTACCATGAATATCCACACGGCATTGGTGCCCTTCCTTGGTCACCACCACATCCATCAGATTCACACGGTCTATATATTTTGCCACACCTTCTGCCAACCGGCCCTCTACATGGGTTTGAAATGCGCTACCGAGCTCAATGTGTTTACCGGAAATATTAATTTGCATGGTATTCCTCTTGCAGAAATGGGTTATATGCGAAAAGTCATTATGAAAAAACAGGTTAAGGCGTGATCGCCTATCAATGTTTAATATAGTGCGGTTAAGATAAAAAAGCCACCTTTTTCGGCTCTACATCTTGGGAAGCTTGACCCCAAGGCAGCGTGCCAGACGGTCTTGCTCGCCATAATAAGCCACACGGCGTAAAAAGCGCGGCATAATACCGGTCCACTGAAAATTCCCTTTCAACCGGCCATCCGCATCCTCACCCGTAGGCTGGAACACAAACAAATCCTGCATGGTGATTACATCACCCTCCATGCCCACAATTTCCGATACATAGGTCACGCGGCGGTGCCCGTCACGCATCCGGCTAATCTGAATAATCAAATTGATAGCCGATGAAATCTGCTGCCTGATCGAATTGGTCGGCAAGCCCAAATCGGCCATATTAATCATATTTTCCAAGCGCGACAGCGCATCACGCGGATGGTTCGCGTGGATCGTGGTCAGCGAGCCTTCATGGCCCGTATTCATCGCCTGCATCATATCGAAGGCTTCCGAGCCGCGCACCTCACCCACAATAATACGGTCAGGCCGCATACGCAGCGCATTTTTCACCAAATCACGAATGGTCACTTCCTCTTCACGGCGCTTATCAAATGTCACCGGTTTGGTCTCCAGCCGCACCACATGCGGCTGCTGCAGCTTTAATTCCGCCGCATCCTCAATCGTAATCACCCGTTCATCCATATCAATGAACTGCGATACCGCATTGAGTAACGTCGTTTTACCCGAGCCGGTACCACCGGATATAATCACATTCAGGCGGCATTTACCCAAAATTTTCAAAAACTCCGCCAGCCCTTCCGACATATTCCCCTGATCTTTCATTTTATCGAGGGTAATAACCTGCTTGGCAAATTTACGAATCGAAATCGCCGTCCCGTCAACCGCCAATGGCGGCGCAATAATATTCACACGGCTACCATCAAGCAAACGTGCATCCACCAAAGGCCGCGACGGATTAAGCCGGCGTCCTACCGCCTTCACAATCTTTTCTGCCACCTGCACCACAGATGCATCACTATCAAAGGTAATATCGGTCGGAAACAATTTGCCGCGCCGCTCCACATAAATCTGGCGGTGGCCGTTAATCAGAATATCATTCACCTCCTCATCCGCCAGCAAGGGCTGGATAGGGCCAAGATTTTGCAATTCATGCACAAGCTCATCCGTCAGTTTGCTCACATATTCATCTTCTTCCACTTCCGTTTCACCGCCCAACACATGCTGCACCGTAGCGCTGAGTAATGCAATTTGCTGTTCAAGTGACGCGATTTTTAGTTCCAGGTCTTGCGACATGCGGCTCCTATAAAATTATGATAGTTGAAAGGAATGTAACAAAGACAGGAATGAATGCAACACAATAGCAATCAGCGCATCGCCTTAAGCAGGCCGCATTGATACATCACAGCTGTCAAATCTTTATGGCGCGGCACAATATTGCACCATTCAAAGCGCCCTTGGATTTTGCCGTCCGCATCTTCTCCCGTCGCTTTAAAAACAAACAAATCCTGCATCGTAATCACATCATGCTCCATCCCGATAATTTCGCTGATATGGGTGATACGACGCGTACCATCTTTAAAGCGGTTGATCTGGATAATCAGATTCACCGCCGACGTCATTTGCTGACGAATAAATTTCTGGGTCAGGTTTTGCCCCATCCCAATCATATTTTCCAGTCGCGCCAACGCATCACGCGGGGTATTGGCATGTAATGTGGTCATCGAGCCTTCATGGCCCGTATTCATGGCCTGCATCATATCAAACGCTTCCGGCCCGCGCACCTCGCCCACAATAATACGGTCAGGCCGCATCCGCAGCGCATTAATCACCAAATCCCGAATCGTCACTTCCTCGGCTCTGTCACCCTCTCGTTGCGGGCGCTTAGACTCCAGCCGCACCACATGCGGCTGATACAACCGCAGCTCCGCCGAATCCTCAATCGTAATAATCCGCTCTTTGGGGCTGATAGATTGAGATAGCGCATTCAGCATGGTAGTTTTACCAGCACCCGTCCCACCTGAAATCAAAACATTGAGCCGGTATTTTCCGCATGCCTCCAAAAAAGCGCGCATCTCGGGGGTAATCATACCCCTCTCAGCCATAGCATCCAGCGCCACCCTACGATCAGGGAATTTACGAATGGAAATAGCCGTGCCATCAATCGCCATCGGCGGCATAATAATATTCACGCGGCTGCCATCCGGCAATCGCGCATCCACTAACGGGCGGCGATCATCAATCTTACGGCCCAGACTTGCCAAAATACTATGCGCGAGCGCATCCACCTCCTCGATGCTCGAAAAACGGTAGTCCGAAGGCTCTAATATCCCGTTACGTTCAATATAAATAGTATCGGTTCCGCTGATCAAAATATCATTGATGCTATTGTCTTTAAGCAACTCGGTAATCGGGCCATAATTAATATCGGCACTGAAGACCGACGCCCTCTCAGGCTCAGCCTCGCGTGCCGCAACATCTAGGGCATTATTATCCCGCATCATGGACGCGCCACGCGCCATCACCTGCTCAATTACATGCTTTCCGGTGTGTTTCGCCGTGCCTGACGCCGCTTTAGCCGAAGCATCATCAATCATAATTCATGTACCCTCATAATTCACTCGCACCATAGCGCCATACTATGACAGCTTTATGACGAAATACACTTAAAAGGGTAAATAGAGGCTAACTAATTACACTATTTTTCAACTTGCGGCGCGCAACCGACGAAGGAATATTGAGCAGCTCCCGATATTTAGCCACCGTCCGGCGGGCAATATCAATATTTTTATCTTTCAATAGAGTAACAAGGGTATCATCGGATAAAATAGCATCCGCCGATTCATTATCAATCAGCTGCTTGATAAAATACATCACGGTTTTACTCGATATATCCTCTGAACCAGACGAAGAGCCCACCGAAGAGGTAAAGAAATATTTTAACTCAAAAATCCCGCGCGGCGTCGCCATAAACTTATTGGTCGTCACACGGCTCACCGTGCTTTCATGCAAATCAACCTGCAAGGCAATGTCTTTTAATGTTAAAGGCTTCAAAAACTGAATGCCATAGAGCAAAAAATTCTCCTGCTGTTTCACCAGTTCCGTGCTCACCTTCAAAATCGTCTGCGCACGCTGATCCAGTGCCTTCACCAGCCAATTCGCCTGTGATAGCTGTTCCGATAAATATTTTTTTTCCGCCTTATCGCGGGTTTTCGTATCTAGCTCCTGAAAATAATGTTGATCGAGCAATACGCGCGGCAATGCGTCATGATTCAGTTCAATCTGCCACTGCCCGCCCTTGCCGCCGCGCACAAACACATCCGGTATCACCGGCTGCGCCAGATCATGAATAAACTCCCGCGCCGGATAAGGGTTCAGCGTGCGGATTTGTTTCAGCATATCATGAAAATCCTCGGCACTGGCCCCACACCTCGCCTGCAATCCCTGCAAATCGCCTTTTTCCATCAAATGAATATGCTCGATCATGCTTTGCATCATCGGGTCAAACCAGTCCCGCTCCTTAAGCTGAATGCTCAAGCACTCCTTTAAATTCCGTGCAAAAATGCCGCTAGGGTCAAATTGCTGTAACCTTGCAATCGTTGCTTCAATCAATGCCGCATCGGCTCCCAACTGCTCAGCAAGCGCTGATGTCTCCTCACGTAAATACCCGCCCTCGTCCAGCAAATCGAGCAGTTGCACTGCCACCAACCGCATTTTCGGCTCTTCAATATCCACCTGCAACTGGCTCAGCAAATGCTCTCTAAGCGTTACATCTGACGATAACGTCTGCTCCAGCGAGGCCTGCTCACCATCATAGCCCGAGGCGTGCGGGCTGCGCTCATGCCGGTCAACGCTCACCCGCGATGAGCTATAATCACTGCCTTCTTCATTGCTCTGCCAGCCATCGCCATAATTGCTGTCGAGCTCCGTGTCCGAGCTGTTATTATCCACCCTGTCCGCATCGGCAGGGCTGGCAAAGGATTCGGTCATTTCAGGCTGTGGCTCCGGCGGGGCAGTCTCTTCTGCCGCAAGCAACGGATTGCGCTCGATTTCTTCCTCGACAAATGCCGACAGCTCCAATGCCGATAATTGCAACAGCTTAATAGACTGCTGCAATTGCTGCGTCATCACGAGCGACTGACCCTGCCGTAATTCAAGCCTTTGCGATGGTTTCATGCAAGGATTGTACCATAACTATTGTGAAGGTCACGCAATGATTAATAATTAAACGCTAAAGCTTTCACCCAAATACACGCGGCGCACCTCGCGGTTATTCACAATCTCCGCAGGCGTGCCTTCCATTAGCACGGTACCATCATGAATAATATAGCTACGGTCAATAATATCGAGCGTCTCGCGCACATTATGGTCGGTAATCAATACCCCAATGCCACGATCTTTTAAATGCGACACCAAATCACGCACCTCGCCAATCGCAATCGGGTCAATCCCTGCCAGCGGCTCATCGAGCAGAATAAACGAGGGCCGACTAGCCAGCGCCCGCGCAATTTCCACCCGCCGACGCTCGCCACCTGATAAGGCAATCGCTGGCGACAACCGTAAATGCGTAATCGAAAATTCGGCCAATAATTCATCCAGCAATAATTGTCGGCGTTGTGGCTCCGACTCGCAGACCTCCAGCACCGCCATAATATTCTGCTCCACCGTCATCCCCCGAAAGATCGAGGCTTCCTGTGGTAAATACCCAATGCCTAGCCGCGCCCGCCGATACATCGGCAACGCCGTAATATCCGTACCATCCAAACTAATGGTCCCATAATCGGGCTGCACCAAACCGGTAATCATATAAAAACAGGTGGTTTTCCCTGCGCCGTTTGGCCCCAAAAGCCCCACCGCTTCCCCACGGTTCAGCTTCAGACTGACATTGCGCACCACGGGCCGCTTGGCATATTGTTTGCCAATATTGGCAATGCTCAGGCCCGATTGCGTCTCGATTAATGTCGGCATATCACCTTTTTGTGGCTGCAACTCAATCGGCGGCTTCTGACGAAGGTCGCGTCTATGGCTAGGCTGCGCCCATGGCCACCAGCTCATACTAATTTCCTTCTTTTTTGGGAACAAACAGCCCTCTCACGCGGCCACTCCCCGTTGTGGTGCCATCCGTAGACAACGCCGAACCCGACAAAACGCTTTTACCGGATTTGAGATTATAGGTGAGTTGCGTCCCTTTGAGAATGTTTTTCTCCCGCGTCAGCACCACATCGCCTTGCATATTAATCTGCTCGCGTCCCACATCATACACCGCGCGCTCACCACGCGCCGTTTCATCAGGGCTGGCAAAAAACACCCCACCATCCGCTTCAATGCTCGATATACCTTGCGCCACGCTCCCCGCGCCCGCCGATTCATTCCCACCTTTATAATGCACAATCATCCGTGCGGATTTCATATTGATATTACCCTGCACCGCCTGCACATTACCCACAAAAATCGCTTTCTGCTCCTGCTGATACACTTCCAGCGTATCCGCTGTAATCTCAATCGGCTGGTCGCTATCGGCCTGCAGGCTTTGCGCCCACACCGGCGACGCCACCGCCCATATCATCACCATCAAAACACTCAGCCGCATATTATCCCCCCACATTCACAATCAACTTCACCCCGCCGGTAAAGCGCAGCACTTTTTCATTATTCTGCCAGTCAAACGCCTGCGCATGGATTTGCCCCATCGGTCCCTGCCCGTTAATCGGCTGCATGCCGCTGGCCACGCGCCTGCTCATATCAATATCGATCGACTCGGTCACAAACTCATATCCCTGATCATGAAACAACGTCACATTACCATTCAGCGTCATAAATTTTTTCTCGGTCTCCAGTTTGCCCTGCTTCGACGTCATCGAAAGCCAGGTGCCTTCATGCGTAAAAATATCGGCTTGCACATTTGCCAGCACAATGGTTTTTTCATCTTCCTGCATCGCCGAATCCGCCGTCACCGTATAAGGCTGGTTATTATCATCCACCCCCTGAAAACGCGGATTGGTCATTACTGGTAGCGCGTCACTTCTATCGCCCAGCGTCGTAAAGGCAATCCGCAATCCCGCATTATCCGCCTCCAGCGCCGGAATCACAATAATGGTCAGCATCAATATCAGCGACACCACACCCAGCCCGATTTTGCTAAACGCCACAAAACGCGTATACCGCCCGATCGACGAAAGTAGTTTGCTGGTATCACGGTTAATCCAGCGCGAATGATGCTTGCCGGTAATCGGCTTATGGATCGTCGCCATTTACATCACCCCCGCACGCAGGCAATCATGGATATGTAAAATTCCGATAGGATGATTCGCCTCATCGACAACAAACAAACAAGTAATCGATTTCTGGTTCATGATACCCAGCGCTTCCGCTGCCAGATGGTGAGGCCGTATTGTCACCGGATGCGCATTCATCACCGCACTCGCCTGCTTTTTCAGCAACCCGTCCCCCATGTGCCGGCGCAAATCCCCGTCGGTAATCACTCCCTGCAATACCTTGTCGGCCACCACGCCTAAACACCCGAATCGCTTGGCTGTCATTTCGATGAGCGCTTGCTCCATTATCATATCACTTGCCACGAGTGGCAGCTCCTGCGTGCCATGCATCAGATTCTCCACACGCAAAAAAGCCTTGCCCAGTTTGCCCCCCGGATGAAACACATTAAAATCCTCTGGTGTAAAACCTTTGCGTTCCAGCAGCGCCATCGCCAGCGCATCGCCATAAGCCAGCATCATCACCGTCGAGGTGGTCGGCGCGCCGGTAGGCGACGCTTCAGGCACTTCCGGCAATATAATCGCATGATCTGCCGATTCCACCAATGTAGAGCTGCTCCTACGTACCAGCGCAATCAATGGAATACTGAAACGTCGAGTATAGGCAATCATATCCTGCAACTCGGCAGTCTCACCCGAATTCGACAACAGCATCACCGCATCATCTGTGGTAATCATCCCCAGATCGCCATGGCTGGCCTCCGCAGGGTGCACAAACTGCGCCGGTGTACCCGTCGATGCCAAAGTCGCCACAATCTTGCGCGCAATATGCCCGCTTTTACCCATCCCACTGACAATCAGACGGCCTTTCAGCTGCGCCACGCATTCCACTACCGCCACAAAGCCCGCATCCAACGCGCCAGATAACGCTTCAAGACCCGCAATCTCCTGCGCAATAACCGCTTGTGCGCAACGGATATCCTTCTCAGCCTGCGATATATTAGATTGGCGTAACATAGAACCTCTGCGGGTTATACGGCCTCCGGTGCCGCAATCCTTTTTTAGCTGTGCGCAAAAATATCAATTTCAGCCCAGCCTGCCAGATCAAGCTCGGCGCGTACCGGCAAGCACGCCATCGTCAGCAACGCAAGCTCCATACGATCCTCACGCGCTAAACGAACATTCAGCGCATCGCGCAGCTGATGCAGATATAATACATCCGCCG
Source organism: Alphaproteobacteria bacterium UBA6178 (assembly GCA_002422205.1). GTDB lineage: Bacteria > Pseudomonadota > Alphaproteobacteria > Rickettsiales > UBA3002 > UBA6178. The sequence goes on from DITS01000034.1 coordinate 53,655, forward strand.
CCGCATAATCAAGCTGCTCGGGCAATAATTCCTCAGCACCCCAATCCGACGATTGCTGCATCTTCGAAATATCCTGCCCGATCAATTCTTTGCATATCTCTTTAAATCCATGCCGCTCGGTATAGGTACGGCACAAGCGCGACGCAATTTTGGTGCAATAAACCGGCGCCACCTGAATTCCCAGATAATGCTTCAATATCGCCAAATCAAATCGCGCAAAATGAAAAAGCTTAGTACGCTCAGCATCTTCCAGCAGCGCTTTCAGGTTGGGTGCATCCGTTTGCCCCTTTGTAATCTGAACAATATGCACATCGCCTTGACCATCCGTAAGCTGCACCACGCACAGCCGGTCACGATTGGTTTGCAGCCCCATGGCCTCCGTATCAACAGCAATATCCCCCACAAAGGTTAATCCCGTTGGCAAATCGCCTTTATGCAGATGGTTAGGAATAATCGCCTCCCGATTCATTAATACATACACACTTTAATGTCAGAAATGGCACATATCCCCCTACCAGACAAGGTTTTTGTTCATAAACCCTGTATGTATAGGACATAAAAAAAGCCCCGCACCAAGGCGGGGCTTTTTAAAAATACATAGTAAGGAAGCGTTACGCAGCTTCCGACAATGTTTTGCTCAAACGCTGAGCGGTAGCGCTCGCGCATTCATTCAGCGGCTCCGAAACATGCGAAGCACAGTTAAACATCATCTCAGACATTTTAACCGATTCACTGAAGAAATTATCCAGATTGGTTTTCATCAGCTTGCTTTGCAGGTCGAACATATCGTTCAGAGTGCGGCAGCCAAACAGCTCTTTCGACAGCTCAACATTTTGCGAGAAAGATTTGTTAGCATAACTGAACAATTCAGCACCCATCGTTTTAGAAGCATTCACAGCAATGCCGCTTGCTTCAACACAAGCATCCACATTGTCTTTGCCCAGCGAAAAGATTTCATTCAGCGAGCGGCTGGCCGCATCGGCCTGCTTCGACAATTGTGCCGTGCTTTGTTGACCCATGCCCATAAACTTCGAAGCATCAATCGGCGAGCCTGCAAACATTTGCTTCATCGCATTGGTGCTCAAGCTCATCACATCATCTGCAACGCTTACGCTACGCTTAACATTCGCTGCTGCGGTACGCGTCGTCGCTTGCGCTTGATTCTTAGCTACGGTGGTAGCGCGTTTAGCGGTACGGTTTACTTTTTTAGCGGTGGCATTGCGAGCAGATTTGGGTTTGCTGCGAGCCGATGATTTCTTAGCTGTCTTAGCCATAAATATTCTCCTAAGTAAGATCTAAACATATATTGCAATGCAGCGAATATAGTAAGAACAACTTTAAGTGTCAAGTCTAGGTCTCTCACTAAATTTGATTTTTTGTGCATTGCAGCAATAAAGCCACACTTTATATAAAAAAGCAATAAAAGATGTTTTCAATTCAGCAGCGAATGATTAAGTTACGCGCACCATGAAAGAAACAACCATACACCCCATTAAAAGCACGGAAACCAAGGCCCATTCGCTGGCGTCTTTACAAGAGCTTTTGGGCATGGATGCAAGCAACGATGAATGCAGCTATACAGACCTGCACCACAACATTGTGACCCTCCTGCAACTGCACGATACGTTACAGCGCAAATCCGACATCGACAGCCGCGATATTGATCGCCTGATGAGCTACATCGACAAGCTCGAACATGATATCAATGCCGTGCAACATTCACTGGCATGGCGGGTGGGATATCGTGTCGTCACCCTCGCCAAAAAGCTGCTCGGTCGCGGCAGCAATAAGCACGCATTCGAGCACATGAACCAAACCTTCACCATCTATCATCATTGGAAAAAAGCGCGTGGCTAAAAAACCGATTCTCTATCCTATTTCGCAGCCTAGCCTGTGCGTCGTCATCTGCGTCCATAACGCACCCGACTATGTTGCCATTTGCATCGAGTCCGTACTCAAACACACCAGCGGCGATTATGATTTGGTTCTGGTCAATGACGGCTCCGCCGCGCAAACCACTAATATATTGAAAGCCTATCAGCGCGACTATCCACATATCCGCATGGTGCATCACGCACAGGCCAAAGGCTACACCAAAGCCGCCAACGCCGGACTGCACGCCTCTAATGCCGACTATACCATCCTGCTCAACAGCGACACCATCGTCAGCCCACACTGGGCCGAACGCATTATAGCTTGCGGCGAAAGCGACAAAACCATCGGCATCATTGGCCCGCTCTCCAACGCCGCCACCTACCAATCCGTCCCCTTCGTTTTCGACGATCGCGGGCACTGGAAACAAAACGAACTGCAAGGCGATGTCACCGTCGCCTCTTATGCAGAAGCGATCAACCGCGTCGCATTAAAATCCTATCCCCGCGTACCCGTTGCAAACGGGTTTTGCTTCGCCGTTAAACGCAAAACCATCGACGCGATCGGTTACCTCGACGAGGAAACTTTCCCGCGCGGCTACGGCGAAGAAAATGACTATTGCCTGCGCGCCGCCGATGCCGGATTCGAAATCGCCATCGCCGACAATGCCTATGTCTATCACGCCACATCGAAAAGCTTTGGCGTCAAAAGCCGCGAAGAGCTCACCCGCAGCGCCCACCACGCCATCCGGTCCAAATACAGCGAATCACGACTCAACGAAATCGACACCGCCCTGCGCAATCATCCGCAAATGGATCAGGTGCGCCAGCGCGTGCATGATTATGTGCATAATTGCCTCGCCCTCACCACCAAGGTCAATGCCGATTTCAGCAAACCAAACCAACACATGGCGGTGCTGTTTTTACTGCCCGATTGCAGTGCCAAATCCGGCGGCACGCAAGTCATTGTCGAAACCGCGCGCGGCTTAAACGCCATCGGCGTGCATGTGCGCATCGCCGCCAAAGAATCCATCCGCAAAGAATACGAACAATTCTTTCCTGCCGACACGCATTTATTTCTTTATTACCGCAAACCATCCGAGCTGCTCACTGCCGCCCACGCTTTCGATGTGGCGATTGCGACCATCTTTCATTCCGCCGCGATTCTGCAAGACATCATCAAAATTTACCCGCATATCATGCCCGCCTATTACGTGCAGGATTACGAACCCTTCTTCCTCGATGCACACCCCAAATTGCAGCAACAGGCAGTCGAAAGCTACACGCTGATCGCCCATAATAATCTCTTTGCGCTCAGCCCATGGGTGGTGCAAACCCTCAAAGATAAACATCAATCGCAGGTCCATAAAATATGGGGCAGCCTCGACCAGTCGTTATTCTTCCCTGATTATGCACCACGCAACAGCGCCAAAACAACCATCAGCGCCATGGTCCGCCCCGATACGCATTGGCGCGGCCCCGAACAAACCATGCGCGTGCTCAAAAAACTGCACGACAAATACGGCGATACCATCGCCATCCGCATCTTCGGCTGCGATAATAGCCAACTCGATTTATACAATCTCGATAGCAATTTTGAATTCAGCAATTACGGTGTTTTAGGCCGCTACGACGTTGCCGCCTGCCTGCGCAGCAGCGATATATTCCTCGACCTCTCCACCTTTCAGGCCTTTGGCCGCACCGCGCTTGAGGCCATGGCCTGCGGCTGCGCCGTCATCGCCCCCATCGAAGGTGGCGTCCATGATTTTGGTGAGCATGGTGAAAATATTCTGCAAGTTGACACCGCCGATGAAAGCGCCTGCCTAAACGCAGCCAGCGAGCTAATCGAGGATACCGCCCTGCGCCAGCACTTACGCGAGCGCGCCATTGCCAAAGGCATGGAATATTCCATCCATCGCAGCACCCTGTCATTCCTGCAACTCATGTATCAGCTCAAAAGCGAGCATAAGGCTAAGCGCCAAAACGCCGCTTAGCTCCCAAACACATGCACCCGGTCCGCCGCCACACACACCCCCACATTATCATTCATCCGAAAATGATGGTCATGCGCCACGCACGCACGTAATGCGTCGCCACTTTCAAGCCGCAAGGTAATGTAATCCTGCGCCCCCGCACACAGCACATGCTCCACCGTCGCTATAACACCGCCGCCTTGCGCGTCCAGCTTGCAATCCTGTGGCCGCACCGCCATCAGCACCGCACCGGACTGATTGGAATCCACCGCAAATACGCCCAGCGGCGAACTCACTTTCCCCTGATCGCATTGCGCGGTTACAAAATTCATATCCCCTAATGCCAGCGCCGCATACCGATCCACCGGATGGTGGTAAATATCATGCGCCGTACCGCTTTGGCGCACATGGCCACTATCATCCAGCAGCACCAGTTGATCTCCCATCATCATCGCCTCTTCGGGGTCATGCGTCACCATCACACACGTCACCCCCTCTTCCTTCACCAGCCGCAAAGTGTCTCCCCGCAATTGCGTGCGCAGTGCCGTATCCAGATGTGCAAACGGCTCATCAAGCAATAATAATTTCGGCTTGGGCGCCAGCGCACGTGCCAATGCCACGCGGTGCTGCTGCCCGCCGGAAAGCTGATGCGGATAACGCATTGCATAATCCGCTAACCCCACATGCTGCAACAGGTCCTTCACCCGCATATCCCGCACCACGGCAGATTGCGCGCGCAAGCCAAATGCTACATTGTCCGCCACGGTAAGCATCGGAAACAGCGTCGGTTGCTGAAAAACCATCCCCACATGGCGCTGATGCGGCGGGATATGGGTTTGCTCATCCGACAAGATCACCTGCTCCAGCAATACCCGCCCGCGTTGCACTTTCTCAAGCCCCGCAATCAGCCGCAACAGCGTGGTTTTGCCGCTGCCCGAGGGTCCTAACAAACACACAAAATCCCCCTGATGAACGGTCAAAGACAAACGCGGCAAAATCATCTGTTTGCCATAGCCATATTCCAGCGCGTTGATTTCCAGAAAATACATCAATGAATATCCTGTGCCTTAAGCGAATGCGTGCTCAGCCATAGCACAGCCAGCAAGCTGATGCCAATAAGGAACAAAGCAGGCACCGACGCCTGCACCAGCCGCCCGTCCCCCGCTAGCTCAAACGTGCGGATCGCCAGCGTATCCACATTAAAGGGTCGCAGCAATAATGTCGCAGGCAATTCCTTCACCGTATCAGTAAAGACCATAAAGCCCGCAAACATCACGCCGACTTTGATATGCGGTACATGCAACAACCGCACAATACGTCCATAACGCGCTCCCAGCAGCCGTGCCGAATCATCCGTCGCCACCGCAATCTGCTGCAAAGCCGATTCCATGCCGCCATACGCCACCGCCAAAAACCGGATAGAACAGGCAATTACAATTGCCGCAATACTTCCCGTCAGCAGCAATGGTGGCCGCACCCCTTGCGAGGTTTCAATCCAATGTGCCACCGACTTATCCAGTAATAGCAATGGTACAAACACCCCCACCGCAATCACCGACCCGGGAATCGCATAGCCCAGCGTTGCCAGCTGCACCCACAAAGCAGGCAACAACCGCAAGCGAATAGCATAAGCAAAGCTCATCGCAATCATCACCGCCACCACCGCACAAGCCCCCGCAATCATCAGCGAATGCTTCAGCGCATTCCAATGCAAATGATCCTGCCAGTATGACACCTCATGCAAGCTCCACCCCACCAACACCAGCACCGGAACCACAAACCCCACCGCGCACGGAATCAAGCATAGCAAACAAATCAGCCAGCCACTCATGCGCCGTGGCACCAGCCGTGTCATTTTGCGCGGCTGCATGCCTTGCGTATGATAACGCAAATGCCTGCGTGAATAGCGCTCGGCAATAATCGCAAACAGCACAAACCCCAGCAGCCAGCAAGCCAGCTTTGCTGCCGCCACCGGATCGCCCATACCATACCACGCGCGATAAATGCCGGTGGTAAAACTCTCCACGCCAAACAATGCCACCGTTCCATAATCGGCAAGCGCTTCCATCACCACCAGCGCCGCACCTGCCATGAGTGCGGGGCGCGCAACCGGCACGGCAATATGCCAAAACCACCGCCGATGCCCCATCCCCAGCAAATGCGCACTCTCAAACAAGCTCGCACACTGGCTGGCAAACGCAATCCGCGCCAGCATATACACATAAGGATACAGCGCAAAGGCCAGCACCAGCACCGCACCGCCAGTCGAGCGGATAGTGGGAAACCAGTATTCACCAAATGCCAGCCCTGTCATCTCGCGCAAGCTCATTTGCACCGGCCCCGCCACATCCAGCAAATGGCCATACACCATCGCCAGCACATAGGAAGGCACCGCCAGCGGCATCAGCAACAGCCATTGCAGCACCCGCCGCCCGGGAAACTGATACATGCTCACAAGCCATGCCGTGCAGGTACCAATCAGCATGGCCAACCCGCCCACGCCCACAAATAAATAAGCAGAATTTGTAATATAGCGCGGCAATGTCGTCGCCGCTAAATGCGACAGCGACCCCTGATCGGGAAAACACGCAATAACGCCAACCGCTACCAGTGGCGCCATACATAACGCCACCAGCAGCCAGTTTATCCCTGTAAAGGCCAGCGCCCCGACATTAAGGCCAATTTGCCTCATCAAATACCTTTATCGCTTCCGCGTTTAATCCACCGATTTTATCCAATGCGGTCTGATCAAACGCTGGCTCGCCCCAGGATGCAACTTCTTTTGCCACTTCCACCGAAGGATTCGCCGGATATTCAAAATTATGTTGCGCCAGAATTTCCTGCGCCTTCTCGCTGGTCAGATATTCCAGCAGTTTTATCGCAAGCTCAGGATGTTTGGAATAAGTCGTCACCGCCCCGCCGCGAATATTCACATGCGCCCCACGCCCATCCTGATTCGGGAAAATCATTTCGATTTTTTTTGCATATTCACGATCCGCCGGATCTTCGCTGTTGCTCAGCAATCCATAATAATAGGTGTTGGCAATCGCAATACGCCCCTGCCCTGCGGCCAAAGCGCGCAACTGATCACGGTCAGCGCCTTGTGGCGCACGCGCAAAATTCGCCACCACGCCCCTCGCCCATGCCAGCGCCGCCTCGCGCCCCTCATGTGCAATAATCGACGCTAACAACGAAATATTATATTCATTGCTCGAGCTACGCACCAAAATCGCATTCTTCCATTTCGGGTCGGCCAGCTCAGCATAGCTGCTAATAGCGACATCATCATCTTTACGCACAAACAACACGCGGGCACGCTTACCAATCGCATACCAATAGCCCTCTGCACTGCGCAGCGATTCAGGCACATTGGCATTCAACACATCCGATTGCACCGCCTTCAACATGCCCGCTTGCTGCAGCTTATGCATATTCCCCACATTCACTGTCAACACCACATCAGCAGGTGTATCCTTGCCTTCCATCGTCAGGCGTGCCGTCATCGGGTCGGGGTCAAGCGTCGTAATATTCACTTTGATGCCTGTATCCTTAGTAAAGGAATCCAGTAACGGACGAATCAAATGCTCTTGCTGCGCCGAGTAAAGATTGACTTCGCCTTTAGTCTCCTGCGCCTGTGCGTTCGAAAGTGATAAAGCCAACGCCGCCAACATAGGCAGCACAAAACGGATAATCATGAAGGTCTCCTTATGGAAATAACGGATGATAATAATTATCATTTTCACCTGTGTGATAGCCCCGCCATCCCCCTATGTCCAGCAAAAAATAAGGCCGCGCAAAGGCGGCCTTATTATAACTTTGTCATGCCGTCGCATGACGGCATCCGGTCTTATCAGCCGGCCTTCTTAAACTTTCCCGATTCGATGCCCTCGCGCATCGCCTTCGCAGCGGCCACCATTGCTTTCAGTGCGGGCTCCACTTCCTTCCAGCCACGGGTTTTTAAACCGCAATCCGGATTCACCCAGATTTGCTGGGCATCCAGTACATCAAGCGCTTTGGTAAGCAGCGTTTCCATCTCCTGCTGATTCGGCACGCGCGGGCTGTGAATATCATACACACCCGGCCCAATCTGGTTTGGATATTTGAAATTCACAAACGCTTCGAGCAATTCCATCGCCGAACGCGACGTTTCGATCGAAATTACATCCGCATCCATCGCGGCGACTGCCTCGATAATGTCATTGAATTCCGAGTAACACATGTGTGTGTGAATTTGCGTCGAATCCTGAACGCCAGATGCACTCACACGGAACGCATCCACCGCCCAGTTCAGATAAGATTTCCAATCGGCTTTACGCAGTGGCAGCCCTTCACGCAACGCCGCCTCATCAATCTGAATAATTTTGATACCGGCTTTTTCAAGGTCAACCACCTCGTCACGAATCGCCAGACCAATCTGCTTACAGGTTTCCGAGCGCGGCTGATCGTCACGCACAAAGGACCACTGCAAAATGGTCACAGGGCCGGTCAGCATGCCTTTCATCGGCAATTTGGTTTTGCTTTGCGCAAACTCCGCCCATTCCACCGTCATCGGCTTCGGACGTGACACATCACCAAAAATCACCGGTGGTTTTACACAGCGCGAGCCATAGCTTTGCACCCAACCATTCTGGCTAAAGGTAAAACCATTCAGCTGCTCACCAAAATATTCCACCATGTCATTACGCTCAAACTCGCCATGCACCAACACGTCAATGCCCGCATCTTCTTGATAGCGGATGCATTCTTCGGTCTTGCTTTGTAAGAATTTGTTGTAATCCGCAGCATTCAGCATGCCCGCTTTAAATTGCGCACGTGCCTGACGAATCTCCTGCGTTTGCGGGAAGGAACCAATCGTCGTCGTCGGCAGCAATGGCAGCTTTAAATTATCATTTTGTGCGGCAATACGTTTAGCAAAGGCACTTTGACGCTCCATCATCGCAGCGCTCACACTACCCGCACGCTTTTTCACCTCATCATTATGAATGCGTTTGCTGGTTTTGCGCAGCTCAATCGCTTTGCTGTTATCAGCAAGCTCAGTCTTCACCGCATCCTTGCCATCATTCAGTGCACGCGTCAGCACCGACAGCTCATTCAGCTTCTGCGTCGCAAATGCCATCCACTGTTTAATCTCACCGTCCAGCTTCACTTCATTCGCCAGATCAACCGGCGTATGCAACAAAGAGCAGCTCGGCGCCACCATCAAACGATCACCACCCAGCTTGGCGGCTGCTTTCTCCAGCTTCGTCAGTGCTACTGCAAAATCGGTTTTCCAGATATTACGTCCATCAATCACACCGCATGACAACATCTGCCCATCTTTTACCAGACCCAGCACATGATCGAGCTGATCCGCTGCACGCACCAAATCCACATGCACCGCAGCAACCGGCAGGCTAAAGGTCAGCTCCGCATTATCACGTAAGCCTTCAAAATAACTGGTAAGGCAGATTTTCAGCTTCGATGCGGCTCCCAATTGCGCATACGCATCCTTAATGCCGCTTTTCATGCCATCGCAAATATCCAGCGCCAGACACGGCTCGTCCATTTGCACCCACTCAGCACCGGCTGCTTCCAGCTCCGCAAACAGTTGAGTATAGCAAGGCATCAGCTTGTTATACAATGTGCTCCATTCGGTATGGTCGCGCACTTTACCAATGCTCAAAAATGTCACCGGCCCAATCACCACAGGCCGCGTCGTAATGCCCAGTGCCTTAGCTTCTTTGAACTGGCTGATAATTTTATCGCTGTTCAGCGCAAACTCGGTCTTCGCATCAAATTCCGGCACGATATAGTGATAGTTAGTGTCAAACCATTTGGTCATCTCCATCGCCACCACATCGACACCATCGGCCTGACGGCCACGCGCCATGGCAAAATACAAATTCAGCGCATCGCCGCCTTTAAGCGATTCGTAGCGCTTTGGGATCGCGCCAAACATCACAATATGATCGAGCACCTGATCGTAAAACGAAAAATCATTCGACGGGATATGCGCAATGCCATTCGATTGCTGCAATTTCCAATTCTGCTCGCGGATATCTTTGGCCACGCCTTGCAAATCAGCCGCCGGAATTTCACCTTTCCAGAATGATTCCAGCGCTTTTTTTAACTCGCGATGCGCTCCGATGCGGGGAAACCCCAGATTTGCGGCAATAGCCATAGTCCTGCTCCTTATATCCAAATGAAATGCAATAGTCGGTTATAGATGGAAAAGTGTCGGGAGCAAGCGATTTTTACATGAATAATCCAAGCTTTTTCATAGCAATGACAGCCCAGCGCGCCCACCCCGCCGCATTTCATGCTGCATTGCGAGACAACTTCCTGAGAATTAAATGAATTGTTAATAGTTTGTGCTATACTTTAATCATGACCACACAAGCATTGCTGACCCAACATTATTATGGCCTGTGCGAACGCACCTCCGATGCTTTTCTCTCCGAGCCGCTCAACGCTATTTCCAATCTATCCTTCATCCTCGTCGCCATCATGATTTACCGCACCTACCGCGACCATCAGGATCTCAAAGGCAAATGGATATGGGATTTACACATCCTCACAATCCTGATTTTCAGCATCGGGCTTTTTAGTTTTATCTATCACATCTACCCCACCCCCTACACCGAAACCATGGATGTGATTCCCATCGTTGCCTTTATCAATATCTTTTTCTTCAGCATCATCGTACGCATCGGACATACCAATGCATTTCAGACCGTTGTGTGTTTTCTGGCCTTTGTCGGTAGCACCCATATATTAGTCAGCCAGTTTCCAAACGCCATGAACGACTCCATCGGCTACCTCTCCAGCATGGTGGCGCTTGTCGTCATCGCCATTTACCTGCACATGATGCGCCGCCCGTCCTCACACCAATTCTTGCTCGCGTCGCTCATCGGGGTGATTTCGCTCTTTTTCCGCGCCATCGATAACGCCGTATGCGACACTATACCCATCGGCACGCATTTTCTCTGGCATTCACTCAATGCGCTGCTACTGTACATCCTCATGAAACAGGTCATCCGCAATGTTAACCGCGATGCGCGCTTGCGCCGCATGGCGATGATGAAAGCAACAGGACGGCATAAATGGTCGATGAAATAAACACCGCATCCACTCTTACCTATCTTGACGCCTATTGCGAACGCTCGGGCGATGCATCTTTTTGGGGTGAACCCTTGAACGCCATCACTAATCTGGCCTTCATTTTATGCGCCCTCATGGCCTATCGCCTGATTAAATCAATACCTGACAAGCGCTTTAAAAGCATGGGCGACATCTGGACATTGATCTTCTGCATGTTCGCAATCGGCATTGGCAGTGGCCTGTGGCATACGCATACTCGCCCATGGACGGTCATTGCCGATATTATCCCTATCTATATTTTCATTAACGTTACCATTTTCAGCCTCACCATGCGGCTATTGCAATTCAGTTGGTGGCAAGCGCTCGTCATCTGGCTTGGCTTTATCATGCTCACCATCGCATTCGAAACCGGCGCCCCGCGCGATCTGCTCAATGGCTCCGTCATGTATCTGCCCACCTATTTAATGCTGGGCTTTATTATCGCCTTGCTATCCCTCAAAAAGCATTACAAAGCCTGGCGCGACCTCACCGCTATATTGCTGGTCTTCACCGCCTCATTGTTTTTCCGCACCATCGATATGGAAGTTTGCGCGCAAATTCCTACGGGCACCCACTTCCTGTGGCACATGCTCAACGCTTGGGTACTCTATAGCATCGTGAAATTAATAGCCGACAGCAAACGGGCTATTGTCTAAATTGCCCATGCTGCAAAAAATGCGCGGTCTCTGCTATCACATTGCGGCTCAGCGGAAAAAATGTATGGCTTACCGGTAGCGTTTTATAATCCGTCATCCCCTCGCATTGGCTACTTTCAACCGATACCTTGCCGTCATTTGGCCCTTTAATCAAGTAATAGCTGATAGGATCAATGGTGCATGTACCACCCAGACAGCCCACTTCATAATAAGGCACCCCGCGTAAATCATCGCAAGCCGTATTATGCGTGGTTAATTGCTGACCGGCTGGCCCAAAAATCCATTGATACAACCTCCAGCTTTGCATAAAATCCGCCACTTCACTGCCCTTATTAGGCGATGCCAGCAATACCACCCGCCCCACATTCGCAGGCCGGTAGCGATTCAGCATCACCCGCACCAGCTGCCCTCCCATCGAAAACCCGACAAAATGCACCACCGGCTGCTTGCCCACATCCTCACCAATCTGCGCCCATATCTGATCAACCAATGCAGACCAGTCATAACGGGTGGATGGGTAGCTTATCGCCACCGCATCAAACCCTTGCTTACATAAACTATTGATTACACGTCGCATCTGTATGGCTGGCAGTAAAATACCATGCAGCACATACACGCGCGGCTTCATCTCTTAGCCGCCATTCACATGCAAATGCGCGCTACCGGTATAAAAATACCATCCCAGCCCGATGGTAAAAACAAAGCACCCGAAAAGCGCATGCTCCAGCCAAACCAGCGGCAAGGAACGGGTACGCGCATAAGTATCGGCAAAAATCAATCCGCCAATAATGCTCATAAAATACGCCACCCAGTTATTAAACATAAAATGCGCATGCCCGAAGGCAAAGGCACTGGCAAAAATCATATGGCGCTGATTCACAAATAATGTCGCATACCGGTCAAAGAAAAACACACGATAAATAATTTCCTGCGGAAACACCGATAGAATCGGATATAACAGCATAATCATCATCCATAATTTTGGCTTCTCAATCGGTAGCTGCAATAAGCGCCCTTCATCATGGGTGGCCGTAAACAACGCCATGCCCGCCGCGCAACATGCAAAGCGCAGTAACATCGGCTTCCATCTTTCTTTAGAAAAATGATGAAACGCGACCAGCGATTTTAGCGAGCCACCCGTTTGTTTAACCCACACAATCAGGCAGCCAATCGCCAGTAACCACAGCGTAACAAACAGCACGCCCTTTAAGCTGAAATAAGACAAAACCACCGGTAGAACAGCAAATAAAAGCAGCAACTCTGCCACTAACCAAATCTTGTGATGCCAGATAGCACGATGGGTCATCCCCCCTATATAACGCACTCCCCATATCATACAACGTCAATTATCCCATCAGTATTCCCTTCCGTCATACTGGTGCTCGACACCAGTATCTCTTACCACCACCCTACTCCATCCACCCGTCATTTTCGCGAAAGCGCGAATCCAGCCTGATCTTTCTTCAAGTGGATCCCCAGGATCGGCTACGGCGCCCCGAGGATGACGATATCGTGGCAGCTTGTCACCCCTCGCTCAGCCGGAGACCCGACTTCCTTCTCCCTCTCCCTCAGGGAGAGGGTCGGGGTAAGGGTCCCCTTACTTAAAATGTCGCATATTGCTTGCTTTTGCCCTGAACGCGCGTATAGAAGCACCATGGACACCGCAACCACACCCACATCAAAATCATCGCCACGCGTCGGCATGGTCAGCCTTGGCTGCGCCAAAGCACTGGTTGATTCCGAGCGAATCATGACCCAGCTGCGCGCCGAGGGCTACGATTTCGCCCCCGATTACACCGATGCCGATGTGGTCATCGTCAACACTTGCGGCTTCATCGATTCCGCGCGTGACGAATCGCTCGACGCCATCGGCGAAGCCATGGCCGAAAACGGCAAAGTTATCGTCACGGGCTGCCTCGGTGCCGAGCCCGACGTTATCATGCAACAATATCCGCAAGTCTTCGCCATCACCGGCCCGCACCAATATGAAAGCGTTATGAAAGCCGTGCACGAAGCGTCGCCCCCGCCGCACGACCCGCTGCTCGATCTCATCCCTCCCCAAGGCATCAAACTCACCCCGCGCCACTATGCCTATTTAAAAATCTCTGAAGGCTGCAACAACCGTTGCTCATTCTGCATCATCCCCAAGCTGCGCGGTGATCTCGACAGCCGCCCGCTCGATGATGTGATGCGCGAAGCCGAAGCCCTCAAACAATCCGGCGTCAAAGAGCTATTAGTGATCTCGCAAGACACCAGCGCATACGGACTCGACATCAAATACCAAAAAGTGCAATGGAATGGCCGCGAACGCGAAACCCGCTTCTATGATTTATGCGAAGCGCTGGGCGAGCTGGGCATTTGGGTACGCCTGCATTACGTCTACCCCTACCCGCATGTGGATAAAGCCATCGCCATGATGGCCGAGGGCAAAATCCTGCCCTATCTCGATATTCCCTTCCAGCACGCCAGTCCCAACGTGCTCAAAGCCATGAAACGCCCCGCGCATCAGGCCAAAACACTCGATCGTATCCGCGCATGGCGCGAGCAATGCCCCGATCTGACCATCCGCTCCACCTTCATCGTCGGCTTCCCCGGCGAAACCGAGGAAGACTTCCAATATCTGCTCGATTGGCTCTCCGACGCACAACTCGACCGCGTCGGTTGCTTCAAATACGAAGCCGTGCAAGGCGCCGACGCCAACGCGCTGGGTAATGCCGTGCCGGAAGACGTCAAGGAGCAGCGCTGGCACCGCCTGATGCAGGCGCAGCAAGCCATCAGCGAACAGCGCCTCAAACGTCATATCGGCAAAACCATGCCCATCCTCATCGATAGCATCAGCAATGGCGAAATCATCGGTCGCTCTTACGCCGACGCCCCCGATATCGACGGTATCGTGCACCTGACCAGTAAACGCCGCCATCTACCCGGCGATATCGTGCAGGCCGAAATAAACAGGACCGATGCGTACGACCTGTTCGGCACCATTATTTCATAGCATAACGGCCCACCCTATCATTTCTGCCTATTATAGGCATTTTTTGCCTACATTGCGGATATTCTTGCCGCAACGCAAAAAATATAACCCTTATTAATCAATATTCAAAAACTGGCCCGCTAATTGCATTGCTATATTTTAGGCAAGAAATGCCGATACAACAATAAAAACGGAGCCTAAGCATGACGCAACAACAAGAAGTACAATACGCCATTGACTCCCTCGCCGTTGAACAAGTCCTTTTCCTCAAAAACCGATACAAAATGCTACCCCACGAAATCGTCCGCCTCTATACCGGCGAAGATGTCGGGCGCGCCACCTATGATGACGCAATTGCCAGCATCACGCGTTTCAACGTTCAAAACGCTCGCAAAAACGGCTTTATTGCCTAAAGAATCGTCGGATTAGGTGCATCCCCATACACTTCTTTAGGGTCAAAGCTTTTTTCCGATTCGCGGTAAACCAACTCCATCTCCGGCGTCGGCACAGCGCCCGTCGGAATCGAGCGGTAAAAACAGCTGCGATAGCCAACATGGCAGCTCGCATCACCCGGAATTTCCACACTCAACCATACCGCATCCTGATCATCATCAATCCGCATATCGGTCACTTTTTGCACCAGACCGGACGTTGCGCCCTTATGCCACATCACCTTGCGCGAGCGGCTGTAATAATGCGCCTCGCCCGTTTCAATGGTTTTAATCAACGCCTCACGGTTCATATAACCCAGCATCAGCACTTCGCCGCTACCCGCCGCCGTGGTAACGCAAGGCAACAAGCCATGCTCATCAAATTTAGGGGCCAAATCATGGCCCTCCTCCACTTGCTCAATGGTCAAGCGCTGCGCAAAAACAGAATCTGTATCAGACATTAGGGTTATCCTTAAGTTAGCTGATGCTTAAGTAATGAGATGCAGATGGAATTGCAAGCACAACTGGCTATTGGAAGCGGTCCCAAAAGCTTTTCTTCGGCTCCGGAATCGGGGTTTGCTGCCGTGCTTCGTTATAGACACAGGCCACATAAGCGCCGCGCCGCAGCGTAAATACCGACGCCACGCGCTCAACCACCAGATAATTATCGCGCATACGGAAGTTGATCAGCTCCTCATTTCCCTGCGCATCCACATAAAACACCGCAGGAATATCTGCATTTTTATCGCGAAACTCAAAATAAGTGAATTCCCCATCATCAAAAATACGCAACGGGCTGATAAGGTCAGGCCCCTGAATGGTATAGTTAAAATTAAAGCGCTCCGGCTCCGACATAAAATCAGGCACCGTATCCATACCATAGCCCATACTGGCCATGTCGTCTTCCGGATACACAAACCGCATCACAAAAATCATATCCCTGTCATCGATGCTCTCTGTCTCGCGCGCATGCAACTCAAAGTGATAGGTGTGTTTGTCGGTAATCACCGTCATATTAGTCATCGCATCCTGCTCGATTGGCTTGATAAATAACCGGTCCTTCGACGGATCAACCAACCATGCAATCGAATCCCCGATCGACACCGTCTGAATGGTTTCATCCGCCGCAAATTCGATACTCGACTGATAGCCATAATGGCCTAAAAACTTATACACTTCATTCGGGCTGAAACGCACCGTACGAATACGGTTATCCGTGGCAACGGGGCGCGGCTCCTGTAACGCGTAAGCCGTATCAGATAGACCCGCAATCAGCAAACATCCGGTTAAACACATCAATCGTAATACACTTCGCATCTTGCGTTCCCTATTTTATCACTACCGGAGCCAGCCGCTCCGTCACATCATACGACACCACCTGAAAAGACGGCTCGTCGTATTCCAGTGCTATCTCACCAGTTTTAGGGTCGATCACATCACGTTCTACCAAATCTGTATAGAAAAAATTGATAGTTGCCATCCAGTTTGTTGCCTCCGACGAGGTGGGACCCACTTCCTCGGTGGTAAAATACACCGTCCCCTTATAAGGCTGAGCACTTCGATCAAACGTAATATGCTTCACCTGAACTTTTAAATCAGTAAAGCTGCCATACCGACGAATAGGGCTACGTGGATTATCCGGATGGGTAATACGGTTATACTCATTAAACACCGACGGGTCGCTATACACCTTCACAAACTCGCGCCGAAGCAAAAATTTATCCTCGCTATACGACTCCCGCATCTCGGCATAAACTTTCAGGTAATAACGGATAAGAGCAGGGTTCGTGCTTTCCTTAGATGCCCTTAAGCGGGTAATAACCGGAATTTCTTTGGCTATATTTTTAGCGCTATAAATAAAAGGCACCCGAGGTGAAATGGGCAACAGGTAAATCAGCGCCATCACACCGAATATAAAAATCACACCGGATGTGATCGTCAGAATAACAAAAAATATCCGCTCCGATATCGGGCTCAGATACATCACGTTATACCATTGACGCGCCTCTTTATAATAGCTGCCGTCTTCAAGTTTTTCGGCAATTATTTCATGAGAAGATTTCACCCGCCTATCATAGCTCCCTGCACATCATTCCAGCGGCCAGATTACTAGCATAAATCGATATTGTCATCAAATTGAAACATTATTGTGTTAATGTGGTTGAAACTAAAAACATAGCTTAATATGCTAGAGCACATTGTGATCGGGGTTAATAACTATGCGCTTGCGCTTTCATCCATCTTTTTTGCCAGTATTTTTTGCGTTCGCGGTCATAGTCACCACTATCCCCCATTCACACCCCCACGCACAGGAAACCCTCAATTGCGATGCCGACGACCCGCTAAATAATACCATTTACGGTGCCTGCCCCAAAAAACCGGTGCAGCGCCTAAGTACCGTGTGTCAACCCATCATCGGCAAAATGAGCGACGCGCTGTTCGTGCCTATCATGCACCCTGATGATCCCACCGTGCCCTATCAGTGCAAATCGGTAGCTGGCGAGTTTAATATTGGCCTCGGCAACGCAAACAGCGCCTATTGCGGCCAACGCGAGCAAGGCGACGACGATACCGACACCGGAAAGCTCAACGGGCGCGTCAATGCCTGCCCCAAAATATTTGATAAAGGCAAAGACCCTTGCAAATGGCACCTCGAATACAGCATGTGCGGCGCCAGCTGCGTGCTGGCTGCCAGCGCCAACCCCACCACCGTAGGCATGCCAAAAATGCCGTTGGGCACCGCCGATTTATTATGCGAAAAACTAGAAAAAGTCGTGCCACACTCGCCACGCCCCTATAGTGACCCCCAAATCACCTCAGCCGTGGTATGGGATTTCGACCCCTACGATCCCGCTAACGAGCCATCCATGCTGGCAAAACTCTTTGGCATCAATAGCGCCAACGCCCAGCTAAGCTTTGGTTTCAAACCACCCAAATTAATCAACTCGGCAGGCGGCTTCCTGCAACAAGTGTCGCGCCAGTTCCAGCCTTCCACCGCTGGCATCCCCGGCTTCAGCGGCGACGCTTCAAAATTTCTCGGCTCCATGCTCGATAGTTTTTATGGTGGTGGCGGTTTCCAGATACGCAGTAAAGACCTCACCGATATTCTGGGCAACCGCATCGGCGATCCAAAAATCGGCAGTCGCTTCCAAACCGTCACAGGCTTCGCCAAAAAACACGTCTATGACCGCGATTTCAAAACCGGCTACCGTATTTTCGCCGCCATGCAGACCGAACCTTACGGCACCTACGACCCGTCCAAATTCAAACCCGGACAGGAATTAAAAATGGCGCTCGATTTATACGAAAAAACGCCGGAAGAAATCATGCAAGCCAAACGCTCCGGCAACCCGCTGGTCAAAAGCGCCTACGCCTTTGTGCCCGCCGGCTCAATGGGTGACCTGATGAAACGAGTGCTCCCCTTCTCTCACCAATTCGGCACCAACGACAAAGTCCTGCGCTATTTTACCGGCAGCGAAATGTCACTGGCCTCTTACGGGCTAGGCCAATTCAAAGGACTAAAATTACAGGATGCATTTCCCAAGCCGTTACAGCAATTTATCCAGCCTGCTATGGATGTAGGTGATCTGAAACTCACCCCTTACGCGCAGGTCATGGACCCGACAAGCTTATTCTCCCCCTTCGAAAAAGTCCGTAAATTCCCGCTGAATGATCATTACAGCAGTTGCACCAGCAATCAGGCCTGCAAAGTCACCGAAGATTATATCCCCTACAGTATCGGTGCAGCTTATCATAATAATAAGCTAGATGCAGTGCGCGCCTCCGGCACGCTGCAAAAAGTCATTCGCACCAACATCACCACTGGCCGTTACCGCGAAACCAATGCGCACATGCTGCATCGCATTACCTATAACCGCTTATGCCGTGCGGAGCAGGTTGGCATTTATAAACCATGCCACCCACTCATACCCTGCTGGTCCATGAAATGCTGGGGTGTTCCCATTTCAGCTGAAACACCACCCTGTGCTACTCGCCACGATCCCCTGCATGACGTAGGCTTTCCACGCTTTTGCTACGGCCCTTTGGTCAAAATGGCGTTAAAAAGCTGGATGCTGTCCACTGGCGCCAAAGTTGATCTCGGTGTCAAACCCAAAAGAGCCGACGACGTCATGCATCAAACCGCCAAATGCATGCCGCTGATCAATAAAATCAACACCGTCGACGTGGTGCAAATGGCCAATGCTGGCATGACAGGCCGCGAGGGCGCCGTATTCCGCCAGTTCTTCGGCAATGACCGCCCCTACGCCTGTAAAGACGAAACCGGCAAAGAACATGGCCAGTCCATCGGTGGCCGTCCCAATTATTTCTCTGACATCGGCGCAAATATTGCCCTCTCCTATGGCCAGCAAATGCAGGACTATGTCAAACTCGCTTCCAAACAATCGGTGCCAGAGCTGGCAATCAAAGATGACGGCAGCTTCGGCATTGTCAGCAGCGCCAATGCAGCCATGCCCACAGCAAACAGTGGCGGCGGTGCAGGCCCGTGCTATGGGGGTCTCGGCGGCGCATGTCCCGGTGACAAAATCAGCCCGCATGCAAGCATGACAGAAGTCATGCGCTCCCAATGCCGCACCGCGCAAATGTTCGGACTCAATTGTATCCCCAAAGTCGAACGCACCTATAGCGGCTTAATGCCCGAACAAATGTTCCTCAAAGCGCTAGGACCGACCGTTGAAAGACTGATTGATCGTGGCGACGGCGATTACGGCGTGCGTTCACTTCCCCTCCCCCTCATGTTCCGTGGCTTTATGGCTTCGTCCAATGCAGCGGAGCGCTTCCCCTATGGCGGCGGCTGCCCCGCCAATGTAGAAACTGGCCTCAACAGTTTGGTAGCCATGGGTGAGCAGGCGGGCGGTGCCATCATCATGTTACCTGACGGCGGTGTGCTACCCGGAAGCAAACCAAGCTGCCCCAATTTGGCGCTGGTCCAATATGTTGGTAAGGACACAGTCGGTAAATACATTGACGTGGGCATGAGCAATCTGGGCACAGGGCCCGACAGCGCCTGCCTCACCCAAGGCATAGGAAATTTAAGTACCCACCGTTTACGTGAAAATAAATTATCACCTCACGCCGAGACTGCTTATAACAAAATTAAAGCTGGAGGCCCAGCCAGCATTACACCCTCCATCGAATGGGGTTTTTCGGAAGCTATAGTTGGCAGCTGGGGCGCAAAAGAATGGATTCATTTCGGTAAGGAAGAAAACCAATGCAAATAATGGCTGTCCCCCCCCGCATTTTTTTGGCCGCTTTCGTACTACTCGCGCTATCCACCACGGCAAATGCACAAGGTAGCAGCTGCCCCAAAAACCCGTCATGTAACCAGCTCGAAAACTGCCTTCGCTCCGAAACGTTTAAAATTGATTTCGATATTATCCTCAAATGCGCCAAACAGCGTGACCTACCATTAAAATGGCGGCCACAAGATGGTAAAGGAGCCGTCAATCTGGGTGGCGTGGGTGTCGCCATTACAGGCCGCAACAAGCCCGGCGATATCCCCATTTCAATTACCAGCGGCAGTGGCGGCGGTGGCGGTGGCGATGGCGGTGGCGATGGCGGCGATGGGGGTGGCGTCGTCGGTAATCCCTGTGAAGGCGAAGGCGATCCCACCGATATATGCAACGTAGAAGGCAAAACAGAAACACTCGCTGATAAGACGCATCAATGCGGCGCTTCGGTCGAACTCGGCCCCGAAATCATCACTTTTTACGATGGCTATAACAGTGTGTTAATGAATGCCGACGCGAGCCACGATCTCAAATTATTCAGCCGCTCTGGCACACATGATCTAAATTACAGCAAAACTTTTAAAATTCCTGAATTTTATTGCGTATTAGCGCCACTAAACCCTTCCAAGCGCTACAATAAAAGGAATTATTCCTTGCAAGCCGTTAAAATGCCTTTTGTAGCCAAATCCCACTATCAGCAAATCGGCTCCAACACCGACTCAGTACCTATATCCACCCGCTCCACCGACATGGTGGCCGATAATTATGGGCTCACCAAAGGTTTAATAGTAATGGAATGGAAGAACGGCAACTTATCGCCCCCAAAACCCAATCCAGGCTGGTTTACTGGCAATGGAGCTTACCCTCCCTCTGTTGATGGCAATTGCTACACAGAGGAGCAACTCTTTACCCCGCCTTCGCCAAGATTTGGTGATATTCGTATTCAAAATGACAAGCGAGACTATTGCTCAGTCGAAAACTTCTTCCCGCTATCTGACAAATGCATCGGCATGCGCCAATCCATGGATTACGAAGCCGTCCATTTATATGTCCCCGAAGGCAAATCCATTAAGAAACTAGGTAAAATCAATAGCCAATCACCCTTCGGAAATGATTTGGTGCAAGGACAAACCGGCAATTTCTCCATCGACACCACAGCCACTGCCGTCGGCGCCGGATCGCCGCCACTCGTAACCTATGATGGCGCACATATATTACAGCGCGGTAACAACCCGCTCTATATCAGCACAGCACTGCGCCCCACCTATGATTATACGCTGCTTGGTGGTGCCACGCTCTTCCACCCCAGTGGCCGCAATATTGTCACCCCGCCCCCTGGCCGCATCAAAGTCACCTCCGGCGGTGAAGTCACCTTCATCGATGGCGCCACAGTATATAACGACGAGGGGGTAATGCTGAACATTCTGGCACCGAATGCTAAGGCAGCAGGCTTCGAAGCCAACGGAGTCATCTCCGGCAATAATGGCGGCGCATGGCTTCCACCCCAAAACATGCCGCTTCCCGTGGCAAAAAATGCGAAAGCGCGCCTGCCCTTCACCGCAGCCAAATGCTCCGCGTTTAAATTCACCCCCGTTACTAGCGGTCCCTAAATCTGGCTAAAATAAACCTCCGCCTCGGCTAATCCAGCTGCATCCCCCACATGCAGCCAGTCGCCATCATGCACCAGCGTACCAATGCGGCTATAATACCCATCCGCCCCGCGCAGGCGGTCATAAAGCACATTCATCGAAAATGCACCCGCAGCGCAATGCGCAAACAAGCGCGGATGCAGCATCTGAACACCGGTAAAAATATACGGCGCATGCTCACCTTGACGGCGGCGAATGCGCCCGTCTACCCCCATATCAAAATCTCCCGCGCCCGAAAACCCAATCGCCTTCTCGCGAGGGTGCAGCAACATCAGCACATCCATGTGCTCATCATCCCACAGCTTCATCAGCCGCTGCAAAGCGGGCTCGGTGCCATCCACACAAATCGTATCGCTATTCATCGCAATAAACGGCTCCGCGCCTAGCATGGCCAGTGCCTTGGCAATCCCCCCACCCGTTTCCAACGGCTCTATCTCGTATGAAACTGCAATGGTCACATCCCGCCGCTTCCGCAAATGCGCTTCCAGCATCTCCGCCTTATACGAGCTATTCACCACAATCTCCCTAATGCCCGCATCCCGTAAATGATCCAGCGCATAATCAATCAGTACTTTGCCATGCACCGGCACCAAAGGCTTGGGGATATGGTCCGTAATCGGGCGCAGCCGTTTGCCAAGCCCTGCCGCTAACACCATCGCCTTCATTCTATCGACCCAATCGTACTATCCGCCTCAAAAGCACCCCGCATCGGCGCAGGCACATGCGCATCCAGCCATGCGGCAAGCGGTGCCAGCAAGGGGTGGTACAAATCATGCTCCAGCCAGCCCCACACACGCGGCAGAAATGCCAGATAATGCGGCTTGCCATCACGCACACAGAGCCGCGTGAAAATGCCAATAATCTTGCTGTTGCGCTGCGCGCCCAACACTGCATAACGCTTCATAAACGCATCACGATCCTGCTGCGTGGCTGCAATAAAATAATCCAACACTTTCTCAATCACCGCAGACGACACATCACGCCGCGCATCCTCTAAAAACGACACCAAATCATAGGCTGTATCACCCAGCAAAGCATCCTGATAATCCAGCAACCCTACACGCTGCAAACCATTCCGTTCGGGCAGCCACATCAAATTATCCGCATGGTAATCGCGCAGCACCGGCACATGCTGTCGCAATCCAGCCTGCGCCAGAATATCACGCCACAGCACCATATACTCTTCTTTAAGTGAGCGCGCCTTATTCAGCCCCACCGCCTGTGGCAAAAACCAATCGGCAAACAATCCCACTTCGCGCAACATCACGGTCTCATCATAAGGCTCCAGCACATGCGCCTTGCCCACTGTCTCATAACGATGGTACAAATCCACCAGCAGCTCTGCCGCCGCCAGATAGAGCGCTTCTTCCTGCTCGCCATCCGCCCGCAGCACCGCCGAATATAAATCCTCGCCCAAATCCTCCAGCAACAAAAACCCCGAAGCCGTGTCCTGCGCATAAATCTCGGGCGCACTATGGCCATAGCTGCGTAAAAGCTGCGTAACACGAATAAACGGCGTCACATCCTCCTGCGGTGGCGGCGCATCCATTAGCATAGCTGGCTTATCAGCCTGGATCACGCGCTCATAGCGCCGAAACGATGCATCCCCCGCCAGCGGATGGCGGCTGGCGGCGCTCCAGCCCGCTTCAAGCAAAAACGCATCAATCAATGCACTGCGATTCGTCATTTTCTCCGCTAACATAACCCTGCTTTCTCTAATCGCTCGAGCGTCGCTCCGATAGAACGAAACGTCACCTCACGGCTAAATTCACCTTCACCAAACTCAATCACCATACGAATCGTCTCCTCAGGCAGCCAGTCCAATACCAGCTCCGGCCATTCAATCAATGTAATGCCGCTGGCCAATGCATCCTCCAGCCCGAGTTCCTCCACATCCGATTCTTCTTCCAGCCGATAGAGGTCATAATGCCATATCACATCGCGCTCACCGCTCAGCAATGTCACATCATAGGTCTGCACCAGCGTGAATGTCGGGCTGGTCACCCCTACTTCAGCTTCGCTAAGTTCCTGAATCAGCCGTTGCGAAAAGGTAGTTTTCCCCGCCCCCAAATCACCCTGCAACGTAATACAATCATGAGGCGAAAGTATACGGGCCAACGAAATTGCCAGCTCTTGCATCGCCTCTATACTGAAAATCCGCACGCTTTAGTCGTCCCTCTCATCCATCCATGCCATTTGGATGGCCTCCAAAATCTTTTCATTGCAGCCCTCAGGGTCATCTTCAAAGCCCTCAAGCGCCACAACCCATGCGCGCAAGTCCGTAAACCTCAGATTTACATTGTCTTTATCGGGGTGCGCCTCCTCCAGAGCAATCGCGATATCATACGTATCCGTCCATCTCATACTATAGCCCTTGGCAAAATAAATGGTATGCTGTTAACCTTGTGTTAAAAATTATGCGGTATTTTAGATAATAATCGCACAGAGACAAGGCGAATTCCGAACAGGAAGTTGGAGTTAACCGTAATACAGGGAAAGAGAAGACTATGGCTGTAGATAAGAATATGCCGATTTTGATCGTAGATGATTATAAAACCATGCTGCGCATCATCAAAAATTTGCTCAAGCAACTGGGTTTTGAAAATGTAGACGAAGCAACCGATGGCAGTATGGCATTAGGCAAGGTAAAAGAAAAAGCCTATGGTCTGGTGATTTCCGATTGGAATATGGAACCCATGTCAGGCTTCGAATTCCTCAAAAAAGTACGTGAGGATGAAAAAACCAAGCAATTGCCTTTCATCATGATCACGGCAGAAAGCAAAACCGACAACGTGATCGCGGCCAAACAGGCAGGCGTCAGCAATTATATTGTAAAGCCTTTCAATGCAGGCACCTTAAAACAAAAAATTGAAGCGGTATTTGGTGAAGCAATCTAGCACACATCAACGCATCAACATAATGACGACTGAGGACTAGAGGTACGCGTGAGCAATACACAACAAAAACTAGGCAACTCGCTACTTAAAAACCTGATCGGCCTGCGTGAGCAGAAAGGCCAGATTCTGATTGAGGATGTCGGTGCAATTTTAGAAGGCATGGCATCCACCTTACAGTCAGACGCCCCACCGGATAATTTCCTGCGCACCGAAATTGAACGCATGGCAAATTATATCGTTTCGGCCAAACGCGAAATTATCGCCATGGTGCCCCATCCCGACGAAGGCGCGCCGAAAAATATCAATGTTGCCGCACAAGAACTGGGCGAAGTGGTAAAAGCCACCGAAGAAGCAACCAACATCATCATGGACGCGACGGATGCGATTCAGGAAGCCGCCAGCGGCGTGTCCGATGCCGCCATCACCTCCATAATCATGGATGAAACCACCAAAATCTATGACGCCTGCTCTTTTCAGGATATCACCGGCCAACGCATCAACAAAGTGCTCAAAACCCTGGAAAATGTTGAAGAGCGCGTGGTCACACTGGTACAATTATTCGGCGGCGCATTACCTGAGGGTTATAACCCGCCCCCCACATCGGCCTTCAAGCTCGACCGCCCCGACGAAGAACTAATGAACGGCCCGCAACTCACCGGCGAGGCCCCCTCGCAAGCCGATATCGACGCGCTGTTCGGCAGCCTCGATTAACCGATTCGCTGCATGAGCAGCAAACGCAATATCAACCCCACTAGATAGGCCGGATTTATCCGGCCTTTTTCTTTATCGGCACGCAAATTGCTTACGCTACCAATCGCTGCAATCCAAAAGATTGCGGCCAATGTGCATATTGCAATTGAAGCGCTAGCGATAATGCACTAGAAAATAACAATACTCGGCGGGGAAAATGGCGACAAAAGCAACAATCATACGAGTGACCTTCTACACTATGCTCCTGATAATCGGGAGCATACCGCCATCCTACGCCGCCATATCTCCCGACATTACCACCCGCCAGATCCGCGATTTTACCCGTGTCACCTTCAACTGGCCCGAGCAAGTCCGCTTCAAAGTCGAAGAATCAACTCAAGGCGTCACCCTCACCTTCGACAAAGCCGCCAACATTGACTTAGGCGCCCTCAAAAACCAAATGCAGGGCCGCCTGCAATCCAGTCAGGTATCACCCGATGGCCGCCAGATTATCCTCAATTTTGATCAGCCCTATCGCGTCCGCCATTTTGTAAGCGGCAACGCCAACGGCATCGATATCCTTAATACCAACCGGCCTCTTGCTTCGACCGCACCCACCGTTGCCACACCGTCAGCGCCACCGCCAGTCACGCCCCCCGCCGCACCTATAGCCCCCCAGGCAACTCTGGTACCCGCTACCACCGGTCAATCCTTAGCACAAGCCACACCCGAGCCTGCTCCCGCTCTAGCTTCGCCCGAGCCAGCCGCCGCACCGCCTGCCGCGCCTGAGCCACAACCAACAACGCCAGCCGCTGCCACGCCAACAGCACCGGTAGAGCCACCGGCTGTAGCCCCTGCACCAGAACCAGTACCACCTGTACCAGCAGAAACGCCCCCAGCCCCCCCTGAGCCTGTACCCTTGTCTGAGCCAACCCCAACCCCAGAACCAGAGGAACCTGCCGCGCAAACCCCGCCCCCAGCAGAGCCAGCCCCTCCTGTTGCCGAAGAACCGGTACCTGTCACCGCCCCCGAGCCAGCATCAGCAGCGCAAACACAAACTGCCACACCCACACCAGAAGTCACCGAGACGCCCGAAACTGAAGTGACCGTTCTGACACCCGAAGACGCAAAACAACCACAAGTGGACTTATTGCCTTCGCTCCGGCCCGACACGTCCAAACCTTTAATGGTGACCTCTAAAGCAATGACGACCGGCAATGATTTACATTTCGGCTGGCAACACCGCGTTGCCGCCGCCGTCTTTTTCCGCGATAAGGATTTGTGGATTGCATTCAGCGACAAACAACCCATCAACGAAACCATGCTGGCAAGCATCCTGCCCGCCTCCGTCAAAAAAATGACGCGGGTCGAGCATCCTACCAATCTGGTATTGCGCCTCGAAACCGACGGCAGCATTTATGCCAAAGTCACCCGCTCCAAAGAAAATATGGAATGGATCGTGACCCTCTCCAACTATCAGCAAATCCCCCAAAGGCCGATTGAGCTAGCCGTCAATGCCGATGCGCGCTTACCCAATATCTACGCCGCCGTGCTCGAATATGCCGAGCCCGCCACCATCACCGACCCGCTATGGGGCGATCAAATCATCATAACCCCCTTCTATAATGCGGGCGAAGCGATTTACCCCTCGCGCGAATTTGTCGATTTTTCATTACTCGCCAGCGCACAAGGCATGGCCATTATCAAAAAATCTGACTTCGCGCGCGTAGCGCCCCTGCGTAACGGCCTTCGCCTTACCAGCAAAAACGGCCTCAGCCTATCCACAGACTTACCCGCCATAGCCGCCACCGAAATGGAAGCGCTGCGCACCCTTGCCACCACCTTGTTTCCCTACGAGCAATGGAAAGTCGAGCCCGGAAAATTCCCCGAAGCACGGCAGGAAATCGAACGCCAACTCATGGGCGCTGCGCCCATCCGCGCCAATTCGCTGCGCTTAAAGCTCGCTCAGCTTTATTTAGGGCAAGGCCTGGCCTATGAGGCCCGTGCACTACTCGATACTATTGCCGCCGAAGATCGTGGATTCTACATCGACCGTCAGCTTGCCGCGCTGCGCGGTGCCGCCAATTTCCTGACCGCCGATTATGCCGCCGCCACCGCCGATTTCGCCTCCAAAGAGCTTGAGGATATCGAAGAAATCAAACTCTGGCGCCAGGCGATGGATGTATTCCAGACCGACCGCGCCCGCTTCGATTATCTCGAATTCTATAAACCCTTTATCCAGAAATACCCGCCGCGCCTGAAAGAAAAACTGGCGATTCTGGCCGCCGATAATTATATCAACCGCAAAAGCTATCAGCGCGCACTCAAAACCTTCGACACCATGGCCGAAGCCAATAACGAAGTATCCCAAAGCCTTATACCCTATGTCGATTTTCTCCTTGGCAAAATCGCAGCGGAGAGTGGCAATGTGGAAGGTGCCAAAACCCTGTGGGAACCGCTCGTCAATCATGATGACCGCTTCATCCGCGCCCGCGCCGATTTCTCGCTCACCGCATTACTCTATAACAACGACATGATGCCCATCGAAGAAGCCACCAAACGCCTCGACCGCCTACGCATTGTCTGGCGGGGCGACACGCTCGAGCTGGGGCTGCTCAGCTTCCTCGGCCAGCTCTATGTTGATCAGGGCAACTACCTTGACGGCATGCGTGCATGGCGCGAGCTGATCACCCATTTCCCTGATTCGGCGCTCGCGCTCACCACCGCCCGCGACATGGCCAAAACCTTCAACATGCTCTACGCCGAAGGCAAAGCCGACGAGTTAGAGCCGCTGCAGGCCTTATCCATCTTTTATGAGTTCCGTGAGCTAACGCCTGTGGGCATTGCCGGTGACACCATGATCCAGAATCTTGCTGACCGCTTAGCCAGCGTCGATTTACTCGACCGCGCCGCCGCCTTGCTCGAACACCAAATTCAATTCCGCCAGGAAGGCGAATCGCGCAGCCGTTTAGGTGCCCAGCTGGCACTCATCTACCTGCTAAATGAAATGCCCGAAAAGGCACTTAGTGTATTGGAGCTCACCGGCTACGGCGAAAATTCCGACGAGCTCTACCGCAAACGCCAGCAGCTCACCGCGCTTGGCCTATCCGAAACCGGCAATCATGAGCGCGCCATTACCATGCTATCGGGTGATCCCAGCGAGGATGCGTCCATGCTGCGCCTCAATATCTTTTGGCAAATGCGTGATTGGCGCAATGTCATCCGCTCAGCCGAAGAACTGCTGGCCAGCCGCGCCGATGTCACCGCGCCACTCACCATCACTGAGAGCGAATATTTATTACAGCTTGCCATCGCCTATGTCTTTGAGCGCGACCGCTCGCAGCTTTATTACTTACGCAATTACTTCGCACCACTCATGGACGAAAACCCCAACCGCGATATCTTTATGTATATCACCGACGATACCGGCCCCATCGACCCCAAACAGTTTGAGCAGGTCACATACCAGATCAACCGTATCGAAAGCTTCATGCAAACCTACCGCGATAAAATCAGCAGCGGCGGTTTAAGCTCGGCACTCAATTAGAAAACTAAGGGATTTTTTTATCATCAGGATGATTCACTTCGTGATAATCCACCTCGATAATCTCTACATGGGGTTCACCCGGCTCTTGCGGCGCTTTAGGTGCATTTAATATGCCCTTTTCAATCAGCCAGCGGCGGATAAAGATATACGCCGCCACGCACAATCCAATTGCCAGCGCCGCCACAAATACATAGACCGCAATCCACAACAACAGCAGTAACACCACAAAAATAATAGCGCCCTGTATGATCTGGCTAATGCTCGGCATGCCTACACTCCAAAACTTCTGACTAAACTACCCGCCACCATATACCAGCCATCGACCAACACGAAAAAGATCAGCTTAAAGGGCAACGAAATAAGCACCGGCGGCAACATCATCATACCCATTGCCATCAACACCGATGCAACCAGCATATCAATAATCAAAAACGGCACAAAGATCAGAAACCCAATCTCAAACGCGCGCCGCAATTCGCTAATCATAAAAGCGGGCACCAGCACCTGATACGGCGTTGCCGTGGGGTCTTCAATCACCATATCGGGCTGCATATCCACAAACAGCTCCAAATCCTTTTCACGCACATGCTGCAACATAAACAAACGGAAAGGCTGCGCCGATTTCGCCATCGCCTCTTCTTCCGATATTTCTTCATTAATCAGCGGCAGCACGCCTTCGTCATAGGCTTTCTCAAATACCGGAGCCATCACGAACAGTGTTAAAAACAACGCCAGCGATACCAAAACCTGATTCGGTGGCGTTTGCTGCGTACCCAGTGCCGTACGCAAGAAGGACAATACAATAATAATCCGCGTAAACGATGTCACCATAATGAAAATCGACGGCGCGAGCGTAATCACCGTCATCAGAATGATCAGCTGAATCATGCGCGCAGCAGTCGAGCCGCCATCTTGCAATCCCAAATCAATCGATAAGCTCTGCGCCACCGCAAGCGACGGCAGAAACAAGCCCAAAAGCACTAAGAATGGGAGGGGTCGCTTAATTCGCATCGGCCTTGTCATAACTTTCTATTACCACATCCTGGTTAGCGCTCAATAACAGCAAATGCTCGCGTGCATCCCGACGAATCAACACTAACCGGCGTCGCGGGTCAATCATCAAACTGTCAATCACCTGCAATCGCGACTCAGCTGATGTTTTTTTAAAACGCCCTTCAATGCCCAATTTACGCGTCACCCATGCGGCAACAAAAACCAGCCCCACCACAAACGCAAACGATAAAATGAACCGGCCAATATCCACCTGATCCATATTATTCGTCCTCACCTTCCGGCTTAACCGTACCCTCGCGTCTTGGCCCATGCTCCGACTGCTTATACGCCACAGATGCCTGCTTATGCTTGCTCACACCCGATAATTCTTTGCCCAGCGCATCACGGCTGGCCACAAATCGTTGCTGCAATTCATCCAGATCGATCATCAGCTCATCCAGCTCATCCTTGAACTGGCGTGATTCTTCCACACTGAGCGTGCTGATCGCCTGACACATGCGATGCACTTGCTTGTCCAACCCTTCCAGCTCGATATAATCACCCTGCGCCACAATCTCTTTTGCTTTGCTGATATAGACTTTCAGGTCATCCAATAATTCCCGCGCGGCCCCCGCCATGGCAACATTACTACTCATAAAATATCCTCTTTATGTAAATGGCTTGCTTTGCGCTGCTTCATCGATGCATTGGCTTTATAAACATAAGAAAGTATTTCAGCAACCGCCGCGAACGCCTCCAGCGGAATGGGTGTATCCACATCGACTTGCTGTAGTACCTCTATCAAATCCGCGTCAGAACGCACCTTCACACCATTGGCAAACGCAATCGCCAGAATCTGCTCCGCAATGGCGCCTTTGCCGCTGGCCGTAACCATCGGCGCATCGCTCAAATCCTTATCATATTGAATCGCAACCGCCTTGCCGATTTTAGTCGGCTCAGCATCGGGCTGCGTCACCCCCACATCACGAATATCTAACTGATGCTCATTGTCGTCCGACATGCCTGCCTCGTTATCGTGCTAACGCACGGTTTAATCATTGGGAAATATCGGCCCTAAATCAAAGTCCAAATCCGCTTCCAGCAAATCATCTTCACCCATCATGCCGCCCGCTGCTGCAATGTTCTCTTCCATAATTTTATCATGTATTTCTTTGCGCAACACCGTTGCATCCGGCGGAAAATTGAAACCAATTTTCACCACCTTACCACGCACCTCGACAACCGTCAGCTCGATGCTATTATTAATAATAATCGACTCGCCGATCTTGCGTGACAAATAGAGCATGGGTGACCTACTGGCTTTTGTTATTGATCTGCTACCAGCTATAGCATTTTATCCCCCGATGGCCAATTATTATTGGCGTTGCTTTATTGAATGCGTTATAATTACTAGCAAGATAGGCAATAATTACCCACTTGGCGACAAAAAACATTAAATATCAATAGTGGATAAATTCAGACCATGGATTATAGCAAACTAACCCTGTTTAATATGATGCAGACGCGGATGGGCTATTTAGCTGAGCGTCAGGATATGTTGTCGCATAATATTGCCAATATCGATACCCCCGGCCATCGCCCGTCTGATCTTAAAGAGCTCGATTTCAAACGCCTTGCTTCGATGCAGGCCAACAAGCTTAAAATGCGCATGACCTCGTCGCTGCATAGCGGCGGTACCCCCAAAATGCCCGACGATTTCCGCGATGAGAAAATGAGAAAAACCTATGAGCGCACGCCCGTTAAAAACGCAGTCGTGCTCGAGGAGCAAATGGCCATGGTCGCCGAAACCCAAATGCAGTATCAGATGACAACCAACCTCTACAAAAAAACTTCGGATATGTTTAAAACCGCCATTGGCAACCGCCAATAGGCAATAAAGGAGTAAGATATGCCTTCGTCGGACCTCGTCAAATCCATGCATATCGCCGCATCGGGAATGAAAGCGCAAAGCGACCGCCTGCGCATCGTATCCGAAAATATCGCCAACGCCGAATCGATCGGCACCCGTCCCGGTGAAGCGCCCTACCGCCGCAAAGTGCTGACCTTTAAAAACGTACTCGATCGCAAGCTCGAAGTCGAAAAAGTACAGGTGGGCAAATACGGCTATGCCAATACTCCCTTCTCGCAAAAATACGACCCCTCGCACCCTGCCGCCAATCAGGAAGGCTATGTCCTCTATCCCAACGTCAACCCCATGGTTGAAATGATGGATATGCGCGAAGCGCGGCGCGGCTACGAAGCAAACGTCAATGTGATCGAAGTCTCCAAAGGCATGATCATGCAAACCATCAATATGATTCGATAAGGGATTTCCGACATGACTGTTTCATTCAACCACGCCGCCTCCGCCTATAAAGACGCCACCCGCGTCGCCGAAAAGATTTTATCCGAAACCCAAACCGGTCAGGCAGCAGCGCTGGAAGCCCCTAAAAACGCACCGTCTTTCAGTGAACTACTAACCGGCGGCCTGCAAAAAGCCCGCGATGCAGGCTATGGCGGTGAAAGCACCAGCACCAAAGCCATCGCCAACGAAGCCGAATTACATGATCTTGTCAGCGCTGTATCCAACGCCGAATTAACATTAAACACCGTTGTCGCTGTGCGTGATCGTGTTATCAACGCCTATAACGACATCATCAAAATGCCGATCTAGGCATCCGCCACCCGACTAATTGATTGCCGTAATCACACGATCGCGCTAGGCTCCCTGCATGACGCCGTTAGAAATTATCGATATTGGCCGCGACGCATTATGGACCCTCATGATTGTGGGTGCCCCCATCATGCTCGTGGCACTGGTCGTGGGTCTCGGCATCGCGCTCTTTCAGGCGCTCACTCAAATTCAGGAAATGACGCTCACCTTCGTGCCCAAAATCATCGCCATTTTTTTTACCATGATGTTGGTATTGCCTTTCATGTTCCAAACCCTGTCCGATTTCAATGAAAGACTAATGGAACGCATCGTCGATCCGGATTTTATCTCCAACGGCGTCATCAGCGAAGCAGAGCCGGAAGGCTCTGGCACCACACCGGCTCCTTAAAGCCATGGTACCCTCGCTACTCGAACAGTTTTTGGTCAGCGAACTTTTCGCCTTTTTAATGATTTTTGTGCGCGTCGGCACCGGCATTATGGTATTACCGGGCTTTGGCGAAGCCTATGTATCAACCCGCATCCGTTTAATTTTCGCCCTAATGATGAGCCTCGCTCTCGTCCCTATTTTCTCACCTTTAATGCCCGCTATCCCCGGCTCCCCGCTCAGCCTTTTCGTGCTACTGATCGCCGAAATGCTGGTGGGCATTTTTATCGGTTATCTCTCGCGCCTGCTGGTCAGCACCATGCAAATCGCCGGCTCCATCATCGCCTATCAGTCATCCCTCGCCATGGCCACCATGTTTGATATTTCGCAAGGCGGCCAAACCACCGTCATCAGTAACTTCCTCACGCTTATTGCAGTCGTGCTGTTTTTTAGCCTCGACATTCACCACATCATGCTCATGGGGCTAGCTGACAGCTACACACTCTTCCCCCCCGGCCAATTCCCCATCGTCGGTGATATGGCCGAGCATTATATGGAGCTATTTTCGCAAGTATTCCGCATCGCCATCCAGCTCTCCGCCCCACATATCGTGTTTGCATTGCTGTTTTATCTTGGCTCCGGCGTGTTGTCGCGTCTCATGCCCACCATGCAGGTATTCTTCATTCTGATGCCGCCGCAGATCATGATTGCGTTTTTCCTGCTAATGGCCACACTCACCACCATCATGCTCACCTATACCAGCTTCGTCGAAGAAACCCTGCGCGCCTTCTTAGATCATAGTTAGGGGCCCGCATGTCAGACGAACAGGAAAAGTCACAAAAGACGGAGCAGCCCACCCAAAAGCGACTGGATGATGCCGTAAAAAAGGGACAAGTCCCCACCTCGCGTGAGGTGAATAGCTTTTTCATCATGCTGTCGCTTACCTTCTTTATCATCGTCATGTCGCCATGGCTCATGGGCGATCTAAAAGAGCTTATGAGCAATTTTGTGACCTACCCCGAAAATTTCGAGCTGGACGAGCGCAGTTTCCTGCTTTTAATGCGCGAGCTGATGATGAATATCCTGATTCTCATGATCCTGCCTGCCGGTATGGTGATAGGCTCTATTATCGCCGCCAATGCGGTCCAGAACCGCTTTGTATTCTCCGCCGAGCCAATCAAACCCAAATGGAATAAAATTTCCGTGATCAAAGGCATCGGACGCATGTTCTCTCGCCGCTCACTGGTTGAGTTTTTAAAAGGCATATTAAAAATCTGTATCGTCGGTGCAGTGGCTCTTATCGCCATCTGGCCCTTCAAAGACGCAATGGGCATATTACCGGACGAGGATATATTTGACCTGCTCGCCTTCATCATGTCCGTCACCGCTCGCATGATGATTGGCATTTGCTGCATTCTGGGCCTCATCGCCTTCCTCGATTACACCTATCAGAAATACGAATATATCCAGAATCTGAAAATGACCCGTCAGGAAGTGCGAGACGAATACAAACAGCAGGAAGGCGACCCGATGGTCAAACAGCGCCTGCGCCAGATTCGCCGTGAGCGTGCACGCCAAAGCATGATGGAAGCCGTCCCCAAAGCCGATGTAATCATCACCAACCCCACCCATTATGCCGTAGCACTCAAATATGATTCCCTCACTATGAGCGCGCCCGTCGTGCTAGCCAAAGGTGTCGATAAAGTAGCCCACCGCATCCGTGAGCGCGCCGAAGCGCACAAAATCGCCATTGTCCGCAACCCCGCCCTCACCCGCCTGCTCTATGACAATGCCGAAATTAACGAAGAAATTCCCTTCGAATATTATAAGGCCGTCGCCGAAGTGATCGGCTATGTCTATAAACTCAAAGGCATCAACTTGCGCGACAAACCATAAAGCCGTTGCGTTTTTAATGAATTTGTAACAAATTAAGCGCCATGCGGTTTTCTGATAACATTTCAAAATCTTTTAGTCCCGACTTTGTGCCGCGCGCTCACAATAAACCGCTGAAGCGGCTAATGATTCTGCATGCTATCATTATCCTTATCACTGCCATCTGTATTTATATTATGCCCTCACAGGCTAGTCAGTTTGCGGGTATCATTATTATCACCTCCATAATCGGGCTGGCCGTTTTCAGCTTCTTTTCCAATCAGCAAAATAACGACATGCGGATGGTAACCGAATTCGAGAATATGCTCTTCTCTGCCGCCACATCATTAGGCTCCAGCTTTTGCTTTTTTATCAAATCCGACAGCACCATCGTTTATGCCGATGACGGAACCAAAAAAATGTTTCCCCGCTTCGCCTATGATGAAGGCATCGCCCTCGATAATTTATTGCAAGAAGGCAAAGTCGATAAACTCGACGCGGAGCGTATCTACGCAGCCCTCAGTAAGGGCGTAAAAGAGCGGTTGGTTTTCCCCATCACCCAATCTGATGGCACCGTCTCCGAATTTATCATCATGATAGAGCCGTTGCGCCGCCCAGCAGGCTATTTCGTCGTCCGAGGACGCCCCTATTATCCCGAGCGCAAAGACAGCATCAAAATGCAAACCGGATTTGGCCTCGCATCCGGTGCAAAAATCGAAAGTCTGCTGTCAAGCCTTCCACAAGCCATATACATCACCGATGAGCGGGGTATCATCGAATATGCCAACCCCGCCCTCGAGAAATGGCTGGGCTACACGGAGAATCAAATCCTTGAAGCGAAGCTCACCATCATGAAAATCATCTACGAAGCTGACGGCTACTCCATGGGAGACTTTGGCATCAGTGATTACGCAGGCAATGTATTATTGCAGCACAAAAACAGCTCACTGAGTAAAGCAACTCTTAAACAATATATTTTGCGCGATGACACAGGAAAAGTCACCGGCTGCTGCGGCATATTGACCGATAATGACAGCGTGCCCACCGCATGACCATGCCCGTCATCAATACCCATCCCCATAGCAATCTCACACTCGAACATTTTATTGAGCTGTCACCGCTCGCCATTGCGCGCCTCGACGCCGAAAGCACTGTCATCGAGGCCAACGCCGCCTTTCACCATCTCACGCGTGACGTGTTTAAAACATCCGCTCAACCGATACGGCTAATCGAAATCCTCGAAAAAGATGAAAAAGGCGCGCTCACCAACCAACTCGAACAAGCCGCCGCCCAATCAGCCGCCGCCCCCATTTCACTCTCGCTCAATCTCGAAGGCCACGGGCCGGTGATGGTCTCCTGCTACGCCACCTGCATGCGCCCCGCCGCGAACCAGGCACCCGTGCTCATCCTGCATCTGATTGATCAGACCGAACAAAAAAACCTCGAAATGCGCTTTGCGCACTCACAAAAAATGCAGGCCGTTGGGCAATTAGCCGGTGGCGTCGCGCATGATTTCAACAATCTCCTCACCGCCATGATCGGCTTTTGCGATCTGCTGCTCATGCGCCACCCCGCAGGGGACCCCTCCTTTGCCGACATCATGCAGGTCAAGCAAAACGCCAACCGCGCCGCCAATCTGGTGCGTCAGCTCTTGGCCTTCTCACGCCGCCAGACCTTGCAACCCAAAACCCTTGACGTCACCGATTTACTCTCCGAGCTGTCCAACCTCATCCGCCGCCTTATCGGTGAAAACATCACCCTGAATATGACCCACGGACGCGATCTCGGCATGGTCAAAGCCGATCAGGGTCAGCTCGAACAAGTCATCATCAACCTAGCTGTCAACGCGCGCGACGCCATGCCCGAAGGCGGCACCCTCACCATCCGCACCAACAATATCAGCATCCATAAACCCGGCATTCCATCCAAAAACATGATAGCCCCCGCCGAAGATGATTACATGCTCCCCGGCGATTATATTCTCGTCGAAGTCGAAGATACCGGCACCGGCATCCCCACCGACATCATCACCAACATATTCGAACCCTTCTTCTCTACCAAAGAAGTCGGTAGTGGCACCGGCCTTGGCCTATCCACGGTCTATGGCATCATCAAACAAACCGGTGGGCATATTTTCGTCACCACCCATCTGGGCAAAGGCACCATTTTCAGCCTTTATTTCCGTCAGCATCAGGCCGCACAAGCCCCCGTCGAAGAAGCCGCCGAAGATGCGCGCGCCACCGATTTAACCGGCGGTGAAACCATCCTGCTGGTCGAAGACGAAACCCCCGTGCGTATTTTCGCCGCCCGCGCTTTGCGCAACAAAGGCTACGATGTACTCGAAGCCGATTGCGGCGAAAACGCCATCGAAGTGTTCCAGCAGCATTCCGGTCAGGTCGATGTCATCATCTCCGACGTAGTCATGCCCGGCATGAATGGCCCCAAAATGATCGCCGCGCTCGAAAAACAATTCCCTGACAAAATGGCCGACATGCAAATTATTTTTATCTCCGGCTACGCCGAAAATGCATTCGTCGATAGCTTCGGCCCCGACCGCGAATTTAATTTTTTACCAAAGCCTTTTACACTCAAGCAATTAGCCGCAAAAGTGAAAGAGGTAATCAACAGCAAAGGCCAGAGTGACAGCGCAGGATAACCGTTAATAACTGGCTTATTTCCCTTGCATCCTGCCGCCAATACTTTACATCTGGTTAACACAATAAACGGGTAGAAAAGTATGGGACGTATCATGATCGCTTTGTCATTATTCACCTGCATGCTGATTCTGGCCGCCTGCAATACCATGGAAGGCCTGGGACAAGATATCGAATCGGCGGGCACAGCGCTCAAGCGCAGCGCCGATGAAAATAAACCTCACAATCAACACTGAAGGAACTCACATCATGGACAAGAAAAAAGCGCTGGATACCGCCCTCAGCCAGATTGAAAAAGCATTTGGCAAAGGCTCGATTATGAAATTGGGCGCGCATGAGCAAATCGAAATCGAAACCGTACCCACCGGTTCCTTAAGCCTCGATATTGCGTTGGGCGTTGGCGGCATCCCCAAAGGCCGCGTCATCGAAATTTACGGCCCTGAAAGCTCGGGCAAAACCACCCTTACCCTGCATTGCGTCGCCGAATGCCAGAAAAAAGGCGGCACCGCCGCCTTCATCGACGCCGAACACGCGCTCGATCCCGTCTATGCCCGCAAACTCGGCGTCAATATCGACGAGTTGCTTATTTCGCAGCCCGACACCGGCGAACAAGCCCTCGAAATCACCGACACGCTGGTGCGCTCCGGCGCGATTGATCTCATCGTGGTCGATTCCGTCGCCGCGCTGGTGCCCAAAGCCGAGCTCGAAGGTGAAATGGGCGACTCACATATGGGCCTGCAAGCCCGCCTGATGTCGCAAGCACTACGTAAACTCACCGCTTCCATCTCGCGCACCCATTGCACCGTTATCTTCATCAATCAAATCCGTCAGAAAATCGGCGTCATGTTCGGCAACCCCGAAACCACCACTGGCGGCAACGCGCTGAAATTCTACGCCTCTGTGCGTCTCGATATCCGCCGCATCGGTGCCATCAAAGACAAAGAAGATATTGTGGGCAATCAAACCCGCGTTAAAGTCGTCAAAAACAAAGTCGCACCGCCATTCAAAACCGTCGAATTCGACATTCTCTACGGCTCCGGCATTTCCAAAGAGGGCGAAATCATCGATCTCGGCGTCAAATCCGACATCGTCGAAAAATCGGGCGCATGGTATTCCTATGATGGGCAACGCATTGGCCAGGGCAAAGAAAACGCCCGCCAATTCTTAAAGGACAATCCCAAAATTTCTGCCGAAATCGAAGGGAAAATCCGTGCTGCTTCCAGCCTGATCACCAAAGTGCTCGAAGGCGCCCCCACCGAATACGCCGCCGAAGCCGCCGGACAGGATGTTGAGCCAGAAGTCGCTTAATATTACGATGGGTGGAATAACGCATGACAAGCTCTATTTGATCGCTATATTCCACCCATGACCACCACCAAAGACATTCGCGCCACATTTTTGGGCTTTTTCGAGCGTCACGGCCACACGCCGATGCCTTCGTCGGCATTGGTGCCGCATAACGACCCCACGCTCATGTTCACCAATGCGGGCATGAACCAGTTCAAAAATATCTTCACCGGTGCCGAAAAAGCACCCGAACCGCCGCGCGCCACCACCTCACAAAAATGCGTGCGCGCCGGTGGCAAACACAATGATCTGGACAATGTAGGCTACACCGCCCGCCACCACACCTTNNTTCGGTGATTATTTCAAAGAAGACGTCATTGATTACGCGTGGCAATTACTAACCAAAGAGTTCGCCCTCCCCAAAGACAAACTCTATTTCACCGTTTACCACACCGATGACGAGGCCTTCAACATCTGGAAAAAGGTCACCGGCTGCGACGATAGCCGCATCCTGCGTGTCCCTACATCCGATAATTTCTGGGCCATGGGCG